>JACDDU010000001.1 GCA_013816845.1 Gammaproteobacteria bacterium
ATCCCATCTCGAACTCAGAAGTGAAACCATTTAGCGCCTATGATAGTGTGGACCTGATCCGCGCAAAAGTCGGTCATCGCCAGGCGCTAATTACTAAAACCCCCGCTTAACACCGGGGGTTTTTTTTACTGAATTAAAATTAATTTACGTTCCTCTTTGCATCCATCTCATAAAAATTTCTAGCATTAATTAAATACAAAATTTATTTTAAGAATTCTCCTTGCTTAATTTCAAAGATATTTTATTTAAAAAAAGATAATTATAAATTTTGTTCAGAAATTTTTAAAAAAAATACTAAATAAAATTAGTAAACAAGGTGAGCTTGTTCTCAATGAATTTTCATGTAATATAAAAAATTGTAAGTAAAAAATAAGTTTAACAAAAAAAACAATAGGAATTTTATGAAGCAAACAAAACAAGAAGTTCAAAAACTTATCGCTGAGATAAAAACTGTAATCACCGCCTATGAAACTGAAACATTAGATCGCCAAAAGCATCATTATGGATTAAATCCCAGGCACATAAAGCAAGCAAAAAATTTAGCTAAATCACTGGATAAAATTGATATTGAGTCTCTAGAGGAACAACATGATTGTAAAAAAGCTTTAGATAATATTTTAGTCTTGCTAAAACCGTTCGTTAGCCCTGATCCAACAAAGTCTTTTCTTTTTGGAAAAAAAGATGGCTCACCAAAGGGCGGTACGCGTCTTCAAACTGCATTGAAACCAACTTATGACGAGCTTATCTCACCGAACGTTATTAATCTTAATGTTTTAGCAAAACCTTATGAGCCGGTTATTCCAAACCTTAGCGCTTTAAACGCTGTTAGTACAAGTAACTTAAATAACGCTATGGCTTCTATTAATTTATCTAACAAGCAGAGAAAAAAGTATCATAGTAAAAAAGTGAACCATGCTGAGAAAAATTCTGATTCAACTAATCCGATCATCATTACTCCTGCTGCAAGTTCATCACCGAAACCAGGTTTATTTCAAAATTCGGCTGTTGCAGTGCCTGAGGTGGTAAGTGTTGAGCAAGCTGCAACTTCTTCTCCATTAAGTAAACCTAATTAATCTATTTAAAAATAAGTATCCGTTGACACACGGATACTTATTTTTTATCGACATTCGATTACCCTTCAATTTCTCTTAGATCAAATTTTATGCAGTATTCTTATTTTATAAATGCAGTTTTTTCACCGCTTAGTTATTTTAAAAAAACTTGCGAAAAAAACACTATCATCAGCTAGAATACTTCAAGTATCTAATTGGGAGAGGGGCGATGAGCGAAAGAATAAAAAATATGATTAAAGAACACGAAGTTCAATATGTGGACTTACGGTTTACCGATTTACGCGGTAAAGAACATCACGTTACCATTCCCCAAAGTAAGATTGATAGCAACTTTTTTAAATATGGCAAGGCTTTTGATGGTTCTTCTTTGTGCGGTTGGCAAAATATCAATAAGTCTGATCTCTTACTTAAGCCTGATGAAAATACTGCTATGTTGGATATCTTTTGTGAAGTGCCAACTTTAATTATACGTTGTGATATTGAAGACCCCGATACAAGAAAACCCTATATTCGTGACCCTCGCGCTGTAAGCAAACGTGCTGAAGCTTATCTCACCTCTTCTGGCATTGCTGAAGTTTGCTACTTTGGTCAAGAAGTTGAGTTTTTTATTTTTGATGATGTTCGTTGGGACATTCAAATGAACGGCTGTTTTTATAAAGTCGATTCTGAAGAAGCAAGTTGGAATACGGGTTTATGTCTTGATAATGGGAACATGGGACATAGACCGAGAATCAAAGGAGGTTATTTTCCAGTGCCACCTGTCGACTCCTATCACAACCTTCGTAGTGACATGTGCAATGCCTTAATGACCATGGGCATGGTACCCGAAGTTCATCACCATGAAGTAGCCACGTGTGGACAGAATGAGATAACAACGCGTTATAGCACTCTACTAAATAAATCTGATGAAATGCTTATGTTTAAGTATGTTATTCAAAATGTTGCTCATGCTAATAACAAAACAGTCACTTTTATGCCTAAACCCTTAGTGGGTGATAATGGCAGCGGTCTCCATTGTCATCAATCTTTAGCAACGGGTAAGAAAAATTTATTTGCTGGCGATGAATATGCGGGCTTGTCAGAAATGGCTCTCTATTATATTGGTGGTATTATTAAACATGCGCGCTCACTTAATGCATTCACTAACCCAAGCACAAATAGTTACAAACGTTTAGTCCCTGGTTTTGAAGCACCTGTGACTATGGTTTACTCGGAAGGTAATCGTTCTGCGGGGATTCGTATTCCTCATGTCTTTAATGCAAATGAGAAACGTATCGAAGCTCGATTCCCTGATGCAATGGCTAATCCGTACTTGGCTTTCAGTGCTATGCTTATGGCAGGGTTGGATGGCATTAAAAATAAAATTCATCCAGGCGAACCCATTAATGAAAATTTATATGATATGCCTGAGAAGCAAGTTAATGTGCTTCCCAGCCTCTGCTCATCACTCGAGCAAGCATTAGATCATTTGGAAAAAGATCACACTTACTTACTAGAAGGTGGCGTTTTTACCAAAGATATTATTGATGCTTACATTAGTGTTAAACGTGAAGAAGTCACTCGCTTAAACATGACAACGCATCCTATTGAGTTTGACTTGTACTATAGTTTGTAAAAGTTGAGTTGATTTGAAAATTGCAACCTGGAACATTAATTCATTACGGGTGCGGCTACCGCATGTTATTTCGTGGCTGCAACAAGTGCGCCCGGATATTTTGGCTTTGCAAGAAACCAAAATTACCAATGATTGTTTTCCTTTTGATGAACTCAAAGTATTAGGCTATGAAGTGATCGCCTCAGGTCAACGGACTTACAATGGCGTGGCGATTTTAAGCCGTCTTCCTATCTCACAATGTGTGGTGGATTTGCCCGACATTACTGATCCGCAACGTCGCGTATTGTGTGCAACCATCGGTGACTTGCGCATTCTTAATCTATATATTCCAAATGGCGAAGGCATTACCTCCCCAAAATATGAATATAAATTAAAATGGTTGCGATCGCTGGACACATTTTTAAAAACGGAGCTAGCTGACCATCCTAAGATGGTCGTTCTCGGTGATTTTAATATTGCCCCTGAAGAAATTGATGTTTACAACCCTAAACGTTGGCAAGGAAAAGTCCTATTTAGCCCGCCTGAACGTGAATCCTTTAGGCGGCTTTTAGATGCGGGTTTTGCAGATTGCTTCCGAACTTTATACCCTGAGGAGCGGAAATTTTCTTGGTGGGATTATCGTTTACAAGCTTTTCCACGTGGTTGGGGGTTAAGGATCGATCATATCTTGGCTAGCAATAGCCTTATTAAGCAATGCATTAAGTGTGAAATCGACCAGGCGCCTCGTGCTTGGGAGCGACCTTCGGATCATGCCCCCGTTTTAGCTGAATTCCGTCTATAATTACCTGTGGCGTCCTGGGTAACTTGATTATCAGGTTATTCTTAGTTATGATGCCGCCTCATTAATAAGGGTTCGTCAGAAATGAAGCCAAACATTCATCCACAATATAAAGAAGTGAAAGTTGTCTGCAATTGCGGCCATGTTTTCATGACACGCTCCACTATGGAAAAAGATCAACTTACACTTGAAGTCTGCGCTGCGTGCCATCCTTTCTACACTGGTACTCAAAAAATTATGGATACAGCTGGCCGGGTCGATCGTTTCCGTCAGAAGTATGGTTTAAAGACCAAAGAAGCAAAGCCTGCTGAAGTTGAAAAGACTAAAGAAGCAAAACCCGCTGAAGTCGAAAAAACCGTCGAAGCAAAATCTGCTGATGTTGAAAAAACGGTCGAAGCAAAGCCTGCTGAAACTGCAAAGCCAAAAGAAAAAGCTAAAGTAAAAGCCAAAGCGGCGAAGGCTAAAGATAGTAAATAAGCGTTGGTTATTGTATTTAAAAGCTACGTCGTTGATGCGATGTAGCTTTTTTTGTGTTCAAATTGGGTGGGCTAAAAGACTAAATCGTTTAAAACTAAACATGATTCAAAATATTATCGCGAAAAATTCGCCTTGGATTGCTTCTGGCTATGGGTGGACTCGAACCACCGACCTCAGCATTATGAGTGCCGCGCTCTAACCAACTGAGCTACATAGCCAAATCACGCAGGAAGGTCGCTATTCTCAAAGTTTTCAACGGGTTTTGTCAAGGAACTATTATCAAATATTTAAATTAATTATTAGTGGCATCTTACCCTTCAATTTAATAAAGTTTGCATTGCCCCCTTATCTTTCGTACAATTAGCACCCTTAAAATTAAGTATCACTCCTTGCTTTCTTCTATTGAAGAAAGCTCAAATCCGAGGGGAGCAATCCTATGAAAAGTAATGAAGCAATGCGGAATTACGAAGTCGTATTCCTAGTTCATCCAGATCAAAGCGAACAAGTCCCAGCTATGATCGAACGCTATAGCAACCTAATTACCCAGCATGATGGCAAAATTCATCGACTTGAAGATTGGGGTCGAAGACCATTAGCTTACCCGATCAATAAAATCATGAAAGCCCACTATGTTCTTATGAATATTGAGTGCGCCCAATCAACTGTAGATGAATTGAGCGATAGCTTCCGCTATAACGATGCTGTCATTCGAAATATGGTCTTACGTACTAAAAATGCAGTGACAGAGCCTTCACCCATTTCTAAAGAAAAAGATAGCCGCGGTGAGATGGATGCAAGTGCACGGGAAGATAAAGAAGGCCGCGATCGCCCTGAAAGTTCTTTCGCTAAAAAAGAAACGCCAGACGAAGACGCAGCAGCAACAACTTCTCCTCAATAATTAATTTACAAGGCAGGGCTAAGCCAAATGGCTACTTATTTTCGTCGTAAAAAAATGTGTTACTTCACGGCTAATAAACTAGATGATATCGATTACAAAGATATCAACTTACTTCGTAAGTTTATTATGGAAAATGGCAAAATTGTCCCCAGTCGTATCACGGGTACAAAAGCGCCTTACCAACGTAAGCTTGCAAAAGCAGTTAAATTAGCACGTTTCTTAGCTTTATTACCTTACTGCGATAGGCATTAATTGGCACTATGTGGCTACAACGTTTTACCGCTTATTTATTGCGACATCGTTGGCAAGCGATTGGCTTAACATTTATCAGCACCTTTATTCCTGTTATTGGGGTGTTTGGTATTTTACTTGCAGCGGTTGTGACCCTTTGCCGGGGGATTGTAGAAGGAGCGTTGTTTACACTCGCTGCTACAGTTCCTTATTTTTTAAGTTTTTCGCTAAGCACACAGGCTAAAACCCAATTCCCCCTTGTTGTCTGGGCAGCGATTGGTGTTGCTGTAATTAGTAATCTCCTAACCTGGGCGTTTGCCGTTATGTTGCGCAGACAGGCGAGCTGGCGTTTAATTTTAGAAATGGCGGCGCTGATTGGGGTTTTAGTGGTGAGCATTATTCACCTTGCCTATCCTGAGATTGCGCAATGGTGGGGCACGCAGTTGACCGCCTACTACCATCAAGCTCAAACGATTGCAGGGATGGCCAAAGGCGTTGCACCTAGTGCTGAAGTGCAGCTAGAAGGTATTAACATTACCAAGCAATACGCTACAGGGCTTATTGCGGCAGCGATTCTTTTCAATGCTATTTTACAGCTTATCATTGCCCGGTGGTGGCAATCGAAAGCGTTCAAAGCAGTTAACTTAAGAAAAGAATTACACCAGATACGTTTAAGTCCCTTAGCAGGCATGCTTTTTCTAGCAAGCTTCGTTCTGCAATATTTGGGCAATAGTGTCATTTTAGATATAATGCCCATCCTATATGTTTTGTTTGGGGCCGCGGGTTTAAGCTTTATCCATTATGTCTTTGGGTTGGGGAAGTCACCAATCTCATGGTTTTGGTTAGCGCTAATTTATGTCAGCATCATTTTCTCATTACCCATGAGTATGGTGATGGTTTCATTTTTAGCGATGTTTGATAGCTGGTTTGATTTACGAAAACGTTTTAAGAAAGTTATAAAATGACATTTTAAAAGAGGGTAGAAAGGTGGAAGTTATTTTACTTGAAAAATTGCGTAACCTCGGTGTTCTCGGTGAAAAAGTTAAAGTTAAACCTGGCTATGCGAGAAACTATCTTATTCCTCAAGGCAAAGCTGTGTATGCCAATTCAGTGAATATTGAAAAATTTGAAAAACGCCGTGCTGAACTCGAAAAACGCGAAGCTGAAAAACATCAGCTAACGGTCGCAAGAAAAGACGCCATTGCAGCATTGGGCACTGTGACCCTTACTGCTAAGTCAGGCGATGAAGGAAAATTATTTGGTTCAATCGGAACCCGCGATATTGCCCTCGCAATTGAAGCTGCCGGACAACCCATAGAAAAACGTGAAGTGATTTTACCTGAAGGCGCTATTCGAAAAACGGGTGAATACGTGATTACTATAGAACTTGAAAGTGACATCATTACAACGCTTAAGCTCAACGTTATTCCGGAAGCTTAAGCTCCTCGCGCGTTATGGCGTGATTAAGTTGTGACATGAAGAGGCAACCTTATCCTAGGCTTGCCTCTTTTTGTATAACACTCGACATATTAAATATTGAAATGATTTCATTTTATACAAAATGTCTTTTGGACAATTCCGGATAATAGTGAGAAAATTCACCTAATTTATCCTAAAGGATTTTTAGGACAACAACTCTCACATGACTGAAGTCTCTCAATACAAAAAAACTTATCCTAATCGCGCTGCAACGCAAAGCGTTAATCATATTCCCCCTCATTCTAATGAAGCAGAGCAATCTGTTTTGGGCGGTTTAATGTTGGATAACCGCGCGCTTGATCAAATTGTCGATCGATTACATGAGCAAGATTTTTATCGTCATGATCATCGTATTTTATTCCGGACTATGATTAAGCTGTCGGATCAAAGTAAGCCAATCGATGTTTTAACTGTAACGGAAGCTTTACGCGAAATAAATGAATTGAGTCAAGTTGGCGGCGAAGTTTACTTGTTTGAACTTGCTAACAATACGCCCAGTGCCGCCAATATTACGGCTTATGCTGATATTGTGCGAGAACGTTCTGTTTTACGCCAATTGATCGCGACAGCTAATGATATCAGTGAAAGTGCCTACAATGTTCAAGGTCGCTCTATCACAGAACTATTAGATGTTGCAGAGCGCAGCGTTTTTGCAATTTCAGAGCAGGGCGCTCGCGGTGAAGGGCCAGTTAATATTAAAAGTTTTTTAGCTAAAACGATGGATCGCATTGACACTTTGTTTCATTCAAACAGTGCGATTACGGGTATACCCACGGGCTATCATGATTTTGATGATATGACCTCCGGTCTCCAATCGTCCGATATGGTTATCATTGCAGGCCGCCCTTCTATGGGAAAAACAGCGTTAGCCATGAATATTGCAGAACATGTTGCAATTAAAAGTCGCTCACCTGTCCTTATTTTTAGTATGGAAATGCCCGGGGAGGCGATCGTTATGCGATTACTTTCCTCCCTATGTCGTATTGACCAATTGCGAATTCGTACGGGGAAATTAGCAGATGAAGATTGGCCTCGCATTAGTTCCACCGTCAGTATGTTATCAGACGCGCCCCTCTTCATTGATGATACCCCCGGCTTGAGTCCTGCTGAGATGCGTGCCAGAGCAAGACGCCTTGCAAAAGAGCATGGGCAACTCGGCTTAATTGTGGTGGATTATTTGCAACTCATGCAAGTTCCTGGCTTTAATGAAAATCGTACTGCGGAAATTTCAGAGATTTCCCGTTCGCTAAAAAGTTTAGCAAAAGAACTCAAAGTTCCAGTTATTGCATTATCGCAATTAAATCGGGGTCTTGAACAACGCGCGGATAAACGCCCCATTATGTCTGATTTAAGAGAGTCAGGCGCCATTGAACAAGATGCAGATCTCATCGTTTTCATTTATCGTGATGAAGTTTATAACGACAGCAGCCCCGATAAGGGAACGGCAGAAATCATCATTGCTAAACAACGAAACGGCCCCATTGGAAAGGTAAGACTTACTTTCATGGGTCAATATACTTGCTTTGAAAACTTCATTCGGACTTCAGGGGGAGGCGATCATCGCTCATGAGCCGTCCCACTTATGTTTCGATTGATCTTGTTGCTTTAGAGCACAATCTTCAGTTAGTTAAATCTCTAGCACCTCACCGACAAATTATTGCCATGGTTAAAGCGAATGCATATGGCCATGGTGTCGTGCGTGTTGCGCAAGCGCTGCAGAAAGCTGATGCATTAGGTGTTGCATCTTATGAAGAAGGAATGAAGTTACGCGAAACTGGCATTAAACAACCTATTGTTCTCATGGAAGGCTTGTTCGATGAAAGTGAATTGATTGATTGTGTCGCACAAGATTTTACCTTAGTTGTCCATCATCTCGAACATATTGAAATATTAGAGCGCGCAAAACTGAATAGACCGGTGCAAGTTTGGCTAAAAATTAATACGGGTATGCACCGCTTGGGTGTTGATCCGCATTTAGTAGAACCGCTTTACGCTCGTCTCAATGCACTTCCTCATATTAAAAAACCCATCGGTTTGATGACGCATTTCGCAGAGGCAGACTTATTAGATAGTTCGATGACTTTGCAACAAATTAATTGTTTTAATCAAATTGCAAACCGTTACGATGTTCCAAAAAGTCTAGCCAACTCTGCAGCGATTATTGCTTGGAAAGAAGCGCACGGTGATTGGGTGCGTCCGGGTTTAATGTTATATGGCGCATCGCCCTTTCCACAAAAAACGGGCTTAGATCATGGGTTAAAACCGGTAATGACACTGACATCGCGTTTAATTGCGATTACACCGGTAAAAAAAGGCGGCAGAGTGGGCTACGGCGGTACATGGACCGCACCTGAAGATCTTTCTATTGGGGTGGTTGGGGTGGGCTATGGTGATGGCTATCCTCAGTTTGCTCAGAATGGTGCACCTGTTTTAGTTCGCAATATTGAATGTCCTTTAGTGGGTCGCGTATCGATGGATATGTTAACCGTAGATTTACGACACGTTCCTGATGCGAAAGTTGGTGATCTTGTTACGCTTTGGGGAAAGGGTTTACCTGTTGAACGTGTAGCACAAGCTAGCTTAACTTCTGCTTATGAAATCTTGACGCGGATGACACCGAGACCTAAGATCGAAGTTAAAGCGCTCGAAATAAATAAAGAAGCGATCCGTTAAGCGCATTAAACGATTGAGTCTAAACATCAGGTTAACAACTAGGAATTTGCCATGTCGCGTTATCTTGCTTCACTCCCCCTTTTCTTTTTGTCATTGTTCATTACCCCTTTGTTTGCCTGGAACGCTTTAGGTCATATGATTGTTGCACAAATTGCTTATGAAAACTTAAAGCCTGATGTACGCGTAAAAGTGGATGATTTGGTCCATCACTTCACTGAAGAATATCCGGAGATGAAATATTTCCAACAACTTTCTTATTGGCCTGATACTTTACGCTCACAACGAATTGAAACGTTTACGCGTTGGCATTATATCGACGTTGCTTTTTCTAAAGACGGTACAGCGACAAAAGAAAAGATCGACACCGATAATGCAGCCTGGGCAATCAAAAATCTAGTCGCGATTGTTCCGTACGAACGCGCCAATGTTTATGAACGCGCTCGTTTTCTCGCATTTTTAATTCATATAGTCGGCGATTTACATCAACCGTTACATACCGTCACTTATTTTTCAGCGGAACATCCAGAAGGTGATCGTGGCGGTAATGCCTATATGATTCGCTACAACAATCAACGGGTAAAATTGCATTCATTATGGGATTCCGGCATCGAAAATTTTAAATCCGATCCGAATTTAAGTAATGCCGCGTGGTTTAGCAATATCATTACTCAGCATTATCCAAAATCTTTTTTTGGCGCCAAAGCTTATTCATTTAATGCAGAAGTGTGGGTAAAGGAAGGCATGGACAATGCGCGAACCCATGTTTATAACACGCCAGAGAATCAAGGTGCTTCATCTGCCTATATCGAAAATGCCAAAAAAATTGCAGAGCAACAAGTGGCTCTCGCGGGTTATCGGCTTGCCGGCTTATTAAATTATCTTTTTACTCCGCGGTAATTTTCGGAGAAGGAGAAGGGCTTGGTTAGTTGTTGGCTTAGAAGTTAAATCTCGGTTAAACGTAACTGCTCCCAACTTACTCGTTAGGTTCGTTGAGGTTAAGCGGATGGGAATTGCAAGTAGCGTTGTAGCAGCGTCGTAGCCTGGGTGCAGCGCAGCGTAACCCAGGAGCAACTTACGCCGGATGAGGTGTCACAATAGAAATTACTCGGCGGCGTCAAAAGCATTCACTGCATCCTTGATTGTCGCTACTGGTACCAGTTTTATTCCTTCAACCGGGTGTTGCGCGTTCGCTTGTGGCACTATCGCGGTGGTGAATCCATGCTTGGCTGCTTCTTTAAGTCGTTCGATGCCGCCTGAAACTGGTCTGATTTCGCCAGCGAGACCAATTTCACCGAAGGTGAGGAGATGATGGGGAAGTGGACGATTACGCAAGCTTGAAAGAATAGCGAATACAACTGCCAAATCAGCGGCAGTTTCAAATATTTGTAACCCACCCACTACATTTAAAAATACATCAAGATTATGGGTTGCAATACCACTATGCCGATTAATGACGGCGAGTAGCATGGAGAGTCTTTCTTTATCTAAACCTACTGATAGTCTGCGTGGTACCGCGACATGGCTTTGATCAATTAATGCTTGGACTTCTACTAACAGTGGGCGCGTACCTTCTTTCGTTGCGGTAATGATGCTGCCAGGTACCGGTTTTTCATATCTCGATAAAAAGATAGCGGAAGGATGGCTTACTTCGCGTAAACCTTTTTCTGTCATCGCAAAAAATCCTAATTCATTAACTGCACCAAAACGATTCTTGACGGCACGGATGATGCGATAACGATTGTCTTGTTCACCTTCAAAATATAAGACGGTGTCAACCATGTGTTCAAGCACTCGCGGTCCTGCAATACTGCCATCTTTCGTGACGTGGCCAACAAAAAATAAAGCCGTACCGGATTGTTTCGCATAATTCACGAGTTGCATCGCACTTTCTCTTACTTGGCCAACGGATCCGGGCGCTGAACCCAAAAGTGAAGTGTGCATGGTTTGAATGGAATCAATAACGACAACGCGTGGTTTTTCTCGTTGTAAATGTAAAAGAATATTTTCCACATGCGTATCGGCAAGTAACCATAAATCTTTTTCAGGTAAACCTAACCGACGCGCACGTAATGTAATTTGTTCTAAAGATTCTTCACCTGTGACATATAACACTTTCAATGATTGGCTGAGATAGGCAAGCGCTTGGATTAAAACAGTTGACTTGCCAATGCCAGGGTCACCACCAATTAACATGGCGCTTCCCATGATGATACCGCCGCCCAATACCCGATCTAATTCTTTTAACCCTGAGCTTTGACGATATTCTTGGTGTAATTTAACCGCTTCCATCCGCATGATCGATGTTTCTGCACCCGAATAATTTTGGTACCGAGAAGCAGATTGGATAGAACGAACTTCCTCAGCAATGGTGTTCCAAGCATTACACCCCGTGCATTGACCTGTCCATTTGGGATAAAGCGTACCGCAAGTTTGGCAGCAAAAAGTAAGTTTAGGTTTCGACATGACGATCCTTGCTCAGAATGCTTTGTGTGATTGATGCGACTAAAGGAATGGAAAAGAGTATAGAGCTAAACTGCCTGCCATAAAAGGAACGAACCCTCGCAAGGGGTCGCCCCTCTAGTGGTTTTAAAAATTAAGAAACAGCTTTCCATGCGCCGTCAGGTTGACGGCAGGCAGTTCCATAAATTTGCTGTTTTTTGCCGCCGATATCGGCTTGTGTACGATACTCACGGCAGTACTCATTGCCATGAACAGTGACATTACGCGTTGGGACGACTTCATAGGCGGTTCCACTGTGAGCATTGCGCCAATAGGCCGGTTGACCGATGTTGTTGTGTTCTAATGCTCTATTCATTCGTTGCCTATCATTGGCATCCATGTTCTTGCCGATTGAACCACCAATATAGGCGCCTGCAAGGGTGCCGGCTGCAATAGCTACCAGTCGGCCATCACCTGCGCCGATTGTGGATCCTAACAGTCCGCCTGCAACGCCCCCAGCTAAAACGCCGACATCTTGCTGAGTCATTTGAGCACAGCTCGTTAAACTGAGAACCCCAGCAAACAAGATGATGTTATTTATTATTTTATTCATTAGGTAATGGCCTCACGTAGTGATTGTTCAGACTTGGTGAGATATTCTATACTTCTGACGATAAGTTGCCAAATACAGCTGAGCATAATATGACCTATAGAGCTTCCCAACCGGATCAAAAATTCGGAGAATACGTTCTCTCAGCTAATAAAACAGAGATTGATTTAAATTATTTATACAATTTACTCTGTATTCCTTCCCGTTATTCCACGGGGTTGCCGCCAGAACGTTTTGCTTTAATTATCGAACATTCTCTTTGTTTTAATGTCTTTTACCAGGGCAAACAAGTTGGCTTTGCACGCGTCATTAGTGATAAATCAGAATTCGCATCCCTCTGGGATGTTTTCATTGATGATGAGCATCGTGGTAAAGGTGTGGGGCAGGCGTTATTGAAATATATTTTTTCGCATCCTCAGTTACGCGGTATTTTCCGGTGGTTTTTAATGACTGAAGATGCGCACGGTCTTTATCAAAAATTTGATTTCAAGAGTGAAATTTATAATCCATATATCATGATGAAAGTTAATGGTTAGTATGAATGTTAACCGCCCATCTTTAATATTTCCCAATACTTTTCATATTGATTCAGGACGTCTTCTCCTAAATCAGTTTGGAATTGACCTTTTTTCATCACTTCTGGGGGCGGGTAGGCAGTGGCATTATTACGGACAGCTTCGGGTAAAAGGTTTTTTGCAGCGAGGTTAGCCGTGGGATAAGAGGTTGCTAAAGCTACTTCTTTTCCAATGTCCGCGCGCAAAAGAAAATCGATAAAAGCATATGCTGTATCAGGATGGGGTGCTGTTTTTGGAATACTTAAGTTATCTACCCAAATTACAAATCCATCTTGTGGATAAAGAAAATGTAAGTTTTTATTTTCTTTCCATGCCTTATAAGTATCACCATTCCATGCTGTACCAACCGTTGCATCATCGTCAATCATGATGGAGACGACCGTGTCACTTGAAAAAACTTTAACATTTCGAATAAATGTTTTGAGTTTAAGATAAGCTTCTTTGATGTGTGCTGGATTAGGATCATTGGCGGGATAACCAAGCGATAACAATGCAATGGAAAAAATTTCCCGAATATCATCTAAAACCATCAATTGATTATAAAAGCGAGCATCCCATAAATCGGTCCATTTCTTGATGCTCTTCGGATCAAAATAAAGTGCATTAACGAAAATACCGGTTACACCCCATAAGTAGGGAATACTATATTCACCCGTTGGATCATAAGCCGGTTTTAAGAAATCAGGATTCAGATTTTTATAATTTGGGAGTTTGGTTTTATCAAGCACTAAAAGCATGTTTTGTTGCCGCATTCGATCAACAAAATAACTAGAAGGTAGAATTAAATCGTAACCTGGATTATTACTTGCGCGAAGTTTGGCATAAAGCACTTCGTTATTAGCATAAGTTGAGAGGTTAACTTTAATGCCCGTCTCTTTCTCAAATTGACGTACGATTTGATCAGGAATTTCACCTGCCCAAGCAAAAATATTTAAGACTTTACTCGCTGCAAATAAATGGATTGTAGAAAATAAAGTACCGAGTAAACAGCAAAGGTTTAGCGTAATTTTCTTTTTCATGAGAGATTTTTTTCTTTTCGTAATGCCAGCTGGGATAAAACGATCAGAAACAACGTAATAATAAATAGAACTGAACAGAGTGCGTTAATTTCAGGTTTAATACCGGCACGTACCATGGAATAAATGCGCAACGGTAAAATTTGGAATTCAGGGCCTGCTACAAAAAAACTAATAATGACGTCGTCAAGTGACAAAGTAAACGCTAATAGCCAGCTCGCTAAAATCGCAGGAGATAGCATCGGGAGAAGAATTCGTAAAAAAATACCCCAATCATTTGCGCCTAAATCATGCGCGGCCTCAAAAATATTTTTATCAAAACTGACTAAGCGTGAAAGCAAAGTTACAATGACAAAGGGAATGCAGAAACTGATGTGAGCCATCAATAAACTTGTAAAACCCAAGGGCAAATGCATCACCATAAAAAGGATGAGAAGCGCTGCCCCCATTACAATTTCGGGGGTGAGAATTAGAATAAAAACGAGAGCATTTAATGCATTCCGTCCATAGAAACGATACCGATAGATTGAAATGGCAGCCAATAACCCAATGAATGTTGCTGTACTTGCTGCGAGTGTTCCCAATAAAAAAGAGTGCCCCGTTGCAATCCATAAATCACGGTCAGCAAAGAGTTCTTGATACCATTTCCACGTAAATCCCTTCCACACTAGTGAATATTGAGCATCATTAAACGAGTAAATAATTAAAACCAAGATGGGCAAATAGAAAAAAAGAAAAATAATGCCAAGATAAATCGAAGCCGGCAGGGATTTTTTTTTCATTCGTAATGACCTCTCATTTTTATAGCAAATCTCTTTGTTTGCCGCGGGTAACAAGAAAATAAATGAGAATCAGCGTGGCTAATAAAAGGGTCAAAACCGTACTTACCGCTCCGCCTAGGGGCCAATTTTGTGCAACCAAAAATTGATTTTGAATTAAGTTTCCAAGTAAGAGAGATTTAGCGCCGCCTAAAATATCTGGAATGTAAAAAATTGTCATGGCGGGTAAAAATACTAAAATACAGCCAGCGATAATGCCAGGACTCGTTAGGGGAATGATGACTCTAGCAAATGTCGTGATGCGGCTTGCACCTAAATCATGCGCGGCATCGACCAAGCGTTCATCTAAGCGTTCAATATTCGTAATTAAAGGTAAAATCATGAAAGGCAGTAAATTGTAAACCAATCCTGCAATGACAGCGGTATTAGTAAACATAATAGATAGGGGTTGGTCGATGACTCCTAATGCTAATAATGCTGAATTTAAAATGCCTTTTGCTTTGAGAATTGCGATCAAAGCATAACTGCGAATAAGTGAACTTGTCCAAAAAGGAATAATGATGAGTAAGAGAAAGAGGTTTTTAAAGCGATTTTTCATGCGGGCAATCAAATAAGCAAAAGGATAACCCATTAATAAACAAATAAGAGTAGTGACACCTGCGACTAAAAAAGATTTTTCAAAAATATGTAAATAAAGAGTCTGCCCTAATTCTTGATAATTTTTTAGCGTGAAAGGAAGCGCAATTAAACTTTGATCAGTATGGCTTAAAAAGCTCACGATGATGATCAAGCCAATGGGGATCAAGGCAAATAAAAACAGCCATAATAATACGATGCTTAATGAAAAGTTTTTAAATCCTGAATCACTTTGCATAAGGCAAGACAACCTCCCACCCAGCTGCCCAGCTTACCCATACAGGTTCACCTATTTTATATTCCAATCGATCGTCATCTTCATCAAAAAATTCGGTGGCAGCAATCGTTTTTTGATTGCTTAAACGCACAATTAAATCAACCGTGGTGCCTTTGTAAGTTACTTCTTCTACCACGCCTGGAACCATGTCACTTGCATCTTGCACTTCAGGTTGGCCCCACACGCGGACATCCTCGGGACGAATCATGACATGAACTTTTTCGCCCATTTGGAATGACCGATGACTTTTGATTTTGCGATCTTTGCCAAACATATTAACAATTTGCTGATTGGGCGTTGCATTGGTAATCGTGCCATCATAAATGTTAACTTCCCCAATAAATTGGGCAACAGTTAAATTAGCAGGCTCTTCATAAACTTGTCGGGGCGTGCCAATTTGTTCGATATGACCTTCATGCATCACCACAACGCGATCTGACATGGAAAGTGCTTCTTCTTGATCATGGGTGACAAAAATAAAAGTAATCTTTAAAGTTCGCTGCAATTGTTTTAATTCAATTTGCATGGTTTTACGCAAACGATAATCAAGTGATGACAGAGGTTCATCGAGTAAAAGAACGCGTGGACGATTCACGGCAGCTCGTGCAATGGCAACGCGCTGTTGTTGTCCACCACTTAGTTGATGTGGTTTGCGTTGCGCATATTTTTCGAGCTTTACCATTCGTAGTACTTGTGAAACCCTTTCTTGAATTTCATCTGCTGGTATTTTCTGACAGCGTAGGCCAAAAGCAACATTTTCAAAAACACTCATATGTGGAAAGAGAGCATAGCTTTGGAATACGGTATGGACATGACGCTTGGCTGGCGGAAGCCCACTGACATCATGGTTGTCGATTAAAACCTGGCCAGAAGTCGGCGCGTCAAAACCGGAAATTAAACGGAGTAAAGTGGTTTTCCCACAACCAGATGGGCCTAAAAGGGTAAGGAATTCGCCTTCTTGTACGGTAAGATTGATATCGTGCAAGATTTCAAAATCGTGAATAACTTTATATACTGAGCGGAGCTCAACAACGTTATTGGACAATTCATTCATCCTCACTAAAACAGCAATTAAGAAGGGGAGAAATTATGGGTCCACGCTTTATAAAAGTCTAGCTATTTTTTATGTCTAAAAAACCTTAATCACCTGGAATAAATTTTGAGTAAAAACCTAAATTTAGAGGGAGTTCACTCCGTAAAGCAAAGTTATTTAGTTTAAAGTTAAACTAAGATCGTTAAAAATAAGTGGTCTAACCTACTTTATGAATAAAATCCTAATCTTAATTTTCTTAAAATATTCCATTCTTAAGTCTTTGTTAAGTCTCATTCAGTACACTTACGTTATATAAAACTTTTCTATAAGAGAAGATGCGAATGTTTTCTAAAAATAATAATAAAAATAAGGTGGAAATTAGGAATATTCCCCAAGTGCCCGGAAAATTTGATTTTGATGAAGGTGATAGTCAAAGTTTATATAGGACAGTTTTACCGAAGGATCTTGATAAGCAAGGTAATTTAAAAGTAGAAGAACAAGGTATTGATGCAATAAAAGCATTAGTTCCATCTCTTGAAAGCGCTTACATTAGCAAAGCCAAAATTCAAGCTTACGGTCGTTCGACTCATAACCCTAAACTTACCGAGTTTAAATTCAGTTGTCTTCAGCTAATGGTCAAAGGTCAGCCGCATTATTTTGTCGAATATCCCAAACTCCTTTTAGGAGAAGGCAAATTTGGTAAAGTCAAATGTATTTATGAGCCAGCAACCAAAAAATGGCATGCAATTAAAAAAGTTTTTCTTGATGAAGAAAATGCAAATCACATTATGAACGCTCAGAAGGAGCACCATATGCTTGTTGAAATGGCGGCTTCTCTTGATCATGAAGAATTAATCCATTTAGGCAAAGCAGCCAGCAAGAGTAATATCAATAGCCTCAAGCGCTACCTTATTGTAATGAACTATATTGATGGGTTTAATTTACAAACAATAATAGATAGCGTTTCAGATAATGGCGCTGGTCGTATTACACTCTCACCCATCATGCAACTATTGGTAGCGATTGATATGGCCAAGTCTGCACGTGACGTCGCAGAACTTGGGTTTGTTCATCGAGATATTAAGCCTGATAACTTTATCTGTAACCTGACCCACTTATTAGATGGCACTCGATTGGCAACCTTGGTTGATCATGGCTTTACCATTGAAAAATCCAAGGGTTCTTCATCACCGAATCTCTTTGGATCACCTATTTTTTTCGCGCCAGCATTGAAAGAAGATTTAAAAAAATTATTGACACCAGAAACCCTAAGAAAAAAAATACTTAGCGCACCAGTTGAAAAAAAATTTAGCTATAGCGAGCAAACGGACATGCATTCCTTAGGCGTATCATTAGCCCAACTTTTTGGGCTTTTTGATGAAAACCTTATTAAGGAAAATATTGCAGAGTGGGAGCTCAATCAAAGTTTTATTGTCACAGAAACAGATGAAATGTTTATTAACAATAAAGATTTTCCCCAAGATATCCTCTATTCTGTTCTTTCTTTGTTACGGCAAATAACGACATCGCCTCTTTCTCCTCGCCTGCAAAAATATTCTGAAAAAGAAATAACGTCGATGCATGAGGTTGTCGAAACCTTAGAGGGAATTTTAAAGGATTTGCTTAACCTCAAATCGCAAAATAAAGATAATAATAATTTGAAGGGAGTTAGGATCGGTTTATTTGATATTGAAACATTTAATAAAGTAGGCATGGCGGGTCAAGAAAAAAAACTCGAAATACTAAAAGCCCTACAAGGAAAGATGAGGGAAGGTTTATTTGATTTTATCGTCCTTATTGATACCGGCGCAAAACCACGCGCAACCATCACTTATTCAGAAATCAGAAACAAACTACTCGAAAATACCCCAAAGAACATGAGCGTAGATTATTTCCCGCTTGCCTCGCAGGTCTTTATTCATCCTAATCTTAAAAAAATTCAAGCTGCCATCAGAATGAGTGTGGGGAATAATGCAATTGCTGATTGTATAGAGTTTACACCTGTCATTGAGCTAAGTTCTGTGCAGAATCTTAAAACCCGTCGTCCGTAATGGTAGGAAGCTAGATTAATCATCTCAAATCCGCTATTTTGAGAAGCCCTAAGCGAGATCAATTGGATGAGATTTTTTATCTCTGGATTAGATTAGACTTGATTAAATATATACAAAAATAGGTATTTAAATGCCAGTCACTATGACCACTTTAGATTTCTCAGAGTTGGCACCCGAACAAATTAAGTCTTTGCTAGCTGCCCACCAATTACATCTTACGGTGGATGAGGCGCTAACGATTCAACAAACCTTCCTTAAACGTCCTCCCACGCTCGCAGAGTGCGTTTTATGGTCAATTCAAGGTTCTGAACATTGTTCTTATAAAAGTAGTCGTCGTTATTTAAAGCAATTTCAAACATCAGGTCCCCATGTGATTCTTGGTGCTAAAGAAGATGCAGGCGTAGTTAGCGTTGCGACCGATCTTCAGGGTAAGCGCTATGCAGTTGTCATCAGTCATGAATCCCATAATCATCCTTCCCAGATCGTACCTTATGAAGGCGCTGCGACGGGTGTCGGTGGAAATGTTCGCGATGTGTGTTGTATGGGTGCGGAAGTCATTGCGGTCGCAGATAGCCTACGTTTCGGTGATCTTAGCCATAGCAAAACTCATTTCATTCATCAAGGCGTGGTTGCAGGAATTGCCGGTTACGGTAATCCACTCGGTGTGCCTAACCTTGCAGGCGATGTCTATTATGACGCTGCTTATAATGAAAATTGCCTCGTCACGATCGTGACACTCGGCGTATTGGCAGAAGATGAGCTCATTCACTCATATGCACCTCAACATACAGCCGATTCCGTTTTTATTTTGGTCGGTAAACCAACGGACAATAGTGGTTTTGGAGGAGCGAGCTTTGCCTCAAGCAACTTAGCTGAAGTTGAACATGAAAAAAATAAAGGGGCTATTCAAGAACCCAATGCCTTTTTACAGAGACATTTACTGAAAGCCAACTATGCTTTATTTAAAATATTAAAAGAAAAAAATTTAATTGATCAAGTTGGATTCAAAGATCTTGGGGCAGGCGGTGTTGCTTGCGCGAGTGTGGAGCTTGCGGATGCTTCAGGATTTGGTGCAGAAATTACATTAGAAAATGTGCCCACCAGTATGCAATATCTTCCTCCTGCAGTGATATTGTGCTCTGAAACCCAAGAACGATTTATGTGGGTTGTACCACGTGAGTTAGCGGATATGATTTTATCCCATTATAACGAAACTTTTGCTTTGCCAGATGTCTCAGAAGGAGCGTGCGCCGCACTGATTGGTAAAATCAGAACGGATGGTATGTACGTAGTAACGTATCAAAATGAAAAAATTGTTGATGCAAAAGCGTCATTTATTACCGAAGGGTTGCTCTATGACCGACCCATAAAACAAACCCCCAAAGTATATAATGAGCCTTCCCTTCCATCGATTACTGATTACAACGCTTTACTATTACAAATGTTAAGCCATGAAAATATTGCATCTCGTGCACCCGTTTTTGAAAATTATGATAAACAAGTCCAAGGCCGAACGTATTTAGAAGCAGGCTCTGCCGATGCTGGTGTGATGCAACCTTTTAATAACGATCAATTTCCTGAAGAAATTCGCCAAGTCGGTATCGCTTTATCACTGGATCATAATCCCCGCTACAACAAAATTGACGCCTATTGGGGCGCGGTGAATGCAGTTGTTGAAGCATGTCGGAATGTTGTCGCAACGGGTGCTGCACCGGTTGCTTTAACAGATTGTTTATGTTTTGGAAATCCTGAAAATCCAGCCCGCATGTTTGAATTTGTTGAATCGATTCGTGGCATTATGGATGCCGCTCGTGCGATTAAAATTAAAGATGAAACGAATTCAAGTTTACCCGTCGTTGCTGGCAACGTTTCTTTGTACAATGAAACGGACAAAGGTGCGATTCCACCGAGTCCTATGATGAGTTGCTTAGGAGTTATACCTGATGTGAACGCGAGTGTTACTTTCAGCTTGAAACGTTCAGAAACAATTTTAGTTTTAATTGGTGAACGTCAAGATGAATGCGGTGGGAGTGTTTATTATCAATTACATGATGCACTTGGCGCCAACCTTCCTAAACCGAATCTTGCTTTACTCTCTCAAGAATTACAGGCCGTCACGACAGTCATCCAACAAGGTTTAGTCTTATCCGCTCATGATATTGCCGATGGTGGTATTGCAGTGGCGTTGGCTGAGATGAGTTTTAAAAACAACATTGGCGTAAAAATTACGATAACAGGTGACTTACCTCCTGCTAAAAAACTATTTACTGAAACAGGCGGTTTTATTTTAGAAATCCCCCGCGACAAAATGGATGATTTTCGCCAAGTCATGTTCAATCATCAAGTCTCGATCATTATATTAGGTGAAACAAATAAGTTTCCTCGCCTGCAAATGAATGGGGTGATAGACCTGCCCATAAAAGATGCCAAAGCTGCCTGGGAAAATGGTTTGCGAATGAGGTTATGCTAATGAAAAAAGTGGATTATAAAGCAGCAGGTGTCGATATTGATGCGGGCAATGCTGCAGTTCTGCGCATTAAACAGCATGTTGAAAGCACTTTTAATCCCGCTGTTCTAACACCGCTCGGATCATTCGCTGCAATGTATGATTTGCAAAATATCTTCAATGATTATCGGCATCCAGTTTTGGTCCAAAGCATTGATGGCGTTGGCACCAAAATCATGGTGGCGCAAATGATGCAAAAATTCGATACGATCGGCATGGATTTAGTTAGTGCGACTACGAATGATATTGTCGTGCTCGGTGCGAAGCCCTTAACGTTACTTGATTATATTGCCAATGATCATTTGCAACCGGACATCATTGAGCAAATTGTGAAAGGTATGGCCGAAGCTTGTAAGGAAAATAATATTGCACTCGTGGGTGGTGAGACTGCAGAAATGCCTGGCACGTATCGGCAGAATGAACATGACTTAGTCGGTATTATTACCGGCGTTGTAGAAAAAGACAAAGCGATTCTCGGTAAAAATATTAAGCCAAACGATATCGTTTTTGGTTTACCTTCAAGCGGCCTGCATACGAATGGTTATTCGCTTGCACGCAAACTATTTTTTGAAGTCGGGCAATATCAGGTGGATACTTATTTGCCCGAATTGCAAAAATCAGTTGGAGAAGCATTGCTTGTCCCGCATCTTAATTACAATCGTATTGTTCAATTTCTATTGCAAGAAAAGATTGAACTAAAAGGGATGGCGCACATTAGTGGAGGCGGCCTATTGGAAAATATACCGCGAATTTTGCCGCCCGGGTGCCAAGTAGAAATTAATAAAAATGCATGGCCTTCACTGCCTGTGTTTAACGTATTACAACATTTAGGAAAACAACCCGTAGCTGAGATGTACCGTACTTTTAACATGGGCATTGGCATGGTGTTGATTGTGAGCCCTGATCAAGTGGCACGATTAGAGACCGCGGTGCAAACATTTTCTAAGCTAGCGCTCTATCAAATCGGTGAAGTGATGGCCGGTCCTAAACAAGTTAGGATGAAATAATGCGCATAGCAATCGTTCAGTTTCCAGGATCAAATTGTGAGCGCGAAACCATCATGGCGGTAAAGCGTGCAGGCATGGAACCTGTTGAATTTCTCTGGAATGAAAGTCATGAAAAGCTAATCACAATGGATGGTTACATTATTGTAGGGGGGTTTTCTTATGAAGACCGTTCACGCGCCGGCATCATTGCAGCGCTTGATCCTATTATGCAAATCATCAAAAGGGAAAGTGAGAAAGGCAAACCGATTTTAGGTATTTGTAACGGCGCGCAAATTTTAGTGGAAAGTGGATTAGTTCCAGGCATTGAAAACTATAAAACAGGTATGGCACTAACCCAAAATAAACGCATCGTTAACGAAACAATTCTGGGCACGGGTTTTTATAACAATTGGGTTAAGATGCGTTTATCCGATACTTATCAACGCAATGCATTTACAAAATACTTAACCCCTAAAGACATTTTGCATATTCCGGTCGCGCATGCTGAGGGTCGATTTACCCTATCTGGGGCGTTACAAGTTGAAATTGAAATGCAGGGTTTAAATGTTTTTCAATATTGTGATGATGAAGGAAAAATTATTTCTGATTTTCCAATTAATCCCAATGGTTCAATGCTCAATATGGCCGCAGTATCTAACAAGGCGGGAAATGTATTAGCGATGATGCCACACCCTGAGCGGACCCCGGTCGGCGATGTCATTTTTAAGTCAATGCGCCATTACATTCAATCGATGCAGCCGCCAACCCTTTTACCGCTTAGTTATTATCCACGATCCACAACACCTGCACTATTTACGCCAGAGCCGCACGCCCACACGTGGATTGTCGAAATGATTATTACCGACAATGCAGCGCTCACCGTCCAGAAATCCTTACAGAAAATAGGGTTGCCGGTGACGGTTAAGCGTCAAGTCCATTGGGAAATTCAATGTGAATCGTTGGCAACGTTAGAGGCGATTCAAGCGACGGGCGTCCTCATCAATGAACGCAAAGCTTTTCTGGCGAATCCAAAAAGCCTGGGTGAGTCTGGGGAAAGTTATTTGGTACGGAATTTAGAAGATATAGAAGGCCAAGAAAAGCTGCAGATTTTAAGACATCATTTTGATATTAAAGATGTTTTTTCCATTAAGTCTGGCGTCCTCTGGCATTTTTCGTTCAAAAAAGATACACTAGGCGACATTTCTCAAACTATTTTAAAAACTAATGTGATTTATAATCCTTATGCTCATAAATGCTTCCGATTTATCTAAGTTAGACCAAGATCATCTAGCCGCTGCTTTGCCTTACTGCTTAACTGAAACCCATCTACCCTGGGGTAAAAAGTATGTGGGGAAAGTACGCGATACGTATGATTTAGGCGATGAACTTTTAATTATCGTTACCGATCGTTTAAGTGCATTTGATCGGATGCTGGCGGTTATTCCCTACAAAGGGCAGGTCCTTAACTTAATAAGTAAATGGTGGTTTGAACAAACCGCATCTCTCATTCCCAATCACGTCATTGCAACGCCTGATCCCAATGTCGCTTTGGTCCATAAATGTAAAGTGTTCCCCATTGAATTTGTCGTGCGTGGCTATATTACAGGGACAACCAGTACTTCACTCTGGACGCAGTATGAAAAAGGGGTACGGGATTATTGTGGTGTGCAATTTAAAGAAGGCTTGCAAAAGAATGAAAAATTAGCGCAAGCCGTTTTAACGCCAACGACTAAAAGTGCCGAACACGATCGTCCGATTACTCCCACAGAAATTATTGCAGAAGGTTGGATGACTGCTGCGGATTGGGAAGAAGCATCGCAAGCTGCGCTCGCTTTATTTGAAGCGGGTACGAAGATTGCAGCGCAACGTAATTTAATTTTAGTTGATACGAAGTATGAATTTGGACGCGATAAAAATGGCCAACTACGCGTGGTTGATGAAGTTCATACCCCTGACTCAAGCCGTTATTGGTTAGCACAAAGTTATGAACAACGCATTGCGGCAAAATTAGAGCCTGAGAATATTGATAAAGAATTTTTACGTCTCTGGTTTGCAAAACATTGCGATCCTTATCAGGACAAAGAACTTCCCGAAGCGCCAGTGGAGCTTGTTTTGTGCCTTGCCGCACGTTACATCCTACTTTACGAAATGATCACGGGAGAAGTTTTTTCTTACCCAGATAAGTTGCTGGATGTGAGTGAAAGAATTAATAAGCGACTTACGGAGCTTGCGGGGACTAAAGCTAATTTTATTTCGCGCATTACGTCTGCGCGATGAAGTTAATCCCGCGCAAACGAAGCGATATCATGCAAGTCTTGGCAGCGCTTGTTTGAACTTGGCTAGCAGAAGAGAAAGCGGCATTGAAATAACGATAACTAAAAAACGAGTGTATTATGTGTGGAATAGTTGGGATATACAGTCATGAACCTGTTGCGCAATCACTCTATGATAGCCTCATTCATTTGCAACATCGTGGCCAAGATGCTGCAGGTATCTTAACTTGTAATAATAAATTTTTTACCAAGCAAGGTCTTGGCTTGGTTCGCGAAATATTTAATTCTGAGGATCTCGATTCTTTACAAGGCAATATAGGCATTGCGCATACGCGTTATCCGACAGCGGGGGGATATGGGCAATCAGATATTCAGCCGTTATGGATTGGTAGCCCGCGTGGCATTGCTTTAGCGCATAATGGCAACTTAGTGAATTACCAAGCTATTGCTGATCGTATTCGTTACGATCAACATCGTCATCTCAATTCTTCCCTTGATTCAGAAGTATTATTGCATCTCTTAGCTGATTCATTGGCTAAACATTCTCATACTGAACATGATGATGCTTCTTTTTTTGATAATTTATGCAGAGCGACCCGAACGATTTTTCAGGAAGTTAAAGGTTCCTATTCTGTCGTAACGATTGTCATTGGCAAAGGCTTGGTTGCTTTTCGGGATCCACACGGTATTCGTCCTTTAGCGTATGGCGTTAGAGAAAATGCCGATGGTACACAAGATTATATTTTTGCTTCTGAAACGACACCTTTTTATGCCCTCGGATTTGTACCTCAAGGTGACTTGCAACCTGGAGAAGTCGCCTATGTTTCGACGAGGGGAAAACTAATGCGACGCGTCATTGAGCCCAAAGCTTTCCGGCCGTGCGTATTCGAATATGTTTATTTTGCACGTCCTGATGCAACGCTTGATGGAGTCAATGTCTATCGCTCTCGCATTCGCATGGGAGAAAATTTAGCGAAAACATGGCAGCGCCGTTTTCCGGATTGTTTACCCGATGTTGTGATTCCAGCTCCATTTACCGCAAATACTGCAGCGCTTGCTTTTGCACAAACATTGGGGGTGCGTTATTCAGAAGGTTTATATAAAAATCCTTTCATTGGCCGCACTTTTATTATGCCTAACCAAAAAACTCGCGCCCGCCATGTTCGTTATAAACTCACCCCACAACAGATTGAAATCCAAAATAAAAATGTTTTAATCGTTGACGATAGTATTGTGCGCGGTACAACATCACGAGAAATTGTGAAAATGGTTAAAGAAGCAGGCGCAAAGGCAATTTATTTTGCTTCCAGTAGTCCACCGATTAAAAACCCTTGTTTTTATGGGATTGATATTCCAACGCAGAAAAATTTGATTGCAGCCAATGATGACGAAGAAGGAGTTCGTACTTTTTTAGGCGTCGACTTATTACTCTATCAAACCCAAGAAGATTTAGTGGAAGCAGTCACACGTCGCGGCGAACATCACATCGTAAAACCTTGTATGGCTTGTATGGATGGCCAATATATTTGTGGAAATGTAGACGCAGAAAAAGCAGCCTTGAGTGAAGCCACCCGACAAGCGGAGCAAAAAAAATGAATATCTTAGTCATCGGCACCGGGGGCCGAGAACATGCACTCGTTAAGCAATTAAAAAGTGCAGTAAACCAACCTAAAGTATTCTGTTATGGCCCTTATCGTAATCCCGGTATCGCGATCCTCAGTGATGGTTATCGTATCGGTGATTTAAGCGATGTCGAGCAAATTAAAATTCAAGCCCAACAGTGGAAAATTAGTCTTGTCTTGATTGGTCCTGAAGCGCCCCTAAGAGATGGCGTGGCAGATGCGCTTTGGCATTGCAATATTCCTACGATTGGTCCACGAAAATATTTAGCTCAAATCGAAACGAGTAAAGCTTTTGCACGACATTTTATGAACCGGTTCGATATTCCTGGCGCTCCACGTTTCGGTCAATTTAATCAACTGGATCAAGCACGTCCTTTTTTAGAAGGATTAGGCGATGATCACTATGTTATTAAAGCCGATGGTTTAATGAGTGGAAAAGGGGTAAAAGTCGCAGGGGAACATTTATTTTCGCAGCAAGAAGCTTTAGCTTTTTGCCAGTCGATTCTTGCGCAAAACCAATCGTTTGTCATTGAGGAGAAGCTGATAGGCCAAGAATTTTCGTTAATGTGTTTTTGCGATGGCAAAACGCTTGTGCCCATGCCGGTGGTTCAAGATCACAAACGAGCCTTTGTAAACGATCAGGGTCCCAATACGGGTGGTATGGGCAGCTATTCTGATGCAGATCATCGCTTGCCTTTTTTAACCGAAGATGAAATTAAGCAAGCATTAGCAATTAATCAAGGTGTGATTGATGGCTTCAACAAAGCAGGGGGCGATCCTTATATTGGTATTTTGTATGGCAGTTTCATCGCTACAGCAAAGGGTGTATTTGTGATTGAATTTAATGCCCGGTTTGGGGATCCTGAAATTTTTAATGTTTTATCCATTTTAGAAACAGATTTATTAACCATTTGTAATGCGATGGTGAATGGTACATTACATGAAACAGAAGTGCGTTTCAAAAAGTTTGCAACCGTCTGTAAATATCTTGTTCCACAAGGTTATCCTGACCAACCACAGCAACCGCGTTTTCAACCTCCTTTGAGTTTCCATAACACTTCCTTATTTTTAGCTGGCATTAATGAAACATCTGACGGCTTGTTTGCCACGGGTGCTCGTACTGCAGCTTTTGTGGGTAGGGGAAAAACGATCACAGAAGCTCATTTAGCAGCTGAAGAAGCGTTGCGACAAATGCAGGGTGCTTTCTATTACCGGGAAGATATTGGTTCGCCGCAACTCATTGAGAAAAAAATGCGAGCCATGGCGCAACTTAGGATTTCAAAATGCGCTTAAGTATTTTAGGCTCAACACGCGGAACCCATTTACATACGTTAGTTGAAGCGATTTCAGTTGGGAAATTGAAGGCAAGTATTGAAATTGTCATAAGCAACAAACCTGATGCTCTTATTTTAAGCGTGGCTAAAAATTATGGATTAAAGACCTTTTCTATCAAGGCCGAAAATTTATCCCGCGAAGATTTCGATGCAAAGCTTGCGACCGCACTTAGTGAATATGATTTTGATCTTATTGTTCTCATCGGCTACATGCGTATATTGTCCCCAACTTTTGTACAGCATTGGCGCCATAAAATTATTAATATCCATCCCTCACTCCTCCCAGCTTTTGAGGGAAAGATGGATTTGGCTGTCCATAAGGCGGTGCTCGAGGCGAAAGTTCCTGAGACGGGCTGCACCGTACATTATGTGACTGACGAAGTGGACCGAGGTCCTGCCGTTTTACAGAAAAAATGTAAGATTTTACAAGATGATACCCCAGAAACTTTGAAAGCGCGGGTTCAAGAACTTGAAGGATTAGCGTTGATTGAAGCGATTGATTTATTATCCAAAAATTTGGCATAAAATTAACCTCTTTTTACCAACTGTCTTAATATTTACCAACTCAAACTACTCTATAATTTAACAAGTGCACAGCGAGGGTGGTGCGATGGGAGCTTCGGGAGATGTAAAGCGGGATTATACTTATATTGTTGATGTCATTAACCAATATAATCATCTAGCTACGAAAGAAAATGCTATTCAATTCATTTTAACCCACTCCTCAGTTCTATTAGCTTTTATGGGTAAAACAACAACCGTTTCCCATCCTAAAGAAAGTCGCATCCTCATGATTCCTTTTTCGCTTATTCCTTACGCGCAATTACGAAAAAAATATGGCATTTATCCTATGTTTAGTGAGCAACGATTGCTTACCAGAGGAGAAAATTTTTCGCCCCATCATTTTCTGGGCGAATTAGTCACTCAAAAGGGTATTAAACGCTGTTATAAAAAAGCGACGGATGGTTTAAGTCAGATTCAAACAAATGAATTTCACAAAGTTATTGTCCAAACTATTTTGCAAATGACGCCCCATAATTACATACGAAGTTTAAAAAAATTAATTGTTCTTCTCATTAATATTAATTTTTTAGATAAAACAATCCATGACAAAGGCGGGCATTACCTAACTTTACTGCAGAATCAAAAAGTACGTTTAGCTAAATCCGGAGTCAACGCTCAATCTTATTTTGATAAATACTATTTACGCATTGATAATATTTTAAAATCAAACCTCGTGCCTTTTCGTGCCGATGAAGATCTCCGTGCGGAGATACATGATCCCTATCCGATTATATTTTGCACCTCAGTTGCACCTACTTTAAATAACGAGCAAAGTATATTTCAAGATGAATTGCCTGCAACGCATATTCGACTTGCTTTTACCCCTGTGAGACATGTTGGAAAATTGGAAACAAAGCTACAGGAATTGGGTTTAGCGAACCGTATCCAAGTTCATGGTTTTGAAATAAATGAAAGCGCCGAACAATACGAAGACATTGATCCGGAAGTCCATGCTTTTACGGAAACTAAATGCTGGGAAGATTTGAATACTTTGCTTGAAGAAAAACCCGCTGTGCTAAAAGATAAAAGATTATTGGTGAGTAAAATCAATCAATGCATTTCAGCCTATTTAGGTGGGGAAGAATTAGAAGCATTAACAATGGCGAGTTGGTTGTTTAAGAAAGCAAATTTAGCAACCTTAATTGAAGTGTATGGAAATCTGTCTAAACATATTGATTTTGTTTTACAGCATCATCTTCATGAAGCTGATCATGACCAATTTTTTCAAGAAGCTGTACGAGAAATTCTTTCGCAAGATTATTTGTTACGTTTGCAAGAACTCGCTTATTTGAAAGCCGTGATTCATTTAAGACAAACAGTAGATAGTTTTGAAGCCTTGTGTGATTATGATAAAAAACTAAACTATTTTGAATTGCATGAAATGATTAAACCGAAAGGATTACCTTTATCGGCGCGGTTAAATTATTTAAAAAATTATTTATTACGCCTACAAAGTTATTACACCCTGTTAAACAAAGATGCTATCGCGTTACGTAAAAAATTAGATACGATCGCTGCTCGCTCTGCTTTTGTTCAAAATAAATATATTGAATTATTAGAGGAATGTGAAAAAGATCATGGTATCGATGATCAAATTAAAAACAGCCAACTCTATCGTGAAGTTAAAAAAACTTTTCCCGAAACCCATAAAAAATGGTTCGTCATGCTATTTAAAGGCACACGCATGAAGTCCAAAAAAGCTATTTCTAAATCAGAAAAAACCTCGCAAAAGTAAGTTTTTAATATTAGAAATTGCGCCCAACGTACTAATTCTTGAAGTAAGGAATGTACATATTCAGATGACTTGAGACAAACAATTAAATCACTTAAGCCACAACGCAAGCTAACCCCAGCACAATTAACCCCATCGCAGAAGCAGTTAAAATCGTAATCGCTTCGTTCATGAAGATAGCAGAAATAATCAAACTGAATACCGGTACAATCAGAAAGCCTAAAGACACAATGGTGGTTGAAACTTCTTTATTAATAATGACGCCGCCCCAGTAGGAAAGTCCGGTAACAAGTACCCCGGTATAAAGGAGAGAGAGAATTAAGCTCGGGCTCCAGGTCACGGTGAAGATAGGTTCTTGAATAAAGGTATAAATCAATATGGGTATCGTGCCCGCTAATAATTGCCAAGGAATCAATTCAAGCGGCGATTTTGTCCAAGCCATATAGCGCACACAAAGCATTGAAATGGCCCAGCAAAGTGAGGCAAGAAGTAACATGACACTGCCAAAAATAACATCCGCGTCTCGCCAATTGAGTTGCCAAGGACTTAATAAAATGACTAAACCACCAATTCCTAAAAGAAATCCTAACCATTTAAGTGCTGAAGCTTCTTCACGAAAAAAGAGAGTCGCGATAGGCATGACCCAAAGTGGTGTCGTGTAGGCAAGCATGGAGGAATGGCCGGCAGGAAGATAATAAAGGCCAATGTTAGTCAGCAAAATATAAAGGCTAATTTGCAAAAACCCAATGAGTGTAACGAGTGGATAATCTTTGGGTTTAGGCCAGGTAAATTTTTTCAGTGCAATCACAATCCCCATCATGGTAACTGTTCCTATGATCAAACGCAGCGTTGTATACCAGAGGGGCGTCATGTGCTGCAGTCCAATCTTATTGACAGGCCATGCGATTCCCCAGGTAATGACAATAAATAGAAAGAGCACGAGCATGCGGGGATTGAGTTTGTTCATTATAATTTTTAACTTCTTCTTATATCACTAACGTATAACAACAGGGTGTGATCCAAAACGCGATATCCCCCACCGTGACAACCAGGTCCTGAAACAGTTACTTTAGGATTACCGGGGCCATAAAAACTAATGTTGTATTGGCAATATTGACGACCCGTAAAATGAACATTAAAAGTCGCTGTTCGTTCCATGGGTTCAATATGCACTTCATATTTTGCTCCCAAGGTATGCGCAGCCAAGGGTGTCTCATCAGGTAAGGTCGGTTCTAAATAAACATTCCCCACCTCTTTTTTAAAGCTAATGGTAACATTTTGATCAGTTTTATTCTCCATTTGTAAATAAAAATGAGGACTCGCAAAAATGACGGGGGTGAAACCGAGCGTCATAGCGATTGTAACCCGTTGAAAAATAGTTCTTCTCATTTGAAACATCCTTATAGTATCTAAATTTTTTTGAGCCGGTATAATAGGCCAAAGTTTTTGCTGTGTCGAATAAGGCCCTTTATGCGACTTATCCCCATAAAACGCGCACTACTTTCAGTTTCAGATAAAACCGGTATCGTACCGTTTGCTCAAAAACTCAATGACTTAAAAGTCGAAATTATTTCTACGGGCGGAACTTCCCGCTTATTAAGTGAAGCTGGCATCCCTCATCAAAAAGTGGAAGAAGTGACCGGGTTACCGGAAATGCTTGAGGGGAGAGTCAAAACACTGCATCCCAAAATTCATGGCGGCATTTTAGGTCGTCGCGATAAGCATGCCGCGCAAGCCGTTTTGCATGAAATTGATTGGATCGATTTAGTAGTTGTTAACTTCTATCCATTTCAAGATGCTGAAGGAACGTGGGATGAAGTGATCGAGTACATTGATATAGGTGGGCCTGCCATGGCGCGGGCGGCTGCGAAAAACTTTGCTTGGGTTGGCGTTGTGGTTGATCCGCACGATTACTTATCAATCATGACTGAACTTGAATCATCCAAAAGTTTATCCTTCGAAACCCGTGAAAATTTAGCCGCTAAAACTTTTGCAATCACCAGTACTTATGATGCAATGGTAGCCGATTATTTCAATTCCATTCGTGAAGAAAAACATGCTCATCCTTCTGATTTAAATTTAAAGCTTACAAAACAAATGGATTTACGTTATGGCGAAAATCCCCATCAACGTGCTTATGCATATCAATTCAAAGATGCGACCACTGGAATGTTGACCGCAAGAAAGTTGCAAGGTAAGCCCCTTTCTTATAATAATTTGTTGGATGCAGAAGCTGCAGTTAATTTATCCACCGAATTTACAGCCCCTACTTGTGTCATCGTTAAACATGGTAATCCCTGTGGGGTGGCTTCAGCGCTAACTCTGGTCGATGCTTATGTGAAGGCATTTACCGCAGATTCTGTTGCAGCATTCGGTGGTATCGTTGCATTAAATTATCCTTGCGATGATGATTGTGCGGGTAAGATTCTCGCAAACTTTACTGAAATGGTGATAGCCCCTGCCTACTCAGAAGCAGCGCTTGCACGCTTTGCTGAAAAACCTAATTTACGTTTACTACTAATGCCAGAAAAGGATGAGCATGATCATGAAATTCGCTTTATCTCTGGTGGTATTTTATTACAAGAAAAAGATAAGCATCTGGTTTCTGCCAATAATTTAAAAGTTGTCACCCAAACGCAACTTTCTCAAGGTGACCTAGAGGCAATGGCCTTTGCTTGGAAAATTTTGAAACATATTAAATCAAACGCTATTTTACTGACAAAAGGTAACAAAACCGTTGGAATTGGCGCAGGTCAAGTTTCCCGGATTGATGCTGTCGAAATGGCGCTTAAAAAAGCAGGGCCCAATGCTAAAGGTGCGATTCTTGCATCGGATGCTTTTTTTCCGTTTCGGGATAGTATAGATACCATCGCTCAGTCAGGCATTGGTGCCATTGTTCAGCCCGGTGGCTCAATCCGTGATGAAGAAGTTATTGCGGCTTGTAATGAACATGGGATCCCAATGGCTTTTACAGGCGTGCGATGTTTTAAGCATTAAAATTCTACTTAAGGCACATACCCCATGACAAAAATTTTAGTGAGTGTGTTAATGGGTTCCAAATCAGATTGGACTATCATGCAAGAAACAAGTTCGATGTTGGACCGATTAGGAATACCTCATCAAGCTCGCGCTTTATCAGCGCATCGTACACCCGATGCCTTGTTTCATTATCTTCAGGAAGCAGAATCTGCAGGTGTTGAAGTTTTTATTGCAGCAGCAGGGGGTGCAGCTCACTTACCCGGTGTCATCGCTGCGAAGACGACACGTCCTGTACTCGGTGTGCCGATGTCTTCCTCTACTTTTACGAATGGTTTAGACGCTTTACTTTCAATTGTCCAAATGCCTGCAGGAATTCCAGTGGGCACCTTAGCCGTGGGCAAAGCAGGCGCAATTAATGCAGCGATTCTTGCTGCCAGTATTCTTGGAAATAAGTACCCAATTTATGCTGAGGCCATTACTCAATTGAGACAAAGCCAAGCTGATGACGTAATCAAAAACTCAGAATTGAAAGGATAAAGTTGATGCTTAATGATCGTAAATTGTGGGATTTTGATCCTGAACTTTGGCAAGCTATGGAAAATGAATTAGTTCGACAAGAACAACATATCGAGCTTATCGCATCTGAAAATTATGTTAGTCCTGCAGTTTTAATCGCCCAAGGTTCAGTGCTCACCAACAAATATGCAGAAGGGTATCCCGGCAAACGTTATTACGGTGGCTGCGAATTTGTAGATGTTGCAGAAAATTTAGCGATTGCACGCGCTAAAGAATTATTCGGTGCAGACTACGTTAATGTGCAACCGCACTCGGGTTCGCAAGCTAATGCAGAAGCTTACATGGCGCTTTTGCAACCCGGTGACAAAGTCCTTGGCATGAGTCTTGCGCACGGCGGCCATTTAACGCATGGCTCACCCGTTAATTTTTCAGGCAAGCTTTATCAGTTTTATGCTTATGGTTTAGATGAAGAAACAGGGGAAATTGATTACGAGCAAGCCGAAAAGCTTGCGATCGAACATCAGCCGAAATTAATTGTGACGGGTTTCTCTGCTTATTCCCGCATCGTTGATTGGCAACGTTTCCGTGCCATTGCAGATCGAGTGGGTGCTTTTTTGCTTGCAGATATTGCACACGTCGCTGGATTAGTTGCGGCCGGTGTGTACCCTTCGCCTGTACAAATTGCAGATGTTACAACGACTACCACGCATAAGACATTACGCGGTCCACGGGGCGGCATGATTATGGCAAAGCATAATCCTGACTTAGAAAAAAAATTAAATTCTGCCGTATTTCCCGGTAGTCAAGGCGGTCCATTAATGCATGTTATTGCTGCAAAAGCGGTTGCATTGAAAGAAGCTTTGCAAGATGATTTCAAAGTCTATCAAAAACAAATCGTCGCAAATGCACGCGCTATGGCTGAAGTGATTCAAGCTCGCGGATATAAAATTTTGAGTGATGGTACAGATAACCATCTTATATTAATTGATTTAATTGAAAAGAAAATCACGGGTAAGGACGCAGAAGCAACGTTGGGTCGAGCCTTTATTACTACCAATAAAAATGCTGTGCCAAATGATCCGCAATCACCCTTCATTACCAGCGGTTTACGTATCGGAACGCCTGCCATCACGACTCGAGGATTTAAGGAGAAAGAAGCAAAAATCGTTGCGGATTGGATTTGTGATATTTTAGAGGATCTGCAAAATGAAACAAAAATCGCTAAAATTAAACAAGAAGTGTTGAAGCTTTGCGCAGCCTTTCCCGTGTATAAGCAGAAAGAAAATCGAGAAAATAAATCTGTGTCTTCTTAACTTTGGGCATTTTCAAGTTTGGAAATTGCTTTGCGATGATGCTGCACTCCTTGATGCTATTATCAATTTCATAGCACGGTGAGTGCAGTGTTCAATCTAAGAAGCGTTAATCCCACGATTCAAGCACTTTAATTCTTACCTATTTATTGTCTCTGCATAGCACACAATCTTACCAACTTGGTCCATCCATGCGCGTTATTCATTGCTGAGTTTGCGCTTTTTCCAGTAGAATAAAAGCCATTTCATAACCCGCTTGTTGGCTCAATATCATGATGCGTTGGCAGAAAACAGAACATATTGCAGCGATCCCTTTAAGGATCGTGGGTCCGGTAACTATTATCAGTAATGAAGTTAATGGTGCAGTGCCGTTACCGCTAGCCACGCTTGAAGCTCCCTTGTGGCCTTCGACCCATCGCGGTGCAAAGGTGTGTACGCAAGCAGGTGGCATTCGCGCGACGATTGTTGACGAACGGATGTCGCGCTCTATTTTGGTAGAAGGCAATTGTGTTAAGGATGTTTTTGAAGCTTATACAGATATTCAAAAACAAAAGGAAACCTTACAAGCCCTTGTTCGGACCACGAGTCAATACGCCAATTTACTCGATATTAATGCGCAACTTATTGGCACGCTTCTTTATTTGCGTCTCGAATTATTAACCGGCGATGCAGCGGGTCACAATATGACAACGCTCGCAGCAGACCGCTTGCTTGAATGGATTTTATCGCGTTATCCAAAATTGCATTACGTTTCGATATCCGGCAATTTTTGTTCGGATAAAAAAACATCTGCAGTTAATGGTATTTTAGGTCGGGGTAAAAATGTGATTGCTGAAGTCACGATATCGCGCGAACTCTGTAAACAATTATTAAAAACTGCGCCTGAGAAAATTGTTGATTTGCATATTAAGAAAAATTTAATGGGCAATATTATTGCTGGAGGATTGCGAACTGCGAATGCTCATTTTGCAAATATGCTGCTCGGTTTTTACTTAGCTACCGGTCAAGATGCCGCCAATATTATTGAAGGTTCGCAAGGCATGGTGCATGCAGTTGTTCAAGGGGATGATTTATATTTTTCAGTGACATTACCTAATCTAATTGTGGGTGCTGTGGGTAATGGCAAAACATTACCTTTCGTCACGGAAAACTTACAACGTCTCGGATGTTTGGATAAACAACCACCGGGTTATAATGGCAGACGTTTAGCAATTATAGCAGCCGCCGCTGTGTTGTGCGGTGAACTCTCCTTGCTAGCTGCACAAACCAATCAAGGGGAATTGATGCGTAGCCACATTAAGTTGGAAAGACGTAAACAGAAAGGGGAAGGGCGTAATCGTGTGGCAACATAAAACCCGTTGCTAGCGGGGCAAGGAGGAAACATGGTTGTCAAGGTTGGTATAGATGCCATTGCGTTTTATACGCCACGGTATGCTTTTGACTTAGAGGAACTCGCAAAAGCGCGAGGGATTGATGCCGATAAATATACTGTAGGCTTAGGGCAATTAATGATGTCAGTTCCGCCTCCAGGCGAAGACATTGTAACAATGGGTGCCAATGCAGCGCAGCGTGTTCTTACTGACATTGATATCACTTCGATTGAAATGCTGTTATTTGCCACAGAATCCAGTATCGACCAATCCAAAGCTGCAGGACTTTATCTTCACGAATTACTCCAACTTCCTCACACCTGTCGAACCGTTGAATTAAAACAAGCTTGTTACGCAGCAACCTTCGGATTACAGCTGGCTTTACCTTTTCTCCGTGAAAATCCTGATAAAAAAGTTTTACTGGTTGCTTCTGATGTTGCCAGGTATGGTCTGAATACGACCGGTGAATCCTCGCAAGGCGCAGGCGCTGTAGCTTTAATATTATCGGCCAATCCCCGCATTTTAGAATTGTCGACTGAGTCAGGTTATGTCACTGAAAATGTTATGGATTTTTGGCGTCCCAATTATCGCCATGAAGCTTTGGTGGATGGAAAATATTCCAGTAAGATTTATCTGACCATGCTAGAAAAATGTTGGCGCGCGTATCAAAAAAAATCAGGGCGTAATCTTGCTGATCATGATTACTTTTGTTATCACACACCTGTGCCTCGCTTGGTTGAAAAAGCGCATCTACATTTACTGAAAATAAATGATGCGCAGCATTTATTACAAGCTGAACGTGTAACCCATATTGATGCTGCCTTAATTTACGGCAGAAAAATTGGTAATACCTATACTGCTTCGTTATATATCGCTTTAGCGTCACTACTTGATGAAGTGGAGCAGGATTTAGCGAATAAGAGAATTGGCTTTTATAGTTATGGATCAGGTTGCGTCGCTGAATTTTTTAGCGGTACAGTGGTTCCACATTATAAGGCTCACCTTCATTCATCCTATCATCGTCATCTATTACAAACGCGTAAATTGCTTTCAGTGAGTGAATACGAACATTTTTATCAATTTCAATATGTGGAAGATGGCAGTATTCAAACCATTAGTTCCTATCAGCGTGGAAATTTTGAATTATCCCAGCTCGAAGGTCACAAACGTATTTATAAGCCAGTGAGTTTGATTGATGAACCGGATTTTCCAACTATTCTTTCCAGTTCTTCTAAAGATGATGGTCATGTGACACTTCAAGAAAGTACATGCGTGATCGCACCGGGCAAATTAATTTTATCCGGGGAACATGCTGTTCTCTACGGAAGTCCAGCGCTTGCCATGGCTGTCAATCGCTACGTGCGTGCAACAGTTAGTCGTGATCAAACACCGCCGCAATTACCTCAATTTTTATTAGACTTATCAGACCTTGCTCATCATAGTCAGTTAAATTTTCAAACGCTGCGACATTTAAAAGAGCGGGTCAAAAATAAATATCGTCGCTTTGTGCAAGGTGATTTTAGCATTCGCGAAGTTTTACAAAAGCCCTTTGAACTTGCTCAATTTGCTTTAAGTTTATTTGCTGATGCACTCAATTTGAATTTAACCCACGGCGTTAAAATTAAATTACAATCTGAATTACCCATTGGGTGTGGCATGGGTTCTTCAGCTGCAACCATTGTGAGTGTGATGCAAGCCGTATCAACTTATTTAAATTCGCCTTTGACTCAAGAAGGTATCTTCAAGCTCGCCTTGGAGGCTGAGAATATGCAGCATGGTCGATCGAGTGGCCTTGATTTACAAGTTGCCTTTAACGGTGGGTGTTTATATTTGCAAGATGAGCACATTCAAAAACGTTTTGTTCCTAAGCTTCCTATGTTCTTAGTTAATACCGGCACCCCTTTAACCTCAACCGGTCAATGTGTAGAAAAAGTTGCGCCTTTATTCAAATCCCAAGATTTAAGGCAAGAGTTTACTGCCATCACTAAAAACATGGATATAGCCTTACAGAATCAGTCATGGTCTCAGTTTTGTGATGCGGTTCATGCCAACCATCAGTTGCTCAATCGAATTGGTGTCGTTCCAAATCAAGTTCAACACTTTATTGAAGAAATTAACCAGTTTGGCGCCGTGGCAAAAATTTGTGGTGCAGGTGCAGTAGCTGGTCATGCAGGCGGCGCAGTTCTTTTAACGCATTTGAATGCTGAAGAGGTTGGGGTTCGCAATCTAATCACGCAAACTGCATCCCGTTATCACTATGAAATCACGCCGATTACCGGTGAAATGCGAGGTGTTCATGCAGCTTAAAGCTTCGGCTCCTGGTTCTTTGATGTTGCTGGGTGAATACGGCGTACTTTATGGCAAACAAGCGCTCGTTTGTGCGTTAGATAAAAGAATGACTGTCACATTAACCCCGCTTTTGAATGATGAAGTCCAAATTGAATCAACTTTGGGTCAATATCAATCTTCTTTATCACAATTAAAAATTGTCTCCCCTTTTGAGTACGTATTGAGTGTTATTAAGTACCATCAAGGTCGTATGAAGCGCGGTTTCCATTTAAAAATTGAATCAAATTTCTCTCACCAAGTTGGCTTTGGATCTTCTGCTGCCGTAACGGTAGCCACACTTTCGGCACTTTATCATTGGTTTAATATTAAAATCTCACCGCTTGATTTAATTCGCCAAGCAAAAATGATTATTCATCAAGTCCAAGGAATAGGATCGGGTGCAGATATTGCAGCTTCAGTGTATGGCGGCATCGTGGGCTACCAAACGCAACCTTTATCGGTTGAAAAATTTGCATTTACCCATCCCATTACCGCGCTCCATACGGGTTATAAAACCAAAACAGCCGATGTCGTGAAAAAAGTTCAAGATTATTTCACTTCGCATCCTCACCTATTCCGGGTTATCCATGCAGCACTAGGCCAGTGCGCTTTAGATGGTATGCAACATATTCGCAAAGAAAATTGGATGCATTTAGGCGAAGTGATGAATATCCAGCAAGGGATCATGGAATCCTTGGGTGTAAGTGATTTTTTATTACATCAAATGGTAAATGAATTACGTCAAGCAAAACAAATCCATGGGGCAAAAATTTCAGGCGCAGGACTAGGTGATTGTGTAATAGGCTTAGGTGCATTACCTTCAGATTATACCTATCCTCACCCTGCAACGAGTGTAACTAAAATCCCAGTCGAGATAGCAATACAAGGGGTCCATTGTGAAAAAGTCTGAAATCGTTCATCGCATCTTTCATGATCATCAAGTTTTAAAGCCAAAACAGCCTAAAGGTTTAGCTTTTGCACCCACTAATATTGCCCTTTGCAAATATTGGGGGAAACGTGATCCGCTACTTAATCTTCCAGTGACTTCATCGCTATCTGTTTCGCTACCTGATAAAGGTGCTTTAACTTCTATGATGGTGATTGATAAGGAAGATGATGTCATTATTTTGAATGGTGTACCCATAGGCGCTGATACTTCTTTCAAAAAAAGAACGAGTGATTTTTTAAATTTGTTTAGAGGGGAAGATTCCATTAAGTTGCATCTCGATATTCAAATGAATATTCCAGTTGCCGCAGGCCTTGCATCTTCTGCGTGTGGATTTGCATCCATTGTTGCCTCTCTTAATGATTTATGTGCCTGGCAGTTACAGCAGCGTGATCTTTCCATTTTAGCGCGAATTGGAAGTGGCAGTGCTGCGCGTTCGCTTTGGAATGGATTCGTTGAGTGGCATGCTGGGGTTTCACCCGATGGTATGGATAGTTATGGCGAGCCTCTTCCTTTTGAATGGCCTGAACTTTTAATTGGTTTATTGCCCATCTCACATGCTGAAAAAAGTATTTCATCGCGGCAAGCCATGTTACAAACCGTCAATACCAGTGCACTTTTTGCAAGTTGGCCCCGTAAGGTCATGCAGGATCTTATTATTTTAAAACAAGCGCTTCATGGTAAAAACTTTTCTCTGCTGGGTGGCACCTCTGAATCCAATGCTTTAGCGATGCATGCAACAATGCTGAGTAGCTGGCCCCCCATTTGTTATTTCCTCCCGGAAACCATTGCCGCCATGCATAAAATTTGGCAACTTCGTAAAGGCGGCTTACCGCTTTATTTTACAGAAGACGCAGGACCTAATTTAAAATTATTATTTTTAGATAAAGATAAAGATACGGTCGTTGAATCTTTTCCAGAAGTCGAAGTGATTCAGCTTTTTGATCGTTGATTTTGAGTGCGTTGAAATAACTCAATCGTCTTTTTAACTTCTTCCGGACTTACTCTTGATACAGAAGAACTGGATTGAAAAAATGAGCTAGAAGTTGGTGATGAAGAAGACGTTTGAGTTGGCACAACATTGGTAGCTGGACTTTCAAATGGATCTTCTGAATTTGTAGTGAAATTTTTAGTGACTTGCGAAGCAAGGTCTATTGAACTAAAGCTATGGGTATTATGATGAGAAAACAAGTGAGCATACTCTGGAAAGTGACTCGTTAAGATTGAATTTCCCAAATTATTATTCAATGGTGTATTAGTCTGCGGGACATGCTTTAACGGTGTTGGTACAGGGTTAGTTATTGAAATGAGGTTTGTAGCGGATATAGAATTTTTTAGTTTCTTAAAATCTTCAGCCTTTAAACGTATACCATTTAACAGCTTAAGAAAATTGTCTGGCGAGATAAGCGAAGAATTGTGCAAATGAACAGATAATTCATAGCGTGCAAGCGGCTTATTATAGATTTTTTTTATTTCAATATCATATGTGGGCACTGCAAAACGCTCATTTAATCGTTTGCGAATATTTACTCGAATAGATTCTACGTCTTTATGAGTGGTGTAAACGGTAGAACATTTATCTAAATTAACTTTTGCAACTTTAGCATATCCCGGTTCGTCAACTAAAAAAAACTCTATTTCATGCCAAGGTATTGTTTTAGGTTTCTTTGCTGAATTTCTGGGTTCCATTTAATGCTCCCCAATCGTTTGGATAAAGTTTTTTAAGTTGCAAATCACAGTTTAAATTTTCAATATTTTTATCAGAACCTATATTACCATCCCGCTGCTTAATGCATCCTTAACGCATACATAAAGGCTTAATATTTAATATTTTCAAATAGTTAAGTAGATAAGCCAATAAAAGATTTGCTTATCGATGATAGGAAAAGCCAGAACTTTTAACCGGAATATTTTGTTTTACTTGATGATATAAATCCGTAAATCTAGATTTCATTTTAGCGGCATGGATAGAGGTAAGGAGGTCTTTATATTTATTAACATGAGGTGTTTCTAAGCGTTGGTGTTTAGCAAGCCTTTTGGTATTTTTAGCACGATACGTTTCAAATTCTTTATTAATCACTTCTTCAGCATACTGGCCTTGCTCACCAATAAATTTTTGATACATTCGCATATTCACAACAACATTTTTCACATCGCTAAGACGCTTTTTCATCAATTTGGTAATTTCATCAATACCATTTTTTTCGAGCTTATCGTCTAGATCAACATAATTAAATTTTTCTGAAACATGTAATCTGGCTATGTTGCGAAAGGTACTTTCGTCTAAGACCATGAATTTGGTTAGTGTTAAATATTTGTTATAAACAAAAGCCGGATGCCTTGCTAAAGCTTTATACGTTTTATTATCACTTTTCCGAAAAAAGTTTTGTGGGATTAAATGATAAGAAGAAACGCCTGTCAAGCTATCAGGTATCCATGTTTCTTTAGTCACCCAATAATAAAAATTGGCATTTTTGATATCAGGAAAATTAGCGATATCATAAGCCGTTACCATAAACATATTCTCATCAGGCTTACGCAGCAGCCTATCCTTTTCGGTGACTTTTCGGAATTGAAAAAGTACGGGTAACAATGACATGTCAAAATCAAGAATATCCCCAAGTTTTGACATATTGCGATTATGCCCATCAGTATCAAGAAAACAATATCGACAGATCAAACCGATAGCTTGGCGTTTAACGATACGGTAATTACGCATATCTTTCACTGAGACAAAAACTTCTTCTCCCGCAATCGTTTCGCATATTTTGTCGTTGGGGAGATGTTGAGATAGATCAATATTAAGTTCTTCTAATTTTTGATCAATTTCATCTAATACCCGTACAACATTGAAAGAAGCTGAAATAATGTCTTCTAATACTTCGATGGCTTCACTAATCGCTTTATTTTCTATTTTGTATAAGGGATCATTGCTTTCTAAGGAAGCGACATACAATTGTCTTTTTAAAAGTTTCGATAAAAGTTTATCAACATCTTGCGATGTAATATCTTTAGAATTTAGGATAGGCAATAAAAAATTCTTTAAATGAAGCGCAGTATTATCACGGTGCCCGTTAAGCCAATTTTTAGTTTGTTGAAAGCCTGCATAAAATAAACCAGATCCTTTCGGCGGTTCTCGCTTAAGCGTTTCATTGACGTTTTCTAAAGCTGCTATTAATGTTTTCTTTTTCAGACGAATTTCTTCATCAATACTTTTCGCAATCATATCGATCACGATATCTTCAGGCTTTAATGGATCATCGGCATTAGCCTTGAAATTAGGAATAAGATTCGATGCTGCCCCTACATAATCATAGCCGACTTGTGGATTAATAAAGTCCACATAAGCGGAAAGAGAAGGTACATTTTTGGGAGCCATAAATTTAAAGAAAGCAGTAGCGGCTGCTTCCATGGCTGAAATAATGTGATAACGGTCGTTTGGATCGTAGGTATTATTTTTAAAAATTTTAAGTTTATTTGGATTTGATAATTTGTAAGCAATATTCACTGAATGCGCGGACTGAGCGCGTTTCGCATCTTCTTTTTCTTTATTAGGAAGCTTTAAGGTGCTAAATAGTTTTGTTTCAGGAGGGAAATCACTTGGCAGGACATTCCAAGCATTGAACTCCGGTTCCGAAACGTGAAAAATTACATCGTCAACTTCAAAGTCATCGTTAGATTGACGTTCTAATTCGACTTCTTGTGTTCGAGTAGAGGACACCCTCTATTTTCCTTAATGTTTTTATTCACCATATCAAAGAATTATTAAGAAAACATTATGAGAAATAGTTGATTTTAACTGTAAGATTAATGACATTTGATGTTTTTTTGTTACATTATATAATTTATGTTTTGTTATTTTGCATTTCTGTACAAAACTTTGGCTTTGGCACTCTGTTGGCTATGATCGACAAGCGGTTTCGGGTAAGTCGTCATGGCTTGATCTGCAAATTTATACCAGTGATTAATGACTTTAGGTGTAAACTTTGCGAGCTCAGGAATGTACTGTTTAATATATAGACTTTCTGAATCGTATTTCTCTTGCTGTAACCAAGGATTGAAAATACGAAAAAAAGGTTGTGCGTCACAACCTGTTGAGGCTGCCCATTGCCAATTTCCATTGTTGACCGAAGGATCATAATCAATCAGTTGTTGCGCAAAGTATTTCTCTCCCCAGCGCCAATCAATATGTAAATCTTTTGTTAGAAATGAAGCAACAATCATGCGCACACGATTGTGCATAAATCCCGTGATATTCAGTTCACGCATCCCCGCATCGACGATCGGAAAACCTGTCCGTCCTTCACACCAAGCTCTAAAATCTCTTTCATTATTTTTCCAGCGAATCGTGTTAAAACGTTCGTGGAAGGCTTGTTGAAAGACAATCGGAAAGTGATAAGCGATGTGAGTAAAGAAATCGCGCCAATATAATTCTTTAATCAGTAAATGGTGGGGGCCCAATTTGTTTTGAATGTCGCGATAAATTTCTCGGATGGAAAGCGTACCAAATTTATTGTGACTGGAAAGATAAGTAGTGCCGTCTTGCGCTGGGTAATCACGGCTCTGTTGGTAATGATCAAAGCGATCTAAGTGACGTAAGATTTTAACGGCTTCTGTGCGCCCACCTTTAATCGCTGCGTTGGGATTTTTTTTACTTGATAATTTAATCAGCAGGGTTGTATCTTCAAGAGTAACAGGTTTCATGTAAAATTGGCCTGCCCGCAATTTTTGCGGTAAGCGAACTTCTCGCTCGCCTGCCAAGCGATAATAAGGTGTGAAGATGGTGTAGGGCTTACCATTTTTCTTAGCAATTTCTTCTGGTTCATGCAATAAAGCATCCCCGTAACAATGAAAATCAACGCGGGCACTTTGGCATACTGACTTAATCGCTTGATCCCTCTTAATACTAAAGGGTGTGTAATCACGATTTACAAAGACTGCTTCAATGGGATTATCATCAATAAGTTGTTTAACAATGTCTTCTGCTACACCATAAAAAAAATATAATTTCCCCTTATTTTTTTGCAAGCTACTGGCTAAATCCTGTAATGATTCCAGCATAAATTGCAAGCCAGGTTCACTTTTATATTCATTTTTTTCAATTTGTCTTTTATCGAAAATAAAACAAGGCAAAACAAAGGAGGATGCATTCAATGCATGTTGTAGTGCAGTATTATCAGCTAAACGTAAATCTCGACGAAAAATGTGTAAGCTTAATTTATATTTTGTGTCCTCATTCATGCTTTTAAATTGCTCCGGTGAGTTTAGCTAGGATTTGAATGACGATGCAGCTATAAACCCCTGCCAATACATCATCTAAAATCATCCCGAAGCCGCTATGCATTTTGCGATCCACAATATAAATAGGCCAGGGTTTTACAATGTCAAAAATTCGAAATAAAATAAACCCCAATACCACCCATTGCCATCCCCACGGCGCGTTGAACATCGTCACAAAAAAACCCGCAAATTCATCAATACACATACCTTGATGATCATCTACTTTTATTTCTCGGCTGACTTTTGAGCAAATGAGGCTCGATATTACGATAAAACCAACGAGGAAAATTGCATATGTGAGGAGGGGCATGGGACGTAATAGTAAGTAAAAGGGAATACTCATCAATGTTCCAAACGTTCCTGGGGCAATCGGCATGGCGCCACTGCCTAAGCCAAAAGCAAGGAAATAGAGGGGATTTTGCCACATGGCTGCTGGAACTTTTGGGGTCAGTTTATATTTATCAAAATGTTGCACGTGATTTTCCTTTATTAAAAATAGGCACAGCGAAAGGTCTTTCTATAATATACGAGTAAGCGCGCAGAAAATAATAGGGACAGACTTTTTATGAATAAACTTACATGGCTGACTAAACTCATTGCATTTGATACGACTTCATCGAAATCTAATTTAGATTTGATCGACTGTCTTGCGGATTATTTGCAAGCCTTAGGTTTTGAGATTTTACTTACCTATCATCCCAAAGAAGCCAAAGCCAATCTATTAGCAAGTTTGCCAGGGGAACTGGGCATTAAACAAGGCGGTTTAATCCTATCGGGTCATACCGATGTCGTTCCTGTTACTTCTCAACCTTGGTCAACCTTGCCATTTTTAGCGACTCAAATTGATAATTCAATTTATGGGCGAGGCGCATGCGACATGAAGGGATTTTTAGCCGTGATCCTAGCATTGGCTAAGCAAGTCGCAGCCATGAAATTAAAGCACCCGCTTCATTTAGCCTTTTCGTTTAATGAAGAGGTGGGATGTGATGGTGTTCCCTTATTAATTGAAGAAATGAAGGCCCATGGTATTGCTCCAGCGGTCTGCATTGTAGGTGAGCCTACTTCAATGCGTCCCGTACTTGCGCATAAAGGAATTCAATCTTATCGTTGCCAGCTGAAAGGTGTTGCTGTGCATTCTTCCTTAACGTTATTGGGATGCAATGCAATTTATTACGCTGCCGAAGTTATTCAATTTATTCATGACAAGGCTAAATGGTTTGAGAAGGAAGGAACACATGACATGCTTTTTGATGTACCTTTTTCAACGCTGTCGGTAAACCAGATTCAAGGAGGCATTGCGAATAATATTGTACCCAGTGATTGTGAATTAACTTTTGATTTTCGTAATCTACCAGAAGATCAGCCCGAACTTTTCCAACAAGAACTAGAGAAATTTATTGCGAAAGACTTAATGCCGCGTATGCAAAAGGATCATGCCACCGCGAAAATTGAATTGGAAAAATTAGCCTCAGTTCCTGCCTTTGCCATTGAAGAGCAAAGTGCATTTTATCAACAAGTTTGTAGAATTTTGGGAACGACTGTTGTTAGTAAAGTTGGCTTTGCAACAGAAGCGGGCCTATTTCAACAAGCTAATATTGAGACGGTTGTTTGTGGTCCGGGAAGTATTGAACAAGCTCATCGTCCCGATGAGTTCATTCGTATCGAGCAACTCGATGCTTGTGAAAAGTTTTTAACAACGCTGATTCAACAATATTGTGTAGTGATATAGGAAAGTAAAGCTTAATTGTTTCGCGGTATGACAATGCCAAACAATTAAGCTACAACCGATAAATGATAAACGGTGGCTAAAGTATACTTTGTGCCTATCCATTAACTCGCAGGATCTTTACCGCGGCCGGGCATCTTGATTTCAACTGGGCGTAATTTTCGCGCGACCCGATCTAGAATACCATTCACAAATTTATAGCCTTCAATTGAACCAAATTTTTTGGTTAACTCTAACGCTTCATTAATAATGACGCGATAAGGAACGTCTGGACGTTTCATTAATTCGTAAATAGCAATACGAAGGACGTTCAATTCGATGGGGTCTATGTCTTGTAAACTACGTTCGAGAAAGGGTTGCATTTCTCGATCCAATTCTTTTTGATGCAAAGGAATGCCGTGCAATAATTCTTTAAAATATTCAAGGTCGAGTTTTTTATCGATATGATAAGTTAAAAACTCTGCTTCAAGGTCTGCTAGGGGCGTACTCGCAAGTTGCCGTTGGTACATGGCTTGCAAAGCATAACGTCTAGCATTGTGGCGCGCGATGGGATTAATCGTCTTGCGTTCCGGCGTGGTCGGATTTTGTTTTGGTTCGTTTGGCATATCGTGTCAGTCTGCTTATTTCTTTTCTAAATTCATCAATGTCTTGAAAACAACGATAGACGGAGGCAAACCTGACGTAAGCTACTTGGTCAAGTTGTTGTAATTCCTCCATTACCCATTCACCTAATTCTGCCGAGGATAACTCTCGCTCACCACAAGTCATTGCTTTGCGGATAATGCGAGAAATAGCAGTTTCAATTTTTTCTAAACTAACCGATCTTTTTTCTAAAGCGCGTAAAACGCCAGCTTTAAGTTTGTCTTCGCTAAATGCAGCCCGTCTTCCATCGCGCTTAATAATGCGGGGAAGAGCAAGCTCTGCAATTTCGTAAGTGGTAAACCGTTCTTTACATTTGGGGCACTTGCGCCGCCGCCGGGTTTGGTTCCCTTCACGAATCAAACGGGAATCGATTACTTTAGTATCCTCAGCATTACAAAATGGACAATACATTGTTTCTCAGTGTGTTATTGTAATGCACAAAGTTTAGCTGATTTGTAAGATAAAAAACAGCAGCTGAAAAAATTTATGTTAAATCGTAATTATTGTTTACGATTCAACAAGTAAGTCGCTAATTCTCGTAATAAGTGTGCCTTTTCTCCAAAACAATTTAAGCTCGATAAGGCTTTTTCATAAAGTTTTGTTAAGTGAGCTTCAGCTTCTGGAATTCCCACCCGTGCTGGAAAAGTCAATTTTGCATTTCTCTCATCGAGGTGTTGCGGTTTGCCAGTTGTTTTTTCATCTTGCGTAATATCAAAGATATCATCTTGCAATTGAAAGGCTTCGCCCATTAATTGCCCAAAAATCTGGAGGGCTTCTTCATGATCTGCATCGGTATCGGAACTGGCAAGCCAACCCAACATGACACTGACCGAAAGCAATGCACCGGTTTTTAACTGATTAATTTGTTTGATCGCATCTTCTGATAAAATTTCATTTTTCAATAATCTAATATCTAAGGCTTGTCCTGCGACCATGCCCAAAGGTCCCGCTGCACGTGCGAGTGCTTCAACCATGGCAAGCTGACGTAATGCTCGATTCGGTGTGGTTTTGTCACTCAGGACTTGAAACGCGAGGGTTTGATACGCATCACCCGCTAATAGCGCTATCGCTTCATCAAATTGTTTATGGCAGGTTGGTTTACCACGACGTAAATCAGCATTATCCATACAAGGTAAATCATCATGAACCAATGAGTACGTATGAATGAGTTCAACTGCAAGGGCGGGTTGATCGAGATACTCCCACGATGTTCCAAAGATACTGCCCGTCGCATAGACCAATAATGGGCGAAAACGTTTACCGCCATTGATAAAAGAATATTGCATAACTTCACGCAGTTCTTGTGAAGGAACGTCTTTCATATATTGCTCAAAATTATTTAGTAAACGCGTTTGAGCTAGCTCAAATAATTCTTTTAGGTTTAAATCACTTTGTATTATTGTCATCCGGCGTTTCCTCATCCTTTAGATCGTCGCCATACGGGGTTAAGCAATCTTGGTTATTATTTTTTATTAAAATCTGAACTTTTTGCTCAGCTTCCGTTAGTATTTTTTGGCAATGTTTAATTAAAGTAATGCCCCTTTCAAAATGATTAAGAGAATGTTCTAAAGATAATTCACTTTTTTCCATTCGTTCAATCAACGTTGAAATTTCACCTAATGCTTCTTCAAGTTTAGGTAATTTATTTTCAGCAACTGTCACAGTAAACCTCCAAACATAACAAAACAAACAGTCGATTATTCTCCTTGGGCAAGGGTAAAACCCAACTGACCATCATATAAATAAAGATTTTCAGTTTTAACAATCGAAAATCCTAATCCATGCATAGTGCCCACCAATTTCAAAACATCATCAAAATCGATGTGCGTCTTCTTTGGGGCGCGGAATCGACAACAACAATATCGTAAATAAGGGTTAAGAATAGCAGAATTCGGCCATATTTTTAAGCCACGGCTGGTGATGACTGAAAGTTTTAAGGCTGACGCTATATGGTTCAAAGCATCTGCAAGGTCATTAACTGCAATATTTTTGGGGTTATCGATGAAAATATCGACCCCATCTAGCTTTTTTTGCGCGCGAGCTTGATGTTGATCGCCATAACATTCAATACGCGTGTAAGCCCCAGGTTTATAATCCACGGGGGGAAAGTGGGTTGGCTTCATCCCAAGGCGTTCAATCACAGCTTGTGCAAATTCTTCAGTCGATACCTTTTGTTTACTCTTACTTGCAGAGTAAACATCGCCTGTGTGAATGCCATCTTCGATGGCTTTTAACCAAGCATTTTCGATGGTGGTTGCAACCAAGGGTTGATTGATATGAATCAGCATTTGAACGGCTGCATTAAGTAAACCTGAGGGATTGGCAATATGCTTCCCCGCGATATCAGGAGCTGAACCATGTATGGCTTCAAACATTGCCATATGATTGCCGATATTAGCAGATCCAGCTAAGCCGACTGAACCGGCAACCTGCGCTGCGACATCGGAAATAATATCGCCATATAAGTTAAGCGTGACAATAACATCAAAACGCGCAGGCTCTGTGGCAATTAAAGCGGTCCCAATATCAACAATTAAATGTTCGTGCTCGATTCCTGGATATTCTGCAGCAATTTCATTGAAGACTTGATGGAATAAACCATCTGTCATTTTCATAATATTATCTTTGCTTAACGCGGTTACTTTTTTCCTATTAAATTTCAACGCATATTCAAACGCATAACGGATGATTTGTTCGCATCCCGGACGCGTTAAAATTTTAACGCACTCATAAACTTCATCAGTTTGACGATGCTCAATGCCAGCATACAAATCTTCTTCATTTTCGCGAATGATAATTAAATTAATATTCGGATAATGTGTTGGAATAAAAGGGGCGTAGGAATTGCATGGGCGTACATTGGCATATAATCCTAATGTTTTTCTTAAGGTCACATTTAAACTTTTGTAACCTCCGCCTTGAGGAGTTGTGATGGGGCCTTTTAATAAGACACGAGTTCGTTTCAAGGAATCCCATGCTGAATCAGGAATACCAGAAGTATTTCCTTGTAGGTAAACTTTCTCGCCCACTTCAATCACGTCATATTCAATTTGTGCATCTGCTGCTTTTAAGATCGCTAGGGTGGCTTCCATAATTTCTGGACCAATCCCATCGCCGTAAGCAATTGTAATAGGAGTTTTAATCGACATTACCGCATCCTCTTTGTACCTTCGATTGAAAAATTAAATCAAGGTTCAATTTATAATTATAAAATTACGTCAAAAGTCCTTTTACGATTTCTTCCATTTGCATTGATCTTGAACCCTTGACTAAAATGGTCGCAGGGTGACATAAGAAAGGTTTCAACGCAGAAATTAATTTGGTTTGATCGCTAAAATGATACGCCCCTTCACCGAAAGCATACGCCGCATGCGCACTCAACTCACCAAAAGTGAAAAGAAAATCAATGTCCGCATCACGAATTTCTTCACCAGCATGGGTGTGTAATAGCTTTTCTTCTGGGCCTAACTCTTTCATATCGCCCATGACCAGAATTTTTTTTCCGACAAAGCTGCGCAGCGTGTGAACGGCAGCTTGCATGGAAACAGGATTGGCATTATAGGAATCGTCAATGATTTTAACACCGTTAGGCAAAGCATGAAGTTGTAAGCGACCTTGCGCTGGAGCAATAGCTTCAAGGCCTGCTTTGATAGCAACTAAATCCGTGCCAATGGAAAGCGTCGCAGCTGTTGCAGCTAAAGCGTTTAAAGTATTATGTCGACCTAAAAGCGGCAGTTCTACATCGATTGTGCCAATCGGTGTTTTTAAGTGTAAAGGTTGTAAGCCATTCACCACAGGTTGCTCAAACGTTGCAAGCGTAATATCTGCATCGGGATGAAACCCAAATGTTAAATACTGATGCATGCCAATCTGCTCGCGCCAAAAAGAGAAAAAAGCATCATCACGATTAAGAATGGCCATGCCATCTTGGGCAAGACCTAAAAAGATTTCAGCTTTTGCACATGCTACACCGGTTAAATCACCCACGCCTTCGAGATGGGCAGCCGCTGCATTACTAATGAGTGCAACAGTCGGTCGCGTCATTTTAGTTAAATATTCAATTTCACCAAAATGACTCATGCCCATTTCGAGCACAGCATAACGATGGTTTTGGTTTAAGCGGGAGAGGGTGAGCGGCAGACCCAGATGATTATTAAGGTTGCCAACAGTTGCTAATACTTTTTCCGCATCACCAGCACAGGCGCTAACTAAAATCGATCGGATCATGTTTTTTAAAGTGGTTTTCCCATTACTTCCAGTCACAGCAACAATAGGTAAGTTGAAAAAATTGCGCCAAGTCGTTGCTAATTTCCCTAGGGCATGAACTGCATCACTCACGACGATTTGGGGCAAATCTACCTCGACCCGACGGGTAACCATGGCGGCTCTCGCTCCTTTTAATCGGGCTTCTTCCACAAAGTCATGGCCATCGACTTTTTCTCCGGGTAGGGCGATAAAAAGGTTATGGGGTTCGAGTTTCCTGGTGTCAAAGCATAAGCCAATAAATTCAAGATTCTCTTCGCGAGGATTCAGGGGAGAGGTCGACTCTAAGTAACCGTGGTAAGAGCCATCATTGCTCGCAACGGGCGCATGATGACCGGGTACGACAGCCGGCTTTGCGAGTGCTTTTAATCCTAAAATGTTGGCAACTTGTCCTAATGTCATTTTAATCATTGATATGAATCCATCATGCAGTGATTTTGCGTATACTTTAATCTTAGAAGGAGAGAGAGTAAAACCTATCTTGAAGCGCAGTGGATATCATACCATTTCCTTTAAAAATCACCTATCCAGGGACGACTATTGCCATGGCTATTGCTATTATTTCTCACCCTGACTGCTTATTGCATGCGATAGAGGGTCACCCAGAGCAGCCGGACCGGGTTAGTCGTATTCAAGCTGCATTGAAGGAATCGCCTTGCCTTGCTTCACTCCAATTTCTTGATGCGCCTCTTGCGACCAGGGAGGAACTCATTCGCGCGCATCAAGAGGATTATGTGGATTGGATAGCTCAGATTGCGCCGCAAAACAATTTTCTTGCGATCGATGCCGACACCATCATGAACCCGTACACTTTGCAAGCAGCGAAACGGGCAGCTGGCGCGTTGATTATGGCGGTGGATTTAGTGGTCCCCAAAAAAATGGATCGGGCATTTTGCAATGTGCGCCCGCCTGGTCACCATGCTGAGTTTAATAAAGCGATGGGATTTTGTTTTTTTAATAATGTCGCTGTAGGTGTTCACCATGCATTAGCGCAATATGGATTTCAGCGTATTGCGATCATTGATTTTGATGTCCACCATGGTAATGGAACGCAAAATATTTTTCAAAATGATGAACGTGTTTTGTATTGCTCCAGCTTCCAGCATCCCTTTTATCCGGGCTATGATGCATCGCTTGATAATTCGCATATTTTGAGTGTGCCTCTAGCTGAGAATACGGAAGGGTTAGCTTTCCGGGAGCGGGTTGCTGCAGCTTGGTTTAATCCCTTAGCAACGTTTAAGCCGGAAATTATTTTTATCTCCGCCGGATTTGATGCACACCGGGATGATCCTTTGGCAAGCTTAAAACTTGAAAAGGAAGATTATGTATGGATTACCAAGGAATTACTTGCGATTGCCAAAACGCACAGCGAGGGCCGAATTATATCTGCCCTCGAAGGTGGTTATCATTTGCCTGCTTTAGCCGAATGTGCGGTCGCGCATGTTTGTGCTTTAGTTTAAAACTTGCTGGGGTCGTTTGAGACAGTTGAATGCATAGCAAAATTGCCCTAGGAAATATCCTGCAAAAGCTGCTTGTATGATTGGCCAAAGCAGGGGATAGGGCGAATCTGAAAAAAGGTAAGCTTCGAGTTGGACGTGATAATAAAATTTGGCAATCCAAGCTCCGCAAATTAAAACTAAAATGCTCCACGTTCCCGGTATGACTAATTTTTTCTCAGGGAGGGGCTTAACTTTACTGATGAAAAAATGTCCCCACCCAATAATGAAACCTGAACCTAAAGCTGCGAGGCATAAAAGGACGTTTGAAAAAGTAAATGACGTTTGCCAATAAAAAGTTGCTAAGAAAAGAATAATAAAAAGTGCAGTCGTTAAACGAATTGTATAAAAGTGAAGAACCCGCGGCCGTGTTGCAAGAAAACCTCCCCACATGAGATAGAGAAAAAGTGCATAAAGCCACCACGATGTTTCAGCGAACTGCTCCCAAAAGCTGGGGGTGATAGTTGAATCCATAGATTGATGCCCTTTGCGAAAAGAAGAAGGATGAATAGAATAACCAAGTTACTTTGCAATAAACACATTGTAACTTGGTTCTAGGCTAAAACAAATTAATGCAATTTAGGCTGGGATAAACTGCGCTTTCTGTTCCAGAACTGGGGGAGATTCCGCAGAAGGACGACGTTTTGCAAACAAAGTGCTATGAGCACTTGCTTCACTATACTGACTCATTCTCTTATGGAGTCCTTTTTCCAACCCACTGATTGCTATCGCTGATCCGATAAAAAATAATCCTGCACCAATACTGCCGATTACAATCGCTAAAGGTGCGGAAGCCGGAAGCAACATTGCGGTAATGGTCGCTCCTACTGCTACTGCAGCACCTAAAAACATTAAACCTGCACCAAATATTTTTCTAGCTTTGGAAGGTTGACCATCATCGGTGTGATTAATTAAATTTTGAAACTTACTCTGAAAGTTAATATTGTCAGGTTCATTGCCAAGCTCACGCGCTGCCTTCAAAATTTTAGTGTAATACTTATAATCGAAATGCGGGTCTTCTTTCTTACCATCAATTTGGCGTAACAAAAAGTATGCCGATTTCGAAAGATTTCTGTCGACTTTGTTTTGACCTGGGTCGAGCAGTGTTAAATTTTTAAAAGCTTGATAAGCAGTATAAAATTGACTGCGCTCATTTTCTTGAACTTCAGCTATCGTTAAATTCACTAATTTCGCTGTTTCATATTCTCTAATCGCCCAAGTCTCATCCATTTGATGTTTGTTTAACGTAAGGATTAAAGTATCTAGCAATTCAATTTGAGCTAAATCAATTTCTTTAGTACTACTTATTAAGTTAAATTGAGCCCAGAGCAATCCACAGAGTTGCAGATATTTTGTTTGCTTGAAAAAAGTATCGTCAGGATTAATCAAATCTTCATAGGTCATAGGCTTTTGATTAGGGGTTAACGCTATAATTTGCTTAGTGTGGTTTTTCAGATTGGCAAGACATAGTCGCACTGCATCACTTTGACCAGCGGGATGCTGACTTTCGTAGGTCTTTAAAGTTTGATGAAGCGATAATGTTAAATTGTCAATTAAAGTTTGCGGTGTGTGCCAAAATTCTTTTACAAATTGATCATCCTTTAAATCTTGCAGTTTTGAGATCAGTTGACTAATTTCAGTTTTTTCCGCTTCGATTCGATGGTTGATCTTTGCAATCGCCTCAAGCTTTCCTTCTTGCAATTCAAGATAAGGATTTAAATCCTTTTCTAAGACAGCTAAGTTTTCTTCTAATTCCATGAGGTTAAAATTATTAGCAGCAGATCCAGCAAGACTACGTGCATGGATTAACTCGTTTTGTTTATTTTCGATGGCGTTGTTTAAAGCATTTAATTTGCTGTCATAAACTCTGAGGGTGCTTTCTTCTTTACTGATCTCTTCCAAATATTTATTTCTACGATTCTTTAAATTTTTTAACTGAGAGGCTAAATCGCTAGCTTTTTGGCTCTCAGCTAAGGTTACGGTCTCTTCTGAATAAATAGTAAGTTTGGTTTGAAGACTTGAAATTTTAGCCTTAATTTCAACATTTTCTAATCCCAAATCATTTTTTTCATTGGTAAGTATATTTTTTTTATTAATTAAGTCTTGCTGTATTTTTATGATTTTTGCTAATTCAAAACGTAATCCTTCTATGGTGTTTTCGTTTGGATTAATCGAAGAGGAATAAGAAGAAGATTGCGTTGAGCTCATATCATCTTGCTTAGAAGATAGTGTTGAGCTGTAGGATTGGCTGGAAGAATAAGAACCCGCCTGCTTTGCTAGCATAAAATTTAATTCATTTTCAATGCTAGTGATCGAACGATTATTTTTATTTATAAATAATTCCAGATCTTCTATCTCTCTCGTTAGCTGAGTCATCTGGTGCAAATTAGCAAGTTTGGCATCGTTCAAAATTTTAAGTTCTTTGGTGTGCGCCTTAATATTTAAATAAGATTCGAAGCGTTTGATCGGCTCGGCTAGGGATTGAATTTTTCCATTAATTGCTGCCAATGATTGCCCATGGTTCTTGATTTGTAACTCAAGGGGCCCACGTCTTTTTTCAAGTTCGTTAATTTCAGGTTCTAACTTAATAACCTGCGTTTGAGATTTGATAGGCGTGATAATTTTTTCTCTTGGGGTAACATTGGTTTCTACCCATTTAGCAAATAGCGCTTCTTCATTTTTTAAACGACTTTGTTCCCTAAGAAGTTGCTCTTCACGTTTTTTTATTTCTTCAGGCAAAATTTTAATTTGTTTATTCCAGTTACGTAATTCTTCTTCAGAGTAAGTTTTAAAGGTAACGTCTGGTTTTTTTCTGTGCATACTGCTCTCCTAGCAAATGGGTTATTTTTTTAATAATGCATTAAAACTTTTAACTTCGTGGATATAGCACCAATTTGAAAAAGCTGCCACATGAAAATATTTTTTTAAGCTAGGAATTTAAATTCGAATGAACTAAAGCTCGTATTTTCTTCTATTTAATTTTACAATTCTCTAAAGAATAAGAGGAGTATTTCCATGATTGAAAATAATATGGTCAACACGCAAAATTCCCTTGAGATACAAGAACAAGTTGAATTCGAACTTACTGCCCTCCATTACACTAACTGCTGTCGTATCACTTTATTTCAAGCTCCGTGAAAATTGGTGTTAATTGGATCTCGCCCACTTCATTTCCTACGATTAAAAAATTAATAGAAGAGGGTGAGGCTGATTTTTGTGAAATCATGCTCGATAATTTTGTGCATTTATCTCCGGAGAAAATTTGCACAAAGCTACCTAGCGCGCGATTTGCTTTTCATCTCGTCACTTCTCGTTTTCTCGAAAAAGATCGCGCAGAGTTAGCGCAGCTTGCTGATAAAATTAAACCTTGGCAGGATAAGCTGAACCCTCTCTATGTCTCTGATCATATTGTTCGCTTTTCTGATGATGAAGGAAGACGCTTACCACTTGTGGGCGAATATGATTATGAACAATGCGCTGCACATCTCTTAGACAAAGTTGCGTTATGGCAAGCGTTACTCGGTAAGAAAATATTTTTTGAAAATCATGCCTCGCTAACACACGCAGGAAAAAATCAAGCGGGGTTTTATCAAACATTAATTCAACACACATCTGCTGGATTACTTTATGATTTTTCAAATGCTTATATCGCGGAGCAAAACAATGTTGCTCCCGTTGCCGCATGGCAATCTTTGGCGTTAAAAACTAATTTTTTTCATGTCTCTGGATTTCAGATTCACCCTGAAACAAAGCTAGCTATTGATACGCATGATCAACCCATTGCGACCGCTGTGCATCAGTTAATCCAAAATTTTTTTACTCCACTTAATCATCAAGATAAAACGTTAGTCTTAGAATTTGATGCAGATGTCAGTTATGAAACCTGGGTGAATGAAATTAAACGTATAAGAACGCTTTTTAATGGGCATAATGTTTAACATGAATGCGCAAAACATCATTGCGAAACAAAGTTTGCAGTATCAATTTTTCTCTCAATGCCCTACTTTGTTGAATGCGCTAAGTGAGCGTGCCGTGGGGACGTTAGATCAATTTCTGAAGGATAGTGCAATCCTTGGGTTAACAGGCAATTGGGCTAAGCATTTACATTTTCTAAATTGGTTACAGCAGGATGAGAAGCTGCCCTCGCATTTGCCTATTATTAAAGAATTAATTGTGGCTTCGTTAACTCAGTGGGCGCTATCTGGTTTTGACCATCCTGAAGCACAAGGTTTGCTCATTGCGCTCCCTCATCTGCCAAGCCAACAAGTTGGTCTCTGGAAGAATCAAGAACCTGATCAACCTCATCGCATTATCAGCATTGCTCAGCAAAAGTGCGCATTTAAGGATATCCATTACACAATCGCTAACATTCAAGGTCAATGGCACCCTTATTCGTGGCAGCTCCTTCCTTTATAAAATTAACAAAAGCATTAACACTAGAGGAAAGCTGCAGTTACAATACGTCTCTTACTAACTCATTAAAAAAATTATCCCCATGACACGTACACGTTTTGCTCCAAGCCCAACTGGTTTTTTACATATTGGGAGTGCAAGAACTGCATTATATTGCTGGCTTTATGCGCGCAAAATGCAAGGCACTTTTATTTTACGCATTGAAGATACCGATTTAGAGCGGTCTACTCAGGAATCAGTCCAAGCCATTTTAGATGGCCTTGCATGGTTAGCTTTAGATTATGATGAAGGTCCTTTTTATCAAACCGCGCGTTTTGATCGCTACAAAGAAGTGATTGCTGAACTTTTGCAGAACGGTAAAGCTTATCGTTGTTATTGTTCCAAGGAACGTTTGGAAGCGCTGCGTGCTGACCAAATGGCTAATAAGCAAAAGCCGCGATACGATGGTTTTTGTCGTCATTTAACCGAAGAACAACCGGGTCCTTATGTCATTCGATTTAAAAATCCCATTGAGGGAGTGGTTGAATTTGTCGATTTAGTTCATGGAAAATTGAGCTTCGCCAACCAAGAGCTAGATGATTTGATTATAGCGCGCACCGATGGGACGCCCACTTACAATTTTACAGTGGTCGTGGATGATATCGACATGGGCATAACACATGTTATTCGAGGTTTGGATCATATTAATAATACCCCACGGCAAATTAATATTTTCACGGCGCTTGAAAAACCCTTACCGTTATATGCACATTTGCCTATGATTTTAGGTAGTGATGGCAAACGTTTATCCAAGCGTCATGGTGCTGCAAGTGTTTTGCAATATCGCGAGGAAGGCTTTTTACCCAAAGCACTTTTGAATTATTTAGTCCGCTTGGGATGGTCTTCAGGTGATCAAGAAATTTTTTCGACAGAAGAGTTAATCCAATTGTTTGATTTAAAAAACATTAATCGTGCTCCCGCTGCCTTAAATCTTGAAAAATTATTATGGCTTAATCACCATTATATTAAAGCTGGAGGCGAGGAAGTGTTGAACGAGTTCAAATGGCACTTAGATCAACTCGGCATTAATACGAGCCAAGGGCCTGTCCTGATTGATGTAATCGAAGCGCAATCCACACGTGTTAAAACGATGCGCGAAATGGCTGAGAAAAGTCGTTTCTTTTTTGAAGAAGTTAGCATCAGCGACGAAATAAAAGCAAAATTTCCTCAAGACATTACCGCCTCACTTATTTTAGTTCGCGATGCTTTTGCTGATTCTGCCACCTGGTCGAAAGAAGCCATTCATCAAATTTTGATGAATATAGCTGAATCCCAAGGACTTAAATTGGGTAAGTTAGCCCAGCCCATCCGACAGGCTGTGACTGGCGGAGAAGTGTCTCCTCCGATTGATGTCACGCTTCAACTCCTCGGTCGAGACAAAACCATTGCCCGGATTAATGCCTTATTAGGCTAATGGGGACTTGGTGGAGTGAGTAAATAGATATATTTTGACCATTTAGTGGTAATTGATCTTTAAATTACCACTACGAAAGGCTACAATATCTGACCATAAAAATAGCAAGAGTGGTCAAAGTGAAAAAAAGTAGACTTGGTCAAACCATTGTAATGGGATTCGGCGCATTCTCTCTCATCGTCACCCTTTTAACGGGATGTGCAGGTGCCACCCCGCATCCTATTCCACAATATCAACCTCATGATCGGCAATTGACCTGTAATCAAATTGGGTTTGAGATTAAAAATAATCAAACGAAAATTTTGAACTTGATACCCCAAGAAAATAAAATAGGCAAAAATATTGCTTTAGGCGTTGCGGGTTGGTTCTTTATTGTGCCCTGGTTTTTTATGGATTTTTCCGATGCTGAGCGGGTTGAAGTACAAGCCTACGAGTTACGTAACAATTACTTGATGAACTTAGCTACTCAAAAACAATGTCAAGATATGCCTTTTCCGCTGCATTTTTTGGGTTCGCGTTCCTAGAGTTAACTCCCATCAATCCAAGAGGCTGACGGCTTCTTGGATTTTTTTTAGTTGATCGCTTTTCATGCATAATACCCTGTAAAACCTTCGATTCTAAAGCCGCAGTGACAAGAAGAATAAAAAGATAGAGTTAGCCCACCACTTTTTATTGACAAAGGATGGCATGCTTCATAGAATCGCTGCTCTCTTGGATTATTCATTGGGGTTATAGCTCAGCTGGGAGAGCGCTTGCATGGCATGCAAGAGGTCGCCGGTTCGATCCCGGCTAGCTCCAAGTGACGACGTATAACCGTCCCCATCGTCTAGAGGCCTAGGACACTGCCCTTTCACGGCGGTAACAGGGGTTCGAATCCCCTTGGGGACGCCAAATTATTTAATATGATTTGGCGTGTGCAAATACAGATCAGCTTCCTTCTTTTTTCCTTACTCTCCCGGTTTGAAAAAGATTGTTTTTCTATTTGTGTGCTTTGAGTGATAGATAAATTCTAAGAAATTTTAGGGAATGCTTTGAAATGTTTGATGGATTAATTTCGTAATGTAAGTGCGCTAGACAATGTCAGATATCATCAGCCTACGTTATCAAAATCAAATACAAAATACCTGCGCTTACCTGCCTAAAATAGGGTTACGGTACTTTGTAATGTACATTGTTTTTAACGATGGTAGTAAATTTGTGCTCTCCAATATTTTTCACATGTTAGAATCTTATTATGCTGAATCTTTGTACAAAGATGACTATAGTTTTCGGTTAGATACAATTACCAATACAACGCATTATTTCTGTGATAGAGCACTCTCTGTGTCAAATAAGTTCAAGCAAATGTTAGAAGAGAGATATAATGCTTACAGGACGTACTATCTTATTAGGGAGTGCCCTGAGTGTACTTTTGTTTTTGGTGCTATTAAGGGGATAGCGATTTTGATAATAGTGAATTGATTTATAAAAATACGTTAAATGAGTTCGAAGATTTTTGTGCTGATTTTTCTGATCATTTTATAGATTTAATCATTAATTATAATTGTAGTTACAAAAATTCATTCGTGCTAACAAATCAATGTTACAGAAGAGCAGTAATCAAGCGAGGTTATTCTAATAAAGAGGAATTAACTGATAGGGAGAAAGAATGCTTAATTTGGGCATCAAGAGGAAAATCTACAAAAGAAATCGCTAAAATATTAAAAATAAGCCCACATACTATTGCAACTTATTCCAAGAAGATCAAAGAAAAATTAAACTGCACCACTATGGTGGAAGCCGTTATCGAAGGAGTGCATCGCGGCGTAATAGGTTCCATTAACCAATGGAATCATTTCGATTCTCCTACCATTGGAAGTTTTAAAATAATTAAAAATATGGATGCTGCTCGCAAGGAAATAGCAAAAACAAGTTTGGTTTTATTTAATAGTGTTTGAAAATAATAGAGTTAATAATTCATTTGGCATAACGGGTTTTCCATTGTGTATAGAAACACAAACAACAGTATTGGTCGCTTTCGCAATTAATTTGTCATTGTCTGTTCTGTAAATTGATTGGTAGAAAATAATTTTTAATCTTCCAGATTTTTCATACGTTGATTTAACATAAAACTTATCATGGACTTTTAAAGAATTTTTTAGTTCCATATCAATATGTGTAAGAACAATATTAAATCCATTTTGATGCCATACCTTCCAATCCACGCCTTTTGACAAAAGAATTTGAATTCGAGCGCGATCAAGATATTGTAAATAAGCTGCATTATTTACTATATCCTGGATATCAAGTTCATGTTGCTGCACTTCTGAACCCCATATAAATGTATTGGGTGTATCCATATCATTCCTCAGCTTCGTCATTTTATATTTTTAATCATGTTCATTGTATTGAATCAATACCCTAATACAGGGATACCCATGCTTAGCGATGCCTCCTATTATATTTGATAATCTGGATATGAAAAGTTATAGATTAATATTTCAAATTATTAAGGAGTAGGGCCAAAATATTTTATATCAAATTATGTACATCACGTTTACTCATGCTGCGATATGGAATATTACGGTTAAAAATAATTATGTCAGCAATGGAACCACTGTGTCACCTAATAGGAATTAACTACAGAAGACTCCCAAAAGAAGAATATTTACTACTAGAAGCAGAGATTTTTATATGCATATGCGAGGGGCTTAAGGAGTTTTTTAGAGAGAAATATAAGGGCTATTTTCATTTAATGAAATTTAATTTAGAAAAGGAGAATGCTATGCTTGAAAACGACTTCGCACGTTTAATTACCAACGATATCCTATCCACAGAAGAATATAATCTGAAAGGTATTGCGCGTTATTCAGATACGCCAGAAGATGTTATCCAAGAAGTTATTGATGGCCGAAATATCAGGCCTTCGGCAACCTTTCTTTGGAGAATAATTGAATTACATCGATCTGTGAGGCGAGAACTGTATGATGCAATTATCAGGAAAATTATTAATAGTAATTTGGTTTCAACTTAGTTCGTTATTAAATTTTATACCCTTAAAAATGACAAAGGCCTCATAAGAGGCCTGAACTCAGCGCCAATAAGATTGTCGTCTCTACATTGGGCTGGCTGTACTGGGCGGACCTTTAGTTAGTGATTTGTTCTGGAATGAATTTGACAGGATTGATAAAAAAATACTGCCGCAGCTGATAATAGATTTTTATAAAGAAATTTTCGCAACTGGAAAAAAAGATGCCGGCAAATTGGTTAGAGGTTTTGGAGGGACTCCATTTAAAAAATGGAATCCTTTTAATTTTAATACTTGATAGATAAAATTATTCTGTAGAGACTACTATTAATTAATAGCGCTGTTTAATGTTAAACCTTTAGCTGAGCCTTAACTGTTTGATATTTAGAGATAAAATATTACTGTCACCTCTTGTTTTACGCATCCATCATTAATAGCTTCTACTATGGAAGTTATTGATAAGCAAAATATCAAGCCATCGGCAACTTTTTTTGGAGAATAATTGAGCTGCATCGATCCGTAAGAAACGTGATCCATTACGATGCAATTATAAAAAAAATATTAAACTTCATCTGACAACCTGATACCTTACAATACCCATTCTCTTCATTACGACGAACATGCAACTATGCCTTTAAAAAAGAATAAGCCGATTTCCCGTTGCGCATGGGCTAACACTGAGCAAGTTAATATTGACTATCATGACCAGGAATGGGGAGTACCTATTTATGATGATCGATTACTTTTTGAATTTTTAATTTTAGAAGGGGCGCAAGCAGGTTTGAGTTGGATCACCATTTTAAAGCGACGATCACAATACCGTGAAAACTTCGACCACTTTGATGTGAAGAAGATAGCTCGCTATGACGAGAAAAAGTATCAGGCTTTATTGCACAATCCTGGCATCATTCGTAATCGTTTAAAAATTCGAGCAGCCATTGGCAATGCACAAGCTTACTTGGCCATTCTGGAAAGTTTTCCTTCTTTCGCTGATTATATTTGGCAATTTGTTGATGGAAAGCCCATACAAAATCAATGGAAGACTTCTAACAAAATTCCTGTCAGTACCCCTCAGTCTGATGCGATGTCTAAAGATTTAAAAAGACGTGATTTTAAATTTGTTGGCAGTACGATTTGTTATGCTTATATGCAAGCAGTAGGAATGGTGAATGACCACCTCATTACTTGTTTTCGTCATAAACAAATTACCAAGTTTAAGTAACACCTATTTAAAAATTTCCAAGCAGTCATTCAGTGACAACTTATCGTGGCTGACTTATCGAATATCTAAACTTTCAGCGACTGTAATGCTCAAAAATATTTGATTATATAATTGTCTATCATTTCAAAAAATAAATGTTAACACTTACCCACCCAGATAATTAAACCCTTTGTTCCCGAGATTGATGTTGTGAAAATTCAACAATTCTGAGCGCAGTTGTTAATAAAACCAGAAGGCTAAACATAATTGCCAGTAGAGTAAAAAAAAGAGGGAATATAATCATAAGAATAAAAAAAATAAAAGCTTCTGGTCGTTCTATGATACCCACGCTGTAATGAAAGCTTTTAGTCGATTGATTGGGGGTAAAAATTCCAACGACTAAGAAACTTGTTACACATAATAAAATACTACCCAGCATGAATAAGCACAGACCGGCTCGAAGTTCAGGTTGGATTAACCATAAACCAAATATCACTGCAAATTCTACACATCGATCCATCACAATATCGATTACCGCTCCCAAAGGGGTAACTTGCTTTAAATAGCGCGCGAGCGCACCATCTAAAATGTCACAACACCCCGATAATAAGATCATCAATACGGGTAGGGCGATCAAATGGAAAGCAAGAGGGATTGCGCTTAACATTCCAACTAAACCTCCTACCGCCGTAATTTGAAACGGCGTTACCCTTGCGTAAATTTTTTTTAGAATGAGAGTGATAAAACGTTGCTGATGATTTTTAAGAAATTGTTCTAAAATAATATAATCCTTTTTATTTTTTTCTCACGACTTTATAAAAACTCGAAAGAAAAGCAAGTAAGGCTAAGAGGAGAAAGGCAAGCAGGATTTGGGGTTCAAAAATGATACTTAAATTGGGCGTTTCATTACGATCTAAAATGCGTCCTAAACCATTCCCTAATAAAACATACACTAAAGAGCCTGGAATAATGCCCAAAAAAGTTGCCCAACTAAACGTTGAAAGCGAAACACCAAATAAGGCTGCGGCAATATTAACAATCCAAAAAGGAAAAAGAGGAATTAAACGTAAAGTTATTAAATAGTGCGCAGCATTTCCTTGAAAACCACGGCGTAACTTCATTATCCAACGTGGCGATTTTCTTAAAATGAAAGGCTCAAGGGCAAGTCGCACGGCGAGAAAAATGCAAATTGCACCCACGGTTGCACTGACAAGGACGTACACCATTCCTGCTAAAATCCCGAATAAAAATCCAGCGATCAAAGTTAAGAAAGTAGCACCGGGAAATGACACCGCAACGACTATAATATAAATCAACATGAAAATACCGACCGTAAAAAAGTAATGGGTATGAGTCCATGTTAACAATGTTGCGCGGTGGAATTTTAATTGTTCGAAAGAAAAGAAACGTTCTAAATCAAAATAAAAAAATAGAATAAATGCTAAGATTAAGATAGATAATGCCCACCACCTTTTAATTAATTTGCCCATGTTTTCATTTTTCCTTCCTTCATTCAATTGGGATTATCACGTGATGTGGGGTTAAACAAAGGTAAGTATTTTCCATACCCCCTTTTTTCTAATTCATTCACGGGAATAAAAAGGAGTGCTGCAGAATTCATACAGTAGCGTTTGTTTGTTGGAGGGGGACCATCATCAAAAACATGACCCAAATGCGATTGTCCAACTTTAGAAACTACTTCTGTTCGGTCCGTTAACCATCCCGCTTCCTTTTTTAGTTCGATATAATCCATGGTGATGGGTTTAGTAAAACTGGGCCAGCCCGTTTTTGAATCATATTGATCACGTGAACTAAATAAAGGTTCACCGGTTACAACATCAACATACAAACCCTGCTCCTTATTATCCCAATAGGAATTTTCATAAGCGGGTTCAGTTCCCTTTTCTTGCGTTACGTAATATTGCATTGAGGTTAAATGTTGTTTAATTTCATTATGACTGGGGCGAACGTAGGCAGGATCTGCGAATGCGTGGATGGATATTAAAAGCAAAACCGGAAAAAAAAGTTGTGAAATTTTCATTCTCGACATCCATTGTCTGTCATGATTAATTAGTATAACCGAAAGTCTTTCTAAGTTTTTTATGTTTTATACATAAAGAGGTAAAAAATTTGAAAAAAGTAATCTTGTTGGGCCTTGGGCTTTTTTTTATTAGCTTCATTAATAATGCCATGTCGATGCAAAAAGCGGTTTTTGCAGCAGGCTGTTTTTGGTGTGCAGAACATGATTTTGAAAATGTGCCTGGGGTCTTAAAAGTTATTTCTGGTTATACGGGGGGAGAGCTAAAAAATCCTACGTATGAACAGGTTTCAGCTGGTGGAACTGGACACTTTGAAACAGTGGAAGTTTATTACGACCCTGGAAAGATAAGTTATGAACAATTGCTAAATTTTTTTTGGCATAATGTGGATCCCGAAGATGGTACAGGGCAATTTTGCGATAAAGGCGACTCCTATCGATCCGCCATTTTTTACCAAACTGAGGCAGAGAAAAAGATGGCAGAACAAAGTAAATCACAATGGAAGGAGTCCGGACGATTTAAAAATATTGCAACTTTAATCCTGCCAGTCAGGCAATTTTATCCAGCGGAAGATTATCATCAAGATTATGCCAAAAAAAATCCAGTGCGATATCGATTTTATCGATATAGCTGCGGGAGAGATGCAAGATTAGCGATGCTTTGGGGAAGTTAGGATTTTACCCTACCGATAAGTCATCTCATAGCAACGAAATCATTCCTCTAATACCAATTCGTATGCGCGAGGGATCATTACTAATGAAGGGATGTCACTCATTTAAATAGGTTTTTGTTTTGGGCTATATTGTCTTTAATTCACTTGCCAAGTGTATAACTTCCCGCAACCATTCAAGTAAGCAATTATATAGCGATGATCATCATCATATTTATTAAGTGAGTGAGGCTAATACCTGATTCACCAGAAAGATATTTACCGAAATCTTGATGGGCGAATTCCAATTTCTTTCCATATAATCTCCTACTTGCTTTTGATGCTTAATTTAAGTATCGCACATCATCATTGACTCAATGATTGAAAAAACTAGCAAATTTCTTATAGAAAATGAAAGGCTTAGGCCCCCGAGCCCTGAAGTACTAATTTGGTATATAATTACATCATATGCATAAGGTAACTACATCTTAAGCTAATGTTTTAAGGATATGAATAACTTTGATTTAGATACGTAGCCAAGAGTACATTTATCATGATGGTTGTTGCTAAAGTCATAGGTCATACAACAGCTCTTCAATTGTAATGTGAGGCAACGTGTTATGGGGTATCGCAAGAAATACACCGGAGAAAGATTTTCCCGGCAAAATTTACACGAAAGATTGAGTTGATGAATACGTACTCCGATAGGAGAAATAAACCTAGAAGATTTTGGTTTATTACTTGGGTCTCAACCTGCGTCCGGCAAGGCCGGCTATGCCAATTTTTGTAAAGCGTATGTTTTGTTGATGGTGACAGGGTGACAGCATGGGTCGAGTCTTTATTTAAATTATTTATTGAGGAGAGTAAGAGTTATGGGCGATGCAACCATTGAATTTAAATCTGGGGATGAATTAATAAAATATTGTTTACATAATAGTTTAAAAAATCATCCTTTCTTTCAGAACGAAGCGAACTACGATTTAGCTCATCTCTGGGCATTAACGAAAATTGGTAAAACTTATAAAAACCAAGATCCTATTTGGATTTCACATATTTGTTCCAAAATTACCGATGCTGAATTGCGATGTTTTTTAATAGCGGATTTGAATGATGATTTGGGTCATGGTGATTACGACCACAGACAAGAATTAGTATTACAAAGCATGGGTGAAACCTTAGAGCCATGGGCTTTTGCTGATAAAAAAACCATGCTTGAAGCAGAAGATAAACAATTTGCAGCGCGATTGCATGAATTAAAAATGCATGACGATGTGAGAATCTCATTGGGTGCAGTTTTGGCCGGATTTATGTTCGGTGAAGTTATTATTGATTATATTTTTAAAACCTTGCGTTTAAATAAAGATAAATTGACGCATGTAAAATTTGACGAATGGTTTCATGGTGGACACTACCATGGTGGTGAAGCCCAAACGACAGGACATCAGGATGACAGTATGAAAATTGCCCGCAGTATCACCAATACAAAAACGCCTGAGGATTTAAAACAAATTGTGTTAGGTGTTAAAGCTGCTGAAAAAATTTATCGGGAAATGTTTGATTTACTGAATGGGTTAAAAAGCTGATGTAAGAAAAATATCACGAGACTTTTAACTAATAGATATTTCAACAATTGAATTAGCGTTCTGTCGTCATCTGTAAAGCTAGTAATATGAGCAGGCTAGTTTATCAGTAAGAATATAAGTTTCTTATGCAATGATGTAAAATAATCGAGCGGACGTTGCCAATTGTAAAAATTTTTGAGTCATTGCTTTTGGCAAAAATTAAAGTTGCTACGTTAAATTCATATACAAACCATCTTGCAATTTAGCCATTCAATATGAATGATCAACCGTAAACTAGAAAAAATTTTCTTTGGAAGATGATGTGACAAAACATAATTTTTGGCTTTGAAGCATCGATATAATATCTTGCTCAATTTTCTTATATTCTAAAGTTAACCCCCTATCAAGTTTAATCAAGCACATATCGATCAATTTCATATATTTCATTTGCGGTGGTGGGAGCTAAAATCTTAGCTGGTTATTCACTTGCATGAAACTCAATATTTATGACAAAATTCAGGCTTAAAATCTACTCTGCGGTTCAAAAATTAAAAGGATATTCATGTGAAAAAATTGATACTGCTAGCTTTAGGCTGTTGTGCCAATCTCGGTTTTGCGGGAGAATTGCAACAATATAGTGACGTAAAACAAGCGATTATTTCAGGTATTCCAATTCATATCGTTATTGATTTCACGAAGTGCACCTCAAATAAAGGTGTTAAAATTGATTTTCATGCTAAAGAATTATTTGGATCGCTCACACCCAATGAAATTGCTGTGGTTGATGATCATATTGCAGCTTCTTTTTTTCACTTTACACTTGATCATCCTAAACACTTAGATATGCCCGTTTATGAATTTGGTAAATATAGTCTGACGAATGACAATATCTTGCATTTTTCTCATCAAACTTTAGATGCGCGAACTTTTTATCAGAACTCAGAGAAATCAACCTATCATTGTAAGTTGAATCAAGCAGTTAAAATTTATTCTTAAATGACATTTACGCTTCAAGTTGATTATTAAGTTTCCAATCAACTTGAGGATTATTTAAACAATTGTAAAAGTGGGATCATTGAAACAATGATAGCAAGCGCAACAAAAGGCGCAATAGGGATGATAAGCATCACTGTCGCTATAGATAAATTTCGCCCAACTCGCCATCCACACACAATAATAATAAATGCATAAAGAATAACTAAAAAAACAATATCAAAAATAAAGTAATCACTTCGATGCGTAACAACCATAGCTAAACAAAAAGTAGCAATGTAAAAAGCAATCAGTGATTCTACCGTTATTTTTAAAAAAATATTCCATGAAACGCCACTTGATAATTGCCTCGAGGTATTTTCAGGCATTTTTTTCCTTAGAAAAATAAAGGATGAAGATGACATTAGATAAAGCCATTTCAATTTACATTAATTGAGAATAATTTTTTAGTAAGAATCAAACCATCCAAAATTGCTTGCTCTTTCTCTTTGGATTGTAGCAAAAGAACTTGTTCTTCAGTGGGAATACCGCGTTCTCTGCTTAATTGGATGAGGGTGCTCCAGCCCCACCATTTAGTAGTCCAATGATAGTCATAAACATTAGCAGTAATAACACGGCGCATGAGTTTCTTGGTTTTTGGATCAAGAAAGAAGAGCGGGGCAATGTCGGTATTACCGTTACCATTAATTTCATCAGCATAAGGAATTAAATCAAGGACAGGATGTGTTGCAACAAATCCTTGTTGATAAGCTGCAAAAATTTCATTGACTGAAGCTTGTAATGCTTGTTGTAAAACAATGCGGTTCATTAAATTCTTATTTGTAAAAAAGGCTCGGTCCCCATAAGCTAACCAATGTGTACCTTCTGCGTTATGGACATGAACGCCATAAGCATTCTCTTCTCGATGCATAAACCCGGCAAGAAGAGAACCTGTCACATTGGGCGAAACTCCTTTAAATAATTCTAAACGCGGTGTTCTGATGTGACCTGCTGCGAATCGATCACTCAGAAAATGACATGCTAGTGCATTCATTGCATAAGCCATTTCTAACTGTTTGATATTCCTATTGTGATGCGCGGTAATGGCTTGCTCTATAGCGACTTCATGCCCAGCTTCATAAGCTAAGAGAGCATGATCGTTGAAATGATCAAAGTCTAAATTCGCTAATCGCAAATAACGTCCGGGTTTTAAAAACCAAGTGCCTTCTTCACAACCGCCACCTGTGATGCAATTTAATTGACGATTCGTATCACCGGCCATTTTTTCATAAAGCTTTTCTGGATCCTCGCCACGATTGATAGCATCCGTAATAACTTGGTATTCATGATGAAGTAAAGCTAAAATTTGCGTTGCTTCATTATAAGCTTTTAAGTCATTTGCAAAAGATTGGAAAGCTTTTACAAACCGACGGCGTCGCTCAACAGGATCGGAAGATTGAGAAATGGGTTGATCTTCAATTTCATAAAAATCACCAAATGAAACAATATCACCGTAAGATAGCTTCAAACCATTTGGCATGGTCATGACGTAATTAGATTGACCTGGATCATTTTTGGAAAAAAAAAGTTTTACACTATTGCCGAGGGCAATATGCTCAGACCCTTCAAAAGAAGGATAAAGTGGACCGGACCAACTTGGACAAGCTAAGAGTGTTATACTTAAAGATAATATTATTGTAATGAATATATTCACCAAACGCATTGCTGTGTCCTTTCGTTAGCGCAAATTTTTTGAATTTTAACAGATCAAGAAGATTTTGCACATCTCGACTCAGCCCGCTTGAGAGTAAAAAATTAATAACTATGCGTTTTACCATACAATAAGGCGGGCAATATTAAACATGACCGCCTTATTTAATAAAGATTAAGTCACTTTGAAACGTGCAACATCCATCAGGCGTTGTTGCAAATTGCCTGAAGATCCCATTAATTTATTTAAAAATGGTTTTTTTACTTCATACGCAATTTCATAAAGTTCGGCTTCTTTACTTTGCTCGAGGATATAATCATCACTTGTTTGAATAACATCGATAAGATTTAATTTTAAAGCTTGTTGCCCAAGCCAATATTCACCCGTGGCAACTTGTTTAATATCAATGTTAGGGCGGTAATCTAAGATTAAATTTTTGAAAAGTTGATGAATATCTTCAATCTCTTCCTGTAATTTTTTTCGGCCCTCTTCAGTATTTTTACCAAAGACTGTAATAGTGCGTTTGAATTCTCCCGCCGTGTATTGTTCAAAATCGATATGTTTATCTTGTAATAATCGATGGAAATTAGGCAGTTGGACAACCACGCCAATAGAGCCGATGATTGCAAAAGGAGCTGCATAAATCGTATTAGCAACGCAGGCCATAAGATAACCGCCACTTGCGGCAACTTTATCAATAAAAATAGTTAAGGGAATATTACGTGCCCGAATCCGTTGTAGTTGTGCTGCTGCTAAACCATACGCATGCACAACACCGCCAGCTGATTCTAAACGCACCATTACTTCATCGGTGGGCGTTGCTACATTCAGCACTGCAGTAATTTCTTCACGCAAAGTTTCAACCGCGCTCGCTCGCATGTCACCATGGAAGGTCAAAACAAAGATGTGCTTGCGACCATTTTCTTTGAGGCGAACTTTTTCTTCAGCCTTTTGTTGTTTTTGATAGTGTTTAAAATGCTTTTTTGATTCGGTTTCACTTAATATCAATTCAGTATTTTCCTGAAATTTTTTATTTAAGTGATTAATTGTTAGTTTACCCCTTGTTTTGTGTTTACCTTTGCCTAGCAGCGCGACTAAGGTGATGAGAATAATTAAAATAATAATTAAGATAATGAGTGCTTTTGAACCAAACAAAAGCAATTGAAGTAATATATCTGGCATAAAAAATTCCCCAGTAAATTTTTGTTAAATATGCAGTGCTTTAATAAGAAGGACTTTTCGTTTAACCCATTTGTTAGAGCCATAGCCCACAGGTACAGTAGTTTCTAATAGTTTCCATTGCCAGTGTTTTAATACGTCAGGATTTGGAAAAATAAGTTGAATATCAATCTCTAATTCACGGTTATTCGCCCGGTAAAGCCAACTGTAAGACCTGGGAACCAGACTGACTGTTCCTACCCATAATTTCGCTTGAGTGGGTTCAAGGTATCGATTGGAATCCCATAACCGAATAACAACCATACGTTTTGGAGATTCTAAAAACCGCGTTAAAATCAACTCAGGCCGGTTATCTAAGTATTGAGGTGAAATCATCGGTAAATATTGTGTACTACTAATGTCTGTAATGCGATGTATCGTGCTGCCTAAATTTCTTGCTGGCGGTTTTGACCATCCAGCTAAAAAAAGACTATCACGAATTTCGGCGAGATCGCCTGCCCATTCAAGATTAATGCGCTGTGATGGAAAGCCAAACAGGCTCACTTGATAAGCGGGTAAATTGCCATTCCGCAGCCACCATTCAGCACCATTTACAGCGATGGGAGGCATTTGGTCTTGGCGGTAAGCTTGTGCTAAGGTCGCGAAACGTATGTGATGATACCAAGAAAAACTTATAGCTAAAGTAACTAAGATAATGAAGAGAATTTTTAAAGACGGAATAGCCCGTTCCGGTTGGCGTTGATAAGAGATCGCAACCACAGTTAAAATCGCGGTTCCCATTAACCAACCCGCCAGCACATCCGTAAACCAATGGGCACCGAGATAAAGTCTTGATATGCTAATCGCCATCGCCAAGATAAAGGGCACTACATACAAAAGCCCACGAAATTTAGTCTTTATGGCATACACTAAGAGCCACGTTAAACCAAGATAAGTTGTTACTGCTGCGGTTGCATGGCCGCTAGGCATAGAAAAAGTTTCAATGGATTGAATGAGCCCCCAAGGTCTGGGAATAGAAATAAGATGTTTTACAACAAAAACTGAACTTGCGGTTAAGAATCCGAGTAAAAAGACATGCGCCGCTGCTCTAACGCGTCGCATCAAAATTAAGCTGGCAATCACCACGATGTAGATGGGTAAGATGACATTTTTTTGTCCCAGCAAAGTAATGTTAATCATCAATGCATCGAGGGCTGCACTTCTTAATGATAGTCCCCTAAAAAAATGAAAAGTAACATCATTGACCAGAAGGTTTTGTGCACCAACTAGTTTTACGTAAGTCAGTAAAGAGATAAGTAAAATGCAAGTTAGTAGAAAAAGTAAGGCAAGACTAAATTGTCCATAGGTTTTACTAGCATCATAGTGCTTTAAAATGACGGTTGTCGGAGAGAGATAGCGAGAATTTTGCAGTTTTCGCCATAATTTAGTTTGCACCATATTAATTCGATCTTTCAGTAACATGGTTAATTTAATTAATAGCCAGAAGCATAAAATAGTAAAGAGGAGTAAAAATAGAAAAACTAAAATAACGTGGACCGCAATGTCGGGCGGTAATTCAAGTGAAGCGGCTCCAAGTAAAATTCCGGGTAACATATAGGCAGGTGCCCAACCAATGGCCGAGGCCACATTAGCTAGGGTAAACTGAAAAGGTTTCATTCCCAGCATCCCGGCTACGAGCGGGACAAGGGCACGCACTGGCCCAACAAATCGACCGATGAAGACACTCATGACGCCATATTTATGGACAAAGGCTTCACCTTTGTCGAGGACGTAAGGATTGGTGCGAAAGGGCCACATGCTTTTAATACGATCTTTAAAATAATGACCCATCCAATAACTAATGCCATCTCCTACAATGGCGCCTAGAGTGGCCCATAAAATAGTAGGACCCAGGGGAATGACACCCGCACCCGCGAGTGTACCAATGGCAGTCATGGTGATCGAACCGGGAACAATGGTGCCAATAATGGCGACCGATTCGGCCGCAGAAATAAGAAAGGTTGCAAGACCTGCCCATTCCGGATTGGCATTTAGCCATTGTAATAGCGGACTAACGAAATCCGACATTAACTAACCTCTTCTCCCGCAGCTTGTTTATCAGCATGATAGGAAGACCTGACAAGTGGACCACTGGCAACATTGTTAAATCCTAGCTTTTTAGCAAAATCGGCAAAGGCTTTAAATTCAAGGGGTGTCACATAGCGTAAAACGGGTAAATGGAATTTACTGGGTTGTAGGTACTGGCCCAATGTCACCATTTCCACATCATGATTGCGCAAATCTTGCAAAACTTGTTCAACTTCTGCATTAGTTTCTCCTAACCCCAGCATCACACCTGATTTAGTTGGAATATGAGGGAAGCGCTTTTTAAAAGCTTGGAGCAATTGTAACGAATGCTGATAATCGGATCCGGGACGCGCTTGTTTGTAGAGACGAGCGACAGTTTCAATATTATGGTTAAAGACATCGGGTAGATCAGTTGCTGTCGCGTCTAATGCAGCCTCCATTCTTCCACGGTAATCCGGGACAAGGGTTTCAATTTTAATGGTAGGGTTTTGTTCACGAATGGCTTTAATGCATGCTGAAAAATGACTTGCTCCGCCGTCGCGTAAATCATCACGATCAACAGAAGTCACGACAACGTATTTTAATTGCATTTTAGCAATCGTCGAGGCGAGATGCGCCGGTTCATTAAGGTCCAGGGGATCGGGACGACCGTGGGCAACGTCACAAAAACTACAGCGTCGCGTACATTTATCACCCATAATCATAAAAGTTGCGGTGCCATGCGTGAAACATTCTGGCAGATTAGGACAGGAAGCTTCCTCACAAACCGTGACTAGTTTGTTTTCGCGGAGGAGAGCTTTAAGGTCGTTAACTTTTGAGGATGCGGGTAATCGAATTCTAATCCATTCTGGTTTACGTAAAAGCGTCTCGGAAGGCACGATTTTAATCGGAATACGTGCAAGTTTCTCTGCACCTTTTTGTTTGTTGTTTGTTTTAATTTCCATTACTCGGGCCCAACATTGTCAAGATTGATGATGCATTATACTCGTTTGCAAGCTTAAAACAGGTAGCGTGCTTGCTTCAATGATTAAAATGTGAAACGTAAAACATTTAATCACAGCGAATTCCATACTGATAGTCTAAATGCTTCAATAGAAAAGGATAAAGTACGCTCGCTATATTTTGAGTATCTTCAGCTTTTTGGGTGTGTAGCGCTAAGGTTGTCATTTGTAAATTAGCAAAGCCACAGGGATTGATCTGACTAAAAGGCGCCAAATCGAGATCAATGTTGAAAGCAAGGCCATGATAGGCACAGCCTCGCTTAATGCGAAGACCAATGGATGCTATTTTTCTATGCTCTGCCAAATAAATTCCAGGGGCTTCACGCTTTGCAAATGCTGTAATTGATAAAGTTTGAAGAAAATCAATTATGGTAAGTTCAAGGTTACTAACTAAGTCTCGAATCGAAAATTTCTTTCTTTTCAGATCCATCAAAATGTAAATCATTAATTGGCCGGGACCATGGTAAGTTACTTGGCCGCCTCGGTCGGTTTTAACAATCGGAATGTCGCCTGGATTTAAAATGTGTTCAGGTTTGCCATTTTGCCCTTGGGTATAAACCGGTTCATGTTCCAATAACCAAATTTCATCGATGGTATCGCTATCACGCATTTGGGTAAATGCTTTCATGGCATCCCAAGTCTTCAGATAGTTTTGAGAACCTAACCAACGAACGTTCACTATTTGGCTTGGCACAGGTGCCGACAGCATGGGCTGCGGTACAGTGTTGATGGCTTGATATGACGCAGGATGCGTACTCATAAAGCCATCAAAACAATAGGCGATGAAGAAAGATCCTGATAAATACGATCCAATTGTGGTTTTGAATCAACATACACAGTAATACTTAGAGCAATATATTTACTATTTTCACTCTTACGCGCTGTCAATGAATGTTTGTCTGGATGTGTTAAATGTTTCTTGATCATCGCTAAGATTGTTTTCTCGAATTCATCCGTGTTTGCACCAAACACTTTAATCGTAAAATCACAAGGAAACTTGATTAACGATTCTTGAGAAATGTCTTTATCATCATTCATAAACGGGTAAACCTCTAACCAGTATTAACTTTATCATCGGATGATTTAGAAAAATATTTATGAATTTTCATTTTCACTGAATCAGATGCGCGACGCCAAACATTCCCCTGCGGATCCGTTTCCAATGCAACAAGCGGGGTTTGGGCAATGATTTGATTATTAATACTTACATTAAGCGTACCGCAAGATTGCCCTTTATTAACCGGCGCGCGTAAAGGATTGTTTAACTGCATATTAGCTTGCAGTCGTTTGTACTGACCGGTTGGAACGGTCACGTATAAATCTTCGTTCAAACCCAAGGGAATTTCCGATTGTGCGCCTTGCCAGACTCGGGCAGTCGTTAACGAAGCCCCAGCATTGTAAAGCTTATGGGTTTCGTAAAAACGGAAGCCATAAGTAAGTAGGCGAATGGAATCTTCGTTGCGAGATTGGTCGGAAGGCTCGCCCAGCACCACGCTAATTAATCGCATTCCATCTTTTTTAGCTGAGGAAACTAGACAAAAACCGGCTTCATTAGTGTGGCCTGTCTTCAAACCGTCGGCGTATTGATAGCGCCACAACAAACGGTTTCGATTTGGCTGTCGAACGCCATTATACGTTAACCATTTTTCAGAATAGTAACCATAATCTTCGGGAAAATTTCTAATATAGGATTGGGTCAAAATAGCTAAATCCCGGGCAGTAGAGTAATGGTCGGGATTGGGTAAGCCCGTGCTATCCATAAAGTGGCTGTCATTCATTCCTAAAAGTTTGGCTTGTTGATTCATAATAGCGGTGAAAGCTTCTTCCGTCCCTGCAATGTGTTCTGCCATGGCGACGGTTGCATCATTTCCCGATCCCACAACGATGCCTTTGACTAAATCTTTAACAGGAACTTCTTCCCCGGCCTTAATAAACATCCGTGACCCTTCAGTTTTCCAAGCTTTTGTACTAACGCGTACTTTGTCATCAAGTTTAATTTGCCCATTCTTAAGTGCTGTCGAAATGATGTACATGGTCATGAGTTTCGTTAAGCTTGCCGGGGGTAGACGTGTATCGGCAGCCTTTTGGGCAATAATTTTACCGCTCGTTGCATCAAGGAGCATATAAGCATTGGCGTCAATATTGGGAGCGCTCGGGGTGAAGGAAGGTTGCTGAGGTTGGGTAGGAATCGGAATAACTGGATTAGCATTAAGCGGAAGCGCAGATAAAAATAAGCTTATAAGCGCAAAGGATAACGTCATTTTATTAAAAAATTTCGCTTGCATGCTGATTACCTTATTATGAAAGATTTAAGCGTGATGTGATGTTCAAAGTTTAGCAAAATTATTTATCTACCGGCTATAGTTAAAGCTAGATTTTTTAAGTCTTTAGCGATATCCTTACCGCCAGATTCAGCACTCGTTCGTTTTCGTATCATCTTTACCCTCCCTTTCAAAAAGTTCCATTCCCCAGTTTGTTTAATTAACTTAACTTTTTAAATCCTTTAGGAGAAATTTATGCGATTTTACCACGTTTTTGTGGCAATCTTATTTTTGTTTCCATACCATTTTAGCTTTGCAGCCGGTGTTTCATCTCTTGAGACCAAGAAGCCGACATCCGTCCAAACCCAACCGGTAGTTTCACCCAAACCTGTTAATATTAATCAAGCGCCTGAAGAAGACTTGATGCGTATAACAGGTATGACGAAATCGAAAGCTAAATCGATTATTGCTTATCGGAATAAACAAGGCCAATTCGCAACGCTTGATGATTTAAGTAAAGTAAAAGGGTTTAAACGCGTCAAACCCGATAAGCTGCAAGCGATGGTGCAGCAAATGACCTTGAAGTCATAATATATAATATTTTATTCACGTCCGTTTTTGGGGCGATGTAGAATAATTGGAATATTTATTCCTACAGCAAGCTATTCCTGGGAATGCAATACCTCACTTGGGAGTAGCTTGTTAAGGTAATTTGAGACGTAAAGTACGAGCGAATTAATCATTTAATGCGCAGCTATGTTTTGATAGTGTGTAATAATTTGCTGGATGGTTGTTTCATTATCAATGAGCTTTTGAATCTTTGCGTAACCTGCTAATCCAAAAGGCTTGATAGTTTCCGGATGATCAGCAAGCCAAATAATTTTTTTTGCGAGCGAACCCACTTCGCTTGGATCGAATATCAATCCGGTTACCCCCTCTTCAATTAACCAAGTCGGGGATCCGCGATTGGAGCCAATGACAGGACGGCCCTGTAACATACTATCCATCATGATTAATCCAAAAGCTTCCATCCATACACTGGGGAAAATAACCGCGCAAGCACGTTGGTAATAATCATTTAAACAAGGTTGCCAGCCAATTAAATGAATATTTTTTTGCATTTTTAAAGCGTGAATCAGTTTTTTTAATTTACCCTTACTCGCTCCTTCGCCCGCAATAGTTAATTTTAAAAACGGCCTTGATTGATAAGCTTGCGCAAACTCTTTAACTAATTGAAAAATCCCTTTGTGTGCACCTAATTGACCGGCAAAGAAAAAATGGTTGGGTTCAATTAAGTTAAATTGTGGGAGACCCAAATTTTTTTTAAACGGTGGAATATAATGAGGTTGGGAAAATTGATGATGTGTTAAATAAGTAACGAGTTCAGGAGAAGGTGCAAAACACAACTGGACAAACTTTTTTTGTAAATATTGCGTGAGCACATGAACACAGGTTTGGGCTAAGTAAATTATTCGATTAAATTTAACTTGATGTTGCCAAAAACAAGCCCTGCGCCAACCCGTCGCGCAAGGTCTTAAATCACGATGGATATTGTGTGCAGTTGGACAAACCGCACCATAGTCATGGATGGTTTGAATGACGCGATAATGTCGCAACGCTAAAAAAAGTGTGAAAGTATATTGCTTCACATTATGTAAATGGATGACATCGGGCTGCACAGCTTTAATGAATTGACGGATACGAAAATAAACCAGAGGATGAAAGACGATTTGCCATAAAAGGCGCTTTATGTTTGATTGGATTTTTTTGAGAATTAGTGTTGTTGGAGAATGACTGGGTTTCTCGCCAAATCCCAACGAGAAAATAGCTAAAGTTGGTTCAGCTTCAAGTCGTTTTTTAAGCTCAAAAAAATAATTTTCCGCGCCTCCTGCACTTAATGAATAATTATCCGTAATCAACAACACTTTCATACCATGCAGCAGCTATATTTGACTTTATTGAGCTTTAAGATACAGTAAGTCCCCATTGATCGCCATACGTCTAAAACGATTGAAATTTGTTTCCTGATACTCATATTAGCGGTTCTATTATCACGAGAGACGCACAGCGGCCTGCGTTGAGTATTTTTTAGGCGCTCAATTGAGTTCGTCTACTTAAGGAGTGTTATGACCAAACAATGTGCATTAATTACCGGTATTACAGGAATGGTCGGTTCACATTTAGCGGATTATCTGCTCGCTCATACGGATTGGGATATTGTGGGAATGTGCCGCTGGCGTAGCCCTTTAGATAATATTGCTCATCTTATTCCGCAAATAAATCGTCGTGAGCGTATTCGCCTTATATATGGAGATTTGCGTGATTCATCTTCAATTGATTACGTCATTAAAGATGCAAAGCCCGATTATGTTTTTCATCTTGCTGCACAAAGTTTTCCGCAAACCAGTTTTACCAGTCCGCTTGATACTTATGAAACTAATATTCAAGGCACATCGCGTGTCTTAGAGGCACTTCGTCATCATCGCCCTGATGCTGTTATCCATATTTGTGCATCGTCAGAAGTCTTTGGTCGCGTACCTAAAGAAAAATTGCCCATTCACGAAGATTGCACTTTTCATCCTGCTTCTCCTTATGCCATTTCAAAAGTTGGCACCGATTTAGTCGGGCGTTTTTATGCTGAAGCTTACCAAATGAAAGTTATGTCAACACGTATGTTTACTCATACAGGTCCGCGTCGCGGCGATGTTTTTGCTGAATCAACATTTGCAAAACAAATTGCTATGATTGAAAAAGATCTTATTCCACCGGTTGTCAAAGTTGGTAATTTGAATTCATTGCGTACTATTGCAGATGTGCGTGATGCAGTTCGTGCTTATCATCTATTAGTTACGCACAACCCTATTGGCGGGGAATTTTATAATATCGGCGGAACTTTTAGTTGTACCATTAGCGAAGTCTTAAATTATTTAATTGCAGCCTCACCCAAAAAAGATCACATTAAAATTGAAATAGATCCGGAACGTTTACGTCCCATTGATGCTGATTTGCAAGTCCCTGATACACGTAAGTTTGAAAAACACACAGGCTGGAAACCCGAAATTCCTTTTGAGCAAACCATGTTAGATTTGCTAGATTATTGGCGCGGGCGAATTAACCAATCAGCCTCATATTTAGTGCGGTAAGGAGAATCATATGGATCATTTTATTCAGGAAGAAATGCAAAAACTGACTTCATTATTATTACAAATGCAAAATGATGAACATTTAATAGCAATGATTCGTAGCATCGTCAACCGTTGCACGAAAGCATTACAGTCAGGCAACAAAATTTTATTTGCTGGCAATGGTGGTAGCGCTGCTGATGCGCAACATTTAGCCGCAGAATTAGTCAGCCGCCTGCGCTACAATCGACCCGGACTTGCAGCGATTGCATTAACAACGGATACCTCTTCATTAACTGCAATTGGAAATGATTATGGATTTGAAACTATTTTTTCTCGCCAAATTGAAGCTATCGGCCGAGCGGGAGATGTTTTTATTGGTATTTCAACATCTGGCAAATCGCCTAATATCCTGCGCGCACTTGATGTTGCCCGCGAAAGTAAACTAACCACCATTGGCTTTACGGGTGCGCAAACACCGCTGTTGCAATCACGCTGTGATTTAGTTTTGAATATTCCCTCGCGTGAAACGCAAAAGATTCAAGAGTGTCATATTATGTTTGGTCACATCATTTGCGCCATGATTGAAGATGCTATGTTTGGTGAAGCTTATGATCCGATGCGTAAAAAAGCGGAAGAAGTTGCATAATGCAGGCGATTATCTTAGCAGGTGGTTTCGGCACACGCTTGAAAACAGTTGTGTCTGATGTGCCTAAACCCATGGCACCCATTCAATCCAAACCTTTTTTGGCTTATTTGCTCGATTATTTGCACGCGATGGAGTTTAAGCAGATTGTCTTGTCAGTCCATCACATGAGTGAAGTGATTCAAGCATACTTTCAAAATAATTATCGGGGGATGACAATAACGTATGCCTTCGAAAACGAACCTTTAGGTACGGGTGGCGCCATCGTTCATGCACTTAAGTCTGTAAGACAAGATGAACCGACTTGGGTTTTAAACGGTGACACTTTTTTAGCGTTGGACTACAAAGCTATGTACCAACAACATCGCAACAGTCCATTGACACTTGCTTTACAAAAAGTTCAAGATGCGAGTCGGTACGGCAATGTGGCAACTCATGAAAATCAAATTATAGAATTTCAAGAAAAAGGTGCAGTCATGCCCGGTTTGATCAACGCCGGTGTGTATTTGTTACATCCTACACTTTTTACCGCTTTTTCTTTGCCGCCGATTTTTTCATTTGAACAAGATTTTTTACAACCTTTAATTACTTCGATAAAACCGCAAGCTTTTATCGTCAATCAATATTTTATTGATATTGGTATTCCTGAAGATTATCAACGCGCTCAGACTGAAGTGCCGCGTATTATCGAAAGTTATTAAGGATGTCAGTCACTAATTTACCCAAAATCTCGGTGATTATGCCGGTTTTAAACCGTGCTGATACCATTGAAAAAGCAATAAAAAGTGTTCTTCAACAAAACTACCCGTACCTTGAATTTATTATTTTAGATGGTGCCTCGACTGACGATACCCCGGCGATTATTAAACGCTACGAAGCTTCACTTGCTTATTGGCACAGTTTGCCTGATGGCAGCCCAACTGTGGCTGTAAATCAAGGGATTCAAATGGCTACGGGGGATTTAGTCGTATTGTTTATGGCCGATGATTGGTATGAACCCAATACGTTTGAATATATTGCCAAAGCTTACCTCGCCAACCCCCACGCTGATATGTTTACGTGTGCGGGCAGAATCGTCGAGCGACATCCGGATACCCACCACTATAAAGTAAAAATGATTTATGATTCACCCCGTCGGATGGCGCTTACCTGCAAAAATATTTGTTTTGATGTAACTTCAGCGATTTGTTGTCGTTTTATACGTCGAGATTTATTTAAGCGCACCGGGTTATTTCCATTATATGATCAATTCGGTAAACACATGTTTAGCAATGATAAAGCTATGTTAATTCAAGCTGTATTACATCAAGCACAAGATGTCTTTGTTCCCTACATTGGTCACAATTATTTAGCCCATGCGGATTCTTCAACGTTTGGTGGTAATCATAAAAACATTTTAAAACTTTGCTACGAACATATTGAACTTGCGCGTACGCTCCTAGCGGGTAAGCAACTTTCTTCTTCGCAACGTTACTTAATGCATTATTGGTATAATGATCAACTGACTCGTCTTGTTCTTTTCACTGCTCTCGATAGAGATTTCCGCACGTCGCGCCATTTGATCCGGCATGGATTTTCTCAATATCCTTTTTTTTGGCTCCCAGCGTTTTTATTTACGACAGTTAAGATTATAGGTAAGAGAGTAGGGCGAAAGGTGAGCACGGTCGTAAAGAAGAAAAGATGGTTACAGGCTTAAAAGCTTAAGATTGCTTCAAAGCTTACGCCAGTGTCAGTTGCGCTGCATTTGAGCCGTTACATCTATCGTTTAACCCGGGCGCGTGCGTAACCCGGGAAACCACTAGCTAGGACAACTAGGCAGTTAAACGTTGGACGCCAAAATGGTAGCGATACATTTGCGTTAAGCCTTCTAGAAGATCCGTGCGAGGCTGCCAGCCAAGGGTAAATAATGGTGATGAATCCAAACACTTCCGTGGTGCACCGTCTGGTTTGCTGGGATCGAGTTCAATTTCACCTTCAAATCCAACAATAGTAGCAATCGCTTTTGCCAATTCAAAAATCGCGATTTCTTGCATCGTACCAACATTAATCAATTCGTAAGAATCATATTCCTGCATCAGGAAAATGAGGGCGTCAGCTAAATCATCCACATAGATAAATTCGCGCAACGGTGTGCCTGACCCCCATAATGTAACTTGGGCAAGTTTGGCGGTTTTCGCATCATGAAATCTTTTCATGAGAGCGGGGATAACATGGGAGGCTTGCGGATCAAAATTATCTCCCACGCCATAAGCATTGGTCGGCATGGGCGTGATCACATTAAATTGATGTTCCCGTGCAAAAGATTGCGCCATTACAATACCGTTAATTTTCGCAGCGGCATAAGCAATATTAGTAGGCTCAATTTTACCATCTAAGAACGCAGTTTCCTTAATGGGTTGCTCTGCAAGTTTAGGGTAAGTGCAAGCAGAACCCGGTAGCATTAGCTTTTTAACCCCGCATTCGAAAGCAGAATGGATCACATTGCTTTGCATAAGCGTATTATCATAAATGAACTTAGCAGGAAAATGATGATTAGCATGGATGCCTCCCACAATCGCTGCTAAATGAAAAACATAATCAAACTTATTTTTTTCAAAATAGCTTAAAACTCGATTTTGATTACGTAAATCAAGTTCAGCGTGCGTTGGGGTAAAGAGATGATACGCAAGTGGTGTGAATGCCCTAACGAGCGCGCTTCCCACCATACCCGATGCGCCTGTAATTAAAATTTTAGAATTCGGTTGCATCATACTCAATCGTTTTCCTCATCTAGGAGTTATTATTTTTTTATTTAAAATGACCAGTCTGGACAGCTATCAACATACTATCATTTACCCGCCTTAAACTTGCGTGTTGCGATGGTATCACTAATGTGAGCGATGGTCTCACACATGTTGCAAAAAACGTGGTGCTTGATATTACCGCTTTTTTTTAATAGATTGCCAGAATCAAAAATTAGGAAAGCATTTATGCATACGCCCGAATTGGTAGCGCGTCTTTATAAAAAAATGACGCTTATTAGACGCTTGGAGTTACGTATAGCTGAAATCTATCACACGGATGCAGTTAAAAGTCCTGTGCATTTATCAGTGGGTCAAGAATCAATTGCCGTCGGAGTTTGTGATCCGCTAGAACGCGATGACATTGTTTCCAATACGTATCGTTGTCATGCCACTTACCTTGCTAAGGGGGGTGATTTAAAAGAAATGATGGCAGAGTTGTATGGAAAAAAGACAGGCTGTGCAGGTGGAAAAGCAGGTTCCATGCATTTAGTTGATATGAAGCAGGGCATCCTAGGCGCATCTGCCGTTGTCGGTACCACCATTCCTGTCGCGACAGGATATGCGCTTGCTCTGCAAATGAAAGCTAAACAAACAGGTAAAACCTCAGTTGTTGTGTCCTTGTTTGGCGACGGTGGAACCGAGGAAGGGTGTTTTACTGAATCGATTAACTTTGCCGCACTTCATCAATTACCCATTATCTATGTTTGTGAGAATAATCGTCTCGCGATTCATACACCTTTGGAAAAACGCTGGGCCACAGAAAAGTTATGTCAACGGGTAGAAACCTATGGTATCAAAACAGTACAAATTCTTGATGCTGATGTTTTCAAAATTCGCGAAACCATTACGAAAGCATTAGCTGATATTCGTCAAGGCCATGGACCTATCTTTCTTGAGTGCGCAACTTACCGCTGGTTAGAACATGTTGGTCCGCGTGATGATCATACCGATTCTTATCGAGACCCAGCGGTTTATCAACAATGGATTGATAACGATCAAATTAAGCGCTTAGGTCAATTATTAGATGAATCGGTTCGTATGCGTTTAGATGAAGAAGTTACGCTCGAAATTCAAGCTGCAGAAACTTTCGCAGAACAGAGTCCTTATCCCTTGGCAGAGGAATTGTATACCCATGTCTACGCTAGCTAATTCAAAAAATGCATTGATAACCGAAACTAACCAACAAAATGCAGCGGAAGGGGTTCGACTGATTCGTTATGTCGATGCATTACGTGAAGCCTTTGAACAAGAAATGGAACGCGATGAACGCGTTTTTATATTTGGTTTGGATGTGGATGATCACAAAGGTATTCAAGGATCGACACTCGGATTGCAAGAAAAATTTGGCAAAGATCGGGTATTTGGTACACCGCTGTCCGAAGATGCTATGACGGGTGTTGCAATCGGTGCTGCCATGGCTGGACTTCGTCCTATTCATGTTCATATTCGTATGGATTTTATGCTGCTCTGTATGAATCAATTAGTGAACATGGCTGCCAAAGCCCATTACATGTATAACGGGCAAGTCAGCGTTCCTTTAGTTGTAAGGACAATGATTGGGCGTTCTTGGGGTCAAGGTGGTCAACATTCGCAAGCTTTACATTCCTTGTTTATGCACATTCCTGGTTTAAAAGTTGTTGCACCTTCAAATGCCAACGATGCAAAAGGTTGTATGATTGCAGCGATTCGCGATAACAATCCGGTTATTTTTATTGAACATCGTTTACTCTACGCTGTAGATGGCTACGTTCCATATCAATCTTTTGAACAACCTTTAGGAAAAGCACGGGTGATGCAAGAGGGTGATGACATTACCATCATCGCTATTTCTCATATGGTCATGGAAGCGCTACGCGCGAAAAAACATCTTGAAACCGTAGGAATTACTGCCGAAATTATTGATCCGATTACGCTGTGGCCGCTCGACATGGATACCATTATGCAATCCGTTGCTAAAACTGGCAAACTCTTGATCGTTGATAATGCTTGGTTGCCTTGCGGTGCGAGTAGCGAAATCATGACCAAAGTATATGAACACTGTATGGAGCATAATCTTTCAATCCCCCGTATGGCGCGCATGGGTTTTGCCTTTACGACTTGCCCAACGACTAAACCGCTCGAAAATGCATTTTACCCAGATAGTAAAACCATTGCGACGCGTGCTCATGCACTTGTTAAACAATCCGCAGAAGCCTGGGAAATTCAGGGGAATGCAGAAACTGAAATTGATGCTTTTCGAGGTCCTTTCTAACCTTTCTATTCTTAAGATTATTGAGTTTCAAATCAATGGAACTCAATAATCTTTATCCGCTTTAAATAATGCTAATATTTTCTACAGCGTTTTCTTATTGTTAGTAATCCTTTATATTCCTATTCACAGATGCTATTTGCAATTCAATGTGTAGAGATTTAGCAGGGATTATAAGTAGGGATAACTGAAACAGTCAGTTCGACGCAGGGAATTAGTATGGTGAATGAATATCAAAAATTAAACACTTATTTGTCTGAAGCCTTACAGAGGCGTATTTTGATCCTCGATGGTGGAATGGGTACGATGATTCAACAGCATCGACTTGATGAAGCTGATTATCGTGGTACACGTTTTCAAGAATACGATCATCCCCTCAAAGGTAATAACGATCTGTTAAGCTTAACGCAGCCCGATATTATCAAGGCTATTCATTTAGCTTATCTTGAAGCAGGCAGTGATTTAATTGAAACGAATAGTTTCAATTCAACGGCAATTGCACTTGCTGATTATCATATGAGTGAACTTGCTTATGAGCTGAACTTTGCTTCTGCTCAACTAGCGCGCCTTGCTACCGATGAAATGACCCGATTAACCCCAGAAAAACCTCGCTTTGTGGTGGGGATTTTAGGCCCCACTAACCGAACCGCTTCTTTGTCGCCCGATGTGAACGATCCCGGTTTTCGCAATGTGAAATTCGATGAATTAGTGGCTTCATATGTTACAGCCATTAGTGGACTAGTGGATGGCGGTTCCCACCTTCTTATGATTGAAACTATATTTGATACACTCAATAGCAAAGCGGCTATTTTTGCGGTTGAACACTACTTTGCAAAGCATGCATGCCGCTTGCCTGTCATGATTTCGGGTACGATTACGGATGCAAGTGGAAGGACACTTTCCGGGCAAACTACTGAAGCATTCTGGTATGCTGTTCGCCATGCTAATCCTTTTAGTATTGGTTTAAATTGTGCTCTCGGTCCCGCAGCACTACGTCCTTACGTTCAAACCTTATCCAAAATTGCTGATACGTTTGTAAGTTTGCATCCGAATGCAGGGTTACCAAATGCATTTGGCGAATACGACGAAACACCCGAGCAAATGGCGACAACCATAGCGGAATTTACTGAAGCTGGTTTTATTAATATTGTTGGGGGATGTTGCGGCACCACACCAGAACATATTAAAGCCATTGCGGCAGCCGTTGCGCCAATGCCGGTTCGCAAAATTCCAACGATTCCCAAAGCATGTCGATTAAGTGGACTTGAACCTTTAATCATTGATGATCAATCTCTTTTTGTGAATGTCGGTGAGCGAACGAATGTCACGGGCTCAAGTCGATTTGCAGATCTCATTCGTAGCGATAATTATGCACAAGCGTTAGAAGTTGCTTTAGATCAAGTTCAAAATGGCGCACAAATTATTGACATCAACATGGATGAAGGCATGTTAGATGCAGAAAGTGCGATGGTCCGTTTTTTAAATTTAATTGCTGCTGAGCCTGATATTTCCCGCGTTCCTATCATGATAGATTCATCAAAATGGTCGGTGATTGAAGCTGGGTTAAAATGCATTCAAGGTAAAGGCATTATCAATTCAATTAGTTTAAAAGATGGCGAACCTGCCTTTATTGAAAAAGCCCAATTAGCAAAAAATTATGGTGCAGCGATTGTTGTCATGGCATTCGATGAAGACGGCCAAGCTGACACGGAGGATCGCAAAGTTGAAATTTGTCGTCGTTCCTATCAGGTCCTTACTGAAAAAGTAAAGTTTCCAGCAGAAGATATCATTTTTGATCCTAATATTTTTGCAATTGCAACCGGTATTGCTGAGCATAATCGTTATGGGCTCGATTTCATTAAGGCGCTCAAACGCATTAAAGCAGAACTCCCTTATGCTTTAATTAGCGGTGGGGTCAGTAACATTTCATTCTCATTCCGGGGCAATAATCCCTTACGTGAAGCGATTCATGCTGTCTTTTTGTTTTATGCGATCCAAGCTGGCATGGATATGGGTATTGTCAATGCTGGGAGTTTAGCGATTTATGAAGATATACCGAAAGATTTATTAATTTTAATTGAAAATGTTTTATTTAATCGTAGTGATGAAGCAACTGAGCAATTACTCGATGCTGCTACTAATATTAAAAGCCAAGGTAAAACAAAAAAAGATGATTTAGCGTGGCGCAGCTTACCTATAGGCGAGCGGTTAACACACGCCCTCGTTAGTGGCATCAATCAATTCATTATTGAAGATACGGAAGAAGCACGATTGACTTTAAATGACCCGCTGCAGGTCATTGAAGGACCGCTCATGGATGGTATGAATATTGTGGGCGATTTATTTGCTGAAGGTAAAATGTTTTTACCGCAAGTGGTCAAAAGTGCCCGCGTTATGAAGCAAGCTGTTGCCCATCTCGAACCTTTTCTTGCTGCTAATCAAGTGACTGCAAAACCTAAAGGTAAAATTATTTTAGCGACCGTTAAAGGCGATGTGCATGATATTGGAAAAAATATTGTCGGCGTTGTTTTGCGTTGTAATAGTTATGAAATTATTGATTTAGGCGTCATGACACCTTGTGCCAAAATTTTGCAAGCAGCACGCGATGAAGGCGCAAATATTATTGGTTTAAGTGGTTTGATCACCCCTTCACTTGAAGAAATGACAGATGTGGCTAAAGAAATGGAACGGGAAAAATTTACGATTCCTTTGCTAATTGGGGGTGCTACAACCTCGCGAGCCCATACCGCGTTAAAAATTGAACCGCATTATTCTGGGCCGACGATTCATGTAGTCGATGCTTCACGCGCAGTTGGTGTGGCTAGTAATTTATTGGGTGAAAACCATGATCAATTTGTACAACAAACCCGGAAAGATTATATTAAATTACGCGAATTACATAAAAATAAAAGCTCACTGAATCGCATGATTACGCTTGAAGAGGCGCGCCTGAATAAAGTTAAAATTGATTGGAAAAATCATCAAATTCATCGCCCGAAATTTTTAGGCATTCAAGCTTTTCAAAATTATCCGCTTACTAATCTGGTTCCCTTTATAGATTGGACGCCTTTTTTTCATACTTGGGAATTGAGTGCAAGCTATCCAAAAATTTTTACTGACGAAGTAGTCGGTGAAAGTGCCAAGAGTCTTTATAATGATGCACAACGCATGCTGAAAACGATTGTTGCTGAAAATTGGATTACGGCCAATGCTGTCATAGGCTTTTTTCCTGCAAATAGTATCGGTGATGATATTGAAATTTATACGGATGAATCTCGAACTGAGGTGTTAAATCGATTTTGTATGTTACGTCAACAGACCCGCAAAGCGACTGGCAAATTCAATCATTGTTTAGCAGATTTTGTTGCGCCTAAAGCTTTAGGACACTGCGATTATGTGGGTGCTTTTGCCGTAACAGCAGGGTTAGGAATCGAGAAATATCTAGCTGAATTTGAGAAAAATCATGATGATTACAATTCCATTATGTTAAAAGCATTAGCTGATCGGTTAGCAGAAGGATTTGCTGAATATATGCATCGCCGGGTGCGTAAAGAGTTTTGGGGTTATGCGCATGATGAAAAGCTAACGAATGACCAACTCATTGCTGAAGAATATCGCGGTATACGACCCGCCCCAGGATATCCCGCCTGCCCTGATCACACCGAAAAACCAGCTTTATTTTCACTTTTATCAGCTCCCGAGCAAGCCAACATTATTCTCACGGAAAATTTTGCCATGCTGCCAGCTTCTTCGGTTAGTGGGTTTTACTTTGCGCATCCTGAGTCGACTTATTTTGGGATTGGAAAAATTGCAGAAGATCAAGTGGTTGATTATGCCAATCGTAAGCAAATGGACCTGTCACTCATAAAAAGATGGCTTGCGCCAAATTTGCATGATTAATAAATAGGGAAATTATGAAAATTATACAATCACACCTTAGTTTTGAATTTTTTCCACCTAAAACCATAGAGGGTACGCAAAATTTACAACTCGCAGCTTTGGAACTTTCGCATTATCGACCGCACTTTTTTTCAGTGACTTACGGTGCTGGTGGTTCAACGCGGATGGGAACACTTGATGCGATTGATATGCTAAAGCGAGAAACCTTAATTCCTGTTGCACCGCATTTGACTTGTATTGGCACACAAGCTGAAACAGTGGATGAATTACTTATTCATTATAAACAAAGGGGTATTAAGCGTATAGTTGCTTTAAGAGGGGATTTGCCCGATGCGGGATTGGGTGACAGTGATTTTCGCTATGCCAGCGATTTAGTTCATTATATCCGTCAACGCACTGGGGATCATTTTTATATTGAAGTTGCAGCGTATCCCGAAATCCATCCGCAAGCAGGCAATGCAGCGGAGGATGTTTTGAATTTAAAAAGAAAGCAAGATGCGGGGGCCAATAGTGCCATTACACAATATTTTTACAATGCAGATGCTTATTTTTATTTCTTAGATGAATGTACCAAGCAGGGTGTGACCCTTCCTATTATTCCCGGCATTATGCCCATTGTTAATTATGAACGATTAGCACAATTTTCAGCTGCTTGTGGCGCTGAAATTCCACGTTATTTATGCAAGTGGTTAGAATCTTATAGTGAAAAAACTTTAGGAACGCATGGTTTTGCCTCTGAAGTTGTTTATCATTTGTGTCAAAAGCTGCTACGCGGGGGAGCGCCCGGTTTACATTTCTATACGCTGAACAAAGCAGAAGCGACGTGTGAAGTATTAGCAATGCTTGGCTACAAACCGCGTCTTCAACCGATGCCGCGGATAGCAGGCTTAGCATCTGAAATCATTTAGCAATCCTTTGCGGCACAAGCTACAATTGGGCTAATTTGCCCATGAATTTATAAGAGATGACATGAAATGGATAGTATGGATCCAGCCCAGAGAACTAATGAACAGTTGCTTATTTCAAAGGATAACTCGATGGAAAATGCGGATTTTGTTAATCCGAAACTTTTAAGCATCATCAGTGCTTCAAATCGTCCCCATAACATGGGCGCTTTTTTGGAAAATTTACAAGCGACCGTTGTCGATCCTTCCGCTATTGAAGTGTTAGTTAAAATTGATGAGGGTGATGATCAAATGCGTCTTTTGCTAGACGAGGCGATCGCAAAATATGAGTTTGAAATACGCTATATTCAAACAGCAAAGTTAGATGGGTACTACACTTTACATTTAGGTTATCAAGAATTATTTGAGCTTTCCGATCCGCATACTTATTTTATTTTGCCCATCAATGAAGAAGTTCGTTTTATGACGCACGGGTGGGATCAGATTTTAAGACGATATATTAAACTTTATCCAGACGATGTTTTTCGTTTAAAAATTTCCAAATTAAAGTATAGAAATTATCTGAGCTATCATGATTGTGGTCCATGTCCAGAAAATTATCCTATCTTAACACGTAAGTGGATGGAGCTTGCAGAAGGAATAGGCGATTGCTGGGGTCCTGATGGTTGGCATCAATTTATTGATCATCACTTAAGTGTAACCCCTGGCCTTAATAATATTCCTGGAATTTTTCGCAGCATCCCAATTTTAGACATACAACTTACTGGGGAAGAAGCAGGGCGAGAATTATCCAAAGCTCAAGAGCGCTATCGCGCAGACCGTGTTTGGAAAGAATGGTGGCGTATGTATAGCCCCACTGTGCAACAACGTCTGCGACGTATAGCGATGAAAATGTATTGTTATATTTGGGCCAAGAATGAAAATTTAGCAGACTTTGAGATTGTGGAAAATAAAAAGAAATGCATTTTTTATATTAAACAACGCAACCATTCCGTAAAAAGTTTTCATTATTTTCTTTCGCCTAACTACATTCGCTATAAAAACTTTTCTTATCTAGTTAAAAAAGCCAGACAAAATTCCGTGGGATTTACTAAAACCTTTATTTTTCATGGACAATATCCGCGTCATTTTTTACTCAAATTTGCCGATATTTCTCTACGTATCGCAACGGTCATGTGTGCGTTTGCGATCAGTATTTTTACGTTGGGTTTTGAATCTGCTCCAAAAAGTATGACAACCAGAATGATAGAGCGATTTAAAAATTTAATGTATAAGATCGTTAAGAAAAGTATGGGTGAACGGGCCGCCAATAGTATAAAGAGAGTGTATAAAAAATTGGGCAAAGGCTCGGCGTATTAGAGGGGTTGTGTCTTTAATCCTAGCAATGGCAGTGGATTGACAAGGAAAGTTCGGGGCCAAAACCCTCATTAACAATTGTAGAAGGTGTTATGAATTATTTAGTTTCCGGATGTCAAAGTGGTTTAGGGAAATTTTTATGTCATGAGCTGATGGCTACGGGCATAAGTCGAACAACGGATTTGGGGGCTTTAGCGAGCGAAGTTAATGCGCCTTATGATGCGATTATTCATTGTGCTTTTAACTCGAAAATCAACATTGCAGCGAGTGATTTGGCGCAATACATGCGTGATAATATTTTGTTAACGCAGCAATTGCTTACTATTCCGCATCAAAAATTTATTTTTATCTCAACCGTGGATGTCTATCCACCTAATGTAACGCCGTTCGCTGAAGATGAAGATTTTTTTATTGATGACATTAAAAATATTTATGGTTTATCGAAACTGATGTCAGAAACGCTGGTGCAAAGTAGTACGCCTGATTATTTAATTCTTCGTGCGACAGCCATGCTTGGTTTAGACGCACGAAAAAACAGCTTAATGAAAATGATATTTGATGCAACGCCTACTTTGTCGCTCGCTCCCACTTCACGTTTTCACTATATTTTGCATGAAGATGTTTTAGCCTTTATTCGCGTTGCTTTGGCTAAAGATTTACAGGGTAAATTTAATCTTGCCTCCAGTCAGCCTGTCATCCTGAGCGAAGTAAGTCATTTTCTCCAAAAAAAGATTGAATTTGGTTCGTTTCATTATGAAGTAGGTGAAGTGAATAATACAAAAGTGCAACATTATTGCCAGGTATTCCAAAATACTTCCCTCGATAATATTCGTCGATTTATTAATTTGTTGAGGCCTCACTATGACCGACAAGTTAGCTAACGTTTCTTTTTTTTCTAATGAAGAGCAAGCAGTCGCTGCCTTTCATGCGACAGGTTTGCATGCGGAATTTGATTTTTTTACACCGCATGAGTGCAATATGTTTATTGAAGCAAGCCACACTTTACAAAATGCGAAAAATGGCGAATTTCGACCAACGCTTAATCCGCATACGGAAAGTGAAGTTTTTTTACAAGCCATGCGTGATAAAAAATTAATTACAATTATTGAAAAACTCCTCGGTGGCAAAGCGAGCGGCTTACAAACCCAGTACTTTTTTGGCTTACCCGGCACCCAAGGTTTTTCTATTCATCAAGATAATTTTTTTGTGGAAGCTCAACCTGCGGATTATTTTATTTCAACGTGGCTTGCACTGGCCGATGTTGATTTAGGAAATGGTACGATTTACGCTTTTCCCGGTGCGCATAAAGAAGGTTTGTTGCCGGTTAAAAAACTCGAAGGTGGTGCTAAAATGGGTCAGGACAGTAATGCTCATAACGAAGTTTGCTTGGTTCCTGATCGCTATGCGCGCTTAGATATTTGTGTTCCGCAAGGCACCTTGGTTTTTCTGCATTCTTTAACTCCACATGGATCTTATGATAATCACTCGAATCGAACACGTCCTGTTATGCTTAATAATTATATTCGTCAGGGCACACCGTTTCGCAGTGGCCGAAGTGCGAAACGTAAAGAAATTCCTTTAGAGGGACCTATTGTTACTTCGGAGATGCATGCCCATGTCAGCTAATGCCTTCAATCGCTTGAGCCAAAATCCATTATTCCAACAAACGTCTGTTTACCAAACATTCTTAGCTAATCCTTTGGGCTTTATTGACGTGGGTGCACGTGGAGGCGCGCATAGTTTAGTTGAACCGATTGCGGCGATCACTGCTGTACTTGGTTTTGAGCCAGACTTACCCGAGTATGAGCGAATGTTAAATGATGCATCGCTTGCGGCCTCATGGGCGAAGTTTACCTTAGAACCCTTAGCACTCGCTGATTGTGAAGGCGATGCGCAACTCCATCTCTTATCAGCTGCGACTAACCATTCTTTACGACGGCCCAATGGTGGCTTTACATCACGCTATAACATGGTGAAGTGGCAAGAAGTTGGCACTTGGGATTTAAAAACGACCCGCCTCGATGATGTGTTATTTGGTAAACGTCAAACTGAAACGTATTGGGGAGAAATGATTAAACTTGATACGCAAGGGACGGAATTTGAAATATTACAGGGGAGTTTACAAACGCTCTCGGAACGCACAGTCGCAATTGTTACCGAAGTTGCATTTTGTGAGTTATATCAGGGACAAAAACTGTTTTCAGAAATTGAAATGCTGCTTCGCGAGAAGCAATTTAGTTTTTATGGATTTCACACCACGCATACCCGTTCTCTGAAGCAGTTAGACAAAACTAAACAAGTCGGCATTGAAAGAGCGATGTATGCCGATGCTGTTTTTTTTAAAGATCCGCTGCCAGGAAGTTTTTGCGGAGCGGCACTACCCACCCGAAGCTTACATGTATTATTTACTGCAGCTCTATTACTTGAGTACTATGACTTTGCCCTCGAACTAGCGACAAAAACCTTCGCAACGAATCAACCGGAAGAAATTGCGGTGATTAAGCAACTCATTTACGATTTAGCCCATTACGCGCCTGACCAAACCGTTACTGAGGTGATTAAATTAATGGAAGCCATTAACAAAAATCCTGCGCATGCAAACCTGTACGCAGGTAAATTTGTGGATCGAAAACGATTATATTTTGATTACGATGATGTTTTAAAAGTTGAGTAGGTGACTTATTAAGAAAAAAACCCAATATCAAAATGACTGATATTGGGTTTTCAATTTCCTGATTAATTAATTTGCTTAGAACGATTATTTGCTGAATTACCAAGACCATTTGAAACTTGCTTCAACGTCCTGCTCGCTGCAAAGAATGTGAGAGTAAATAGAGCATTAGTTAGAAAGTTTTTACTGTATTTTCTCCCAACCCTCTCTTTTTGGGGTAAATCTGAATCTTTATCACTAATTTTATCTTCATCGATACCGTTCGCTTTATTAAAACTTCCTTTATGTTCTGAATGATTGTTGCCCTTGGGGGGTGAAGGGGCAATGACAATATCATGGTCTTGATGGCTTGTAAGAAGTGGACTATTGTCGGAATCAACATCTAAAAAGGCTTGCACATTGCTTCTTGTCTTCTTAATTAAAGATGACTTCTCCTTGTTGAGAAGAGATTGTGCAGAAGGTGACAAATGGGCTGGTAGAGCTTCATTGTCACTAGAATTTGTATCTGTATCATAGGTAGAAAAACTGCTTTGGTTACTAGGCTTATAGTCAGAAGACGGACTGAATTGAGCATTAGCATAATCGTTGCTATAAAGATTGTGTGGATATATTGCCAAACTCACTCGCACTCTAGCATGGTTTACCGGCGTGGGCGCCTCACTACTACTGCTACCTGTGCTAAGGACACTATGACTACTATTAGTTCGATGCAAAGGTGTGATCAAGGCATTATTATTATCGGGACTATTTAAACGATTAATCACTTTCAATATTTCTTGAATATGATCTGATGTCTTTTTGGAATTTAACAATTTTTTTATGTTTTCAAAAATGATGGTTTTTTCTTTTTCAGTCGCATCCTCTAAATATTCTCTTATCTCTGCGAGAATAGTTTTATCTGTAGGATCTATGTTATTGATAGCCTTAGATACTTTTATATGCATGCCTTCAAGTGATTTACCTTGTAATTTCAAATGAAAGAAAAGGGTCTTAATGCTCATAGCGGCTCTCGTTTTAGATAAGTTATTTAATTTATTCGCTATGATAACTGATAAATATTAAGGCTAAATTAAGCGCACATTAGATTTAATGGCTCTAAAAATAACAATCTTCCCTTATCATTTCATACTCAAATTAAGTTTTTCTTAAACTCTTTGCTTCCCGTTATTTATTCAGAGAATTCGACTCTATTTTTTTAATAGCTACGGTCTTTGGGAGAATGTTGTCTTATTTTGGCTGGCATTACGACTATTGAATTAATATCACGTGTACCTTTTAGCTTGATGGGGTAAGAAAGTTGAATTCTTTCAGCTCAGCTGTATCAACCAACAATCTGCCCACGTTGGTGCCAAGACATGTCTATTCAAGGAGGAACGCTTGTCAGATTTAATGTTAAGAGTACTTTAAGCTGGAAGTGACTGAGTCAAAAATTGGTTTGGTACAAAAACAGATAAACCAAACCAATTTTTGAAATAGAATGCTACAAAACAGACGTCGCTAATGCGGCCTCAGTAAAGGCATTATAACGATTAGAACCATGGTCTTGATTGGCCAAATACCATTGAATGGTTTCTACAATGCCTTCTTCAATCCTAATTTCAGGGGAAAAACCATAACTATTGGCGCGTTGCATATCCATCAAGCGTTTAGCGTCGCCTTTAGGTTTAGTAGTATCCCAAACAATTTCAACGGGACCGCCAGGGACTTCGGCTGCAACAATTTCTGCGATTTGTTTAATGGTGACGCCGGTACCACTGCCTAAATTAATAGGTTCGTTTATGCCTTTTTCAATGGCCAACATCATGCCACGGGCCACATCGCGTGCGTGTATAAAGTCTCGGATTGGAGAGCCATCGCCCCATACGGTGAGAGGGCTTTCGCCATCCAGGGCGCGCTTGATAAGGGAGGGGATAACCATGGCATTATTGGGATCAAAATTATCATAAGGGCCATAGACATTAGCGGGGCGGACAATCGCAATTTTGTCCCAACCATACTCAATGGCATAAGCTTGGGCTTGAAGTTCACCCATTCTTTTAGCCCAACCTGCAAAACGATCGTTTGGTGAAGGAAACGTTTTCCATACGTCATCTTCATAAAAAATATCAGCGGGTGCATAGACACCCACTGAACTCGTAAATAAGAATCGTTCGACCTGATTTCGCCGTGCTGCTTCCATCATATTGATACTAAAACTAATGGTGGGAACAAAAAAACTAGCGGGGCGTTTTGCTGTCATGGCAGGAGAGCCTTTCACACCCGCTAGTTGGAAAACAATTTCCTGGTTTTTACAGACGTCTAAACAATTACTCAATTCACGCAAATCGGCACGTTTAAAAGTAACACCTTCTGGCGCTCGCTTCGGGTCATCTAATGAAACGACCGTTACATTCGCCCCGGCTTGTACCAATTTCTCAACTAACGGGCGGCCAATTAAACCGCTGCCACCCGTAACTAAGACATTTTTATTTTTATAAAATGACATACTTATCCTTAATAGATGAAACTAATAGCGATAGTAATCTGGTTTATACGGACCTTTCTTGTCAATATTGAGATACTTTGCTTGCGCATCCGTTAACTGCGTTAATTTGGCATCGAGTTTATCTAAATGTAATCTAGCCACCATTTCATCCAATTGTTTTGGTAAAATATAAACGCCAAGTGGATAGTTATCATGGTTTTGCCACAGTTCCATTTGCGCTAAAACTTGGTTAGTAAACGAAGTCGACATAACAAAACTAGGGTGACCGGTAGCACAACCGAGGTTCACTAAGCGCCCTTCAGCAAGCACAATGATACGACGGCCATTGGGCAAAATGACATGGTCAACTTGCGGTTTAATATTTTCCCAAGGGTATTGACGCAAAGATGCGATATCAATTTCTGAATCAAAGTGCCCAATATTACAAATAATGGCTTCATTCTTCATTTGCATGATGTGATCGTGGGTAATGACACTCATATTGCCAGTGGCTGTCACAAAAATGTTAGCCAGTGGCGCGGCTTCTTCAAGCGTTACGACTCGGTAACCTTCCATGGCGGCTTGTAATGCACAGATTGGATCAATTTCTGTAATCATGACCGTAGCACCCAGCGCGCGGAGTGATTGTGCACAACCTTTACCGACATCACCATAACCGCAAACGATCACGACTTTGCCAGCAATCATGACATCAGTTGCACGTTTAATGCCATCAACTAAGGATTCACGGCAGCCATATAAATTATCAAACTTAGATTTGGTCACTGAATCATTGACATTCATGGCAGGCGCTTTCAATACACCTTGTTTTTGCATTTCATATAAACGATGCACACCCGTGGTAGTTTCTTCTGAAATACCTTTGATATTTTTAATAAGGTCAGGATATTCATCATGCATGATTACGGTTAAATCACCGCCATCATCTAAAATCATATTGGGTTGCCAATCGGGGTTACCAGCAATAGTTTGCTTTACACACCACCAATATTCTTCTTCTGTTTCACCTTTCCATGCAAATACGGGCACGCCGGCTTCAGCCATAGCTGCTGCTGCATGATCTTGTGTCGAAAAAATATTACATGAAGACCAGCGAACGGTTGCGCCAAGATCAATGAGTGTTTCGATCAGCACAGCTGTTTGAATAGTCATATGTAAACAGCCAGCAATGCGTGCACCTTTTAAGGGAAACTTTCCTTTATACATCGCACGTAGAGCCATTAAGCCTGGCATTTCAGTTTCGGCAATTTCAATTTCTTTCCTGCCCCACGCCGCTAACGAAATGTCAGCAACTTTGTAATCATTTTCCATATTGGAATTCCTTGCTTGCATCATTGTCATCCTTTTAGTTATTGGCGGCTTCTTGTAAAGGTAACTTAGCAGCTGAACGTAATAGTGCGGCTTTATCGGTTTTTTCCCAACTGACATTTAAGTCATCGCGACCAAAGTGACCATAGGTTGCGGTATTGCGATAGATAGGTTTAATCAAATCAAGCATCTTAATCAAACCATAAGGTCGTAAATCAAAATGATCGCGAATGAGTTGGATAATGGCTTCATCGTCAATCCGGCCAGTACCAAAAGTTTCGACATGAATCGAAATAGGCTTCGCCATACCGATCGCATAAGAAAGCTGAATTTCACATCGATCCGCAATGCCTGATGCAACAATATTTTTTGCGACATAACGACAAGCGTAAGCAGCGGAGCGATCAACTTTAGAAGGATCTTTTCCTGAAAAACAACCGCCACCATGGCGCGACATTCCGCCATAAGTATCAACAATAATTTTTCTACCGGTTAAGCCACAATCACCTAAAGGGCCACCGATTACGAATCGGCCCGTTGGGTTAACATAAAATTTAGTATCGTTGGTTAACCATTCTTCTGGCAAAGTCGGTCTAATTAAATCTTCAATCACAGCATCGACTAAATCTTGATGGGCAATGTCTGGGTGATGTTGTGTGGATAGCACGATTGCATCAATACTGGCAGGTTTATTATTGACATACCGGAAAGTAACTTGGCTTTTTGCATCCGGACGTAACCAGGACAAAATACCTTTTTTTCTTAACTCAGCCTGGCGTTGCATTAAACGATGGGCATAAAAAATTGGAGCGGGCATGTAAGAAGCTGTTTCATTCGTCGCATAACCAAACATAATCCCTTGATCACCGGCACCTTGTTCTTCAAGGCTAATACGATCTACACCCTGAGCGATATCTTGGGATTGCTTACCAATCGCAGAAAGAATGGCGCAGGATTCCCAGTCAAATCCCATTTCTGAGCTGTTATAGCCAATATCTCGAATAACATTGCGAGCAATTTGTTCGACATCAACCCAAGCAGAAGTAGTAATTTCGCCGCCGATCATGACCATGCCGGTTTTAACAAAGGTTTCGCATGCAACACGGGCAGATAAATCTTGTTCTAAAATCGCATCTAATACAGCATCAGAAATTTGATCGGCGATTTTATCAGGATGACCTTCTGATACCGATTCTGATGTAAAAAGGTAATTTGTTTGCATTGCCAAAACGCTCCTAAATTTTTCGATTAAACGAGGATTGTTGTCTTGAGGGGTGAGACGTCAGGTCAATTTTAAGCTTTAGCTTAAAATTTCTCACGTCTCTTTAATCAAGGCAACAACGCTTGAGTAAGAATGATTGAAAAATTGAACCGGGGTTCTTCAAGCGACTTTTTGAATTTTCTCGCCTACATTTTTCTGCCACCATTCTATCGTTTTTTGGATCCCTGTGTCCAAATCCGTTTGCACCTCCCAACCAAGCTCTGTTTTTGCCAATTGGCAATCCAAAAACAAGCTTGTTTTGATGGTAGGCTGCGTTAAATCATGTTCAATTTGCAAATTTTTCCCTGAAAAATCAACAATCTTTTGAACTAAGTGTTTAATGGATATGGCTTGACCATAACCGCAGTTATATAGACGATAAGGCTCAGGTTGGTTTTTAATCGCCTTTTCAACAAAATGAACAAGGTCATCGACATATAATAAGTCGCGCTCTTCATCGCCCGTGCCCCAAACCACAACCTTTTCTTTGGCTGATAAAACCTTGGTTATCGTTGCGCCAAAGACATGACTACGTTCAAGATCAAATTTGTCATGTGGACCATAAATATTGGAATGACGAATGGCAGTAAATTTTATATTAGAGATAGAGGCGTAAAACTCACACATTTTCTCGATATAAAGTTTCGTATTGCCCACCCCAAAGTAACGGGGGTGAAGCGGGATGCGCGCATCGAAATCTTCTTCTTTCAACGCTTTATCAGAACTGGTGTACATGACGGTACAACTAAAAAAGACGACATGTTTGAGTTGATGCTCATGCGCTGCTCGGAATAAATAAGAATTCATCACAGCATTATCAGTTACATGGATAAAAGGGCGGGTCACAATGTCTTTTGAACCTGATGTTGTTGCGGCAGCTTGGATCAGCACATCCATACCTTGAATCAAGCGATCAATCTGTTCAGGATCTCGTAAGTCGGCTTGATGCCATGTGACATTGGCGCAAGTATACTCGGGTCGTTTATAACGGACGGCATGCACTTCTAAATCATCGCGCTGACTTAATTGGCAGGTAAGATTGCGGCCAATAAATCCAGTCGCACCACAAATTAATACTTTCGTTTTCATACCGCTTTTCCTTGAAGAAGATTGGATTTATTCAGGCAATTTGCCATAAACGCATGAATCGTTTCCAAGATATAATCGCAAGCTTGTCTATCAACAGCATGGTGACAAGCAAAAGTGAAACCCCGACGCATGATCGTGTCGGCTGCTTCTAAATCTCCGCTTATACGATGCGGATACATCTTAAGCGCTGGATGTCTTGCCATGTTTCCCGCAATGATAGGACGTGTATCGATATGGTGCGCTTGTAAATAAGCGGTAATCTCTTTAACGGTAAAAGGAGCATTTTCTTTAATCACGATGGGAAAGCCAAACCAAACATGTTTGGCTTTCGGTGTTTCCTGTTGAAAATGAAAATAATCTGCGTATTGGCTCAGATTTTTAATTAAGTAATGGGCTGCTTGACGTCGTTGATCATTAAATCCATCCAGTTTAGGTAATTGAATTTGTCCCATAGCAGCATTGAGTTCAGTGGGACGTAAGTTATAACCTAAATTGATAAAAATAAAGCGGGGGTCAATGTCGGGATACATATTGACATATTTTTGATGTTCAACAGCTTCCCTTGACCAACCATGTGCGCGTAAAATTCGCATCGTTTCAGAGAAATTAAAGTCGTTAGTTACGGCAATGCCACCTTCAAGCGTTGTAATTTGATGGGCAAAGAAAAAACTGTAAGTGCCAACCAAGCCAAACGTTCCAACATGACGGCCGTCGTACAGGGCGCCCATGGCTTCGCAACAATCTTCAATCACAAATAAGTTATGTTTTTTAGCGAGTGCCAAAATGCCATCCATGTTGCAAGGATTACCATACACATGGACTAATTTGATAGCGCGTGTTTTGGGACCAATAGCTTTTTCCAATTTTTCCAAATCAAGATTGAAATCATTTAAGTCACAATCAACAAAAACCGGTACCAAACCACATTGAATAACGGGCCAAACAGTTGTGGACCAAGATAGTGCTGGAACAATGACTTCATCACCAGGCTTTAAATGATCCTGGGTTACCGGATTGCTAAGTGCTGCTACCGCTAATAAATTATTGGATGAGCCAGAATTAGTCATTACGCCATATTGACCATTGACGTACTCAGCATACTGCGCTTCGAAAGCTTTTACTTTCTTACCCATCGTGGTGTAAGTGGAAAGTAATGTTTCCAATGCGGCAAAAATTTCTTCACTACCAAATGTAGGCTCTTGAAGATGAACAGCTGGTTCTGCAGGATTAAACCGAAAATCAAAATTGGCATCACAATAATCCTCAATATTCTTTTTTAAGGATTGCAGAAGCATGGCATTATTTTGCATCATTTTTCTCCACTCAATTTTAAATTTTTATCTACAATAGAAGGTTCATCCACCGCGAGCAAGCGAGTTAATCGCTTGCGTTGTAAAGGATGGACTTCTTCTAAATGCTGATTACGCAAATGAAAATAATCGCGCCTTGTAGCATCCATCTGGCTAGATTGGTAATTGTCATAAAAAATAATTTGGGAACCACTTGATTCGAATTCAAAAGGTACCAATAAAAGATTCTTTAAGGCTTCGCAAACTTGGGGTTTGTCTTCAGGTTTAACAAAGAACAGCATGAAGCCCCCGCCGCCTGCACCTAATAATTTTCCACCAATAGCCCCTGCCTGACGCGCTTTATCATAAATTTCGTCAATGAAAGCGGGTGCAATCTTAGAGCTAATTTGTCTTTTTAACATCCAAGTCTGATGCAACAACTCACCAAAAGCTGTAATGTCGGTGTCAGTAGACAGGATTTTTTCTGCTTGATCGACCAGATCACGCATTTGATGAAGTTCATGCGATTTACTTGGAATGGCTTGAATTTTATCACCCGCAATATCGGAAGCAGTTCGTGAAATACCTGTAAAAAATAACAGTAAATGCTCATGCAATGCTTGCAAACGATTATTGGGAAGCACTAAAGGCATGACTTCAAAATGCCCATTGGGTTCAATGATTAATTTGTTTAAGCCCCCATAAGCGGTAGCGATTTGATCTTGCACACCTACATTTTCTTTTAAAATATCACGTTCAATATGTATCGCTTCGCAAGCCAGTTCGCGTTTGCTTGAAATCATGCCGCGTAAGGCATACATCGCGTGAAGTAAACCTACAGTGAAAGCCGAACTTGAGCCAAGCCCTGACCGTGCTGGTAAATCGCCTTGGTGTAAAACTTCGACGCCGTGTTTAAATTGTAAGTATTCAAGCACTGCTCGAACGGCAGGATGTTGAATGTCCGCTTCATCACTAACTTCTTCAATTTTCGACCAAACAATACGTGATTTATGTTTGAAGAAAGGGGGTAAGGTGCGGCATTGTAAATAACAGTAACGATTAATAGTGGTAGAAAGAACACAGGCGCCATGAGTTTGATACCATGAGTGATAATCCAATCCCCCGCCAAAAAAAGAAATCCGATAGGGGGTACGACTTATAATCATCCTTAAAAACTCCTTAACTATCATGTTATGTCAATCATTCGACATATTTAAAATACAGCTAAACTTACCGTCTTTTTCGGTTATGATACTGTGTTAATGCTTCATCAACGGCGCCAAAATATTTTACGCGGCCGCTTTCAAGTAACAAAGCTTTGTTACAAAATTCTTTGATAAGTGTGTCTGAATGTGTTGCAATAACGACGATGTTGGATTCTTTTAATAAAGAAATCATTTTCTTTCGCGCAATTTCCATAAAGCTTGCATCACCTGCCCCAAAAATTTCATCAATAAGTAAAATGTCGGGCTCGATGCTTGTTGAAATGGCAAAGGCAAGACGTACCATCATGCCGGATGAATACGTGCGAACAGGCATGGATAAATAATCTCCTAAACCTGTGAGTTCTGCGATAGCAGCCATTTGCTCTCTAATTTTTTTGCGCGGAATGCCTAAGATGGTGCCACGTATCAAGATATTTTCATAACCGCTGAATTCTTGTTCTATGCCGCTCATCAAATCAAGCATGGGAGAAACTTGACCATCAATTTTAATGCGACCCGAAGTTGGCTCATAAATGTTGGCCAGCAAACGAAGTAGCGTACTCTTACCTGATCCATTGTGACCGATTAAACCGACGCGATCGCCTTGTCTAAGCGTAAGATCAACATCTGAAAGAGATCGCACGACAAAATGTTCATTAGCATCCTTGGAAACATTGCCCCCGGTTGCTAAGCGTAAAAAGTTTTTTTTAAATGAACGCGCATTAACTTGAAAGACAGGGAATGCAACACTCACTTGATCTAAGTCAATACGTGCCATCTGTTTTCCTATAGCCAATAGACAATGCGTGCACGATACCGGATAAACATCCATAAACTTAATGTAACACCCAAAGTCGTAACGCAAGCTACCATGATCATGTTATTGAGAGTGGGAACCGTACCTAAAAGCGGTGCGCGAATGAGTTCAATGAAAGCATAAAAAGGATTCCAGTCGATGATAAATTGCGCTCTTCCATGTAAAAATTGTGGGCCCCACATCACGGGTGTTACGAAGAAAATGACTTGGACTAAACTTTTAACAATTTGCAGAACGTCGCGATAGCGCGCGCCTATCATCGCCAAAATGACACCAAAGGAAATACCGTTTAAATAAATAAATAATAATCCGGGGATAATGAGTAACGTATTTAAATTAACTTTTGCATGCGTATGATAAATAATTAGAATCGGCACAATAACAAAAATATTATGAAAAAATATAATCATGTTGCGGCTAACTAATCGATGAATATAGACACTGTAAGGTAATTTAATTTGTTTAATGTAAACATCGGCGCCTAAAAATCCTTCGGTTAATTCCATGACAATAGTTGAGATAAGAGACCAGCTCAGCATGCCGGCAACTAAAAAGGGATAATAAGATTCCAAATCTTGATGAAAAATTTTACCGTATAAAAAACCCATCGTATAAACCGTGATCGCCATGCTGAGTGTCAACCAAAAAGGTCCAAGCACCGAACGTCGATAACGGAGTTTGATATCTTGATAGGCGAGCATTAACCAAATGCGCCATTGCGCAAAGCCATCTTTAATATCTGCTAGGGCATGTTGAAAGGGTGTGATATCTGGAAAAATGACAGTATCTTCATTGACAACAGCATCAATTGAATAATGATCTGGATTTAGCGCTGTCATGGATTCTGATTCAGTTAGCATCTTTTAAACGACGAGTTCCTTTCTAAATTGAGCGCGAAAGCATAGCATGCTAGTTTTCAAGAGTCACGATCGCCTTCGTTTTAACAATCGTTAATTTAATTGGGAGTCGGTAATCCCATCTTGACGCATTTCTCGCTAACGAATTGTTTGAATTGTTTTTGAAAGTTGGTTTGAGAAAATTGTTTGGCATTCTCTCGGCAATGGGCAGGCGTGAAGCGAGAAGGATTATCTTCGAACGCTTTAACAGCTTCTAAGATGGATGCAGGAGTTTGTTCTGCAAAAAATAGACCGGTTGGATAGGCGTGCTTTAATCCGCGTACTGTTTCAAGTGCGCCACCTTTCCCATAAGCAATGACGGGCGTACCGCATGCTTGTGCTTCAAGTGGGACTAAACCAAAATCCTCAAAGGCTGCAAAAATAAAAGCTTTAGCGCGCTTTAAATAGTGCACTAGGGTGGGTTGGTCTTGATAACCCAGTAAGGATACATTGGAGGGCGCTTTCGCCTGGATTTTTTTAAAATCAGGGCCATCGCCAATCACAATTAATTTCTTGTCAGGCATTGCTCGGAAACTTTCAACAATTAAGTCAATGCGTTTATAGGGTACAAAACGTGAAGCTGTCAGATAAAAGTTTTCTTTTTCTTCATGAACTTCAAACGCATCCAAATTAATCGGGGGGTAAATAACGGTCGATTCGCGCCGATACGTTTTCATCACACGTTGGGCAATGAAGTTGGAATTGGCAACAAAATAATCGACGCTATTGGCGCTTCTTAAATCCCAAAGTCGCAACCGATGTAAAAAATAACGCGCCAGCATACCTTGCGGCTTTCGATCTAAGCCGGTTTCTTTTAAATACTGATGCTGTAAATCCCACGCATATCGCATGGGCGAATGAATATAACTGATATGCAACTGTTGGGGTCCGGTTAAAATACCTTTTGCTACCGCATGGGAACTTGAAATGATTAAATCATAATCGGACAAGTCTAACTGTTCGATAGCAAGCGGCATAAGCGGTAGATAAGTACGATAATGGGTTTTAGCTAAGGGTAATTTTTGAATAAAAGTGGTTTTAATTTGTTTATTGAGCAGTAATGCTCGTTCTTCCTTAGGAAAAAAATCAATGACAGAAAAGAGATCTGCATTGGGATAGCATTGCAATAATTGGCCGATGAGTTTTTCTGCACCACCTAGAGTGACCAACCAATCGCAAACAATTGCTATTTTCATCATGATGTGTAGCCTTCATTGAGTGCCAGGAACATCAAAGCGTGTTATACCTTGATGTCGCTGGCACGCAATCAAGGCTACAATTAAATTCTAAAAATTCAGGGTAGGATACCATAACGACTATGTTGCCTAAAGGTTTGTTAAAAGAGTACTCACGGACGCTTGCGATGCTGATTCGCTTCTTAGATATGTTGACTGTTTTTGCAGCGGCTTGGTTTACCTATATTTATAAGTTTAATCAGATCGAAATCACGCGTCATTATTTGCTCGCTATTTTAATTGGCACTTTTACTTCCTTCGGTGTTTTTTCTTTTTTTAATATTTATGATTCATCACGGGGAGAGGGTTTAATTCGCTATTTTGTGCGAGTTTTTCAAGCGGTTTGTATCTTAGCCCTGTTACTCGCAGGACTTGCTTTCTTCACGAAATCAGGCGAAATGTATTCGCGAACGTGGTTTATTTATTGGATGACCGCTTTTCTTTTTCTCATCCTGACGTCTCGCTGTATTTTATTATTATTTTTACGTTTCATGCGATCTTTCGGGATGAATGAACGCAGTGTCGTCATTATTGGCGCAGGCGTGTTAGGAAAAAAATTGGCGGGAACCGTTCAAGAAGCATTATGGACCGGTTTCCGTATTGTCACTTTCTTAGACGATTATGCGCACACTAAGCCTACCCAAATTCATCACATCCCAGTACAACAAACACCAACTTCATTGAGTAATTATTTATCCAAAGCACAAATTGACGAAATTTGGTTGGCGTTGCCTTTACGTGCTGAAAACCGAGTAAAAGAAATTTTATATGAATTGCGTCATCTTACAATTAATACCCGATTGGTTTTAGATATTTTTGGATTGGATTTGTTAAATCACTCGGTCACCGATGTTGCTGGAGTTCCTGTACTCAATATTCGCTCATCGCCCATGGTGGGTATCAATCGTTTAGTTAAAGCTATTGAAGATCGCATGTTAGCATTTTTAATTTTAGTGCTTATTTCACCGTTATTTTTACTAATCGCTGTAGGCATTAAATTAACTTCAAAGGGTCCCATTCTATTTAAACAGCACCGCCATGGCTGGGATGGTCGTATTATTAAAGTTTATAAATTTCGCACGATGATTGAACATAAGGAACAGCAAGGACATATTACTCAAGCCCGACCCGGGGATAATCGCATCACGGCTTGGGGTAAATTTTTGCGCAGGACAAGTTTAGATGAAATCCCCCAATTCATTAATGTTTTGCAAGGACGCATGTCCATTGTCGGTCCACGTCCGCACGCAGTTGAGCATAATGAGTTTTATAAAGATTCCATCCATACTTATATGCAGCGTCATCGTGTCAAACCCGGCATCACAGGTTGGGCGCAAATTAACGGCTGGCGGGGGGAAACAGACACCTTGATGAAAATGGAAAAACGCGTCGAATATGATTTGTATTATATTAATAATTGGTCTTTTACATTCGATTTAAAAATAATTTTTTTAACCTTCTTTAGAGGGTTTATTAATCGCAATGCCTACTAACTCACTGGAAGTTTTGGTGACAGGGGGTGCTGGTTTTATTGGTTCCCACATGATTTTGGCGCTTAAAGCGCAAGGTTACACACCGATTGTGTTGGATAATTTATCTCGTGGAAGAAAGTCAGCCATCAAAGCGACCCCCTTTTATCACGCAGAAGTGGGTGATCAAAAAGCTTTGCAAACGATTTTCGATCGACATTCAATTGGGGCAGTCATGCATTTTGCATCCCTCATTGATGTTGCAGAATCAATTTCCAAGCCTCAGCAATATTATTCCAATAATGTTCAAGCCACGGAACAGCTGTTAGAGGTTATGCAAAAAAATAATGTGATTAACTTTATTTTTTCTTCTTCTGCTGCTGTATATGGTGAGCCCCAGCAGGTACCGATTCATGAATTCCATGCATGCAACCCTATCAATCCTTATGGTCACAGTAAATTATTAGCAGAGAAATTAATTAAAGCGCGTGCCGATGCTGCGGGTTTACGTTTTGCGATTTTACGTTATTTTAATGCAGCAGGTGCAGATCCCGCGGGTCAATTAGGTGAGTGTCACACTCCTGAATCCCATTTAATTCCTTTGGCTTTAGAGGTTGCAGCGGGGAAACGTGCTGCTTTAAATATTTTTGGCAATGATTACCCAACACAAGATGGGACGTGTGTGCGAGATTACGTTCATGTTACAGATGTTTGTCAAGCGCATTTGTTAGCGTTGAAGGCATTAATGAAGGGGGGTGACAATATGGTATTGAATGTTGGAACAGGAAAGGGCTATTCCGTCAAACAGGTGATCGAGATGGTAGAGAAAGTAACGACTTGTCCTATCCCAGTGCACCTCATGCCCCGCCGCGCAGGTGATCCGGCGGTGCTTTTAGCGGATGCGACTGCCATCGAAAAGATGCTTCAGTTTTCTTCAACTTATTCAGACCTTGAAACCATGGTTCGCCACGCTTGGACCTTCCATCGTAACTGATCTGCCAAATCGAAATCCGGTCATGCTGGGTCAAACTAAATCACAGCTTGCATGTATTGTTTCGCCGCTTGCACTGCTGATGTCCAATTCAACCGGGTGGCGTATTCATTGAAAGAAGATAGGGCAAGAGCGTCATAATTCTTTTTATCTTGCATTGTCGTCACGATATAGTCGCAATACGTTGCTACTTTTGCTTCTAAAGAAAAAGTAAAACCATTGATATGGTCTTTAATAATTGTGCTAATACCACCGACATAGGTTGAAAGGCAGGGAACCGCATAGGCATTGGCTTCACAAAAAACAATACCATAAGCTTCAGCACGCGAAGGAACAAAAAGAAAATGCGTGTCACTTAAGAGCTTTTGGATTTTTTGTTGTCCAGCGTCAGTGTGTTTAGAAATAAAACCCAGCGGTTTAATATAAGGAGGAAGCGGCGGCAAATCTTTTGCATCATATCCGATAATATTTAATTCAACAGCATGTCCTGCTTCGTGCAGCGCTTTAGTCACAGCGAGCACTAGATCGCCGCCTTTGCGTTCCCAACTTTTCGCTAAAAATAATAATTTAATTTTATCATGGGCTCGATTGCTAATGATCGTTTTGATTTCATCATAATTCGGTGCATACCGGATGTTCGCGCCAAAGGGGATGACTTTGATTTTTTCCCGCGCAATGCCATAAAGTTCCTTGGCACTGTTTGCCGCCCAATCAGAAGAAAAAAAGGCAAGTGTGGCGCGATTTAAACAAGCCGTTGTAACCAAATTACCTTGCTCAACCGTTTTGGCAGAATGCGCAGAAAACGGTGAATAAAATCCCAATAATCCTGCATACAATGCATCAGTCCATAGCACTACCGGTTTTTCGGAATCTAAATAGGCAATAGGATTTATTAAAGGAGAGACAATGATATCCACGGCGCGTTGTTTAAGAGCCTGTTCAACCTGGAAAGAGTAATGCTTGGCTGCATGGATATTAAATCGTGGGCTTTCGCGCTGACCGGTTATATATTTTTTATAAATTTGTTTCGTCTTAAAAAAGGGTGGTAATTGGCGGTTTAAAGCACCAATGTAATCAACGTGTGCGACTTCAGTAAAAGCACGCGACATGAAATAAGGGGTGCCAGACCATTGATGAACATCGGTTGCATCAAATGTGGTGGTGTAAGCAATGCGCATTAACTTTCCTTTATTGGATCCAAAAGAGGGAGTTGCCAAAATTGTAGAGCAAATTGAGGAAGCGAAAAGTTTTTTAAGACATGGTGATACCCTTCATTACCCCAGGCCTGGCGCTCCCCCGGCGCTGCGTCATAAGTAGATTGCATCGCGGCTGATAGTTCGGTGGCATTTTGAGCTGAGACAAGCTTGTTGGTACCGCCTAGCACTTCTGGGATGCCATGCACTTTCGTTGCAATGACCGGTATTCGTGCCAACATGGCTTCCAATAAAACACGTCCAAAAGCTTCTTGCGTGGAATTTAAAACGAAGCAATCAAAAGCTTGCATATACCGGTAACCATTTGCCAAGAAGCCAGTAAAAATAACGTCATTTTCTAAATGATAAAGCTTTACTTGTTTTTTTAAGGAATCAGCTAAAATCCCATCGCCGATAATAACCAATTTACTGTTCGGACAATAAGGTTTGATCAGGGAGAAAGCATGAATTAAATTGGCTTGATCTTTGTTTGGAACCAAGCGCGCCACGTTGCCAAAAATAAAATCAGTATCATTTAATTGTAATGCAGTTCTAGCAGCTGAGCGGTTTAGCAATTGGGGAATGGTTAAATCAACATCAATCATGTTATATAAAGTCACAACCCGCGTTGATGGTATTCGCCAAATGTGACTGCGAATATCCTTGGCCACTGCATTTGAGACCCCTGCGAACATCATATTTTTTTTACACAGTGCGGCAATCACTAAACGTCTTCGAATGGAGCGCATCGTACCCAATTCATGCATGACAAAAACCAGCGCGGGGCAGCGATAAAATTGGGCGACCCACATCATGATGTAAGATGCTTTGTAACGATGGCAAATTACCATTTGAAATTGTTTTTCTTCGCAAAAAGTTTTTAATTGGCGAATAGCATGCATTTTTAAGTAGCGAAGGCGATCTTTATTGAAGTTAAAAAATACAACATGATCAGCAAGTGTCCGTTCTTTAATCGCATCATCCGGGGTTCCGGACAAATAAGCGACGGTGACTTCAAATTGATCGGGAGGGAAAATACGACTGTATTGGTTATATATATCTACAAATTGGGTCGCATAATTATGGCCCAAAATTAGAATATTTTTCCGCATACGCTTTTCCCTTGAAAGGTCTATGTGGGGTCCTTTATAACAAGTTCAGTTTTTCAGGACAAGCCAATATGTTCTTTAAATTGTCTGTGGTAACATTCCGGACCTTAGGAAGAACGAAGGGATTTTCTTTTATGATGAAGGTCACTAAGGCCATTTTCCCTGTGGCTGGATTAGGTACACGATTTTTACCCGCGACAAAAGCTAACCCGAAAGAAATGCTTCCTATAGTCGATAAGCCACTTATTCAATATGCGGTAGAGGAAGCGGTAGCAGCGGGTATTACAGAATTAATTTTTGTAACCAGCAGTAGCAAGCGCGCCATCGAGGATCATTTTGATTCAAATTTTGAACTTGAAGCAACCCTAGTTGAGCGTGGGGATAAAGAATTATTAAATATTGTCCGAGGTATTCTACCGGAAGGTGTGTCTTGTGCTTATATTAGACAAAAGTCGCCGCAAGGTTTAGGGCATGCAGTGCTTTGTGCTAAGCAATTCGTGATGCAAGAACCCTTCGCTGTTTTGCTTGCTGATGATTTAATTGATGGCGGGATTTTCCCCTGTTTGCAGCAAATGATTGCGGTGTTCGAAGAATACCAAAGCAGTGTGATTGCAGTGGAAAAAATACATCCTTCTGAAATTAAAAAATATGGGATTGTTGATGTAAAGAACACTGACAAAATTGCAGCCATGCAGGGTATTGTCGAAAAACCACAACCAGAAATCGCGCCTTCTAACCTTGGTGTCGTGGGTCGTTATATTTTAACGCCGCATATTTTTACTTTATTACAAGCGACTCAAAAAGGTTCAGGTGGCGAAATTCAATTAACTGATGCTATCGCGCAGCTTTTAAAAGAACAAACGGTACTTGCGTATCAATTCGATGGTCGACGTTATGACTGCGGCAACAAATTAGGTTATTTGCAAGCAACCGTTGCTTATGCCTTAAAACATCCGGAATTGGCTAAAGATTTTAAATTGACATTAGAGAGCTTGGTGTAATGTTGGCCCGCCTGTTTAACAATGAGTATTACCTTTATATTCTGGCGGCATTGACTAGCTTAGCTCTTTCAGCCTGGATTGCCTCAAACGAAACCATTATTAATCCCGATGCTATTTGTTACTTGATGAGCGCTGAAAAATTAGGCGAATCAAGTATAAGAGCAATCATGGATCTATGCGGTCAAGCGCGTTGGCCTTTTTATTCTATGCTCGTTTATGGTTTAGTTAAGCTGAGTCATTTATCTTATCCTACTGCTGCATATTTACTCGACAGTTTCTTTTCTTTGCTTTCCGTGTTAGCTTTTTTATTCATTGTGAAATCAATCGGGGGAACGAAGCGCGTATTATGGTTTGCAGCTATCACAATTCTTTGTGCACATCATTTTAATAGTATTCGCGAGTATATTGTTCGAGATCATGGGTTTTGGACTTTTTATCTTTTTTCTATCTTTTTTTTATTGCGTTATTTAGCAAGGCCGCGATTCTTTTATGCTTTGCTTTTTAATGCAAGTTTAATTTTGGCCTCGTTATTCCGTATTGAAGGTTTTATTTTCCTTCTTTTTATGCCCCAACTCATTTGGTTGTACAAGCCATTTTCTTTCCCTGTACGTTTTACTTCGGCATTGGCACTGAATGCTTTAAGTTTTATAGGTTTAATAGGATTATTCACTTGGATGATCATTCATCCAAGTAACTCCTTAGAGAAATTAGGTCGCCTCTTTGAATTAAAAATACAGATTCAACAAGGCGCGAGTTATGTTGCAACCCATTACCATCAAGCCAAAATTGCTTTAACACAATACATACTGAATGTTGATTCAGCTAAGCATGCGGATTTAGTGTTGTCCCTTGTTCTTATTGCGTGGTTTGTTTCAAGTATCGTGATTAACTTATCGTGGACTTATTCTATTTTATTTATTTACGCAATAATAAAACGTGCAGTCCCCCTTAAGTTTGCATCCACCTTAGTCTTGTCCGGGGTGATTGCCATTAATATTGTGATTAATTTTATTTTTTTGCTTGAACGTTTTTTTCTTTCTAAACGTTATCTCGTCGCACTAACACTTATCTTAACGCTAATGGTTCCGTTTGCTCTTGATCGACTTTATCAATGCTCGCAAAAATTAACGCAACGACTCGTATTTTTAGTAGCGATGTTAACTGTACTGGTTCAAGGCGTGGGTGGGACATTTGATTTTGGTTATTCAAAAGCTTACGTGGCGGATGCAGGTCAGTGGATTTCGCATCATATTCCAAGGGAGGCGCGTTTATATACTAATGATTATCAGCTCATGTATTACTCACGCCATTATCAAGAAGATATTTTTACTAAAGTCCGTGAATTTATACCGGATGTTCCTTACTTAAATAAACAAATAGATCAATATGATTATTTTGCCTTGCGTTTACGTAAAAAAGACAATAAAGCAACACTCATTGAGTTAGTTGAAAAACAAATGGGGAAACCCATTCGAGTGTTTGCAAATACAAGAGGCGATAGTGTAAAAATTTATGCGCGTAACTTAGAGACCAAGCTCTAAGTAGAAAGGAGATGACCATTGAACATCATAGTTGTTGGTGCAGGATACGTAGGATTAGTAACGGGTGCGTGCTTTGCGGAATTAGGTAATCATGTTACATGTATTGATCTGAATGAAGATAAAATAACTAATCTAAAGAGTGGCGTTTTACCTATTTACGAGCCTGGTCTTGAAAAGATGATTAGTTCCAACATCGAGCAATGCCGCTTGCATTTTGCAACTTCACTGGACCAAAGCCCGGTGCGTCCCGATGTAATTTTTATTGCGGTTGGCACGCCAAGTGATAGTCAGGGCGCGGCTGATATGCAATACGTATTGCAAGCCGCCCAAAACATTGGTGATTATCTTGATTATTATTGTGTGATCGTTGATAAGTCGACAGTCCCCGTGGGAATGGCCGATCAAGTAAATCTTACCATTAAAAAAGCCCTCCATAAGCGCGGGTTGGCGATTAAATTCGATGTCGTAAGTAATCCTGAATTTTTACGGGAAGGCGCGGCCATTGAAGATTTTATGCGTCCTGATCGAGTTATTATCGGTCTCGATTCAGATCATGCTAAACAAATTATGCTGGATTTATATTTACCCTTATTGCGTCATCCGGAACGTCTTTTTTTCATGCGGGTGAAAGATGCGGAAATGACGAAATATGCCGCCAATGCAATGCTTGCAACGCGAATTTCTTTTATGAATGAAATTGCCTTATTGTGTGAGCAAATGGATGTTGATATCGAGAGCGTGCGGATGGGGATTGGCTCTGATTCGCGTATCGGCAGCGCTTTTTTAAATGCAGGTTGTGGTTATGGGGGATCTTGCTTTCCCAAAGATGTACGCGCCTTAATTAACATGGCAATCGGCCAAAAAATTGATCCAATTATTTTAAAATCAGTTGAAGCCCGAAATCAGCTACAGAAACAATTATTAACTCAAAAAGTTTTGAATTTATTTGGCCCTAATTTAAATAATATTACGATAGCTGTTTGGGGACTTTCTTTTAAACCTGAAACAGATGATATGCGTGAAGCATCCTCAGTTGTGTTGATTAAAGATATTGTTCAACGAGGTGGCAGAGTGCAAGCCTATGATCCGGAAGCCATGCCGATTGCAAAGGAAATATTGCCTGCCCCGTGGTTTGATAAGCGACAGTTAGTTCTTGCTGAACATCAATATGATGCTTTGAAAGATGTTGATGCATTAGTTTTGGTAACAGAATGGAAACCGTTTTGTTTTCCCGATTTGGCAGCCATGAAAAGTTTGATGAAACAACGTATTATTATTGACGGACGGAATCAATACGACCCGACTGCTATTCGGGCAGCAGGTTTTAATTATTATGGCATCGGTCGGTGTGCTCCTAAAGATCTTATCGTTCAAGAAGATGCAGCCGTAGCATAAGTTGAGTTTATTTTATGATAATTTACGAAGTTAATTTAGCAATACAAAATAATATTTTTGCTGATTATTATGCGTGGCTGGGTGATCATGTGAAAGCCATGTTAGCCCTACCAGGTTTTATCCAAGCTGAGATTTTGGAAGAAAAAAAAGAAACTCATGACAGAAAGACTTGCCTAACAGTGCGCTATCAATTGTGTGATGAAATAGCTTTACAAAATTATTTTGAACTTCATGCTAAAGCTAAACGGGCAGAAGCTCTCGAACGTTTTGGGGAAGATTTTTCTGCACATCGTAGAATTTTTCGAGTATTAGCGCCACCTTTTAATATTTAACTAACTTCTAACCCAGTGGTTTGAAAGAGGGGGTATTTTATTGGTGATTAAACTTCGCTAATAATCTATTAGACGCTTCTAGTTTATCAATTAAACTATTGCAAAGTAGGTGAAGAAATTCATTAGCAAGCGCTAAGTTTTTTGTTTGTAATTCTTTAATAAAGTTACGTGGGATTAGAATAATTTTACTATCAGTTAATGCTGTAACTTCAGTGTAACGCCTATGATGTTCTGCAAGTAATGCCATTTCGCCAAAAATATCGCCCGGTATTAATTTAGCAATGACCCGTTCGTTTAAAAAAATGCCCATGGACCCTTCCACAATAAGATACATGTCAAAATCAACCAAATTTTTACGAAGGATAGGTGTATTTTTTTCCACGGATAAAAGAACAATATTTTTCATGAGCGAAACAATAAAGGCATAACGTTCACGATGGTTTTTTTTGCTAATCATTTCACCAAATTTTTTTGTTTCGGCTGGGGTCAGATATAAAGAAATGGGATGTAAAACATTTGCTGCGTTTCGTGTTGCGGATTGATAAATAGCAAAGGGCGCATTTTTTTTTAATTTTTTTGCGTAATATTTAACGCAATGATAACTCAAACAATGATTTTTTTTAAGATTCGTAAGATCAAAGCTGGGCATAGCTAAAGGAATTTGTAATAAGCCATATTCTCGGTGAATCACTTCATGTGTATATGGATAAGCACCCATAGCGAGATAATATTTGATCAAGCCGGGCTGGCAATTAAAAAATATTAAATCAGGCGTTAATTGGGGTTGATCAATAACTGCTTTGCATGTGTAAATAAGCAATACAATGGCCAAGAGACTGCGCCGATAGTCCTTTCTAACTTGGAAAAAATGGTACTCACCCAACCTATTAATCTTATCGACCATACTTTCTTTAAGATTGAAGTTTTCTAAAATTTTTTTTGGCAGATGCTCTTTATCCCAGACCGTTAACCGTACGGTGCTCGTGATGTGGTCGATGTCGCCACTATATAAAATAAGCGTATTGTCCATAAAGTCATAGTCATCGTAAAACATGCCATCTTTTGACCTCGTATCCAAAAATTCATAAGCGAGTTCGACACGATAGATGTCATAACGAAATTTAAATACTTTTTGTTTTTCCTCTAGTGTACGGGCGACATTGACGCGATAGTATTTGATTAAAAAAGGGAGGGCGAGACGAAGCAGAAGCGATTTAATATAGCGCATGGTTCCCATTCCCTGGAAAGACTATCGATTGTTCAATGGAAACTATAGCACATGAATCTTCTATCTTCTAAATCAGTCTGGGCATCATGATGAATGTTAGAACTTGAGTTTCTTGGAAGGAGAAGTAGGAAATGAAGCGTTTTTTCCGACTTGTTTTTCTAAATTTGGTTTATCAAAGATTAATAAGGGATGATTCTTTTTCACCTCACCGATAACAACAGGATCAGCTTTCGCATTTTTACAATGGATAAGCGATTCGATCAGAAACTTAAAATAATCTTTAAATTCAATATGGGGTTGGTTAGTGGTTTGAGCATTTATGATAATGGGTGTGAGCGCAAAATCAGGCGTTGAAATAAGATAATGAATTTCAGTTGCATGGTGGGTTCCTGGGATGAGCGCAGCTTTAACAAGTAATTTAAATCCTTCTTTATATGTTTTAGCTAAATCCTTCAGCACTCCTTCATAAATCATCATTTCAGTATTGGCCTGTGGTGTTCCTGCAACTAAATTATCAGCAATTTGTGAAGCTTCACCCTTCAGCATGTGGGGAATTAAATGTAACCATTCCCACTTCATGGATATTGAAATAAGTTTGGTTAATTCAGCATAAGCTGTAGCGCCGCCTAATTTTTGGTTCACCCCGGGCTTGACCATTTTAGATGCCTGGGAGCTTGATCGAACACCGTCATGCTCTGCAAACAAGCGCCTCTTAACCTTTTCTTCTTTGATTTTATATTTTTCTTGAATGTCTTTAATTGCTGAGAGAATCTTAAGTTGTTCGAGTACACCTTGATTCAATTCTCTTTTTATCTCGACTTTTTCTAAAGGTTTAAGTGAAGGATCGTTTGAGAAGCCGCTTAATGCACCCGATTTAATGACCCGATATTTAGGACCGGTGGAGGTTTCAACTTCGACTGGCGAACCAGGAGAACCATACGAAGTAGCTTGTGATAAGCGGGTAACTTTTGTGACGGGCGAATAAAATCTAGAATTGACGAGTTTTTCTGCTAAGGATTGAGCGATTACATCAACATTGCTACCTGGGGGCAACCCTTTTAGATTGATCATAAAAGTGGTTTTAATATTATGAACCTTGCCGTTTTCATCCGTGTAAGTCGTTTTTTGATTAAAGCGACCAAAGGGATTATGCGGATCAAAATTGCTGGTTTTCTTTTTCGAGGAACGTTGGTTTGGATGGTATTTTTTATCTGCTTTGCTTTTTGGTTTTTTTTTCTTTATTACTTTTGGGCTCAAGGAAACCGAGTTGGTTTTTTTTAACCCTTTATTTGTATTATTTTTTTTTGGCATGGCGCGGTCAACTTATAAGTTATCCTTATCATAGTATAGTAAGGATAATTTATTATTAACCACGCCTTAAGCGTCCTTAATCTTTTTAAGATGACTAGGCTCCCGCTATTCGAACTTATCCCTTCATTAAGCGTTTAGTCGCATAGTAGCCACACCCAATAAGTGCATGTTCATGATTACACATGATACTTAATGGGTACTCATCACGTTGCAATCGATAAGCGGGAGAGGCATTAATACCTGAGAAAAAATCTGGTCTTTCAAAGACATCCAAATGATTGAGGCTCACTCCACCCGTAATCCAAACGCCACCTTCGGGCATAAAAGTAAGTTGTACCGTTCCCACAAATAAACCGGCATACCAAGCAAAAGCGTCAAGCATTTCAGGAGCGATGCCTTGGCGCATCTTTTCCCCGACTTCTTCGGGACTTATTTCTTCATCACCATAAAAAAATTGATACAGCCGAGCTGTCCCTGATCCTGAAAGAATTTTTTCAAAGGTTAGTGGTTGATTGGCTTGTAAGCGGGTTTTTTCTTGGAGGAAACGAATCAATTCTTCGTGACGCTGTAAATGAATTTTATCAGCAAGCGGCGGTGAAGTAACACCGATATGTCCAATTTCATTCCTTCCTAACCAAAAATCACCATTATCCAGTAAGACCCCATCTTTCAACCCTAGACCCGTTCCGATTCCTAAAGCAACACGACGCCCAGTGTTTTTCATTTCATAAGGGTTTAATCGTTTAATATTATTGGGTTGTTCAATATAAGAAGTAAAAGTCGCACATACAATGGGCGCATAATCATGAATGACAGCATAAGATTTCCAACCATGAAGTTCTGCAATTTTGGCAAAATGCATAGGGAAGGGATAAGCGTTATCCAGTAATAAAAATTGACCATCGTAGTGACCCGCAGCTCCAATGCAAATTGAATCTGCTTGTGCCATAGATAAGCCTAGCGTCTCTTCGATATTTGTTATTAACTTTTCAAGTGAGGATACTTCTTTTAGTTTGACAGTATGTTTTTTAATACAGGTTAAATCACGTGTTTCCGAATGGTATTCAACTAAACCTGCTGTACATTTCGTTGCGCCTAAATCCCAAGTATAAATAATTTTTGTCATTACAATTTCACTCAACTTATTCGGCAGTCATGAGCTTCACATAAAGTTACTTTTTCAAACTCAGGCTGACCGATGGACCTTAGCGGCACCCGCTTGCGAATGTTTTCTTCTATTTGTTCTAAAGTCACCCCACGCGTTTCGGGTGTTTTGTAATAGCAAAAAATTAAACTAAATACACACATACAGGCGTAAACTAAAAATGTTTGGCTAGGGCCGAGCGCATTCAGTAAAGAAAGAAAAGTTGCCGATACGACAAAATTCCAAAACCAACAACTAAATACGGCGACGCCCATGGCCGTAGCACGCACTTCTAAAGGGAATATTTCAGAGACAACAAGCCAGAGAATAGCGCCTAGACTGAAGGCAAAAGAAATAATGTAAACAAAAGTACAACCGAGTGCAAACCAACGTAATGAACCCATGTCGGTGCCAAAATAAAATGAGAAACTTAAGCCTAAGAGGCATAAACCCATTCCGATTAACCCTGTCAAAAGAAGGGGGCGGCGACCTAATTTATCGAGATAAATGATGGCAAAAATAGTAGCTAAGACATTGACAATGCCAAGACCAACGGTTGCTAAGATGGAGCTTGATGCATCTGGAAAACCAGCTAACTGAAAAATGGTAGGCGCGTAATAAATGATGGTATTGATACCGGTCACTTGTTGAATAAAGCCAAGCATTGCGCCAAGAAATAAAACCGGACGAATCCACGGTGAAAAAATTTCGCGAAAAGAGGTTTTGGTTAAATTTAGACTATTTTTAATCTCCTTAATTTCCTCCTCCACTTCTTCGGTATTGCGAAGTTGTTTTAATGTTTTGGTTGCTTCATCGATTTTATTTTTTTTGACAAGGAAACGAGGTGATTCAGGTAAAAAAATCATGCCAATACTAAGCAGGATAGCAGGCACTAAGCCCATACCAAACATCCATCGCCATGAGCCATCAATATTGGTGAAAGTATAATTAATAATAAATGAACAAAGAATACCGATGGTAATTGCTAATTGGTTTAGGGAAACGAGTCCGCCCCGTAAATGAAAGGGAGAAACTTCAGCGATATAAAGCGGTGCAGTGTAAGAACCAATACCAATTGCAAAACCAATAAACAATCTGCCAAACAAAATGGAGTTAACATTAGGAGCAAAAGCGGCAATGCCAGTACCAAAAATAAATAGGGCGGAAATAATGAGCATGAGCTTGCGGCGGCCAAATCGATCCGTTAAATGACCCGAAAATAATGAACCAAACATCGCACCGAGTAAGACGCTGCTAACAATCAATTCTTTCATGACAGTCGATAGCGCAAAGTCTTTTTCAATGAAGAGTAAAGCACCAGAAATAATTCCGGTATCAAACCCAAATAACAATCCTGCTATGGCTGCAATGGCTGATACACCAATCACATAGAAATGAGATTTTTTTGTCATTTACTTGGTTTCCATCCTTAACACACTTAAAAGAATTGTTTAGGTACCATGATTTAGAGTGAAGTTCAAGATTGGATCCGCCGTTACAGATTTCGGTTGAACTGATTATTAAGATGAGGATTTTATTTACACAATACTCATCAAATTAAGTCACAGCCTTGCCTCTTCGCTAACTTTGCTCTACCCTCAGACTTTTTAAAATGGCAAGGATATAAGGACTATTTAAAGGAGCTGTAATGAAATTAAAAATATTTTGTCTAGCAATACTCAGTGCAAGCTTATTAAGCACCGGGGTTTTTGCTGCAAATGGTGATGATCAGACAACAACGGAAACTAAATCCATGCAAATTCAAAATGATAAAAATAAACAGGCCGGGGATGCTTTTCTTGCCCAAAATAAAGCAAAACAAGGCGTCGTGACCCTCCCAAGTGGTTTACAGTATAAAATTATTAAGGAAGGGACTGGCGATATGCCTTCCGGTAATGATTTGGTGACAGTTAATTATGCGGGCCGCTTAATTAATGGCACGGAATTCGATAGTTCCTATACGCGAGGTCAGCCTGCTACGTTTCCCGTATCCGGTGTTATTCCAGGCTGGGTTGAAGCACTTAAGTTGATGAAAGTGGGTTCTGAATGGGAACTTTACATTCCATCGTCACTTGCTTACGGCGAACCGGGCGCGCCACCAGCGATTGGTCCTAATGAAACTTTGATTTTTAAAGTTGAGCTTTTAGATATTAAGAAACCTTGGGGTTAGTTTTAGAGATGAGTAGCCTTGTAATTTACAAGGCTACTCATTCACCAAGGACAATCTTGCGTTGCCCCATCGTCATGTAGTTTATATCTGAACTAAGCGTTCGTTTTACAAGCAAAGTCAGGCCGCAATAATCATCTGACAGGTTTTCTCTTTGTTCTGCCAATAAAGCGCGTTAAGATACATTATCCCTACGAATTCACCGATCTCAACTTTGCGAGGGAACCCCCGGGTTTTAACTTAATGTAAAACTCACTCATGATGCGCGGCTATTTTCACGACTCCTCGCAATTAGAGCTGGTTTTTGGGTATGATGGAACTTACCTAACTCGCTTAGGCAGGCTATGCAACGATCTCACTTCTTAACTTTCTCTGTACTCTTTCATATCATTTTCTTATTTTTGTTTTTCTTTATTCGCAGCACGCCTCCTAAAGCACCCAAGGAAGACACGAGTTATTATTTTTATCAAGATGAAGCGGCGTTTGCGGAATCTGCTCCAAAACCTCACGCAAACACCCAAGCAGCAACCTCTGAAGAAAAAGCGTGGATTGATCAAGGTGAAATTGCACTTTATAAAAAAGAAAAAATTAATTACGACAAAACATTAAATACCCAGTTAAAAAATTTTGATGATATTGTGCCAAGGCCTCATCATACCGGTGCCTATGCAGAACCCATCCGCATGATAGGGGAGAAATTATTAGATGATCCTTTGCGGAAATTATTAGGGAGAGCTTTTACAAAAAAACTCTATTACCCGGAAATTGCGCGCTCCCTTTATAAACATGGGATCACCACTATAGGCTTTGTTTTGCATCCTTCCGGTGAAATTATTGGGGCGCGGGTGCTACAGACGAGTAAAGAAAAACTATTAGATGACGCAGCGCTCTCAGCAATTAATGCAGCTTCACCTGTACATCAAGTTAATCTTTATGTTAAAGAACCGCGTTATTTTATTATCAATATCATTTTTTAAATGTAGTTCAATATAAATCAATGTCTTAACTGCTTTTGCCCTGAGTTGCAGATGGAAGGTATATAATAAAAGAAGAAGCGCGGTGAGGATGTCAAAAAATGATCAAAAAAATGGTATTTGGCTTTTCTCTCTTTTTGACTGCTTTTACACTTCAGGCAGCCGAAATGTTTCCTGCTGTTAATTGGATCTCTCGCAATACCAACGATTCAGTCGTTATTCAAAATGGAACATCACTGACCTTGGTTGTGATGATCGTCGTCAACATGGGTGTAAATGCTTCAGGTGTCTTTGTTACCAACTGTGGTACAACTTTGCGAGTTAATCCTGGTAATGTTGCAATTTGCGCGACCAATGATGCGACCAAACCGATCACTATTACAGCTGACAACTCCAATAATCCAGCAACGGGTATTTATCAAATTCGACCGTAATAATTCTTTATCTTTATTGCAAAAAAACACGAACCTGTTTAGATTGCTAGTCAAATGAGACGGAAATCACAGGTTGGTGGTTATGAAAACCCTACAACAATTGCACGAGACAATTTTACAAACTAATATTGCAACCCTACTATCATCCAACCAACAAAGCGAATATAAAGATTCGACTAAACCCTTCTCGATCTACTTTCTAAGTAATTTTACAGTCAATCAGATTGAACACATATTAAGTTTTTATTTACGTGAATCAAATATGGTTCCCACTGTCGTCTTTGGTCAATATGATAATGCTATGCAAGAGTTGTTAGATAACAATTCATTATTATATCGTCAAAATTACGATGCGATAGTATGTGCATTAATGTATAACCCTTTTGAACCCACCTTCATCGATCGACTTAAAGATGTAACAAGCTTTATTGCAGAATTAAAAACATTATTCGATCTTGCTAATCAAAAAACTTCCGCCCTCATCCTTATCAATACCATTTGCTTACCTCTATATTCAGAAAATGGCATAACCACAATCGCGCAATCCGATCGTACCGATGCGTGTCTTGCTATTAATACTTTTATTAGATCGTATACGCATGAACATGCGGGTCGTTTTTTTTTATTAGATTGGGGACGCTATGTAAGTATTTTAGGCGAAGCACAAAGTTTCGATTATCGCTATTGGCAAATGTACGAAGCACCTTTTAAAAAAGCATTTTTAAGTCTTTACGCGAGTGACATCACCAAAATAGCACGCGCACTACATGGTGATGCGAAAAAATGTTTAATTCTAGATTGTGATAATACCTTGTGGGGCGGGATTGTGGGTGAAGATGGTCTTAATCATATACAATTAGATCCACACGTCTATCCGGGTCGCATTTTTTATCAGTTTCAACAAACCGTTTTAGAATTAATTCGCCGGGGAGTCATCATAGCTCTCTGCAGCAAAAATAATGAAAATGAAGTTTGGAATGTATTAGATCATCATCCATATAGTTTACTTCGGCGTTCACATGTTGCTGCTACCCAAATTAATTGGGATGATAAAGCTAATAATATTGTTAAAATCATTACAACATTAAATATTGGCATTGAGAGTTGTGTTTTTGTCGATGATAGCCCTACGGAATGTGAATTAGTTACTCATGCTATACCCGAATTAACAGTAATTAGAGTTCCACAGCGCATTTATGAATTTCCTCTACTCCTATTAAAAGAGGGATTATTTGATACATTAGCAATCAGTCAAGCTGATGGGGACCGCAATGTACAATATCAAACAGAAACAAAGCGTAAACAATTATTAACCCAAGTCCATAATATCTCTGATTATTTAGCAGCTCTCGAGTTAAAAGCGATGATCGGTCCGGTCGTTGATCATGACATTATGCGTGTAACGCAACTGACTCAAAAAACCAATCAATTTAATTTATCAACGCGCAGATATACTCAGCAACAAATAGAATCTCTGCAGAAAAGCAAAGAAAGTGCGGTGTATAGTTTAAAAGTGGAAGATAAGTTTGGTGATTATGGTCTCACCGGTGTTCTCATCGCGAGACGAGATGGCGAGAAAGGAATTATAGATAGTTTTTTAATGAGTTGTCGAATTCTGTCTCGTCATATTGAGTATGTTTTTTTAGAGCATTGTATGAATCAATTAAGCAAATTATGGAATATTCATTTGTGGGAAGCAGAATATTTGAAAAGTGACAAAAATCAACAAATGAAAACTTTTCTTGAAAAAGCTGGTTTCTATCATGTGCGCGAAGAAATTTACACGCTTAATACTCAAAATTGGACAGGTTACAACATCAATCACATTTTGGTAAAGGAAGTAAGTTATGCTTGAAGTACGTGTAAAAAAAATATTATCGCAACTATTTAATGTTTCTGAAAATGAAATTAACGACGAAACATCATCTGATACGGTTTCCAAATGGGATTCTTTAACGCATATGAATCTTATTGTCGCGTTAGAAGATGAATTTAAAATTAGTTTTACCGATGAGCAAATGATTGAAATGTTGAATTATCCGTTAATTTTGCTAACCGTAAAAGAAGCATTAACTGCTTCTTGATTGATTTTATTACCTCCTAATCATAGCGATGGTCTTTCATGCCAAACAAAAAATTTGCCCAATATAAAATTGGCGATTCAGCTCACCTTATTCATAAAATTACAGAAGATGATGTCACCAAATTTGCGAACCTAACGGGGGATGATAATCCTTTGCATGTTAATAAAGCGTTTGCGCGTAAAACCGTTTTTAAAGACACGGTGGCGCACGGCATGTTGGGTGCATCCTTTGTTTCTACGCTTATTGGCAAGCATATTCCTGGTGATGGAGCCCTTTGGATATCACAGAATTTTGATTTTTTATTACCGGTCCGTATTGGCGATGAGCTTAAAGTTTTTGCCGAAGTCATTGAAAAACACATCAGTCAAAATACGCTCGTCTTAGCGATCCAAATAACTAATCAACATAAACAAGCTGTTGTTAAAGGATCGGCCAAAGTTAAATGTTTGGAATGGGAAGAAACGGAAACGCTGCAATCGCAATCTCTCCCGGATGAAAAAGTTATTCTCATTACAGGTGGTAGCCGAGGTATTGGGGCTGCAACTGCTAAATATTTAGCTGCTAAAGGTTATCGTATTGCTATTAATTATTCTCAAGATCATGAAGGCGCTAATTCCGTTGTTACAGATATTATTGCTGCGGGTGGCGAGGCGATAGCTTGTCAAGCTGATGTACGTGATGCAAATGCAATAAAAAGAATGATAGGAGAGGTTAAAAATAAATTTGGCACCATAACCGGATTAGTATATGGCGCAACAAGTAAAGTGATCGCTACCGATTTCCATCATTTAGAATGGCAAGATATTGAAGACCATTTCAACATTCAATTTAGAGGCGCTTTTCATTGTGTTCAAGCAGTTTTGAAAGAATTTCTTGAAAAGAAAAGAGGATCAGTTGTATTCATTGGAAGTTTAGCTGCAGATGCGACACCATTATTAAAGGTGACCGGTTACGCAACAGCAAAAGCGGCACTTCAAACCTTATCCAAAACATTGGCATTGGAGTATGGACCCTTAGGCATACGGTTTAATGTTGTTTCCCCTGGCATGACAGAGACAGGGTTGATAGCTGATATTCCTGAAAAAACTAGATTGCTCACTAAAATGCAAATCCCGATGAGAAAGCTTGCGAAACCCCAAGATATTGCAAGTGCAATAGGTTTTTTAATCAGTGAAGAATCAGGACACATTACGGGTGAAACATTGCGTGTTTATGGTGGCCAGTTAATGATTTAAATAAGTGTTAGATACCAAGAATAAAAAGTTCGGAGCACAGTAAAGTCATGTCTTCCTTACCAAATTTGTCTGATTTATACAGACGGGGTGGAGAAGTTTCTTTAATCCAAGCTCCTATCATTCGATGACCTTGCAACAAATCGCCTTCCAACACGAGATGAGAAACACGCAATTTATGACATAGTTTGAATCGAATTTCATTTAATACTTCTGAAAAAAATTGTGAATCACTGAAGTAATAAATCTTTGCCACAGGTAGCTTTTTATAGCGTGTTATAACAGCAAGGCAATAACATAATTGATCTTGTTTCTTAATTAAAATATGTTTGCAGTTTAGATTCCGATGCTTGTCATAAATCGGATGTAAGGAAATAGGCAAATTCGTTTCTTCGATTTGAGTAGTGATCGTAACTTGCGTTGGACTAAATTGTGGTAAAGGCAAGACGACAGTTTGTTTGTTTTCCAACGTTTTAAAACCGGATCTTTGGAGCCATTCATAAGTATGGGGAGCAGCTGTTAAATTAGTCCATGAAACGTTGGGGATTTTCATTACTTTTAAAAATAACATTAATCCATGTTGTCTATAAGGCGGTTCAACATACCATGTTGTTAAGTTACATAAGCGCATTTGGCCTTTTTCAGTTTGATGGTCACTGAAAATCGTTCCTAAAAAACCAACAATTTTTTTTTGATCAACAATTACATAGCCTGGAAAATTTTCTTCAATGTCCCAAGCACGGGGTGTAAAGATTTTACGCCAATGATTCGGCACGCCAGGATAAAATCCTTCTAATAAACTAACAATATTTTCAGCATCATCAAAGCTTGCTCTTCTAACTTCAATTTTGTTCATATTTAATTCCTTTTGACTTTATACCGAGCGCTTGGAATATAGTTTCATAATGATTAAATGCAGCAATGTTAAAGCGATAATAAGGCGATTGAATTTGCGCATATTCATTTTCGACCAAAAGGATGTGTTTGACGCCATTATTTTTCAAATACGCGATTTGTTCTTCGCGATAACTACCATTTGGAAAAGCATAAATATCCATGTCTGGATAATGATGCATCAAAAAAAATTCCTTACATTTGTTAAAGTCTTGAATGAAATATGCCATTGTTTCATTTCCCATACTGTTATGCGCATAAGAATGAACACCTACCTCATGTTCGCTTAAGACACAGGGCATTTCATCAAGCTTTATCATTCGCGTTTTAGGATAGGGTTCACATTGACTGTAAATGTCACTTTCTAAACGTGTTGTAATAACGTCACGTGTTTGGGTTGTAAGTTTTTTTAAAACCCGGCTAGCTTGCAATCCTAAACGGATTTTATTTTTAATTGTCCCATCAAAATTTTTCGAATCTAAACCCGGAATTTGCATTTGTTGAATCAAAACAGGCGAAGCTGCATTGAAGAAATCATATAAAGCAATGTTCCATAAAGGCTGCTCATTTTTTAATTGTGCGGGGATAATATTCAAATTAGCTTTGATGTTATATTTTTTAAGAATAGGCATAGCGTGTTCAATAAAATCGTAATAGCCATCATCAAAAGATAAAACCAATTTAGGTTTTGTATATTTTTGATTGAGTTCATGTAAAGTGACGATCGCAAAATTTTTGATAAGAAATTTTAATAAATTTTCAAAAACGTAAGGATGCAGCGCAGGCCAGAAGTAATTTTGTTCTGGTGAAATCTTATGCAAACTTAAAATTGGAATGTGTTGGTGAAATTGGATTCGTTTGATGAGTCTGGTTTGATAATTAGCAATAAAAATAAGACGATAGAGCAATTTTTTTAGGGCGGCATCTAAATTCATGGGTCGTTACCTTCGGGAGGAATGGCTGAATCCTATTATGAAATAGTACTTGATTCAATTCAGCTTGAAGAAAACAACGAAGGCAATTTTTGATTTTTGGTGGGAGTTATGTTGCAATTAAGCACTACTTTGATATTTGTTTAATAAAGTTACATGTTGGAATGTCTATTCTATTTTTCTCTAGGAACCCAACTTATGCACCATCATCGCCATAGATTGTCTGATCAACCCAAGGTCCAAGATCGCGCTCCGCAAGAGCAAGCGAACGATTTATTTAAAGATTTATACAATTTGCACACCCAATTTTTAATGATTGATTCGGCTTTTAAGTTGGATAAAAGTTTAAGAGATGAATTAACTTTATTTCGCACTAATCAATGCCGGCTCATTTCTTCAGCGCTTAATTATCATTTTAAAGAGTTCAATTCACTCTGTGAAAAATATACAAATATTAAAAACAAATTAGTAGATCACGGCATTTTTTCTGCTGAAGACATCCAGAATGTTGAAGTAAAAATTATTAAGGCTGCAGATCCGCGTCTTAATAATCTAGGTCAACTTTTATTTTTCCCTGAATATCAAAATTTATATGATCATGATCATCAACGTGCTACGTTGATCGATAAAAAAAACCAGATAAACCAAGGCTATCAAGCACGCACGACCACTTATCAACGCTGGGAATATAATACGGGGATTGCTTCTATCATCGCACTCGGCATTCCTTTTATTTTGGCACCCTTGCTGGTACACGCCATTGATAAACTTTTAACGCATCTGAAACTTTGGAAGTTAAATCATCAAATTAAAGTTGTAGAAGGACCTTTGAGAAAAAAGCTGGATGAAGAAATTAGTAAAGATCCTGAAAAAAAAACCAAGCAACAATTTTTTCAGTTAGCAAAAACACGCTTAACTGACCCTTTAAATTTGAAACCACCTAGGGAGGAGTCGGATAAAATTTACAGACATTAGTGCTTAATGGGTCATTTATTGCTACTGCAAATAAAATCTTTTATAGTCGAAAGTTAGGATCGTTGACAAGGAGCGTTACTTTGAATAAAACCAAAAATATTTGGGGCGCATTTTGCGTCTTTTTTTCCTACTTGATCTTTTCAGCAACAGCATTGAGTCAATCAAGTTTTAATTTGGCGGATGCTTTTGCTGTCACAAAGAATAGTGTTCCCTCGCGTTTAGAGCGTTTATTACTTCCTACGCCTGTGCCAGTGCAAGTTTCAGTCGCAAATACGAATTGGGTTACAACTTTTTCGATTTGCAATACGTCTGGCAATCCCATTCCTTTAAAAAGTTTAGAATTCAAATTTAAATTTGCTCAAACATTCTCCTCTACAATCTGGGGTCAACCCTGGGCAGATTGGAAAGTTGTAGCTCAAAACGGTTCAGATGTAACCTTGTCGGGTGGGACGCCTTTCACTCCTGATCTCCCTTCTGATCCAAACTGTGTCTTACCTCTCACCATTCAATTTTCTGCTTCACCAACCACCCCTTTACCTACGGGTCCTTTCGAATTTAAAGCAGAAGGCGGTCCAGTCGTTGAGACCGGAACTTTGCAAGTGAGCTTGAGTACGGCACCCGTTGGCGGCCTTTCCAATCCAATGGTTACCGTGACAGGACCAGGTACATCGCAGCAACAGGCGGTAACGTGGGGGACATCCTGGACGCTTGCGAACCTTGCGCCGGGTAATTATACCGTTTCGGGTTCCACCATCACCAATGGTGGGCAATCTTACACAGTAACGCCGGTCAGTGTGATGGTGAATGCGCAACAAACTGCGAGCGCCGTTTTAACTTACAAGGCGTCAACAACGTCAGGGCAAGTTAAAGTTACCTTAGTGAATCCGCCGACTGCGCAAGTTGCGGTTACATTCACCGGTAATACGCAAACAATTAATCAAAATGTCACCAATAATGCAACACTGACTCTACCAGCTGACACTTACGCCGTTACTTCTAACATTGCGGGTTTTACGGCTACAGCTAATCCCAATCCGCTCACAGTACCAACACAAAATGCTTTAACGATAACTTATACGCCCAACACTTCCGCTGCAGGAAAGCGTACGATTAACTTTGTTAATCAATGCCCCTTTCCTGTATGGTTTGGCTTCATCAGTGGTGCAACAGGTACACGCGGCGGCGGTGCATGTAAAACCGATGCTGATTGTTACCAAGGATCAACCTGTGTCGATCGAGGAGCTGGTGGTACACAATGCTTCTGGAAAACACCGGTTCCTACCGATAATAACTTCCGATTAAACCCAAATGGTGGAACAAATAGCATTCAATTACCTATTTACAATGATGGTCAAGGTGCGATTTACAGTGGCGCAGTTGCAGGGCGTACAAATTGTACGGCCGCGGGTTGTGAGACAGCTGACTGTGGTGCTGGGGTAGGTGCATGTCCTGCAGGTCGAGGATTTGGTCAACCCGCCACGCAAGCTGAATTTACCTTCGGTAAAACAAGTCCCGATTTCTATAATACAGAAATCATTAATGGGATGAATTTACCCGTTGAAATGGCGCCTATCTTAGCTACACCTAATACGAGCCCCTACAATTGTGGTGCAGCATCGGGGAGAACGGCGCAAAACGGTATGGGAGCTTGTACATGGGATATGAATCCACCATCAAATGATTATGTTTGGGTAAGAAGGGGTGGAGCTGCGTGTACGACAGACGGGCAGTGTACAGGTGGAAACAAATGCGGGTTAAGTTTTAATCCAGGACAAACACCTTCCTTGAAAAAAACTTGCGGTGTGCAGCTAGGCTATTGGACGGCAAATCAAATTTGTGGCATGTCTGCAAATTATGGTGCGCCTTTTAATTGCCAACAAGCTCTACCGGCTCCTCAACAAGATTTAAAGTGGAATAACTTGTATGGTTGTACGAAAGTGGGTTCCTGCTATCAACCCGGTGCAACAACCCGATGCTGTGGTTGCGTTAATTGGGATAAAGTAGGTACGCAAGTTCCGCCAGGACCTGTTACTCAACAATGTGTAAATGCCAATCCGAACTGGACTTCAGGAGTGTTACCCAAACTAACCTGGATAAAGAAAGGTTGTCCTTCAATTTATACGCATCCATTTGATGACATGAGTAGTACCTTTATCTGTCAAATCATGAAAGATAACAATGGCGCGCGTGTCAATAGCGTGGATTATACGATTACCTTCTGTCCAGGTGGCGCAACTGGTAGTGTTAACCACGGTGCTTTAAGCCCAAATAAAGCTTAGTTAAACGTTTCACAAAAAACCATTCCTTCATCATTGAGGGAATGGTTTTTTTTATTGTAATTTTTTATCGCAATAGGGTTATCTATAGGTTTATCTATTCATCTTTAAAAAAAGAAGTATAATTATAAAAATTTAAATAAATGGATTAAATTCTTTAAAATTTATTTGCCAAATGAATTTAAGAATTGTATCAAACATTTTTATTATAAAGGGAGATGGAAGCATGTTTAGTCAAACCAAACAAAAGTTAAATCACACGGATATTGAAAATAAATTTTTAGAATGTGACCTTAAAGTTTCACTTAATTCTACTAACGGTGCCGAAGAAAATATTAGTATTAAAGAAATCATTGCTAGAGCAAAAGAAGCTGGCAAAGCCCTGATCATTACCTTTACACCTGGGCCTTTTAAACCTGAAGATGAATTACCGATGGGTTGGCTTAACAACAAACTTGCAATGGGATGCACTACGCAACTGAATCATTTTGAATCAGCGTTGGAAGCAGAGCAGTTGAATGCCATTGTCATCAACATTAATAAACACGATGCTGTTTACCAAGCTGGAAATCAAGGATTATTGGCGAAAAAGAATTTACGTAATTTATGGATGATCAGTGACAAAGATAACATTTTAGAACAAACATTTGGTTTAGCAACGATCAAAGTTAATAATCAATCCTACTTTGAGCGATTTACGCTAGTTGTTACCCCCGATGGACGAGTTAAAGCCTTCGATTTAGCGAGTCCCGTTAATGATGTGGCTGCTGCAAATCATATTGAAGAAATCAATCAATTTATTGTGCCCAAATTGGAGCGTCAAAATAGCTGCGTTATTGTGTGGTAAGTTTTTCAAGTGAAGAGAGAGGTTTTAAACCTCTCTCACTTACTGTGAGGATGATCAAAAGTAATGAGTTCCTAACGCGAGTAAAAATCTTTCATGATGAATGCTAAAGCACAAGCAATTCATCCCTCACTATGCAATGCTATGTTGCACTTATCCCTCGGTTGCTCGTTAATAATTTATGAATGCCGCAAGGAATGAATTCAGCTCGCATCAACCAGTAGACTATATTTAAATTATAGTTTTTGGAAAAGGTACCGTAGCGATTAATCAATTAAATTCTTAATGTTTTAGCACGCATTTCTTCTAAGTCAAGTTCATCTGAAAGTTGATGAAATATTTCATCATGAATATCTCCAGATTTTCGTAACTTTAATAGCGTCTTCCTCTCACTTTCAATCGCAGCTAGCGTAAGTCTTTTTAGACCTAAATATTCATTATTCAAAGTAGAATAAGGACGCTCACTTAATTGAGTTTCGATGACTTTCAGACGTCGTTCAATTTGATTCAAAAATTCTTCAAAAATAGGTTCAGGAATTTTTTCTTTCTTAACCATCGCATGAAGATGTTCTACTGCTCCTTTTAATGATTGCATGCGAGCAATAGCTTCTTGCTTCATTTTATTTTCCGGATCACTTAATTTAAAAATTCGCAGCATAAGAGGCAAAGACACAGTAGGGATAATTAACGTAAAAACGATGACGCAATATGTGATAAATAATATTAAATCACGATGAGGAAAGGGGACCGCGGTAGAAATAAAATAGGGAATTGCTAATGCCGTTGCTAATGAAACAATGCCGCGCATCCCTGTCCAACTTAGTACAAAAAGCCCTCGCCAAGTTGGCAGTGGATCATTGCGATTGATAATGGGGACCAAAAGCCGAGAGAGATAAGCTGCAGAAAATACCCATATGATTCGTGCTGCGATAACTGTGCAACTAATTAATAAACCATAATAAATTAGATTGGACCATGTATTGGTTTGTAAATTTTGGATAATGGTCGGTAGTTCAAGCCCAATCAAGGCAAATACAAAACCATTAATAATAAACATCAATGTATTCCAACTTGCTTTCGCATTGATTCGAGTTTGTGAAGAAGCTACCTCTGGAAATCGCAATCCTAAATAAATTCCCGTTACAACTGTCGTGATTACGCCTGAAACCCCTAAATGTTCCCCAAGGATATAGCAGGTAAAAGCAGTAACAAAAGTAAGAGTCGTTTCTGCAGAAACTGAGTTAATTTTTTGTAGAATGGATACAGCTAAAAATCCTAGAACCAATCCTAAAATGATTCCACCGGTTGTAATGTAAAGAAATTGCGTGATAGCAGATGTCACTGAAAATGAACCACCTATCACTGCTGCAAGAGAAAAGCGAAACAGAATTAAAGCTGTTGCATCATTAATAAGGCTTTCACCTTCTAATATAATAACCAAGCGACGTGGCGCGCCAAATTTTTTTATAATTGTCGTTGCCGATGCAGCATCAGTAGGCGAAATAATGGCGCCCAATAAAAAACTTTCTCCCCAGGAAAATTGGGGGAGTGCTATTTTAGAAATACAAGCTATAACCACCATAGTAAATATGACTAAACCAAAAGCTAGTAAACTAATGGGCCTAATATTAAATTTAAAATCTTGCCAGGAGGTAAAGTAAGCCGCATAAAATAAAATGGGTGGTAAAAAAAGATTTAAAATAATGATAGGATTAATTTTAAAATTTGATAACCCCGGCATCAAACTAATGAGCGCACTACCGAAGAGAAGAAATATTTCTAAAGGTAACCGAAAACGCGTTGCAATAGGTACAGAAATAATGGCAAGGAATAATATAAAAATTGCTGCTTCTATAAAATTCACCCGATCTCCTTACGCTATGTCATGATCTTTCGCTTCCTGCCAATTATAGCCGTGGGGACTAGTCGAGACTTTACATTTTATTCTAGCAGATCTTGATTTGTTCATGGCATTTAGTCATTAGTTGATAATTTTTCAATCAAAATATGGTTAAGAGATGGAAGATTAGCTATTTGAGGACCTGTTTTCGAATCTCTCTCCCTCGGCTGATTTAGCAGGTTGAAAATGGTGAAGGTTTTTGTGAGGATGTTTTTTGAATGTGAGGCTTCCCCGGCTTACACGCTTCGCGTGCCATCCGGGACCAATTTACAACTGACGTTGAGCATTCCCGAGTTTGTTTGCGGTGGGGTTACTTTCCTAATCTTGTCATAGAGACAATTTTAAAGGGGAGTGGCAGGGAGTATCAGAGAGTTTTTCAGTGTTAAGCTGGATTGCTGGGCGTGATGAGTTATCACGAGATAATCTTTCGATGATAGATTGGTGTTGAGGAAACTTTTCAATTAACACTTCTTTTTGCGCTAACATGAAATCGGAATATTCAAAACCTGGCGATACGGTACAGCCCACTAAGCTATACGCATTTTTATCTAAATTTTCAGCCGCAATAAGGACCCCGGCTTTAACAGAAATTTGAAACAAAGCATTTTTATTTTGCAGCGCGTCTCCAAGCATATGAGTAGTAAGATTGCCTTCCCCATCTAAAATATGAATATTAATAGGAGAGCCTTTGTAAAAGTGCCAAAGCTCATCGGATTTAAGACAATGCCACGCTGAATAATCATTATTATTTAATAAATAATAAATAGAAGAACCCGCGCTTCGAGTTTTGTCATCATATCGTTTTGTATCGCAAGGTTTTACTTCATCGGTTGATTTATAATTTACCGAAAAATAACCACCTTCTGGGTGAGGTTGAAGATTAAACTTCTTGATAAGATGTAATGCTTCTTCTTGCATTAAACTGGATGAAGGTTGTTGCCTCGGCGATTTTAATAAAATGGATTGATTAAGTATAGCTAATAATACTGATGCCGCTGCTAAAGAACTTCCATGCACATCTGATGCATGTACATTTTCATCCGTTCCATCTGGATTTAAAATGTTGCTTACTCCTCTCACAGCGATGACTTTAGTATTCAATAACCATGCAGTTTGATAAAAAGCAGAAGTTTCCATATCTATAGCATAAGGATTGAAGTGTTTTATTTTATCAAATAATTCTTTTGGCGCAGGAAATGCATTTGAACTTACAAGCGTTCCTTTATATACATTTAAATCTTTCAAATCTAAGGAATCAAAAATTTTCAATAACGTTGGATCTGCAGCATAGTGGGAAGGAAAAAATTCATCTTTAATAGGATGTTTTAAACAAGCTTCAAAGGGCGTGTCTTTTAATAATGTAAATGCATCTTGGATTTCTGCTTCAAAAGCTTTTTCCACTACAATGACATCACGAAGTTGAAGTCCTTCTTTAATAGCGCCAGCTGTACCCGAAACAAGAAAATATTCAGGATGAAAATAGGATTCAATGAGAGTCAATACACTAGCAGCAAAGGCAGTTCCAATACCTGTATGGGCTATCAAAATTTTATTATCGAGATAATCATAAATTTTAAACTCAAATTCACCAATTTTTACATCCGCAAACTCAAGTTTAGCAAATTCATTGATGAAAAATTCTAACTCTTCTGGCATAGCGGAAACGATTGCATAGTCAATTTTATTCGGCACATTTTCAGGGTGAGTAATTTTTAAATCTAATACTTTGTTTTTAACTACCTTATTTTTTTGGCTAAACATTGCTTCCCTCGAATGAATATCTATTTAAAATTAAATGGATTGTAATTAGTTTCAGTGTCGTATACATCAACAGCTTCATGTATCTTGAGAAATTTAGCAATTAAAGACGCCGGCAAAGCCAGTGCGAATGCGTACAGAATTTCTAATGAAAACGTTGATTTAAACATTATCCATATCTGAAGATGATTAATATCTTTTCCTACAAACCCAACCATTATAATAGCAACCATGATGAATCCGCCCACAATCGTGGAGAGAATACTTCTAAGCCAAAAAAGTTTTCCTTCAAATGGAATTTTAAGTTTGGATACAATATAAATATTTATGATGCTGCTGGAAAAGTTGGCAATGGTGCCTGCAAAAATAAAACGTAAAATTGAGCCAAACACAGTGTTGTAAGCGGGATCATTGGACCAAAAAAGTGGACTCGGTAGATGGATTACTGCAGTAGTTAATAATCCAAATATAATTTGCAAAAGTAAACTATACCATATTAAAGCCTTTGCCATATTGTAGCCATAAACTTCAGTAACAATATCGCCAATACAATAAGTCAAAGGGAAGATAAGTGTGGCAGCTGAATTAATTTCAAATAAATTATTGAGTGTCACCATTTTATAAGCAACTGATACAGCAGATAGATCAATTGTGATAAAAAGCATGGAAATATATAATATATATTTATATGGAATTATTTTAGGAGACCTTGCAGCAATCATTTAATGTGCCCCGCTCATTTTGTAAAAATATTCTTCACCTGAGTTAATAAAACCAAATTTTATTACTTCTGTAGGATGAAATTTTTCTAAAAAATCATTTTTAGAAATTATTTCAGATAATATTTTTCTATGACCATCTCTTCTTCCAAAAATTGTATAAACAATTGTAGTATCTTGGCATCCAGGTGTTGATTTGTAACCTACAAGTTTAAAAGGATAATTATTTTTAGAAATTGCAAAAGTAAGAAGTGCACTTATGTCATCAGTAGTTGTTTTATTATAAGCATCGGAAATTAAGCGCTCGTTAGTTGGCAAGGAAGAGGGAAAAATATCATGAGTCGAAGCTAACATTACTTCCTTAACTTTTTTAAATTTTTCTAATTTTTCATTCTCAGGTAATTTTATTATAATGTCATTAAAGGCCAATCCCCCTAATTTTAAAGTATCCTTAGGAGAAAATCCTGAAATTAGTTCTTTATTTAAAAATAAAGAACTTAAAAGTTCTATATAATGACTTTTCTTTCCCATTAATTTAAAAATGATTAATTGTTCATCATTTTTAAGAATTAACTTTTCACCTAGCAATTTGCAAGGATAAAAATTCTTTTTAAAAGAAAATTTAAGATAGTATAGATAGTTTATAAATTCATTGCATTTAAAAATTACCCGTTTAATTCCAAACATGTTTTCTCCTTTAAACACTCCACCGTGCTTCAGTGCATACCCCTAATATTTTATCTTTTTCTCTTAATATTATGTCTTTATGTAAACTCTTATTAATAGCAATTAAACATCTATTTTTTTTGCTAATACTCAATTGTCTAAATACAATAAAGTTTTCTTCAAATAAGTATACTAAAATAAATGAATTATTTTCTATTCGGTTAGTTTTAATACGCTCAATAATAATAATTGTCGCTAAATCAAATCTGGGTGCCATTGCTCTATCATTAATCATCACCGCATAAGAATTTGGCTTTATTACCCCGCTACTTGAAAGCCAGGTGTTTACATTTGAATAATTTATTTCATTTCCATCTACTACCCACTCTCTGATTTGTGGAAACGATAATAAAGGAATAGAATTTTTGACGTTCAATAGCTCTAATTTTTTGGGTAGTATTCCTCTTCCGGTTGCAAGCCAGGTAAAATCAATATTTAGGCTCTCAGCAATCTCTAATGTAAATCTAGATTTTTGTGAGCAGCTCGAACACAAATATTGAATTACTTGAGGTTTAACATTTATTCTTCTAGCTAATTCAGTTTGAGAAAAGCCTAAAACATTTAATGCGTATTTGAGCCTTAGCGATAAACTACTAAAGTTTTCTGTCATCATTATTTACCATCACGCAAATTCGGAATAATAAAGTATTTCAACAATATAACAAGTTTTTTATGAAAATTACAAAAGTCTATGTTTTTAATTGACAATTACAAGTTTCCTTGTAATATCCGCAATTCTTACTTCTATTAAACAATACAGTAGATTTAATTATAAAAATTGATTAGTCAAAACTAGAATTTTAAGAATAGTTGCAACCCCCTCTCGTCCAACTTGCCTGTTAATAATTAGCTTAAAGATCGGAGTATTTTTTTGAACCAAGGAGAGGCATTCAATGCCAAAAATGGAACCATTATGTAGTTTATTAGGGATTAATTCGAGAAAACTTAATAAAGAAGAAAATCTTTTATTAGAAATGGAACTTTTCGTTCAAATATGGAAAGAACTTAAGAACTTTTTCATCCTACAACAACAGAATTATTTTTACTTTGCAAAATTTCCCATAGATAAGGAGAATGCTGTGCTAGATGCTGTAACTTTAAATTTAATTATTAGAGATATATTATCTACCGAAGAGTATAGTTTATTAGGGATTGCTTATTACACTGATACCCATGAAGATATAATTCAGGATGTTATTATAGGTTATAATTTATCCCCGTCTATTACTTTTCTTCGAAAAATAATAGAGTTACATCGGCTTGTGAGGCGAGACCTTTATCAAACAATTATTAAAAAAATTACCGTTGAGTACCTAACCCATGTTGGAGCTCAACCTTAAGCTATTGAATGATTTTATTTAAATACATCTTGAGATAATAGCATTTAGTCTCTTCAAAATTATAAAAGCTACGAAGTAATTAAACTGAACTTGATATAATTATTTTTATAAATCATTTACACTTACGTTAATTTACTAGCCATATGCTCACAGTGATTAGGTCGAATTAATGAAAATTAAACTAGCCTTTATATGTAGTTTTGTAATCTTAATATTTTTAGTAGTGAGGAATTGCATGGCGTTACCAGCCGGCTTTGTTTATTTAGAAGATATTGATCCCAGTATTATTCAAGAGATGAAATATAGTACGATTCATAATTTTATGGGTAGGCCTATCCAAGGGTATGATAATTCAAAGTGCATCCTGACGCGCGATGCAGCTAATGCATTAATGAAATTGCAAAAAGAACTTCTTGCCCAATCCTTAAGTTTAAAAGTGTTTGACTGTTACCGTCCGCAAGCTGCAGTGAATGATATTATTAATTGGAGTCAAGATGGGCATGATCAGAAAATGAAAATGTCTTATTATCCCAATGTAAATAAAAAAGATTTTTTTGATTTGGGATATTTAGCTAAAAGATCGGGCCATACACGCGGCAGTACAGTGGACGTAACGATTGTTCATTTACTTTCTGGCGACCCGGGAAAAGCACGCGAAATGAATATGGGTACGCATTTTGATTTTATGGATGAACTTTCCTATACATTTAACACGCATGTTACGGGTCAAAGTCGCCAAAATCGTTTATTTTTAAGGGAAGCCATGCAACAAAGCGGCTTTGACCCTTATGATCAAGAATGGTGGCATTTTACGTTAGCCCATGAACCTTATCCGGATACTTATTTCAATTTTCCTGTCAAATAATGCTTTAACTTTAAGCAAAGTTATAAATCAAACTAAATTCTACCTGACCGCTATCTGGTGTTATTCTCGTCGTTTTGGTTACCGTTCCATCAATGGCTCTAAATTTTGTGCTTTGGTAATTTGCATGGCTGTATTCCATACGAGCGCCAAGATGTTTCGTAAAGGATTGGTTGATACCTAATCCATAACGAACACCATTTAAATTTTTATCAATATTGGCCAAAGATACATCTGTGGTTGAAATTTTAATATTGCTGTTGAGGTAACCAAGGCGCACATAAAGTAAAGTTGCTGGTGTGTATAAATATCCGGGAAGAAAACCGAAGCCGAAGCTATGCTGAATTTTATAAGCTGTATGAGCAAAACTCTTGTGGAGGAATTCTTTGTTAGATGATTTAAAATCTGTAGAACTTAAATCGGCATTTACTTCGCCTGCTAAGTAAAAAGTATTTTTAACCCATCCATAACCACCAAACAAACTGCCAAATAAGCCGGTTCCTGACAAATTAGTGGTATCTTTAGCATTGAAATTACCGGGTTGGAGAATATTAGATTTTTGTTGAAAGTTAATGGATTGAGGTCCCACACTGCCACCGAAGTAAAACCCCTGGCCATAGGAAGAAGTCGAAATAAGTAATAAGTTAAGTAAGGTCAAATGAGCAGGTCTAAGCATTTTATGCTCCTTATATATGCTAAACATGAGTATAAAGCAAGCCAAGGATGAGTCAATTTGTTACGAAGACATTGTCTAGTGTAGATAGTTAGCGTTTGCTAAAGTAGCGGATCTTGTTTTATGAAAAAATGATGGCTTGAGGCATCCCAGGAAAATGAAGTTCATCTTATTTGCGAGATTAAGTAGGAGTCAGAGATGTTGAGAGATAAAATTGTTTTGATCACCGGTGCATCAAGTGGAATTGGGGCATCATGTGCAACCTATTTTGCAAAAGCTCAAGCTAAATTATTGTTATGTGCGCGTCGAGTTGACGTTGTTAATAAACTTGCAGAACAACTTAAACAAGATTATGACGTTGAAATTTACACCTTTAAATTAGATGTTAGCCACCACGCCGAAGTCAAAGCAACCTTAAAAGCTCTTCCTGAAAATTGGCAACAAGTAGATATTTTATTTAACAATGCAGGTTTAGCAGCAGGGCTCGATCCTTTGCAAGAAGGCAATGTAGAAGATTGGGAAGAGATGATTAATACCAATATCAAAGGCTTGCTTTATGTGACCCGAGAAATTTTACCGCAAATGGTGCGGCGGAACGCAGGTCATATTATTAACATGGGTTCGATTGCTGGACATCACGTTTATCCAAAAGGCGCTGTGTATGCTGCCACTAAATTCGCAGTGAATGCATTATCACAAGGTTTGCGTATGGATTTACTCGGAACCAAAATTAGGGTGAGTTCGGTTGATCCAGGTGCAGTTGAAACCAATTTTAGCAATGTGCGTTTTAAAGGAGATGCAAATCGCTCCGCCATGGTTTATGAAGGTTTTGAGCCGCTCACTCCCGACGATATTGCTGATGCTGTGCTTTATTGTGCCACCCGTCCATCTCATATTAATATAAGTGAAGTGATTATCATGCCTACCGCTCAAGCTTCTGCCACAATGATTTCTCGAGAAACCAGCTAGGGTGATAGAATGAGCATTCATCATCGAGAAAGTGCAGAAATTCAACATGACGAGTCAAAGCCTTTTACGAGTAGAAAGTCTTATTGGCAAAACTATTAAGCTTGAACCTTTAGTCACTCACCATTACGAATTACTGAAAAAAGCTGCGGATAATGAACGTATTTGGTCGTATATGCCAACGAAAGCTTATGGTAAATATTTTGATAATTGGTTCCAAGATTGCTTAATCAAATTGCGGGAACGTAGTCAAATTACTTATGTGATCCGCAGATTAACCGATAATGCAGTTGTTGGCAGTCGTGCGTACTATGAAATCAACTTGAATCATAAACGTTTAGAAGTGGGGTATGGTTGGTTTATAACAGCCGTATGGGGTACTCGACTTAATCATGAGTCTTTATGGCTACTCTTTCAAAATGCTTTTGAACAATGGCAGATTAATCGACTTCAAATTGCAACGGACCCGCGTAATAAACGGTCCTATAATACTTTAAGAAAGCTAGGTGCTGTCGAAGAAGGTTTATTACGTCAACGTATTATTCATCATAACGGTCTTGTTACAGACACCGCAATGTTTAGTATCATTGCGGCTGAATGGCCTGCTGTAAAAAAAGCATTATGGAATCGTCTTAATCTAATATAGATTATCTTTTTTTGTGTAATTCACTTCGAGACTAAATAAATTAAATTTAGTTTTTTTATCGTAAATATCAAGCTGTTCAACCTTCTTTAATTTTCTAACTAAGTAAAGCGAAATCGGTAAGCCCGCTATTTCAATCAACACCTTCAAATACCACATGCCGACTATGAGTCGAAATAAATTCTCGTGGCTTATTATCCCTGCAAAGGCAATCGTACCAAAAATGATGCTATCCACGGCTGAGGCAATAACAGTTGATGTAATAAAACGCATTGCAAGTTTGTGGCCTGCATAACGAATTTTTAATTTTGCCATGATGATGGAATTAAGCGGTTCGGCGCACAGGTAGCTGATGGTTGAGGCTATAATGATTCTAATATTCATCGACATCATTTCATCGAATTTACTATTATTTATTACTGCATAATCAGGGCTGGGAAGATGAATAACAATTTGTCCGTAAATAATAAAAATAATATTAAATAAAAATCCGCACCAAATAGCCAGGCGAGCTTGTTGATAGCCATACACTTCGGTGATTAAGTCAGAAAGTAGAAAGGTAAGCGGAAAGATTAGCGTACCTGCATCGGTGTCAATCGATAAAATACGAATAAGTCGGACATCGAACCAATTAGCTAACACAATCACCATGCTGTATGAGAGTACTAAAAACCATAAAAATCGGGGTTGAGGCAAAAATAAAGAAGGTATTTTTTTTATCATCGTGCTGGTCTTTTTATTCTTATTAATATTAAGATTGAATGATAGTGAGCTAGTTCATTTAACTCAACCTGAATTTAAAATATTTAGCATGCTGCAATAACAAGGATACGTTAATGAATAAAAATTTAAGCCCACTCAGTTTACTGTGGATCTCATTAACAAGTATGATTGGGTCGGGTTGGTTATTTGGATCTTTATACTCTGCGCATTTTGCCGGGCCCGCCGCTATCATTGCTTGGCCCCTTGCCGGTTTTTTATTATTATTCGTGGCTTTTTCTTATGCCGAAGTTGCCACCATGTTTCCGCAAGCAGATAGCCTAGCACGTCTACCATTTTATACCCACGGTCGTTTAACGAGCGTCATGATGAGTGGATTAGCCTGGGTCTCACTAGCAACGATACCGGTTATCGAAACCCAAGGCTTGGTGCAATACGCGAGTAATTATGCCCGGTTTAGTCGTGCAAAATGGCGTTCATTATAGCAGCACACCGCGGGGTTTAATGTTAGCCCTGACGTTATTGATGAGTTTTGTTGTGCTTAATTATTTTGGTATTCGTTTGTTTGCGCGGATTAATGCGGGTTTTACGGTTTGGAAATTAATTATTCCCAGTATCACCATTATTTCGCTATTAAGCATGAGTTATCACGCAGAAAATTTCACCCAATATGGTGGATTTATGCCGTATGGTTGGCAAGGCGTTATGACTGCTATGTCAAGTGGGGGCGTGCTTTTCTCATTATTGGGATTTAGACAAGTTGTCATTATGATGAGCGAAATTGAAAACCCCGGTAAGTATGTGCCGATTGTATTAGTTAGTTCGTTAGTGGTAGCAACGTTTATTTACACTGCTTTGCAATGGTCTTTTATCGGCAGCTTGCGCGGACAAGATTTAGTACAGGGATGGTCAAAGCTATCATTTGTTGGCGATGCAGGCCCTTTTGCTGCCTTGGCAGCTTTAGCAGGCATGGGATGGTTAAGCATCTTATTGTATAGCGATGCTTTCATATCCCCTTATTCTACAGGATTAGTTTATTCAACAACCGCTGCACGTATGCTTGCAAGTATGGGGATGATGCAAGATGCACCCGCTAGTTTTGCTTTAACAAATAAATATCGAACACCTTGGATAAGTTTATGCATTAATTTTTTTCTTGCGATTTTAATGTTTTTTTTATTACATAACTGGCAGGCAATGGCATCATTTTTAGTGGCAGTGTTAATGGTAAGTTACGTCGTTGGGCCCATTTGTGTAGTGAGTTTGCGTAAACAATTACCGATGCATAACAGACCTTTTCGTGTGCGGGGTTGTTCACTCATTGCATTTATAGGATTTTATATTTGTACTGCTGGCGTTTATTGGTCCGGATTGAGTAGCATTTTAAAATTATTAATATTAACCATCATAGGATTGGTTTGTTATTTAATTTATATACGAATTATAAAAAAATCACAGCAGTCCTTAGATAGTCAACATGCAATATGGGTGCTGTGTTATATATTAGGCTTGAGTGGATTTTCTTATTTTGGAAATTACGGTGGCAATCAAACCATTCCTCTGTATTGGGATTTGCTGTACTTAATGTTTTTTAGTTTAATTATTTTTTTCTTCGCGTACTTCACACGTATGCCAGATAGTCATACGCAAATACAATGTAATTTAATAAACGAAACAAAATAATATTTTAGTAAACATCTTTATTTTTTACTTTGTTTCTTGAAGAGAAGATAATGAAAATACCTGCGACACTTACTAGAACAAATCCTATATAATCTAAGAGGCCCGGTGCTCGCGACCAAATCAACCATTCCATCATTGCGACAAAAACGACAGAACTATATTGATAAACCCCAACTTGTGAAGCGTCAGCATATTTATATGCTCTGACAAGACCAAGTTGAGCTGCCATTAACATTACACCACTTAAGCTTGCATAACAAAATGTAAGAGTAGATGGGGGATTGTCTGTGAGCCACAATAAAGGAACTTGCATTAATGTTCCGATCGAAAAATAAAAAAAAACAATACGTAATCCAGTATCAGTTGATGTCAACAATTTCATAAACAAATAGGCAACTGCTAAGGCAAATCCTGACAATAATCCAATCAGATTACCCGGATCCGTGAAGATATTATCGCCTGGCTTAATAATGACGAGGATCCCGATGAATCCAATCAAGACGGCGCACCAAATATTTTTTTTTATTGGAATTTTGAGAACACAGACGGTTAGCAATGGAATAAATAACGGTGCGGTATTAAATAACAAAGTGGAGTTTATAATAGGAATGTAATGCATGGAAATCATATAAAGAAAACTTGCCGTAGTGCCTATTACGGCACGTGCAATAAGATAGGAATAATGTTTTGACTTAAGCGCAGCTATTCCGCGTGGCAGAATAAGCAATGCTGTACCCATTGTTGCAATACTATAAGTAATAAAACTAACCCAAATGGCATCGCCTGTTTCGCAGGCAACTTTTGTCAAAATTCCAAAAAGGGCCATGAAAAAAAATGCCACAATTGCAAATAATGATCCCTTAACCACATGTGGCGCTTGAGTGAATGCAGCAATTCTTTGAGTCATAGCCTTCGGCCCCCAACCATTTAATTGGTGTATCCAAATGAATGAGAGATGGCGGTAAGCCCTGAAATGCTCATTCAATGTATGTCTAACGTTATTAAAATTTAATTAGCATTACTAAGCATGATAACAGACGTTTAATCCACTCTTCCATCCCGTCGATGAGCGAGCATTGAAAGAGTTCGAAGAGATAAAAATACCTTAACTTTTGAGGGAGAGAAAGAAATGTAATTAATATTGCCCATCAGAAACATCCTACATGTTCTGTGGGCAACATTTTATATGTCCAGTCATTACAATTTGGAAAATAAAAATTACTGCTATAGCTAGGCAAATTGAAGATATCAACAAATAAGAGTCAATACCCTCATTTCTATTCCTAACACTTATATGTTTCAAATATAACTTAATCCAGTCGCGTTATTTTAATAATAGCCAACACTCCGTAAGTAATTCGGTTTCTGCGACTTCATGATCAAAATTGTAGTAGCAAAAAATACAGGGTAGTTCACCTAATTGTTCACCTGATTGCGGTAACCAATCGCGATATAATGCGTATACGGTATTTCCAATTTGATCACGTGACCCTTTATGCATAGTCACAGCGTAACGTCCAGCAGGTAATTGTTTTTCAACAATTTCACCGGTTAACACAAACTTCTTTGGTACTGTAATACCAAGATCAAAACGAAAATCTTCTGCAGGTGTCGTATGAGGGTCATCATAAGCAAACCCAAAAGCGTCACCGGCTTGCGGTTTCAGATTCAACGGTTGCGTTTTGGCCCATTTAATTAATTTGTTGACACTAGCACCTACGTGTTTAGGATCGCCACGATGTTCGATGACCGCTAATCGTTTTGCACTTATATTTTTTATCGTTACATTCATTGTCTTTTCACCTAATACAGGCAATAAATACGGGGGCTTTTCCCACACTTGCCAGCTTGATTGATTTCTAAAGTCGCTAGGGCTCATTCCGCAGATTTGTTTAAATACCCGTGAAAAAGCTTCATGCGACTCAAATCCCGCATCGATTGCGATGTTAATGATAGATTGATCTTTATCAACGATGAGTTGATGTGCAGCGCGTTTTAAGCGCAGCCAACGAATATATTGTTGTAAAGATAATCCAGTGTATGCTGTAAATAAACGATGAAAATGATATTTGGAAAAACAGGCAATCGTACTCAATTGATTTAAAGTAAGTTTTTCATCTAAATGCTTGCCGATGTACTTAAGGACGTTATTCAATTGGTGATGATAATTCATGCTTTACGCTCGCTCATTTGCATTTGTTATTTACGTCATTAGGATACTGACTAGATACCTTAAATATTTGATCAATTTTGCTCAATATTAACAGTATAGAAAAATTTGAGAGGCAGTAGCTTCCTTTACTGCGCTACTGCTGAAAGCGTGCGCATTGTATTTTAATTGGATTTGCAATAAGTAGTTTGTTAATTTTGCGGCGCAGTTTCTATTAAAACCTGTTGTAGTTGTGCTTCACGGTAGTATGAAAAAAACAGTGGCATGGCTAATACTATTAAAATAACAACCAGCCATTTCCAAAGCTGCATACGTTTGCGTTTTTCTTCATGATGTTTTTTCATTAATAATCCTTAAATTAATTCCAATTGATAGAAGATATCCTGGTGGATTAGTAAAAGATTTGAAATGCCAAAGCTCTGGCTTACACCGCTAACCCATTAATGATAGTATTTGGTTTACCTGGTAGAAAAAAGAGAAAAATTGGATTGCAGGCTTCCAGACTTATCGGCCGTATAAATCACAAGGCATCAGGGCTTAGCGAAAAAATTTAAAATCTATCAGGAAAGCCCATTTCAACGGAGAGATACCTATCTCCTTAAGTGGGCGAAGTATGGAGTTTTTCTAGTAATTAAAAAATTGTGATTCTTTTTATTACTTAAGAAATATTGGTCATCGTTATCCATCAACTTATTTGATAATACAAATTAAAAAAAACTGAAAGTTGTTAATATATTATTAACTCTAGAAATGAGAGTATTTTGTTTAGTGGCAGAGGGGGCATTCTAGTCTTAACACAGCCAATATTAAGATTCTCTTAATTGTGTCTTAATTTTATAACCGTATAGTGTGCTCCAATTATAACTTAATCATAATGGTGCACTGTGTTAGAAAGATCACAAAAAAATAATACATTTATTTCTAATCAGATCAAAGATTTAGAAGCAAATTTTAATAAAAGCGGATCTACACCCGAATTTTTTAGTGAAATAGAAGAATTGATTCTTAATCTGGGGTCAGAAAAAAACTTGTCGAAGTATCATGACGTGCTTGCACTTTATGAGAAAGCAAAAGACAGGGCTGCTAACTGTGCAACAGAGACCGCTACTTTTGCTTTCTGCCAAGTTGCCAATGCTCAGCGTCCTGATTTTGAGATTGATTTCCTCCAAAAAGATTTATTGCCTCTTACTGATGATTTAGCATTAGTTAAGTTTATTGAGAACAGGCGCTTTGAATATAAAAATATGAAGCCTGAAGATATTAAAGGAAAATTGGAGCATCTTGTCAGGTTGGGTTATATCAGTAAGCAGATCTTTACTCATATCATGAGCCAGAATTCCTCCGCTGAAGTTTTTAATAACGAGTTTAAGAGTTTGCTTGCACAAATTAGTATTGAAGAAATGGCTCAACAAAAAATCAAGGTTTTAGAGCAAATTAAAAATTTAAACAATGATAAGCTTAGCGAGTTTAAACAGAAAATTATGCTGATTTCTGAACCTGATCTTTCTATATTGGAGGAAATAATTAAACGAATAGCAAATGATGAACATATTGATCTAGAAAATTATTCAGATTCAATACTCCAGATTTTGCTTAACATTATCCCCAATTTAAGCTTAGGACAATTATCACCTCCAAATTTAATCAATGTATATTCAGCACGGTTGAAAGACCAAACAAAAAAACTAGATTATATCAGTTGTATTACGAACGCATGTAATAGCAATTTACATAACCAAGCTTTGTGCGATCAAATTGATTTACTTAATTTTTACATAACTAATAATGAAAATGTAGAAAATGCGTTCAGTGATTTTGTTCGATATTTATTAAATCGAGAAATACCCAATCAATTTGATGTGAATAGTCGGTCTTGGCAGCAATATGCTGGCCTCTATAATCATATTACTCAAAGTATTACTGCTGATATTAATAATCAAATTTTTACTTCTGTCACCAAAGCATTAATGGCATGCGAACGATATATAGCGTATTTGCAAGCTTATCTTGATGTTAATGATTTTTTCAACGCTTATGCTACTTATAATGTTTTATACATGATGCCGGACAAACTTTTTGGTGGAAGCGACCGACCCAATCTGTCAGTGCCAAGTCGCGCCATTATGAGTAAGGTTGAAGTTTTATTTGATATGACACTCAATTTTCAGAAATATAACCATCATATTAGTACACTTCAACAATACCTACCAATCCCATCGATAGCATCTCAAACCTTAGAATTTTGCGAAGTTGGTAATGGCAAAGAAAATCTTGGTAATTTCTGTTACTCTGTCTGTAAACAAATAACATTGCTGCAACAATTTGCTGATTTACAGACTAGAGCAAGTAAGACCATCCAAGATTCCATGTCCGACTTTGCAAAACTCGGACATCAAGGGTTCATGACTAGCATTCAAGACGAACCAAAGCATGATCCTAATAATAATAATCATGTTACAGTAGACTTCACAGCCAGAAAAAAAGCACTAAAAACTTTAGATAAAGAGTCCATCAAAAAAGTTCATAAAGTGATTGGTTATATTTATGCGCATGATAAATCTCTGTTAAAGTCTACTATTGGAGGCAATCACTCGAAATTTTCAAAATATTTTTCTCTACGGTTTTATAAATCTCGACCGATACAAAAAAAAGAAGATGTGTCCTTAACATCGAAATCAGAACGGCCCAGTTTATCAAGAACATTGAGTCAATATTGGATCCGAAATACCTATACTAATTTGGATGATTCGAATCACTCAAGTAGGGTGCAAGAAAATAGAGCTTACGAAGAACCCAAATGCGCGAAACAAACGCCTGATAAGGGTCAAGAAAATGATTCAAATTTATCTGCAAATGTGGTGAGAGAGCGAAGGCCAACTTTAGGATGATCATATATTCCTAAGTTAATGCTCGGGAATTACATCAGTTACAAGAGCGATGTTAACTTGCTAATATTTTGTTATGCTAATCATCTTATAGGTAAAGCGGGAAGTCAGGATGACTTTGAAATGGATAGGAAGAAGGATTATCAAGCTCCCTAATTTTCTATTTGCGTGCTTGATGTTATTGTCATTGACCGCCTATGGTTCTTTCATTGAATCGACATTAGGGACCGCTGTAGTTAATGATGCAACAGCAAGTTATTTCAATCCAGCTGCTTTAGTACTTTTGAAAAATCCTCAATTTATTCCTCAAGAAACATTTGCCCATTTTCACACTCAATTTACGGGTCGCTCTACACTCTTGGCTACTAACACATCTGAATCGGGTCGTTCGAGCTCAAATACTGGGGTTCATTCTCCTTCATTTTATTTAGGTGTACCGGCGACAAGCAACATTGTGGTTGGCCTTGCTATAGTATCTAACGCTGCTAATCGAAACGCGGAAGAAAATTCAATTCTTCGTTACGTTCAAGCCAATAATACTATTCAAGACTATGATGTGGTGCCAGCCTTAGCTCTTAAAATAAATGAATTTCTTTCAATAGGCGCGGGGGTCAATTTTTCATATGCAAAGTTTAATGCGCAGCCTATTATTGGATTTCCCGGTTCTAACATTGCCGATAGCCAAAGCAGTAATAAAAGTGATGGAAGCGGTCTGGGCTTCAATGCTGGTTTTTTATTTAAAGCAAGTCCAACTACGCTTCTCGGATTTAATTATCGCAGTATGACAACTTATGGTTTGAGTGGAACAAGTATTTATGAAGGGAATCCACGTGTAGTTTCAAACAACTATCATTTTAAATTACGCACACCAGCCCGTAGTGTATTTTCAATCAACCATTTCTTTACTGACAAATTGGGATTAATTTCTACGATTCAATATATTCAATGGAGTGCCATTACCCAAGTGCATGTGTACGGTGTTGCAAATTTGTTAGGAACGCAGCCAACTATTTTAAATGGCAGTATTCCTTATTATTTGCGCGATACATGGTTGGCAACACTGGGTAGTCATTATCGTATTACACCTAAATGGGTGTTGCGTCTTGCCAGCACTTTCAGTCAATCAGCTGGCAATCCTCATTACCAAATTGATACCGGCGATAGTATCGTTGTTGGTGCTTCCATGGGTTATGAAATAAATAAAATGATTACAATCGATGGAAGCTATGCTCATGTCTTGATTCAAAATGAAAATATAGCTATAGCTGGTCCGCGCTATATCATTCAGGGTGTAAACAAAGGCTCGCGCGAGGCGGTTTCATTGAAATTGACATTTAATTTATAAAATTAATTCAATGAATATAAATTAGCATTCCATTTTATAAAACAAGTAATAGTAATCGCGACGAAAGGATAATGCGTTTATGAAACTCGCATGGTTGACCGATATTCACCTTAATTTTATTGATCAAGATGCCCGACAAAAATTTTACCAAGACATTATTCATTCTGAATGTGATGGTGTTTTAATCAGTGGCGATATTGCCGAAGCACCCTGCGTCGTCGATATTTTAAATGAGATGGTGGACTACATCAGTAAGCCAATTTATTTCATCTTGGGAAATCATGATTATTATCGTGGTCAAATCCAAGCTGTTCGTGATGCCATGCTTACGATGATGCATCTGCAAATACATGATCAATTATTCTGGCTACCGGGCGCTGGTATCCAACAATTAAATAATAATACAATTTTACTGGGTCAAGATGGTTGGGCAGACGGGCGACTCGGTAATTATCAAAATAGTCGAATTTCGCTTAACGACAGTCGTATGATTGCTGACTTATTTCAAGAGAAAATTCTTGGAAAATTCCACTTATTCGAAAAAATGCAGCAGTTAGCAGATGCAGACGCTATCCTTTTACAGAATAATTTAATTCAAGCCATTAGCAAAAATCCAAAAAAAATAATTGTGTTAACGCATGTGCCGCCCTTCAAAGAAGCTTGCTTACATAATAAAAAAATAAGCGACGACGATTGGCTACCTTATTTTAGCTCAAAAGTTGTGGGCGATGTATTAATGAAAGTTGCAGAGGAAAATCCAGCCATTGAATTTTTAGTCTTATGTGGTCATACCCATAGCGAAGCTCAATTTCAGCCGATAAGTAATTTAAGTGTTGAAGTCGGTGAGGCCGAATATGCTAAACCTAAAATTCAAAAAATTATCTTTGTTTAAACCTGCGCCAGATGGGTAGCTATTAATCTCTACTTTATGAATGCTACTGTTTTAATTTTGCAGCTTCACTCGCCCTTAGGAACTTAGCTCCAATTAGATTAATGAAATGGGAGTTCTGTGAAACAAGGGTTTAAGTTTGATAAGGCAACTCATGATTTACACAACGCATAGATTAGGATTATACACTCCTCTAATTGGATTAATGATAATCGTTTTATTAATGCGTGATGCTTTGCTTTTAAGATAGCATCGATTTATGGACAGGATTTTTCAGTTAGCCGGTTACTTTTCTTTTGAGTTTGCATACAATCCCATGACTGTTTTTAGTGAAAATGTTTCTGGTGATAATAAATATCATAAACAAACAACATTGATGGATGGTACCGTGAAAATTATCCAAATAACTGATACGCATCTATTCGCTGATGATGAGCTGAATATGTTCGGTGTGAAGAGTAATGTTAAATTTAAAGAGGTAATCGAAAAATTCATTCATGAAGATAGCCATGATGCAGATATGATTTTTCTTACAGGTGATTTATCGTAAGATGAAACGGCAGAATCTTATAAAAAGATTACTGAACATATTTCACCTTTGAATATTCCAGTTTATTGGATACCAGGGAATCATGATGATCTTGGTCAATTAGAGGCGGTTTTTAAAAAGGCTAAAAATTTTAATCGTGAGACACGCTTATCTTTACCTGGTTGGCATCTACTATTTCTTAATACTAAGATAGATGGTCGTGATGACGGACAATTATCTCAATCAGAATTAAATATGTTAAGAAATGAGCTTATCATAGTTCCTGTCGATAAAAAAATAGCCATTGTGATGCATCACCATCCTGCTCCTGTGGGTACTCCACTATTGATAATTATATTTTGAAAAATAATAAAGATTTTTGGGATATTGTTACAGGAACTAAAGTGGAGCTTATTATTTGTGGTCATGTGCATGGAGATTATCGGTTTAAACATAACAATATTATGATTGAGTCATCACCAGCGACTTGTCTTCAATGGCAAAAGGGATCTACAGATTTAAAAACAGATAAGAAAATAGGGTATAAAATTTATCATTTTGATCGAGATGGTTATACAGCAACTGCTAAAATTTGGTAGATTAATGAAGTTAGCCAATAAAATATTACAATTATTCAAAAAAATTAAACCTCGATGTCTTTTATCATTAGACAGTCAATTTTATAATTTACCGCAAAAAACCATCGTTTATCGTTTCAAAGTATTTGGGGAACATATTTGCAGTAACAACATAGGTATATTTCGTTTTGTTTATTTCAAAAAAAACAAAAAAAACAAGTTCCGGCAACTCAAACCTGTCATCCGCTTGTTTTAATTGTAAAAAAGCAACGCATTTTTTTATTTTTTCATTAGCTTTCATCGGAATTGTCTCAACTAAGCTTAATTGATTTGTTAATCACTATTCCTAATTTATTAATTTCACCTAATATACAGTCAAAGTCAGGTTGTTCTCCGTAATAAATTTTATTACTAAGCAGGTAGCCCGGGTGGAACGCGAAGCGTGTAACCCGGGAAAGCCTTAACTATCTATTCAGTTCAGTCAATCCCAGCAAGTAACCTGAGGTGAAACGCAGTCCCAACCCGGGTTACGCCGGATAAGAATAAAAAGGGCCTTCTTTTCAAGGCCTATTGGATGTGAGATGTATCTGACTGAATTTGGTGGAGGCGGCGGGAATTGAACCCGCGTCCGCGAATCCTCTACTCTCGGATCTACATGTTTATCCTGTCTTTAAGTTTGGCTGCTTCTTCCCTGACAGGAAAGCGTTAAAGCAGCGAGCCCTCTTTATTTAGCAATCAGGTCTCAGGCAGACCAGATTGCGAGCTTATATAATATGACCATCCGCCATTTGCTTTCGCAAACTTGCCGATCGTATAAGCACAATCGGTGGATGGGCTGCGCCGGTTTTTAGGCGGCTAACAGTTCTTCTTTAGCAAAGAAGTTTCTGTCGTTAACAGCGATGCGTTTTGAATTGGCATCTATATGGTTTGTAACATTTTTTACGAGGGTAGTTACGTCCTCGACATGCACCTTAAGCTTTGCAACCCACGTCGAAACCAGGTCGCCCCCAAGAAAAGTATAATTGATTAAATAAGAAAATTATTAAATCAACCTTTGCATGGTATGCATTAAAGGACTTAATTTCAAGTTATCTTAACGGGTGAGGGGAAGCGGGTAATCAGCAGGGGCGCCGGGGATATTTTTTCGTTTGGCTAATACTTGCAACGTCCCTTTTTGCAGTAACAACCTTAAGGCAATAGGGCAAAAGAAATAATTTTTTCTGGCCTTGCAGGTAAAGCTTTGTTCACCGCCCGCATTTTGAATGATAGCTTTTACAGAAGAATTGGAAGTCATAGGATTTTTGAAATTGATATCCAGCAACATGACCTTAATGCCATTTTTTTGAGGAATGACTTCGGTATGGAAAGCGCCCGGCATGCGTATGTAGCCTTGATGGGGGCCGGGTGTGTTTTCGCCATGACCAAAAGCCGAATGGGATACAAGTAAAAGGAATAGCCATTTGCAGAAGAAATTCATGCCATCTCATCCATTTGATAACTTAGCTAATTTAGCGTTGATAGCCAAATATAGCAAATACTTATCCTTTTTTAAGGATCCGGGCTTTTTCTCGTTGCCAATCTCGCTCTTTAAGGGTCGCACGCTTATCATGCTCCTTCTTACCTTTGGCAAGTCCTATTTCCATTTTGACACGGTTATCTTTCCAATAGAGTGAAAGAGGAACCAGGGTATAACCCTTTCGTTCAACATTCCCTATCAATTTATTTAATTCTTTTTTACGGAGCAAAAGTTTTCGAGAACGTTGCGGATCTGGATTGATATGGGTCGAAGCAGTATTGAGGGGATTAATGAGCGCGCCAAAAAGCCAAGCTTCAGAATACTTAAGTAAGACATAGCTTTGATCCAGTTGAACGCGACCAGCGCGTAAACTTTTAACTTCCCAGCCTTCCAAGACAAGGCCGGCTTCAAAACGGTCTTCAATAAAAAATTCGTGTTGAGCTTTGCGATTGACAGTAATGCTTGTGTCTGATTTTTGTTTATTTTTCATCTGTGATATATATACTCATGAATTTTTAACGCCATGGTTTATCGGTGCATGGGTTGCCATGAGATTTTCAATTGCCCCATTTTGCGTGAACTTTGCATGATCTTCAATCGAAATACTATAATAAACCGTAAAAATTTAGTAATGGATCATCCTTGGGCTTTGTCAATTCTAAAATAAGTCAGTTCGGTTAAAGGATCTTATGAATACGTTGCATCGAAATGCTATCGTTCCTTACTCAAATCGCCAAATGTTTGAGTTGGTTAACAATATTGAGGATTATCCTCGTTTTTTACCATGGTGTCAGTCAAGCAAAATTTTAAGTCGTACTGAACATGAAGTGATCGCTTCGTTAGAAATTAATTGGAAAGGCATTCACAAAACTTTTACTACGCGCAATATTTTGCACCCTTTCGATCGCATGGAAATTTGTCTCGTTAATGGCCCACTCAAGCATCTTGATGGTATTTGGCATTTTCAATCGCTTGACGTCAAAGCGTGTAAAATTATCTTAGATTTAGAGTTTGAATTTGCAGGTGGGCTAATTGATCGATTTTTTCAGCCTGTGTTTCAGCATATAGCTAATACTTTAGTTGAGGCTTTTTGTAAACGAGCGACTGAGCTGTATGGCAAAGAATGACATGATTATTGTTGAGGTGGCGTATGTAACGTCTGCTCAACAATGCTTGGTTGCATTGAAAGTGACGCAAGGGTGCACCATTCTTGAAGTCATTAACCAATCGGGTATTTTAGAGAATTTTCCTCAATTGAAACAGGGGTGCCTACAAGTTGGTATTTTTAGCAAACGCTGTCAGCTTTCGGATCGGGTCAGAGCCTTCGATCGCATCGAAATTTACCGTCCGCTCTTAATCGATCCTAAAGAGATTAGACGAAAAAAGGCTCTGCAAAATCAGAAAATTTAAGTTTGGGTCTCATTGATTTCGCGAAGAATATTGTTATTAAAGATGCAATCAACGCGTTTTACATGCATTTTTTGATATCCTGTTTGAAAAGTGTAAACGTATGACATGTGCGAAGGCGAAAACAAATTAATCAGGAGAGGGTTACCCATAACCGCTTTAACTTGTTGGACACTCATGCCAGTGTGTAGGCGTGCAACGTCCCGCTCAGTAATAATGTTGCCTTGTTCAATGTCCATTTTGTGAACGCGCAAAAAGCAACCGGATAAAAAAAGCGTTGCTAAAATAATACAAATAATTTTATTCATGTAAAATGACTCAACTAAAGATTTGGCGTCATTCTAATGGAATTTAATGTGATAACAAAGGATATGTAACAGAGGAGTTGATTTTGGATCATTCCAATTTAAAAAAGGCTGGCCTTAAAAGCACGGTACCTCGTCGAAAAATCTTAGAAATCTTAGAGCGTGAGAAGACCCAGCACTTAAGTGCTGAAGATATTTATCGCTTATTATTAGACTCCGGTGAAGAAATTGGATTGGCAACCGTTTATCGGGTTTTGACACAATTCCAAGCTGCAGGGCTTGTGGTTAGACATAATTTTGAAGGTGGCCAATCTGTTTTTGAATTGGATTTTGGGATCCATCATGATCATTTGGTATGTGTAAAGTGTGGTCAAGTTGAAGAATTTGTGGATGAAGTGATAGAAGCAAGACAAGAGCATATTGCTAAACTCGCAGATTTTACCATTACGGACCATAGTTTAAATATTTATGGCATTTGTAGTAAATGTCGTTAGGGATAACCTGATTTACATGCCATAAAGTAACTCTTTCGCGTGCGCTAAGGTTTTTGAGGTAATTTTTTCCCCACCTAACATCCGGGCGATTTCAGCGGTTTTTTCTTCATTATTTAAAAATCGCAAGTGTGTGTGCGTGCGTGTATCGATAAAACGTTTTTCTACCAATAAATGATGATGTCCAAAGGAGGCCACTTGTGCTTGATGGGTTATACAGAAAACTTGAAAGCCTTCACCTAACCTTCTTAACAATTGCCCAATCTGGTGTGCGGCTGCGCCACTTAATCCTGTGTCAACTTCATCAAAAACGAGGGTTGGAATGGATGTTTTTTCAGCTAATGCTAAATGTGCAGCAAGACTTAAGCGCGAAAGCTCGCCGCCTGAAATAACTTTACTTAAAGGTTGTAAAGTTTGATCGGGATTCGTTTTAATTAAAAAAATAATTTTTTCCAATCCATGCTGGGAAAAAGATTCTTGGTCTTCTTCAAATAGAATTTTAAATTCAGCATGCGGTAAGGAAAGTGAACGAATCGTATTTGTTATTTCTTTCTCTAAACGTAAAGCGGCTTGCCGTCGTTTCGTGCTTAATTGGCTGGCTCGTTTAATATAATCCTTTTCAACAACGTCACAGGCATCTTTTAATTGTTGTAATTTGCTATCGCTATTAATTAAAAGATTCAATTCTTCATTCATTTCTGCTGCGAGACGCATCAAATTTTGCGGTGCTGTTTTATGCTTGCGGGATAAATCATGAATGCGGCTTATTTGTAACTCTACACGCTCCAATTCTTTCGGATTAGCCTCACAATCATTGAGCGCATGATTCAATTCATTTTCTAAATCAGTTAAACAAATAAGCGCTGTATCAATGGATTGAACCCACTGAAGCGCAATAGGCTGAAAGCGGATGATTTGTTCCATCAATTTTTTAAGATCTGAAAGCTTACTTAAAATGGCTCCATCGTCTTGCGAAAGAAAGACTAGACTTCCTTGCAGATCGCGAATTAATTCTTCCGTATGGCTCAAACGCTTATGATCAATTTCAAGCTTTGCCCATGCTTCGGGTGAAATATGGAGTGCGCTTAATTCTTGTAATTGAAATTGTAGATAATCACGTCGTAAGTGTTGGTTTGTTTGTTGAGCAGTTAATACTTCCATTTGCTTAATTAAATCGCGCTGTTGTTCAGCTGCGTGCTTGACATCTTGAGCAATTGGAAGTAAGTCCCCATAACGATCTAAAATATCGCGTTGCGCATCTGCTCGGAGGAGGACTTGCTGTTCATGCTGTGAATGTAAATGAAATAACATTTCACCTAAATCTTTTACGAGTTGCAAAGGTTGCGGCGTGCCATTTACATAACTGCGTGAGCGTCCATCACTTGTGATGACGCGTCTAATGATACATTCATGTGTATCAAGTAATAAATCAGCATTGTTTAGTAACGTAATAACATTCGGAAAAAGTTTAACGTCAAATGACAAAGCAATTTCTAATTTATCTTTACCTGTTCTAATTAAATTTCCCGAAGCTCGCGCGCCAAGCGCAAGCTCAATGGCTTCAATAAAGATGGATTTGCCAGCACCCGTTTCGCCCGTTATAACTGTGCTACCTGGGGATAATTGTAATTCTAGTTCTTCAATGGTTGCGAGATTGCGAATGTGAATTTGGGTCAGCATAGACGATGATTCCAATTAATGGAGTTTATGTCCCCAGTGAAGCTTGCTGCGCAATGTTTCATAATAATCATAACCCACGGGGTGAATAAGATTTAAGCATTTCTCTTTTTTCGCGATGCGAATTTTTGTCCCAGGGGGGGTTGAGATGAAAGCTTGTCCATCACAAGTCAACCTAGGGATAGCTGTATTGGTTGGTGATATAGCAATTGTAATAACATGATTTCCTGCAATAACTAAGGGACGGATACTCAATGAATGCGGAAACATAGGCACAATTTCAATCGCATCAAGTTGAGGGTGCAGTATTGGGCCGCCTCCAGAGAGGGCATAAGCCGTAGACCCTGTGGGCGTTGCAATGATAACACCGTCTGAATTTTGACTACAAACAAACTGATCATCAATGTAGATTTCAAACTCATTCATGTGCGGGACACTGTCCGGGATGAGGGCTACTTCATTTAAAGCGGCACTTTGACCTAGCGTCTTCCCTTCATGCGTGACTGTGGCAGAAAGTAGAAATCTTTTTTCTAGTCTAAAGTTCCCATCCAGAATATCTTTAATTTGTTCTAATTTTTTAGGGTGAATGTCTGTTAAAAATCCTAAACGACCCCGATTGACGCCTAATACAGGTGTACCATAATCAACCACTGCATGTGCAGCTTGCAACAAACTACCATCCCCACCTACAACAATCACAAGCTGGGAAACCTCCCCCAAAGTATCACGTGCCGCGCTAGGTAAATTTAAACGCTGCAAGGCTTGCGCTGTTTCTGCTTCAACAATTAAAGGTTGGTTGAGTGTTTGAAGATAATGGATCAGTGTCTCAACCGTTTCGATAACCCCTGGGTTTTTAACCCTGGCCATTATTCCTACTACCTTAAATTGGGACATGGATTATTTCCTATTATTTCTTCAATACATTAGATCAAATAAAGATTAATTCATAGCCTTTACGCTGGACTAACGGACTTGAAAAGATTGAATTATCCGCTTGAATCTCGATATTTTGTCCCAATATGAAGGTAATAATTGCTAAACTGGACAGAAGATAGGAGCCTTGTATGCCTAAACGGCCTCATAATGAACCCGAAAATGACGAAATCGAATCAGGCGAGAAGCCATCTCCGCTCCTCACCCATCCTTCTTATGAAGAACTGATGCAAAAGTTAGAGGAAGCGGAACAAAAATCTAACCAACATTGGGAACGCATATTGCGGATGCAAGCGGATAATGAGAATTATCACCGCCGTACTGAGCGTGATATAGCAAACGCTCATAAGTATGCTTTAGAAAAATTTGTAACTGAGCTTTTGCCTATCATTGATAGCTTGGAACTTTGTATATCAAGCGAGGCGCCAAAAGAAGCAAAAGCTATTCTTGAAGGGGTCGAGCTCACTTTAAAAATGTTTTATACCGCGCTTGAAAAATTTGGCATTGTGCAAATCAATCCGTTAAATAAACCGTTTGACCCTGAGCATGAGCAAGCTATTTCCATGCAATACAATCCTAAGGTTAAACCTGGAACCGTCGTGGGCGTTCTGCAAAAAGGTTACCTTTTAAATAACCGTTTGGTAAGACCGGCTCTTGTGATTGTTTCAAAAAACGAAGAATAAGCTAAATAGATATTGAAAAATCCTGAAACGCCCTTATGTGTAACACATAGATTATGACGGAGAAGAACATGGCAACGAACAAAATCATAGGCATAGATTTAGGCACTACTAATTCTTGCGTCGCAGTAATGGAAGGCGACAAGGTAAAAGTTATTGAAAATGCAGAAGGTGCTCGTACGACCCCTTCAATTGTTGCTTATCTTGATAATGGTGAAATTCGGGTCGGTCAGCCGGCGAAGCATCAAGCAGTCACCAATGCAAAAAATACCATTTATGCAGTTAAGCGTTTGATCGGTCGTCGCTTCGAAGAAGAAGTCGTTCGTCGCATGAAAGAAACAGTGCCCTATGATATTGTTCGTGCTGAGAATGGTGACGCGTGGGTCAGGGTATTAGGCAATAAAGATTTAGCTCCCCAACAAGTCTCCGCTCAAATTTTGATGAAAATGAAAAAAACAGCTGAAGATTATTTAGGTCATGAAGTAACAGAAGCGGTGATCACAGTTCCTGCTTATTTCAACGACTCGCAACGTCAAGCAACTAAAGATGCTGGACGTATCGCTGGCTTAGAAGTCAAAAGGATCATCAATGAGCCGACAGCTGCAGCGCTCGCTTTTGGTATGGATAAGAAGCCTGGTAACCGTAAGATTGCTGTCTATGATTTGGGCGGCGGTACATTTGATATCTCTATTATCGAAATTGCTGAAGTCGATGGTGAACATCAATTTGAAGTATTATCTACCAATGGCGATACCTTCTTAGGCGGTGAAGATTTTGACCAACGCCTCATGAATTATTTAATTGATGAATTCAAAAAGTCATCCGCTATTGATTTGCGTAACGATCCTCTAGCGTTACAACGTTTGAAAGAAGCAGCTGAAAAAGCCAAGATCGAGCTTTCTTCAACGCAACAAACCGAAGTTAATCTTCCTTACATTACTGCTGATGCCAGTGGTCCAAAGCACATGAACATTAAAATCACTCGTGCCAAGTTGGAATCCTTGGTGGAAGATCTCGTTCAACGAACTGTTGAGCCTTGTAAGATTGCCTTAAAAGACGCAGGTGCTGATACAGGCCAAATTGATGACGTTATTTTAGTTGGCGGCCAATCACGTATGCCGTTAGTGCAAGAAACTGTACGTAAAATCTTTGGTAAAGATCCGCGTAAAGACGTTAATCCTGATGAAGCGGTGGCTATGGGCGCGGCAATTCAAGGCGCGGTCTTATCCGGTGCAATTAAAGACGTTTTATTATTAGACGTTACACCACTCTCCCTGGGGATTGAAACCATGGGTGGAGTTATGACAAAGCTTATTGAAAAAAATACGACCATCCCAACACGGGCTTCGCAAGTGTTTTCAACCGCTGCAGATAATCAAACTGCCGTTACGATTCACGTTTTGCAAGGCGAACGTGAAATGGCGCAAGCGAACAAATCATTGGGCCGTTTTGACTTAACAGATATTCCACCGGCGCCCCGTGGTATGCCGCAAGTTGATGTTACTTTTGATATCGATGCCAATGGTATTTTGCATGTTTCAGCGAAAGATAAGGCTACAGGCAAAGCGCAATCTATTAAAATCCAAGCTTCTTCGGGATTGAGTGAAGATGAAGTGAAGAAAATGGTAAGAGACGCGGAAGAACATGCAGCCGACGATCGTAAGTTCCATGATCTAGTGACAGCACGTAACCAAGCCGATAATTTAATTCATGGCGTGACTAAATCCATGCAAGAGGCGGGTGACAAAGTAACTCCTGAAGAAAAGTCTGCGATTGAGAAAGAAATTCAATCATTACAAGAAGCAATGAAAACCGATAATAAAGATGAGATTGAAGGGAAGACTAAAGCGCTGACCGATGCGTCTTCGAAAATGGCAGAACGCCTTTATGCGCAAGGTCAAGCTGAACAACAACAATCTTCTCAACAGCAGCAACAACAACAGCCGGGTGAAGGGGCGCAAGACAAACCTTCCCAAAAACAAGGTGAAAACGTTGTCGATGCTGAATTTGAAGAAGTTAAAGATGATGAAAAGCGAGATTCATAACTCTTAATTATTTAGTCTATAAAAAGTGGCAGCTCAGGAATTTGCTTTCCTGAGCTCCCTTTTTAATTTAAATTTAGTGAAATATAAATATGAGTAAGCGCGATTACTACGAGACGTTGGGCGTAACCCGCAACGCAAGCGAAGAAGAAATTAAAAAAACTTATCGTCGCTTAGCAATGAAACACCATCCTGATCGTAATGCTGATGATCATACTTCTGAAGAGAAGTTCAAACAAATTAAAGAAGCATACGAAGTTTTATCCAATCCTCGTAAGCGTGCGACGTATGATCAATTTGGTCATGCCGGCATGGAAGGAGGCGGCGGTTTTGGGGGCGCTGGTGGCGCGGGCGGGATGAATTTTGGTGACATCTTCGGTGATATCTTTGGCGATATTTTTGGGGGTGGACGCGGCGGGCCTGCGCGCGGATCGGATTTATTTTTTACGCTGGAAATAACACTCGAAAATGCAGTTTTTGGCAAAACAGCAGAAGTTTCTATTCCTACACTTATTCATTGTATAGACTGCCGAGGAAGCGGTTCCCGTCCAGGAACAACCCCCGTAACGTGTGGGGATTGCGGTGGTCATGGTCAAATTCGCATTCAGCAAGGCTTTTTCTCAGTTCAACAAACCTGTCCAACATGTTATGGGAAAGGTAAAGTGATCCAAAGTCCTTGTCCAAGTTGTCATGGACATGGGAGGCGCAAACAAAATAAAAAATTATCTGTCAAGATTCCGCCTGGTGTTGATACCGGGGATCGAATTCGCTTAAGTGGTGAAGGAGAAGCAGGTGATACGGGAGCGGTTGCAGGTGACTTGTATATTCAAATTCAAGTTCAACCTCATCCCTTATTTGAACGCGATGGCAAAAATTTATATTGCGAAGTACCCATAAGTTTCACAACTGCAACACTGGGTGGTGAACTTGAAGTTCCAGCTTTAAACGGAAGAGTAAAATTAAAAATTCCTGTTGAGACGCAAACGAATAAAGTATTCCGCATTAAAGGGATGGGCGTACCTTCTGTACGAGGCGGGGGACAAGGCGATTTAATGTGTAAAGTTCAAGTTGAAACACCGGTAAATTTAACTGCTAAACAAAAGGAATTGCTACAACAGTTTGAAAAAACCATGTCAGCGAATAACAAACATAATCCTCGTTCTAGCTCGTGGTTTAATAAAGTCAAACAATTTTTTGATGACATGAAGTTTTAGCTAATCAACTTTAAATTAATTAAACAGTGGTAAACCACGTAGAGGTTATTCGCTATGCAAAAAATACCTATGACGGTTGTGGGTGCGGAAAAGTTGCGAGAGGAGTTAACCCGTTTAAAACAAACGGAGCGTCCCAAAATTATTAACGCTATAGCTGAAGCTCGGGCACATGGTGATTTGAAAGAAAATGCGGAATATCATGCAGCAAGAGAGCAGCAGAGCTTTGTTGAAGGTCGTATCAAAGAGATTGAATCTAAGCTTTCGAATGCTCAAACCATTGATGTTACGCAAATTGAAAATACCGGTAGAGTCATTTTTGGTACCACTGTCGTCCTTGAAAATAATACGGGTAAACTTCGTTATAAAATTGTGGGTGAGGATGAGGCAGACATCAAAGAAAATATGATTTCAGTTACTTCTCCCGTGGCGCGTGCCCTCATTGGAAAGTTTGAAGGTGATAGTGTTGAAGTGAAGACCCCTGAAGGTACGACTGTTTACGAAATTATTGAAGTAGCCTATCTCTAATGGCAAAAAGAAGAAGCAGCAGCGGTCGTTGGCTGCAAGAACATTTTTCTGATCCCTTTGTTAAAGAAGCTAAAGTAGCAGGTTATCGTTCTCGTGCAGCGTTTAAGTTAATTGAAATTCAAGAGCGTGATCGTATATTCAAACCGGGAATGATGATTGTCGATTTAGGCGCGGCACCGGGTGGCTGGTCACAAATTGTTACACGTTATATCAAACCCCGAGGACGAGTTATTGCAATTGATATCTTACCCATGGAAGCATTACCTTCTGTTGAATTTATGCAGGGCGATTTTACAGAAGAAAATTTTGTTACCGACTTACTAAGTTTTCTTGGGGTAACAGAAGAGAAGCATCCAGTTGATTGGGTTATTTCTGACATGGCTCCCAATATGAGTGGCAATGAAAGTGTCGATATTCCGCGATCTATGTATCTTGCTGAATTAGCATTAGAATTTGCTTTGCAAGTGCTTCATCAAGAAGGGGGTTTATTGATCAAAGTCTTTCAAGGTGAGGGCTTTGATCAATTGATTTTAGATATTAAACAATCGTTTAAACAAGTTTCGATTAGAAAACCAAAAGCCTCACGTTCACGATCAAGAGAAGTGTACGTTGTTGCGAGCATGAGAAAGGTTAAATAAAACGCGTTTTAATCTTTTTGCTGCAAAAAACTGCTGATTTGAGTCGTGCTAACGCTCATTTCTAGTTTCTAACCGGTAGATTATGTATCATTAATGAATACGCAAAGAAGAATTACCCGTTTGTTTTAAAGAGGCCACCAACGTGAATGACGCAGTAAAGACGATACTTTTGTGGATGGTCATCGGTATTATTCTTATCTCGGTTTTTAATAACTTCGGGCCAAAGCGCGAGACTGAAGAACGAATTAGTTATTCAGCTTTCCTAAATGACATTAAACAGGGGAACGTGCGCTCTGTAACTGTCACTGAACAAAATGTTACCGGTACGTTCCAAAACAATAAAGCTTTCACAACCTATCTTCCCATGCGACAAGATCCAGCGCTTTTACAATCAATGATTGATAAAGGTGTTGTGATAAAAGGTAAGCAACCCGATCAACCAGGATTATTGGTTCATCTTTTAAATTTACTACCCTGGATTTTCTTGTTTGCGATTTGGATTTATGTTTTACGCCAACAATCGGGTGGCGGCAAAGGAGGCGCTTTTTCCTTTGGTCGTTCACGGGCTCGATTATTAAATGCAGATCAAGTAAAAATTACATTTGGTGATGTTGCAGGATGTGAAGAAGCAAAAGAAGAAGTGAAGGAGCTTGTCGATTTTCTAAAAGATCCAAGTAAATTTCAACGGCTGGGCGGTAAAATTCCCCGCGGCGTCTTACTCATAGGACCTCCAGGGACAGGTAAAACTTTATTAGCTAAAGCAGTAGCCGGTGAAGCCAAAGTTCCCTTCTTTACTATTTCTGGTTCAGATTTTGTAGAAATGTTTGTTGGTGTGGGTGCCTCACGTGTTCGCGACATGTTTGAACAAGCCAAGAAACAAGCACCTTGTATTATTTTCATCGATGAAATCGATGCGGTAGGGCGCCATCGTGGTGCAGGATTGGGCGGTGGACATGACGAACGAGAACAAACTCTTAACCAATTACTTGTGGAAATGGATGGCTTCCAAGGTAATGAAGGCGTGATAGTGGTTGCCGCGACTAATCGTCCGGATGTATTGGATCCCGCATTGTTGCGACCTGGTAGGTTTGATCGCCAAGTGATTGTCGGCTTACCGGATGTTCGTGGTCGAGAACAAATTTTGCGTGTCCATAGCCGCAAAGTCCCCATCACCGATGATGTTGATGTAAGCGTCATTGCGCGTGGAACCCCGGGATTTTCGGGTGCAGATCTCGCTAATATTGTGAACGAAGCTGCACTATTCGCAGCACGATCCAACAAACGTGCTGTCGATATGGAAGATTTTGAACGTGCGAAAGATAAAGTAATTATGGGTGCAGAACGTCGTTCGATGGTGATGTCTGAAGAAGAAAAGAAATTAACGGCTTATCATGAAGCAGGGCATACCATCGTTGGTTTGTGCGTTCCAGAGCATGATCCCGTCCATAAGGTCACCATTATTCCGCGTGGTCGCGCATTAGGTGTCACGATGTTCTTACCAGAATCCGATCGATACAACCACACTCGTGAATACTTAGAAAGTAAAATTTCTACCTTGTTTGGCGGCCGTTTAGCAGAAGAAATTATTTTTGGGATGAGCAAAGTAACGACTGGTGCTTCCAACGACATTCAAAAGGCAACTGAAATTGCGCGTAACATGGTTACGAAGTGGGGATTATCAGAGAAGATTGGTCCTTTGACGATTGGTGGTAATGATGAAGAAGTCTTTTTAGGCCATTCCATTACGCGTCATAAGGAAGTATCTGAATCCATGTCGAGTATGATTGATGCTGAAGTAAGAAGTATTGTAGGTCGTAATTATAAACGGGCTGATCAAATCCTAAAAGAAAATATCGATAAGTTGCATATAATGGCAACGGCGCTCGTTAAATATGAGACGCTTGATCTCCATCAAATTCACGACATTATGGCCAATCGTCCTGTTAAAGAACCGGCAAATTGGCGTGCCCGTGATGCCAAACATCACGAAACGGTGGTTCCTGAGCGTCCTGGTATTGTTATTGGGCCAACGCCAGATGATCAAATTAAATTAGGTGATGAAAACAAAGGAACGGCATCGACAGATGGAACAAGTGTTAGCTGATAAAAGTTCGAAAACGTCACATAAAATGCGACGTTATTTTGGCACTGATGGAATTCGGGGGCGTGTCGGTATCTGGCCAATTACGCCAGAATTTGTTTTAAAGTTAGGATGGGCGGTAGGTAAAGTCTTAGCCAGACAAGGCAATGGCAAAGTTTTAATTGGCAAAGATACCCGAATTTCTGGCTATATGTTTGAATCCGTCTTAGAGGCAGGTCTATCAGCCGCAGGCATTGATACCCATCTACTTGGCCCTATGCCTACCCCTGCCATTGCTTACCTTACACGGACACTGCGAGCCCAAGCCGGTATCGTAATAAGCGCCTCACACAATCCCTATTATGACAATGGCATCAAGTTTTTTTCAGCCCAAGGTACAAAATTACCTGATCATTTAGAAGCGGCGATTGAAGAACAACTAGAACAACCCATGACTACAGTGGATTCTGCAGAGCTTGGGAAAGCAATCCGTGTTGTTGATGCGCCGGGTCGTTATATTGAATTTTGTAAAAGCACAGTTTCTTCTGACATGATTTTAACGGGCCTTAAACTTGTCGTAGATTGTGCGCAAGGTGCTTCCTATCATATAGCTTCGAATGTATTTCGTGAGCTTGGCGCTGAAGTCATCGAAATCGGTGTTGAACCCAATGGACTCAATATCAATTTAGATTGTGGCGCAACTTATCCCGAAATGTTACGCCAACGCGTTCTCGAAGAACAAGCAGATTTAGGCATTGCACTGGATGGCGATGGTGATCGTGTAGTCATGATCGATCATCAAGGTACGATTCTTGATGGCGATGAGTTGCTTTACATCATCGTAAAAGATCGCGTTTTAAGCGGTGCCTTAAAAGGCGGGGTCGTGGGGACTGTAATGTCTAACCTCGGTTTTGAGCAAGCCTTAAAACAATTAGGCTTAGATTTTGTACGCGTACCAGTTGGTGATCGACATATTATGAGTGAATTAATGAAGCGATGTTGGCATTTGGGAGGCGAGCCTTCTGGTCACATTGTGTGTCTAGCAACGACAACAACTGGCGATGGTATTATTACTGCATTACAAGTTTTAGCAGCAATGCGACATCGCGATCAAAGTCTTGCTACGATCCGTCAAGGCTTTACTAAATACCCGCAAACCTTACTCAATGTTAAACTGAGCCGCTTGGACTGCTCCATTGATAAAGTACGCATTACTGAAGCTGTGAAAGCTGCTGAGGCTGCCTTAGGATTGAAGGGCCGCGTACTGTTGCGTAAGTCTGGTACTGAGCCACTAGTTCGGATAATGGTCGAGGGAGAAGATGGGCCACATGTACAACAATTAGCAGAACAGTTGGCTAAGGTTGTAAGAGCCGAGTTAGAAGCTTAAAGCGTACAAAATAAAATCCCCTCATGGGTAAAACAAATTGAGGGGATTTTTTATTCTAAGCAAAACAGCTTAAGCCACCATTTCTTTCAATTTTTTTAGAGGTTTAATTTTTACTGCTTTGTAAGCTGGCCGTGCTTTAATCATTATTTCTTCGCCGGTAAAAGGATTGACGCCTTTACGTGCTGATCTTGCAGGCTTTTTGACAACACTAATCTTCAATAACCCTGGCATAACGAATATTCCAGGACCACCAGAACGTACATGCTTTTCAATGACTTGCGTCAAACAATCCAATACAGAAACAACATCTTTTTTACTAACTTCAGTGACATCGGTAATAGTTCGAATCATATTACTTTTTGATAAAGGATCTTTGAGAGATGGCATTTTTTTGGATGTTGCGGTCATTTTAGAAGTTGCACTTTTTCCGTTTGCTGACTTCCTTTTCGTTTTTGAAGACTTCTTTACGGCCATGTTTTTTCCTCACTAAGTAAAAAGACACAGGTTAAAATAACATTTTTACAGAAATTTGCGAGTCTTTTTGGCTAAAAAACGCAAAAATACCGAAAAAACTATGCTTTTTTTGTTAAGATGGCACAAGTTAAGGTATAAGCTGGGGTTGGAAATTTGTTAAACATAAAAATAAATATTTTGATCTGATATTTACCTTTGACTTCATAGGTATAAAAAACAGGGAAGCGGCGCGCTACTTGCGTGTTTTTATTGCTTCCTATACAATTCTCGCGCTTTGAAAGGTTTCTTTTTATTTAGGATTCATGATGAAGACATACTTTGCCACCACTGAAAATACAGAACATAAATGGTATCTCGTTGATGCTTCAAATAAAGTTTTGGGAAGATTAGCGACCCAAATCGCCAAATACTTGCGTGGCAAGCATAAGCCTGAGTTTACGCCCCATGCCGATGCAGGCGATTATATTGTTGTGATCAATGCCGAAAAAATTAAAGTCACTGGCAAAAAAGCTCAGGATAAAGTTTACTATCGACATTCTGGTTATCCAGGCGGTTTGAAAGAAACTACTTATGAGAAGTTACAACAAAAAAATCCCGTGCAAATTATTGAATTAGCGGTTAAGGGAATGTTACCTAAAAATCCGTTAGGTAGAGATATGCTGCGCAAGCTAAAGGTGTATAGTGGTACCGATCATCCACATACAGCTCAACAGCCAGAACAAATTAATTTAGACCAAGCAGAATAGGAAAGACTATGTTAGAGAAAAATTTTTACGGTACTGGGCGACGAAAAACATCTAAAGCCCGCGTTTTTATGAAGCCAGGCAAGGGTAACATTGTAATTAATGATCGTACGCTCGAAGAATATTTTGGCCGTAAAACAGCACGTATGATTGTGAAGCAACCGCTTGAAGTGACTGCTTTGCAAACTAAATTTGATTTTTACATTACCGTGGTTGGCGGTGGAATGAATGGCCAAGCTGGCGCTATTCGTCATGGTATATCACGCGCACTCGTCAAATACGAATTAGGTGATGAAGCAGGGAATGTAGTAGAAGAAGGAAGTGAAATTGATTTAAGTGCATTTCCAATTCGAAGATCATTACGTAAAGCAGGCTATTTAACACGTGATGCACGAGAAGTTGAACGTAAAAAAGTGGGTAGACATAAAGCACGTAAGGGTACGCAATACTCTAAACGTTAATTATTTATCCTTTTTCAGATCTGCCTTGATTTTAATTGAGGCCGCCTCAATAAGTTTTTATTGAGGCAAGCCCCATCCATTTGGGGGATCGTCTAGTGGTAGGACGGCGGACTCTGACTCCGCTAACCTAGGTTCGAATCCTAGTCCCCCAGCCACTTCTTCTTGCGTATCGTGTCCAGTAGTGTAGTTAGGTAGATCAATCCATTCACCCTATTTATAAGCAGACTAAAGAAATCTTTTTTTAGCGTTGATAGAAGTATTAATGAGAGGAAGGCTGAACATGGCAATCATTACTAACAAACGATCCGTTATGACGTTGTATTCCGGCGCGTCAGATATTTATAGTCATCGTGTGCGCATCGTCTTGGCAGAAAAAGGAGTTTCATACGAAGTAATCAATGTTGAATCACGCGGTAAACCTGAAGATTTATTAGAATTGAATCCTTATGGCAATGTCCCCACATTAATTGACCGTGAATTGGTGCTTTACGAATCAAACATTATTACTGAATATCTAGATGAACGCTTTCCGCATCCGCCCTTGATGCCAGTTTATCCAGTAGCGCGTGCTAAGGCACGACTCGTTATTTATCGATTCGATCGTGAATGGACACCCCTGGTTCGTAAACTTGAAATTGGAAAAGGTGCTGATTTAAAAGCAGCTGCGAAAGAATTGACAAGTTACCTTGTGCAACTTATCCCAGCATTTACATCTTCTCCTTATTTTATGGGAGATGAGTTCACGCTGGTCGATTGTTGCATTGCTCCGGTTTTATGGCGCTTACCTGCTTGGGGCATCACCTTGACTTCAACTGAAACCAAAGCAATTAATAAATATGCAGAACGCGTTTTTGAACGTGATTCGTTTCAAGCAAGTTTGACTGAAACTGAACAAGAATTAAGAAAAATAGCAACAGCGGAAACTGCTTAAGGGAGGATAATATTATGCTATCAAATAGACCGTATCTTTTACGTGCTTTCTATCAATGGATTTTAGATAGCGCATGTACGCCCATTTTAGTAATTGATGCCAACCATCCGCGTAGCAAAATCCCAAAGGATTATGCCGAAGGTGGGGAAATCGTTTTTAATATCTCTTCGGTTGCAGTGAGAGATTTAAAAATGCTAAATGATGTTATTGAATTTAAAGCTTCCTTTTCAGGCGTCATTCATATTATTTCTGCCCCAATTGCTGCCATACTTGCTGTGTATGCGGAAGAGAATGGTGAAGGTATATTCTTTGATCCGGACGATGAAGACACCAGTGATCGCACCATAGTTCCGCTTAAGAGTATTGAGGGATATGCTAAAGAAGATTACGAAAAGACAATTTCTTCTCAAGATCGTGTTACCAAATCCAAACCTTTCCTCAAGCTCGTCGAATAAGTTATAAACGCTAAAAGAGCATCATTCCTTTTTGGAATGGTGCTTTTATTTTTCAAAAATTAATAATGGCGAGTAGATTTCATTCGGGCTATTTCTGTGCCATTAGTTTCAGTTTAAAAATTACGAGATAAGTAGGCTGTATCGGACACGACTTATAGGATTCAGTAAATAAAGTAAAAGTAGGGGATTTGTTGCGTTAGGTTTTTACTGCCTTGATTGTGTGTAGGAATGGCTTTGCTTTACTTGCCCAGGCTTGGGTTGATTCGGGAAGAATATTAGCAAGATCTTTAGAGTGGATGTCTAAATGAAATTGATGACGTAACAGTAACGTTTTAATTTCAGTGAGTTCATTAATGTTTCGCATCATTTCAGTTTCATGAAACTCAAGCGTCATGGCTTTAATAAGATCAAGTTTATTACCGATTTCTTCTAATACTTGTTGCTCGGCACCTTCAATGTCTAACTTAAGAAAATCAATAGGGCCATTGATGTAAGAAGAGAGTTTGACAGATTTTACTTGGATTTGATTGCAAATTTCCCTTTGGATCCCCCAGCTGTCAATAATAGAATTACCCCGCGAATCTGGGTGATCCATGTGAATTTGTCCATAAAAATCAATGGTCCCTTCTACTTTTGAAAGCGCAGCATTAATAAGTGTTACATCTTTTAATTCGTTCATAGCAACGTTTTTTTTCAAGCAACTAAACGCATTCGGATCAGGTTCAAAGCATACAATGCGAGCTCGCGGATGATATTTTTTAAAAAACAAAGTGGCGATACCGATATTACTACCTGCATCAATAATAAGAGGACTGTCTTCTGCACTCTCAAATAAGTAATAACCATCATTGAAAACTTCATCTAGCGTTTGCTGCATAGATTCTTCATTGTCATAATAAATAGTAAAACCACTGTGCTTGATAAACCGCTGAGCTGAATTTTTCATGTTTTGTCTTCAAACTAATCAAAATAATTATCATGAGCGCATAGCCGTAAGCTAATTACGACGCGCATACTTTTTTAAGAGGCGATAACAATCTTCCAACTTAATTGGTTTTTCTATGAAATCGTTCATGCCTGCTTCTAAACACCGCTCTCTACTGCCCACATCTCGATGGGCCGTAAGCGCAATGATGGGCACAGGATCACTATTTTTTTCATTTTTTCTAATAGTTTCCGCCACTGTTAAACCGTCTATATCTGGTAACCCTAAATCCATAAAAATCAAACTATAGGAATTGTCGGCAACCATTTGCAAAGCTTGAGCACCTGTTTCTGCTATATCCATATTGCAGCCTAATTCGTCGGTGAGCACCAACATTGCAACTTTTTGCGCTACTTTTATATCTTCTACCATGAGGATTTTATACTTGAGATTACGCATCAATATATCCTTTTAATGTAGTAGCTCTGTCTTCCTCCACATTCAATCTAGCAAGGGTAACTTGAAGGGTAGGGTGCAAATGAAAGTCGAACCCTTACCGAGCTCACTTTTTAAATCAACTTCTCCTTCCATTTCTTCTATGAATTGCTTAACAATGCGCAGACCTAACCCTATACCTTTGTAAATTCCTTTGCTGGATGGTGAAATGCGGGTAAATTTTTCGTAAATTAAATCTTGTTTTTCTTGTGGGATGCCCATTCCGGTATCTTCAACAATAAACTGCATAATAACGCTTCTTTTACCCCTACGTTTTGCAAGGATAACGGTAAGTTTTATTTCACCATTTTGCGTAAATTTTATGGCATTGCTGACTAAATTAATTAAAATTCTTTGTAACCGATAAGAGTCTCCCACTAAAATTTGTGGAATATTATCTGCACAATTTAAAGTCAAATTTAAGTCTTTTAATTTCGCAGGGGGAGCTTCTATAGTGACTACGCTGTCAATTAATTTTTGTACATTAAATTTTCTTTCTAGAAAGGGCAAGCTTCCTAGCTCAATTTTGGAATAATCTAGGATTCCATTGCAATAATCAAGTAGTTCTTTTGCGCAATTTGTTATGTGGGCAAGTAATTCTTTTTTCTTCACATCTTTTTCGTGTTGCCAGAGATAATTAGCCAATCCCCAAACGCCATTAAAGGGAGTCCGAATGTCATGCTCCATGTTCCGAATAAATTCTGTTTTAATACTATTCGCTTTTTCTGCCGTTTCTTTCGCTTTTCTTAATTCTTCTTCTATTTTTTTTAAGTGAGAGATATCAACAGTATTACCGACCAGCCCCACTATTTTGCCCATCTCATCCCGCAAAGGGCTTTTGCTCGATAATTGAATAAGGATCTCGCCATTGGGGAGTGTAATTGCCTCTTCCTTTACAATTTCCTGACCGCTTTGCATGACTTCTAAATCATTTTTTCTGTACTCATCTGCAACTTTTTGTGAAAAGAAATCGTAGTCTGTTTTGCCAACGCGTACATGTTTATGTTCTGTGGTCTTTACATACTTATAAGTCTTAAGTCCCACTTTTTGCATTTTTTCTAACGAATAAGTATTGAATCCTAAGTAGATGCCTTCTTTATCTTTCCAGTACACACTTCCTGGCAAAGTTTCTATCACATTACGCAAACGAAAAATTTCCGCTCTTTGTTCTTCAATCGTGCTTTTAAGTTGCTCAGTTTGTTCATCGTTGGAGGGGTAGTTTAAGATTTGACTCATGCTTCTCACCTGCCGAGCGTTAAGGGTTGATAGAGTACTTGAGGGATTAGAAACTAGAAAATTGACTATTCTCCAACCAGCCCATTATAAACGCAGATCTATACTGGGATGCATTATTCTAGGAAATGCCATCTAACTTCAATCATCATAATTACGTATTTTTATCTGACAAAAAGTCAGTATTTTTACCAAACTTGTGGAGTAGAGCCAAGTTGTTTTTTAAATACAAAGCTTTTTATCCAATCCTATATTGGCTCAAACTTATACAGCGGATAAACGAATCAAAAAAGATATTTATACATAAACTAATTTTAGGAAATATTCTGGTGTAAAAAAATAGGTTAATTCTATTACTTTTAAGTAAGACACCAGAATTTTGATTTATTAAATCTAATTTTTATATTGAAAAATTTTAATAACTTTTTGAACGCCGGAAACTTGACGCGCAATTTCTGCTGCAACGTTAGCTTGTTGACGAGAAACAATTCCCATTAAATAAACGACGCCATTTTCCGTAACGACCTTAATGCTGCCTGATTTAAGTTCATCATTGGCAAGCATTTTACCTTTGATTTTGGCTGTAATCCAAGAATCGCTGGTTCTCGTTAAAGTGGACGTGGGACCTTCTACGGTAATTTGATTAAACACACGTTCTACATCTGGTGCGCTTTTGGCAATTTCACCAGCTTCATGTTGCCATTTTACATTGGGCACTTCGCCGGTTAGTAAAACTACACGATTAAAAACTGTGGCTTCGATATGACTTTCATTGCGTAAGCCGGGAATCATTCTAATTCGGTCCATCACTTTATTTGCAATTTGCGTATCACGAACATTATTAGCAATCGTGCGATGGTCATAAACTACTGCGATTGCAGCAGCGCCAGCAGCAGCACCTACAACAAAAATACAGCCTTGCGCAAAGAAGGGTAAACAAATCATTAACAATATTATTTTTATAAATTTTTTCATATTCATTCTCCGTGGCCAAACAATCTAAACTCAACAATGTCGCAAATACAGTGGATAATAAGTAAATGAGTTTCCTGAATTCGTGCGACGTCAAAGGCAGGCACGCGGACTTCAATATCTTTTTCATGCAAATGATCGCTTAATTTGCCGCCTTCAAAACCACTAAGCGCTATGACATTCATATGTTTATCATGAGCAGCTTTGATTGCATTGACGATATTAGTAGAATTACCGCTCGTGGTAATGGCTAATAACACATCACCTGGTTGTCCCAGAGCTCGTATTTGTTTCGCAAATACATCACTAAAGTGATAATCATTGGCAATTGACGTAATAGCGGGTAAGTCACAAGTTAAAGCGATAGCTGGAAGCGGAGGGCGTTCTTGCCGAAATCGGTTAAGCATTTGTGAGCTGAAATGCATGGCTTCACAAGCTGAACCACCATTTCCGCAGACTAAAATTTTATGACCTTCAAGTAGTGCCTGTACCACTTCTTCGCTCGCCTCAGCAATAATATTGAGGATTGCATCCGCACTATTTATTTTAGTTTGAATACTATCGGAAAAATTTTGTTTAATGCGCTCAACAATACTATTCATATTCATCTTCAGAGAAAGCATACTTAATCCATTCAATCTGCATTTTACCCTTCATAGGATGTATTGCAATCACATCAAACCGACTATGTACGCTAAATAACCAATCTTTCGACTGCAAAAAGTGATGCGTAGCTTTAATGATCCGCTTTATTTTTTTCTCATCTATACTTTCGACGGCATCGCCATACTCACAATTTTTACGAAATCGAACTTCAACAAATACAAGTTCGTTAACTTTAATATCGTGCATTATTAAATCAATTTCCCCCTGATAACAGCGGTAATTTTTAGCAATTAAGCGTAAGCCTTTTCGGACCAGAAAGCGAAAAGCTGTCTCCTCAGCAATATCACCTGCTTGTTTAGCTTGTAAGACGTTTTTACTATTCGTTATGATTCGTCTTCCTAACTTCCACATGCGGCACCTCATGATTGATAAAAAAAATGGCCAGCTTTATGTTGTTGCAACCCCGATAGGGAATTTGCAAGACATTACTTTTCGTGCGATTGAAGTATTAAAAAACGTGGATGTGATTGCAGCAGAAGATACGCGTCATGCAGGTCGACTATTAAATCACTATGCCATTAAAAAATCTCTGATCTCGTTGCATGAATGGAATGAGCAAGAACGTTTAAATCAAATTATTGCTTACCTTGAAGAAGGCAAACAAGTTGCTCTGATTAGCGATGCGGGAACGCCATTATTAAGTGATCCTGGTTATCTCTTAGTGCAAGCTGTGTGGGAAAAAGGATTGACTGTTACGCCGATACCAGGACCGAGTGCAGTGATTACTGCATTATGTGCTTCAGGTTTACCCAGTCATCAATTTCGTTACGAAGGGTTTTTGCCGGCAAAAGAAGAAGCCTGTCGTAAGCATCTTGTAACATTAGCAGGGAGTGCTGGCACCCTGATATTTTATGAAGGCCCACATCGACTATTGGCTACTCTAAAAGTGATGCAAAGCGTGTTTGGGGCTGATCGAGAGGCGGTTGTTGCGCGTGAACTCACTAAAATGTACGAAACATTTCATCGCGGCACGCTGACGCAGTTGGTCGAGGAATTTACACAAAAAGTGCCGCGAGGAGAAATTGTTATCTTAGTTAAAGGGTGTGAAACTGCACCTGTTATTCCAGCGCAATTTTCTGTCGAAAAAATCCTTGGGATTCTTTGTAAAGAATTACCGCTTAAACAAGCGGTAAGTTTAACAGCTCAAATTACCGGAGAGCGAAAAAATAGCGTTTATAAAAGCGCTCTCGATCAAGAGGGCCTTTAGCTTTAAGGCTTAATGAAATCTACAAAATCACCAAAAAAATGTTAATATGCTACCCGAGTCAGTTAGGCAATCGCTCACCTTAAGGTGGGAGGAAAGTCCGGGCTCCATGGGTAAAGTGCCAGGTAACACCTGGGCGGTGCGAGCCGACGGAAAGTGCCACAGAAAATAAACCGCCAGCTGCAAAGCATGGTAAGGGTGAAAAGGTGCGGTAAGAGCGCACCGCATAATTGGTAACAATTTATGGCATGGTAAACCCCGCTTGGAGCAAGACCAAATAGGAACTCATAAGTTAATTCAATTTAACTTAAAGCGTTACCCGCGCTGAGTTTGGGTAGGTTGCTTGAGGCATTTGGTGACAAATGCCCCAGATAAATGATTGTCCACGACAGAACCCGGCTTATCGACTGACTCATTTTTATTCATAACATTCCTTTATGTCTTATAATCCATCATCAATTCTGCTACGCTCTCCATTACTGCATAAGCCGCACTTCCTTTTATCACGATTGTGGAAAGGGGTGGTGTAAAGTGTTCCATTGTGGAAATTTGTGGTATATTTGTTCTAACTCACTAGATTTTTTACTCGGCTATTTTTCTTTCAAAGTTTTGGTCTTGTGGGTTTCTCTTTAGGGGGATAATGCAGTGTTTCGTGGCATTAACGGGATCAATATCGATAACAAAGGCAGGATGGTTATGCCATCACGTTATCGAGAAAGATTACAACTTGATAGCAAAAGTGCCGTTATCTTGACCATCGACACTGAAGATAAATGTTTGCTCCTTTATCCGCTGCCGGAATGGGAAGAGATTGAGAAAAAGTTAGCAACCCTTCCTAGTTTCAATCCAGCGGCGCGCAGAATTCAACGTTTATTGATTGGCCATGCAACTGATATTGATATGGATGCTCAAGGGCGGATTTTATTACCGCCAATGCTTAGAGAATATGCAGGATTAAGTAAAAAAGTTGTTTTAGTCGGGCAAGGAAAAAAGTTTGAACTTTGGGATGAAGCGCATTGGGAAAAATGTCGTGCCATCTGGTTGCAAGAAGAATCAGATGCAAGCGTAAGTTCCTTACCTGATGAGGTGAAGGCTATTTCGTTGTAATGCACATGGAGTTTTTAAAATTATGGCAGCGTGCCACATGAGCGAAATTTTTCACCAACACATTCCAGTCCTACTGGGCGAGGCAGTTGATCAATTGGTCACGTCTCCTGATGGGATTTATATTGACGCAACCTTCGGTCGCGGCAGCCACTCGCACGCTATTCTTAAACGTCTTAATGCAAACGGAAGATTGATTGCGTTTGATAAAGATCAAACCGCCATCAATTTTGCTCAAACTCATTTTGCTCACGATCCCCGTTTCTCTATCGTTCACGCTTCTTTTGCTGCATTGGAACAAGTATTAACACGTGAAAATTTGCTCGGTCAAGTTCAAGGCATTTTATTTGATTTAGGCGTGTCCTCTCCTCAATTCGATGATCCAGAGCGTGGTTTTAGTTTTAATAAATCAGGTGCGCTCGACATGCGCATGGATCAGTCACGGGGGATGACAGCTAAAGAATGGATTGCGACGGTAGATGAGAAAAAACTGGCAAATGTGTTATGGGAATATGGTGAAGAGAAATTTTCTCGGCGTGTCGCTAAAGCTATTGTTTTAGCACGTGCTGAACACCCTATTGAAACGACCCTGCAATTAAGTGACATCATTAAATTTGCGATACCTAAACTTAAAAAAAATTACGATAAGCATCCTGCCACCCGGAGTTTCCAAGCGATTCGGATTGCGATTAATGAGGAATTAAATGAATTAGAAAGTGCATTAAAGCAAACTTTGAATGCATTACAACTAGGCGGTCGGATAGCCGTAATCAGTTTTCATTCGTTGGAAGATCGGATTGTTAAACAATTTATTAAATCACAAAGTAACGATACGTTTATTCCACGTGATCTACCGATTAAGGGAGAAACATCTTCATCGCAATTTAAAGCTATTGGCAAACCGATTAAACCTAACATGAAAGAAGTTAACCTCAATCCAAGGGCACGTAGTGCCATTTTACGAATCGCGGAGAAGCAATCATGAACGCGGCAGCTCGCTTAGTTCATCGGAATGTATTATCTCGTCATTTGGTTTTGTCACGGATATTTTCACTTCATAAACTTTCATGGATGGCATTGGGCTTGGCGGTAGTCAGCTCTGCGATAGGGATGATTTATGTTACCCACCAATCCCGGCTATTACATGCTAACTTCCAACGCAACTCAACTTACATCAATCGCTTAGAAATCGAATATCGACAATTATTATTGGAAAATAGCACGTTAACGATGCCAGCTCGGATTCAATATCAAGCAGAAATGAATTTAGACATGATAATGCCTGATGAAAACGCGATCCAGGTTATCGAATGATCCTAAAAAGATTGCCGATTCAGTTTAATGATTCAGTTGTCATCTAATGAGTGGTTCAAGGAGAGAATTTGCCTCCTATATTCCATGGCGCTTTTATCTTCTTTTAGGCTTAATAGCCTTGAGCGTCTTAGGCTTGGTTACAAGGGTCATTTATCTCGTAGTTTTTGAAAAACCTTTCTTACAGCAGCAAAGTAATGAGCGGGTTTTGCGGAAAATTATTACGCCTGTTTTCCGGGGTATGATTTTAGATCGCAATCATTTTCCTCTGGCAGTGAGTACGAAAGTTTTTACCATTTGGTTTAATCCGCAAACGTTTTCTCCAGACACAAAATCGCTACATAAATTAAGTTCACTTTTAAAGTTATCGCCCTCTTCAATTAAAAAGCTTAGTCAAACTTATAAAATTAAAAACCGTGAATTTGGTTATTTGCAACGTGGTGTATCCCCTCAGTTAGCCAATAAAGTGAAATTACTTGCTATTCCCGGGTTGTACGCTATGGAAACTTCACGACGTTATTATCCAGAAGCAGAAGTTGCAGCTCACCTTGTCGGATTTACTAATATTGACGATAAAGGACAAGAAGGATTAGAGCTTGCCTATAATCAATGGTTGTCCGGATCATCAGGGAAAAAATGGGTTATCAAAGATCCGTTGGGTCGAATTATTGAAGATGTTGATCATACTGCAGAGCGACCGGGAAATGATCTTATTTTAAGTATTGATCGTCGTATTCAATACATGGCTTATCGAGAATTACTTAGTGGTATATTTACCAATGAAGCAAGTGCAGGTTCAGTAATCGTGCTTGATGTGGAAACGGGTGAAGTGTTAGCGATGGTCAATTATCCCTCTTTCAACCCTAATAATCGCGGCAAACTGATTCCTTCTCATTTTCGTAATCGTGCTATTACCGATACATTTGAACCCGGTTCAACAATTAAAGCGTTTAGCATCGCAAGTGCATTTGAAACTGGCCAATTTAATGCTGATTCGGTTATCGATACGGCACCAGGTTATATGCGAGTTGATCGCAATATTGTTCGTGATGGAAAAAATAATGGCGAGATGACTATTGCTCAAATTTTACAAATTTCTAGTAACGTGGGGGTAACTAAGATTGTTTTAAATTCCTCTGCTGATCAGCTGTATAATTTACTTCACAAAGTAGGTTTTGGTGAAATCACGGGTATTGGTTTTCCAGGAGAAGAGGGCGGCTCGTTACAAAAACCAAAGGGGGCATTTACATTAGCTACGCTTGGGTTTGGATATGGGTTAGCGGTAACCCCTCTGCAATTAGCACGTGCTTATAGTGTATTAGCAAACGGTGGAATAAAAAAACCCGTCACTTTGTTAAAGGTAAATCAAGCGCCACAAGGCGAACTTGTGATGAAGAAGAAAGTGGCTGATGAAATGTTACAGCTTCTTGAAGCCGTCTTAAATAAAGGCGGAACGGGAACCGCCGCTCGTATTCCTGGCTATCGTATTGCAGGGAAAACAGGTACAGCAAAGTTAGTAGGTGAGCAAGGGTATCAAAAGCATCGTTATGAATCTTCTTTTGTTGGTATTGCTCCTTTATCTCATCCACGGGTTATTGTGGCTGTGGTCATTCATGATCCTCAAGGGAAACAATATTATGGGGGGCCTGTTGCGGGTCCGATTTTTAAAAACGTGATGCAAGAAACTTTACGTATTTTAGATGTACCCCATGATTCATAACCAGGGGAGCTTTGGGACTCTTAAGAAGTTATCATGGGGTCTATAAGTTATGCGCCAACAGGCTACATCGCTTAAATATTCTGATATGATGGGTCAATCGCATTCGGTTAAAAATTCCTATGCTATTAAACCATCTTCTTGAATCTTTTTTTTCGAATCTTCCACCGCGCGAAATCTTAGCCTTAACGTTAGATAGTCGTACCGTGGCACCTGGTACCTTATTCGTCGCGATTAAAGGCGAAAAGATGGATGGGCGAACCTATATTCCTCAAGCGATCGCACAAGGTGCAATTGTCGTGCTGAAGGAAGATGATACCCATAAAGTAGAAGAAGTTGATGGTGTTCTTCTGCTTAGTTTAACGGCATTGCGTGAAAAAATTGGTCCGATCGCGGCGCGATTTTATGGCTATCCGGCACAGAAACTTCAAATGATCGGAGTAACAGGGACCAATGGTAAGACATCCATTACTCACTTTATTGCGCAGAGTTTACAATCTCTGGGTACCCCTTGCGGTGTAATCGGGACACTAGGCAGCGGTTTTATCAATGGCTTGAAAAATATTGGTTTAACAACTCCTGATCCCATTTCTTTACAGCACACATTGAAAGATTTATTGGATCAAGGCAGTAAAGCGATTGCCATGGAAGTCTCTTCGCATAGCATTGACCAAGGTCGAATTAATGATCTGACTTTTAACACCGGTATCTTCACTAACCTGACTCAAGATCATTTAGACTATCACGGAACCATGGAAGCCTACGGGGCTGTCAAAAAAAGATTTTTGGAGACCTGGCCAATAAATCATTTGGTTATTAATGCTGATGATCCTTACGGCCAAAAGTGGTTGCTAGAATTAAGTCATAAAAATTCCGTAATCAGTTACAGTTTAGAAAAACCCCAGTTTGCTTTAGCGCAATTTGCCTCAGTATATACTCAAAACTTAGAACGGCATTTAGCGGAAATGCGTTGTGACGTTATTACTCCATGGGGAAGTGGAAAACTTACTTTACCGCTAATTGGTGATTTTAATTTAAGTAACGCTCTGGCGGCTTTAAGTGCCCTTTGTTTACAAAATATTCCTTTTAACCAAGCTGTTGCTGCAATAAGCAAACTCGCACCCGTTGCGGGTCGTTTACAGATGCTAGGCGGGAAGGATCAGCCCCTCGTGGTGGTTGACTATTCCCATACGCCTGATTCACTTGAAAAAGCCTTAATGGCGCTTCGGGCCCACACTTCAGGTCAGCTTATTTGCGTCTTTGGCTGCGGGGGTGATCGAGATAAATTAAAACGCCCTCAAATGGCTCAAGTTGCTGAACGGCTAGCAGATAAAATAATCATTACGAATGATAATCCTCGCTCAGAAGAGCCCGAGACTATTGCCGAAGAAATTTTAACCGGTTTTACCGCGCGGCACTCCGTTACCGTCCAATTGGATCGCTCTAAAGCGATAGCAGAAAGTATACGATGTGCATCGCGACAAGATTGTGTTTTAATTGCTGGCAAGGGTGCTGAACGTTATCAATTAATCGGAGAGACGAAAATCCCGTTTGATGATGTTGAGCAAGCACTAAAATACTTAGACCGCACCTGTTAGGGGGGATTGTTAGTCCATGTTGCTTTCATTAAGTAATTGGCTTGCCAGTTATTTTCATTTTTTTCACGTATTTCAGTACCTTACCCTGCGTGCGATTTGCAGTATTTTAACCGCTTTAGCGCTATCTCTTCTTCTCGGTCCTAGCATTATTCGTAAATTAAGCGCCCATCGCGTCGGTCAAGTCATACGCCATGATGGTCCACAAAGTCATTTAAGCAAAGCGGGTACCCCTACGATGGGGGGAACCTTGGTCATCATTTGCATTCTCATCAGTACGTTGCTTTGGAGTGATTTATCTAATCGGTATGTTTGGCTAGTCGTATTCATTACGCTCGGGTTTGGTGCCATTGGTTATTGGGATGATTATCGCAAAATCGTTTTAAAAGATAGCCGCGGCATGCCTGCTCGTCAAAAATATTTATGTCAATCCTTGCTTGGTTTAGGTGTTGCCCTTTATTTATATTATTCCGCTAAACTACCTGTTGAAACCGAATTAATTACACCCTTTTTTAAAAATCTGACCTTTTCCCTTGGCCCTTTCTTTATCCTCTTAACCTATTTAGTCATCGTGGGCTCAAGTAATGCCGTTAATCTAACCGATGGATTAGATGGATTGGCCATTATGCCAGCTGTGATGATTAGCGGGGCATTGGGGATTTTCGCCTATCTCACGGGAAATTTTAATTTCGCATCTTACCTTGGCATCCCTTTTGTGCCGGGCGCGGGGGAAATTGTTGTTTTTTGCGGTGCCTTAGTGGGGGCTGGGCTTGGGTTTCTTTGGTTTAATACGTATCCTGCGCAGGTTTTTATGGGTGATGTCGGAGCTCTTGCACTCGGTGCAGCACTTGGCACCATTGCGGTGATCGTACGTCAGGAAATTGTTTTTTTCGTAATGAGTGGCATTTTTGTTTTAGAAACGATTTCAGTTATTTTGCAAGTCGGCTCTTTTAAATTAACAGGTAAACGTATTTTTAAAATGGCACCGATTCATCATCATTTTGAATTAAAAGGATGGCCTGAGCCGCGTGTTATTGTGCGATTTTGGATTATAACATTCGTTTTAGTATTATGCGGTTTAGCAACACTTAAATTAAGATGATGAACCATGCGAACTTCTGATTTACATGTTGTGGTTGGTCTTGGTGCGACGGGTTTATCCTGCGTGCGGTTTTTACGGGAACGCGGTTTTAATGTTGCGATCACGGATACGCGAGATGCGCCTCCTCACTTATCAGCACTCCTTGATCTTTACCCCGATATAGCTCTATCACTTGGGGGATTGAGCGAAACGCTTCTTAATCGTGCCGATAGAATTATCTTAAGTCCGGGTATACCTCTCACCCATCCTGTTATTGCAAACCAGCTAGCGCGCGGAAAATCGGTGATAGGGGATATTGAACTTTTTGCGCAATTTGTTCGCGTACCAGTCGTTGCAATAACCGGTACGAATGCTAAAAGTACGGTCACTACACTGATCGGTAAAATGGGACAAGCGGCGGGCTTGCACACTTTAATGGGTGGCAATTTAGGCGTGCCTGCGCTCGATTTATTATCCGATGAAAAAGCTGAATTAATTGTCCTTGAATTATCAAGCTTTCAATTAGAAACGACTGCTTCGTTACGGCCTAAAGTTGCGACCATTTTGAATATCACACCGGATCATATGGATCGCTATGCTGATTTTTCAGCTTATCAATCTGCCAAACAAAAAGTATATCGACACTGTGATGTTGCAGTTTGTAATGGGGACGATCCCCTTACCGATGTACAAACAGTTGAGAATAAATTTTACTTTACTCTCAATAAACCATTAGCAAAGCAATTTGGAATCATTAGAAAGCAAGATGATTTCTTAGCGTTTGAGAATCAGCCATTACTAAATGTTAATGAGTTGCCTATTTTGGGCCAACATTACTATGCCAATGCTTTGGCTGCGCTTGCGATTGGGCACGGTGTAGGGCTACCGTTTGAAACAATGTTAAAAGTTTTGCAAGAATTCCAAGGGTTACCTCATCGGTGTCAATTGGTACGCGAACGCGCGCAGGTAAAGTGGTATAACGACTCCAAAGGAACCAATGTAGGAGCAACTCAAGCTGCTATTCTTGGATTGGGAGCTACCATTCCCGGAAAGCTGATTTTGATTGCTGGCGGTTTAGGGAAAAATGCGGATTTTTCTCCTCTCATTCCCGTCATGGAAAAATACATCCGCCACGTCATTTTAATTGGTGAAGCGGCTCCTGATTTAGCAAACGTCATTGCCAATAAAGTTCCTTATACTTTTGCTTCAGACATGGCAGATGCTATTGAAAAAGCGCAAGCAAGTGCGCATGCACTCGATTGCGTACTTCTCTCTCCGGCCTGTGCAAGTTACGACATGTTTAAAAATTTCGAACACCGTGGCGAAGTCTTTACAAAGTTGGTGATGGATTTATCGAAATAATTTCCACCGGAAATTTTTATGCGCTCATCCTTACTAACAGATCGAAAAAACTTTACAGCCCCTCCGCTGTATGACAAATGGCTCATCCTCACTCTCGTTATTATTATTGCTCTTGGCTTACTCATGATGACATCAGCATCGATTGTGATTTCTGATAAGCTTTACCATCAACCTTTTTATTTTCTCATCAAACAATTAATTTTTTTAACCGCAGGTCTAGGCCTGGGCACTTTAATTTTTCGCATTGAAATGAATCAATGGGAGCATGTGGGAGGTTATTTGCTATTAGGCGTGATGCTTCTTCTTGCGCTCGTGCTTATTCCTGGCGTGGGTCACAGTGTGAACGGCAGCACTCGCTGGATTGGAATTGGACCCTTAGGCTTTCAAGTTTCCGAATTAACAAAATTTGCAGTCGTTGTTTATATTGCAGGCTATCTTGTCAGGCGTAATGCTGAGATACAGCAAAAACTAACTGGCTTCTTAAAACCCATGTTAATTTTAGGTGTGATTGCTGTCTTGCTGTTACGTGAACCGGATTTCGGTGCGACGGTGGTCGTCTTAACAACAACGTTGGGGATGATGTTTTTGGCAGGCATGCGTTTACAACATTTCATAACTTTACTGGGATTAGCAGTCAGTGCCTTAGCCGTTATTGCAATTTCTGCACCCTATCGTTTATTGCGTCTCACTAGTTTTATGGATCCTTGGGCACGGCCTTTCGATAGCGGTTATCAATTAACTCAATCTTTAATTGCTTTTGGGCGGGGTGGTTTTTTCGGAACTGGGCTCGGTAAAAGCGTGCAGAAAATGCTTTATCTTCCCGAAGCTCATACTGATTTTCTATTTGCTGTGATTGCAGAAGAATTAGGATTGTTTGGTACGTTATGTATCATTGGTTTATTTCTGCTTTTAACGTGTCGCATTCTTTTTATCGGTCGAAAGGCCCAACGACTTTGTTTACATTTTTCAGGTTTTCTCGCTTATGGATTGGGGTTATGGATTGCGATTCAATTTATAGTCAGCATGGGAGTCAATACCGGATTACTTCCGACGAAAGGGTTGACACTACCTTTAATGAGCTATGGAGGGAGTAGTCTCTTGGTAAATTGCATTGCGATTGCGTTAATTTTACGAATTGATTATGAAAATCGTTTACATCAATTAGGTATTACATCGTGATGACAGAAAAAAAATTATCTCGTGTACTTATTATGGCGGGCGGCACAGGAGGGCATGTGTTTCCAGGCCTTGCGTTGGCGGCTTGTTTAAAAGCACGCGGCGTTCAAGTGCATTGGTTAGGAACGCCTTTTGGGTTGGAGTCTGATTTAGTTCCCAAAGCGAATATTAATTTCCATCCCCTCATCATTAAGGGAATCCGTGGAAAGGGATGGCGGACACTTCTCGCAGCCCCTTTCAAAGTAATTCAAGCAACGTGGGCTGCGTACTGGGAAATTAAAAAAATTAAACCCGATGCAGTCATTGGGATGGGAGGATACGTTAGCGGTCCGGGAGGTGTTGCAAGTTGGTTATTACAATACCCCCTTTTTATCCATGAACAAAATGCGAAAGCTGGCATGACAAATAAATTGTTGGCCCGACTATCAACCCGAGTTTTAGAAGCTTTTCCCAAAACATTTAAAGCCTCTCATCGTGTGGTGACAACAGGTAATCCAGTGCGTGTCGAGATTGAAAATTTAACCCCTCCGATCGATCGATTCCAATCACGTTATGCACCTTTCCGGTTGTTAGTTTTAGGCGGAAGTTTGGGGGCGCAAGCTTTGAATGAACAGTTGCCGAAGGCCCTTGCCTTATTAAAACCAGATGAAAGGCCGCTCATTATTCACCAAACGGGAAATAAAACTTTTATCGAAACAAAGACGATTTACGAAACCTTGAATGTTCTTAGTCCTGAAATTCAACTGCATTCTTTTATCAATGACATGAGTGAGGTTTATGCGTGGGCAGATTTGGTTTTATGTCGCGCTGGTGCGCTAACCATTGCTGAGCTTTGTGGGGCTGGAATTGGCGCGATCTTAGTTCCTTACCCATATGCAGTCGATGATCATCAGACTGCTAATGCATTATTTATGGTCAATAAAAATGCAGCTCTGTGTATACAGCAAAAAGAATTAACTCCCCAAAAGCTAGCTGATTTAATTAAAAGTTTTTCAATTTCACAAGATCAATGTTTAAAAATGGCGAAAGCAGCTTATTCATTGCGAAAAGTTTCCGTGGCCGAAAAAATTTACGCCGTGATGGCACAGGCCACAAATGCAGCACATTAAGGAATTTTTGTGTAAAATGGCAACATAACAGAAGAGTTGATTATATATAGATTAAGAAGGAGAGCGCTTTGAGTTGGATGTTTGAAATGGGGCATATTAAGCACGTTCACTTCGTAGGGATTGGTGGCGTTGGGATGGCTGGGATTGCAGAAATTTTGTTAAGACAGGGCTATGTCATTTCAGGCTCAGACCTTAGCGAAAATGCGCTAACCCAATGGCTAAAAATTATGGGTGCAACCGTTTATCATGGCCACCATGAAAGTAATGTTCTCAAAGCAGATGTTGTCGTTCGTTCAACTGCGGTTGATGCCAATAATCCTGAATTAATGGCTGCGCGCGCGGCAAGAATTCCCATCGTGGCACGCGCTGAAATGCTAGGTGAATTGATGCGATTTCGTTACGGGATCGCGATTGCCGGCACGCATGGTAAAACAACCACGACCAGTCTTATCACGAGTATTTTGGCAGAAGCGGGGCTCGATCCAACTTTCGTTGTGGGGGGTCGATTAAACAGCGTCGGTAGTAATGCGCGATTAGGTCGAGGTCATTACTTAGTGGCAGAAGCCGATGAGAGTGATGCATCCTTTCTTTATTTAAAACCCATGATTTCGGTGGTGACAAACATCGATCAGGATCACATGGGCACATATAACAATGATTTTTCTCAACTGAAAGATACATTCTTAGAATTTTTACATCGTCTTCCATTTTATGGCTTGGCTGTATTATGTATTGACGATCCTGTCGTTCGTGAATTATTACCGCAAATTTCTCGTCCTATTTTAACTTATGGTTTATCTGAAGACGCAGATTTCAGAACCGAAGGTTATACCCAATCTGGGATGCAAACCCATTTCACTGTGGTTAGACCCAAAGGGCAAGTGCCAATCGATGTGATACTGAATATCCCGGGAAGACATAATGTTTTAAATGCATTAGCAGCAATTGCGGTTGCCTCTGAATTAAAGATTCAAGACCGTGCCATTGCAGAAGCGCTTGTCCACTTTGCTGGGATTGGTCGTCGATTCCAGATTTATGGCGATTTTGATTTACCCACGGGCGGCCAAGTTACTCTAGTTGATGACTATGGTCACCATCCCCGAGAAATTGCTGCAACCTTACAAGCAGCCCGTGAAAGTTGGCCTGATCGTCGCGTCGTCATGGTTTATCAACCGCATCGTTACACGCGTACACGCGACTTATTTAAAGACTTTTGTGACGTACTTAATTTACCTGATAAACTTTTATTGCTTGATGTGTATTCTGCCGGTGAGGCTTTTATCCAAGGTGCAGATGCACCCACCCTTGCTCAGGCAATCAAGGATCGCGGAAGAATAGAGCCCATCTTCGTTGATAACCACAGTAATTTGCCCCTCTTATTCGCAAGTGAATTAACTGCGGGTGATGTTTTATTAATGCAAGGTGCTGGCAACATAGGGGCATTAGCTGCAAAGCTTGCTGCAAGTTCTTTACAGGAATCAGCAGGGTAATGGATTTAAAAAATACGAAGGCGCGATCATGAATGATTTAGTAGAAGCAGCTGAACTTGCAATACGTGGACGTTTATTAAAAAACAGTACACTCGCCGACTACACTTCTTGGCGAACAGGTGGGACAGCTGAATACATTTATATTCCTGCAGACCTTGAAGATCTTTCAATTTTTTTGAAATCGCTTCCTAAAACGATTCCGTTAACCTGGCTTGGGTTGGGTAGCAATACCTTGGTTCGCGACGCCGGGGTAGATGGTGTTGTTATCATTACCCAAGGGGGTTTAGATAAAATTACCCAAGTGCAAACTAACCAGATTCGTGCAGAAGCGGGGGTATCGTCAGCTAAACTTGCTCGAAGTGCTGCAAGACTTTCAACAACAGGACTTGAGTTTATGGCCGGTATTCCAGGCACCGTTGGCGGTGCGTTAGCAATGAATGCAGGTTGTTTTGGTGGTGAGACTTGGCAATTTGTTGAAGCTGTCGAAATGATTGATCGCAGTGGAAATATTAGAACGCGAAAATTAAGTGACTTTACAGTCAACTATCGACATGTATTAAAGCCGGTTGATGAATGGTTTGTTGCAGGTCATTTTACGCTGCAACCGGGTGTTAAAGAAAAATCATTAGAAGCTATTCGAACTTTACTTGAAAAGCGTAATCATTCGCAGCCGACGGGAACCGCTAATTGTGGCTCGGTTTTTCGAAATCCACCGCATGACTTTGCTGGGCGACTTATTGAAACATGTGGCTTAAAAACACTGCGGATAGGGGGCGCAAGCGTTTCAAGTAAGCACGCCAATTTTATTATTAACGAAAGTCATGCTACCGCTGCTGATATTGAAAATTTAATAAACCAAGTTGGCTCTATCGTTTATCAAAAAACCGGTGTACGATTAATACCAGAAGTATGCATTATTGGTAAGGCAGTAGGCATCAATGAGGCGACAAAAACCAGCAAAGAGTAATCTTCAATGGATATAAGAAGAGGAAAGTTTCCTTTTCCTAGCTGGAACCATTCATTTAAATTTGTTTTGCTTGGTGCAATTGTTCTTTCTCTCTTTTTTCTAATCAATCAACTTAAACTCAGTCAAATCTTTCCAATTAAAAAGGTGCAAATCTTTGGTTCCGAACACTTAGATCATGACGAAATGAAATTCCTCGTTTCACCTTTAGTGGAAAAAAGTTTCTTTACAGTGAATGTCGATCAAATTAGGGAGCGGTTGCGTCAATTACCTTGGGCATCAGATATTTTTGTCAGACGTCAATGGCCAGATAAAATTGAAGTGCGTGTTGTAGAAAAAAAAGCAATTGCACATTGGAATGGTGGGACCTTGCTAAGTCACGGCGGTGTGATCTTTAGTCCCAAGAAAGAAACGTATCCGAACAATTTGCCGCAATTTCGCGGCCCCGATGGTAAGCAAATGATTATGTTAAAATATTATGACGAGATTAATCGCTTATTATCGCCCTTACATGCTAAAATTTCTTATTTAGAATTGACACCTTACTATCATTGGAAAGTGATGTTATCAAATGGAATCACTTTGCAAATCGGCCATAAAGACATTTTGACTCGTTTAGATCATTTTGTGAAAGTGTATCCAAAAATTGTGGGTACGCGCGCAGAAAGTGTAGAATATGTTGATTTACGTTATGCTAATGGCATGGCGATACGTTGGAAAGATTCGTATCGTGCATAAGGGGATTGGCATTTAATAGGGTCAAGAATTATTCTAGTGAACTGGAAGAATAATTATGGCAAAGAAGCCAAATAAAGATTTACTTGTTGGAATCGACATCGGTACTTCCAAAGTCGTCGCCCTCGTTGGTGAGTCGGCTAGCGATGGAAAATTAAACGTAATTGGCTTCGGTTCACATCCCTCTCAAGGTTTAAAAAGAGGTGTGGTTGTTAATATCGAGTCTACCGTGCAATCCATTCAGCGCGCTGTAGAAGACGCAGAGCTCATGGCAGGGTGTGAAATTTTTTCAGCCTATACCGGCATTGCGGGAAGTCATATTCGTAGTGTAAATTCGCATGGCATTGTTGCAATTCGTGATCATGAAGTTTCTCAAAGCGATATCGATCGCGTTATTGATGCTGCTAAGGCAATTGCTATTCCTGCTGACCAAAAGATTCTCCATGTTTTGCCGCAAGAATATATAATTGATAACCAAGATTCTATTCGTGAACCGGTAGGTATGTCTGGCGTGCGCTTAGAAGCTAAAGTCCATATTGTCACAGGGGCGGTGAGCGCTGCGCAAAATATTGTGAAATGCATGAAGCGTTGCGGTTTAACAACCAGTGATATTGTTTTAGAACAATTCGCCTCGAGCCAATCTATTCTTACGGAAGACGAAAAAGAGCTCGGTGTTTGCATGATAGATATTGGCGGTGGTACAAGTGATATTGCTATTTTCACAGATGGTGCGATTCGACACACTGCTGTCATTCCTATTGCGGGTGACCAAGTCACAAATGATATTGCCATTGCACTAAGAACTCCGACGCGTAATGCAGAAGAAATAAAAATCAATCACGGCTGCGCATTGCAAGATTTAGTTGATACCAATCAAATGATTGATATCCCGATGATTGGTGATCGTTCAGGCAGAAAGTTACCCAGACGTGCATTATCCGAAGTAATCGAAGCACGTTACGAAGAATTGTTTACGTTAGCCCTTGCAGAATTACAAAAAAGTGGATTAGAGCAAATCATTTCTGCAGGCGTCGTCCTAACTGGGGGTGCATCCAAGATTGAAGGTGCAAAAGAATTAGGCGAAAGTATTTTTAAAGTGCCCGTGCGCATCGGTCGTCCTCATCAAGTGACAGGATTAGCAGATATAATTAATAATCCTATTTACGCGACTGGCGTAGGTTTGTTAGTGTATGGCTTGAAACAAAGAAATAGTCTACGTGAAAATACGTTAAGTCAGCCAAGTATGAAAAGCTTGTGGTCTAGAATGAAAAACTGGTTTCAAGGAAATTTCTAATTCAATATCCTGATTGGGAAGAGGCAAATATGTTCGAATTATTGGATACTTGTCAACAAAACGCCGTAATCAAAGTCGTTGGCATTGGCGGTGGCGGTGGAAATGCCGTCGAACATATGATGGCAGGTCACATCGAAGGTGTTGAATTTATTTGTGCCAACACGGATGCACAAGCATTAAAAAATTCTTCCGCTAATACGATTATACAACTTGGTGAAACAATAACGCGTGGTTTAGGCGCAGGGGCAAATCCCGAAGTAGGTCGCCGTGCTGCTGAGGAAGATCGAGAAAAAATTCGGGCGGCGTTAAATGGTTCGGATATGGTTTTTATCGCAGCGGGCATGGGTGGTGGAACCGGAACAGGCGCAGCTCCTGTGTTTGCTCAAATTGCTAAAGAATTAGGTGTTTTAACCGTTGCAGTAACGACCAAGCCTTTTTCATTTGAAGGTCGTATGCGTTTGCAAACAGCAGAGAAAGGCATTGCAAACTTAACGCAATATGTCGACTCGCTTATTACGATTCCGAATAACAAGTTACTGAGCGTGTTAGGTAAAAATGTTACGTTGATTAACGCCTTTAAAGCTGCCAATGATGTTTTACGCGGTGCAGTCCAAGGTATTGCTGAATTAATTACACGGCCTGGTTTGATTAATGTTGATTTTGCAGACGTTCGTACTGTGATGTCTGAAATGGGCATGGCAATGATGGGTACCGGTGTGGGTTCAGGTGATAACCGCGCACGTCTTGCTGCGGAAGCAGCTATCGCAAGTCCTTTATTAGAAGATGTTGACTTAAGTGGCGCAAAAGGTGTGTTAGTCAATATTACTGCCGGCTTAGATCTCTCGATTGGTGAATTCGAAGAAGTGGGTGAAGTTGTTAAAAATATTACTTCCGACGGTGCAACCGTGGTTGTTGGAACTGTTATTGATCCTGAATTGAGGGACGAAGTGCGGGTCACGGTCATTGTCACTGGTCTTGGCCGTAAACAAGTGGCTACAGCGCTTAAAATGCCCATGCTCGAAAACATACGTCAACCTGAAAATAAGGTCGATTATATTCAGCTGGAAAAGCCGGCGATTATGCGTCGACAAGTAGGTATTCAGCCCAATTTACACACAGGCGCTAGCTCTTCAGCGCAACACACTTCGCATCAACAAGCTGCTAGTGCCCCAAAAAGTTACGCTGTCACTGAAAGTATTCATGATATTGATTATCTCGATATTCCCGCTTTTTTGCGTCGTAAAGAAGAAGAAGCTTAATCCTTTGTTTTAATGTTATTCAGCGTTTTTCTATTTGCGTTCAATAGATGGACGTTTCGTTTAATTCGCGTTAAAAAACTTTAATTTTAGCGTCAACTATGATTATTTATGTGCATATCTACTTGGGGAAATGCATATGACAATAATTATAAAAAATCTTGCTGAACTCACCAAAAACGATGATCAAATTTTGAGTAGTTTTTGGAGCGATAGTCCTGATGTACTTTTGCTTGAAGCCAACACAAAATATCCTTTAAAAAATGGTTCTCTTGATCGATTCAGCCTACCTTATAATCTGTACAAAAGGCCATGTAGAAAAGAGCCAGGTACGTTTCATTATGATGCATTTAATTATGAGCTTGAGAGCCCCAATAAAACAGTGCGTAAATCAGTTACTCAAGGTTTTGGCACCTTAACGAAGCGAGTGAATGAACCCTTTAAATTTAAAGCAACAGACTATGTTATTAAAAATCAGCAACATTCTTTTAAAGACAAGCCCCATTATCAATCACGCCCCAATTTAGAAAATGAATATCGTCTCAGTAAGCTTGCAGGTGTTAAAATTAAACCACCCGTTATAGTGGACAAAGGACAACTGGGTTGTGAAAGTTTTATGACAATTAAGCGTTATAAAAAAGAAGATTTATTTGCCGTGCTGGATCGAGATTTTGACGATCCTATGTCAACTAACCTTCGTCTTAAAATCTCCATTGCTCTTTTAAAAGCTTTAGTGGAGCAAGTCCATGCGCACGGCATCATCCATCGGGATATCAAACCAGAAAATATAATGATTGAAGTCGATTATGCCAATGAGACCGTTGTAAGTATTCGTTTCATCGATTTCGGTTTTGCGAAATTAAAGGGTTTTACGCCTCATGAAAGAGTTGGCACGTTTTGCTATATCGCTCCTGAGACCTACGAAAATAAAACACGTGATGAGCGGAGTGATTATTTTAGTATAGGAAAAATAATTTTATATCTTTGGCGAAATTGGGTTAGCTGCTATCCTGCTACGGCGGATGAAGATTACGAACAAGCTAAAAATGTAAGTTTCACAAATCTTTATTCTGATATATACGATTTAAGTTATACTCACTCCGCAGATATTTTCAATATGCTGAAAGCATTAACTGCTTATAAAATGGAAGAGCGCCCCGAATCTTTGGCACCTTTTATTGCAAAGTTTGAAATGATTTTAAAAAGAAGAGAACAATTTCAAGCAAAAGATTTAGAGGAATCCAAAAAGAAAACAGCTTTGTTATCGCAAAGTTTATTTTCCCTTGCTTGTGCTATTAAACCACAACCCGATACAGAAAAGGTTGTAGCGTGTAAAAATTTCCAGTCAACGTGAATTTGAAAGAAAAGGAATTTTCAATGGTTAAAGTGTTATGCGTTTTATACGATGATCCTGTTACCGGCTTTCCACAATCTTATCCACGTAAAGATTTACCTTTTCTGGAACGTTATCCAGATGGTCAATCGTTACCTACACCGGAAGCCATTGACTTTCAAGTCGGCACGCTCTTAGGAAGCGTTTCGGGTGAATTAGGTTTGCGTTCCTTTCTAGAGGCGGCTGGGCATACATTGGTCGTGACTGCCGATAAAGAGGGTTCTCACTCTACTTTTGACCAGGAATTAAAAGATGCGGAAATCATTATTTCCCAACCTTTCTGGCCGGCTTATATGACGCGCGAACGTTTCGCGCACGCTAAAAATCTAAAGCTAATTATCACTGCGGGAATTGGTTCCGATCACGTCGATTTAGAAGCAGCCATTGCTGCAGATGTCACCGTTGCGGAAGTTACTTATTCCAATAGTACGAGTGTGGCTGAGCATGTCGTGATGATGGTGTTATCTTTAGTTCGCAACTATATACCTTCTCATCAATGGGTTTTGAAAGAAGGTTGGAATATCGCAGATTGTGCAATGCGTTCCTACGATTTAGAAGGCATGCACGTGGGTACAGTAGGCGCGGGGCGTATTGGTTTAAGTGTATTGAAGCGTTTAAAACCTTTTGACGTTCATCTGCATTACACTGATAAATACCGCTTGCCCCATCATTTAGAGCAAGATTTAAACCTAACCTATCACGCAAATGCTGCTTCCATGGTAAAAGAATGTGATGTGGTTACAATTAATTGTCCTCTTCATCCCGAAACTGAACATTTATTCGACACTGAAATGATAAGTAAAATGAAGCACGGTGCTTATTTAATCAATACAGCGCGCGGTAAAATTTGCGAAGCGAATGCAATTGTCGCAGCTTTAGAGTCCGGGCAGCTTGCGGGTTATGCGGGTGATGTGTGGTATCCCCAGCCTGCACCAATTGACCATCCCTGGCGTAAGATGCCATATCACGGGATGACGCCCCATATATCTGGAACCACACTCTCTGCTCAAACACGTTATGCTGCGGGGGTTCGAGAAATTCTAGAATGTTGGTTGCAAAAAAAGCCAATCCGCGATCAATATTTAATTGTTCATAATGGTGCCTTACGAGGTGTTGGTGCACATTCGTACACGGTGGCTTAACTAGAATGAAAATAGCCTGAATGTAAAATCCGTTCCATCTGGATTTTGCATTCACAGGGCTTAGGCTCCCGTCTAACGCGTTACAAGTCAACAGCGTTACCCGATTATCCTATTCTCGATGCAATCTATTCAAAGCGATAAGTTTCAAACTTAAAGTAATTTATTTGCGGAAAGATAAGTATAAAAAAGAATAGCGATTGGGGACCAAACATGATAAAAAAGCACGAGAAATAGAGCCCGTAGGATAAGCGCGTTCTGTTCTATTTATGTTTACAAAAAAAAATCAAGTTATGGTAGTATGTTCAGATATTATGAATATTCATAAGCAAGGAATGATCAGACAACGGTCGCTTAAAAATGTCATTAAAGCGACAGGCATTACACTGCATGGAGGCGAGCGAGCAGAGCTTATGCTGCGCCCAGCTCCTGTCAATACCGGTATTATCTTTCGACGCGTTGATCTCAATCCTATTGTAGAAATTCCAGCCCTTGCTGAATATGTGGGTGATACTACGTTGTCGACCACCCTGATGAAGGGTCAAGTTAGAGTTTCGACCGTTGAGCATTTGTTATCTGCCTTTGCTGGATTGGGAATTGATAATGCTTTTGTGGATGTCACGGCCTCAGAAATTCCAATTATGGATGGTAGTGCAGGACCTTTTGTTTTTTTAATCCAGTCAGCTGGCATTGAAGAACAATACGAGCCGAAAAAATTTATTCGTATTAAACGGAAAATAAAAATTAAAGATGGCGATAAGTGGGCTTGCTTCGAACCCTTTAATGGTTTTAAGGTAACATTCACTATTGATTTTGATCATCCTCTTTTTCGTTCTGATGTGAAAACCACCACCTTAGATTTTTCCAGTCTTTCCTATGTGAAAGAAGTAAGTCGAGCACGAACATTTGGCTTCATGGCTGACTTTGAAAAGTTGCAAGCAATGAATTTAGCACGCGGTGCGAGCTTGGATAATGCAATTGGCATTGATGATTTTCGTGTCTTAAATGAAGATGGCTTACGTTATGAAAATGAATTTGTAAGACACAAAATTTTAGATGCAGTTGGGGATTTGTATTTGTTAGGCTCAAGCTTAGTAGGTGCGTTTAGTGGTCATAAATCTGGACATGCTTTAAATAATCGATTGTTAAGAGAATTGTTAGTGCACAAGGATGCGTGGGAATTTGTAACCTTTGCAGATACAAAACGAGCTCCTATTTCTTACGCACGTCCCGTTCTCGTCGAAGCTTAAATCATTTTGTATGTTTAGCCAGTTTCAACATCACGGCGCGCAACGCCGCGTCTTCTATAGTTTCTGCACAATCCAGCATTATTTTGGCCGTTTGTGGTTGTAATAAAGGAACTTTGCGCTGAATTTCAGGCGTTAAACGCTTACTTTGCGGTGGAGCAAACGGTCTTACTTTGAGAGTAATGGTCTTAATGTCTTTGAAAAGCGAATGCGTTTTAAGGGTTTGTAATAAATCATACGTTTGAAACCGTAGCTCGGTGGCGAGAGCTGCATTGCTAACGAGAATAATTAATTGGTTCTCCGTTGCATTGGCAACTAAGCAATTAGCTTTGAGCGAAGGCGAAACGAACCCCTTAAAAGCTTGGTTCAGAGCATCGAGGTAAACAGCTTTGTTCAAAACTTGCTGAAAACCTTGTGTATTAGGCTTTAAGAAATTACTTATTTTTTTGGAGGTGATTTTATGCATATCAACAAGAAATCCTTAATGGCCAAGCACTTGGCATTAAAATTATTAAAATTCCCTCATTCATTTTATAGCGAGATAAGGCCTGGATGACAATGATCTCAACTAAATAAATAGTCTTAGCCATAATGCTAATGAATATACACTACAATTTCTAATTTTTTTGTTAAACTATCCCTCTTTTGTATTTTGCCAGGTATGACCATCAATCATGTTAAATCGCATTTTCACCAATGTTTTAGGTAGCCGCAATCACCGCGTTCTTCGACAATTATGGAAATCAGTTGAGAAAATCAATGCTTTAGAGCCTGAAATTTCTGCTTTATCTGACGATAAATTGCGCGGCAAGACGGCTGAACTTCGCTTGCGCCTCCAAAATGGCAGCACGCTTGATCAATTATTGTTCGAAGCTTTTGCCGTGGTGCGAGAAGCTTCGAAACGTACGCTGAATATGCGACATTTTGATGTCCAGCTCATTGGCGGTATGGTTTTGCATAACGGCAGCATTGCTGAAATGCGTACCGGTGAAGGTAAAACGCTTGTTGCAACCCTGGCGGCTTATCTTAATGCCTTACCCTCCAAAGGGGTGCATGTTGTAACAGTGAATGATTATTTGGCGAAGCGTGACGCCGAATGGATGCGTCCTTTATATGAATTTCTAGGATTGACGGTTGCAGTTAACTTAACCGGCATGACTCCCGCAGATAAACAGCAAGCTTATCTTGCAGATATTTTGTACGGCACGAACAATGAATTTGGTTTCGATTACCTTCGCGACAACATGGTATTTAGCTTAAATGAAAAGGTACAACGCACGCTATACTACGCCATTGTCGACGAAGTCGATTCAATTTTAATTGATGAAGCGCGCACTCCACTCATTATTTCCGGTGCAGCTGAAGAAAGTGTCGATTTATATCGTCAAATTAATGCAATTATTCCACGTTTAACCAAGCAAGCCGATAAAGAAGGCCCTGGCGATTACAGTTTAGATGAGAAATCTAAACAAGCGCATTTATCCGAAGAGGGTCATCAAAACGTCGAAGATTTACTCACCGCAGCGGGTTTATTGCAAGAAGGCGAAAGTCTTTATGACGCACAAAACATTATGCTTATGCATCATATTTATGCAGCCTTACGCGCACACACTTTGTTTCATCGCGATGTTGAATACATTGTCACGCAAGGCGAAGTAGTGATCGTGGATGAGCATACGGGTCGCACGATGCCAGGACGACGTTGGGCAGATGGTTTACATCAAGCGGTTGAAGCCAAAGAAAATGTTAAAGTGAATCAAGAAAATCAAACCTTAGCCTCCATCACTTTCCAAAATTATTTCCGTCTCTATCAAAAATTATCCGGCATGACAGGAACGGCTGACACAGAAGCATATGAGTTCCAGCAAATTTATGGTTTAGAAGTTATTGTCATTCCAACGCACAAAGATATGGTTCGTCAAGATCATCCTGATTTTGTTTATATGTCTGCGGAAGAAAAGTATGCAGCCATTATTACAGACATTAAAAAAACTTATGAAACCAAGCAACCTATTTTAGTTGGCACAACCTCAATTGAAACTTCCGAGCACCTTTCTAAGTTATTGACCAAGGAAAAAATTCCTCATCAAGTTCTTAACGCTAAGTTTCATGAGAAAGAAGCGCAAATCGTTTCTGAAGCCGGACGTCCTGGAGGCGTTACCATTGCGACTAACATGGCAGGGCGAGGAACAGATATTGTATTAGGTGGTAATTTAGAAGCTGAATTAAAAGCTTTGGATCAACCGAGTGAAGAGGAGGTCGCTTCACGCCGTAAAGCCTGGGCACTTCGTCATGAAGAAGTCGTCAAATCCGGCGGCTTATATGTTTTAGGCACAGAGCGCCATGAATCTCGTCGTATTGATAATCAATTACGAGGTCGATCCGGACGTCAAGGTGACTCGGGTAAGTCCCGATTTTATCTATCTTTGCACGATAATTTGTTGCGTATTTTTGGTGGCGATCGTTTAACAGCCATTATGAAACGTATCGGTATGGAAAAAGGCATTGCGCTTGAATCCCGCATGCTGTCGCGCAGCATTGAAAATGCCCAACGTAAAGTTGAAGCGTACAACTTTGATGTACGAAAACAATTACTAGAATACGATGATGTTGCCAACGATCAGCGTAAAGTTATTTATCGACAACGCGATGAACTGTTATCAGCAAGCGAAATTGGTGAAATGATTAGCGACATCAGTATTCGCGTAATAGAGCAAACAATCAATTTATTCATTCCTCTGCACAGTATGGAAGAAGAGTGGGATGTAGCCGGGCTGACGGATCGATTGGCGAATGATTTTAATGTTTCATTACCACTTGCAATATGGCTAGAAGATAAATCGATGGATGAGGAAAAGCTTCGTGCCGGCATTCAAGAAGCTTTCAAAACACATTATCAAAATAAAGAAACACAAATTGGTACAGAAATCATGCGCCAGTTTGAAAAAGCGGTGATGTTGCAAACATTAGATACGTGCTGGCGTGAGCATTTAGCTGCAATGGATTATTTGCGTCAAGGTATCCACTTACGCGGTTATGCTCAAAAAAATCCAAAGCAAGAATATAAGCGTGAATCCTTTGAATTATTTGCTGAATTATTAGATAAAGTGAATTATCAAGTCATCTCTGCTTTAAGTAAATTTGAAGTAAAAGTTGAAGATGATATTGAAAAAATGCAAGCCAAGCGGCAATTGGCTTTCAATGCCAATGCGATGGAATATCAACACGCTGAAGTTGATATGCTTCAACCAGAAACTGCGAGTTACACTAATGTTCAGCAAGTTGAATTTGGTGCAGAAACCTATACGCGTGATCGCCCGAAAGTTGGTCGAAATGATGTTTGCCCTTGCGGCTCAGAAAAGAAATACAAAAATTGCCATGGTAAGTTGAATCAAAGTTAATGCTTATTGATGTCGTGGTAGGTTTAGTCAAGCAAGAAGGTAAACTTCTCCTCTGCAAACGGCCGCCAGGAAAACCTTATGCTGGTTATTGGGAGTTTCCCGGCGGCAAGGTTGAACCTGCAGAAACACGTTTGGAAGCATTGCAGCGTGAACTCCAAGAAGAGTTAGGCATAATCGTTAAAACAGCTTCTTCTTGGGGCGAATATATTCATCATTACCCGGATAAAAGTGTTTGTCTTAACCTTTGGGTGGTTACCGACTTTGATGGTTTGCCGAGTGGTCTTGAAGGGCAAGACTTGGAATGGGTAACGTTTTCTACACTCATTAAAAAGAATTTGTTGGAAGGTAACCTTCCTTTACTTAATCAAATCGAAGGTTTATTTATAGAAAATTCACCCTTTACGAACAACTCTGACTGCTCTTAATTTTCATATTTAAATCCAATCTTAACAAAATGTCCTTCTAATTCGTCGATGTTATTAAAACGAATCCGAACGAAACCCCCGCCTTGTTGTTCGCACTCAATATGCACTTTGTTGCCAACATGTTCTGTAAGAGCAACTTCTAAATGTTTAATATTGGCATCGCTGTAATTACTTTCAGGTATTGTGGGTGGGTTTAATTTTTTGGCTTCGGTTTCTACTTTCCGAACATTCCAACCATATCGAACAGCCCGTTCCGCAAGAGCTAGTTGTTGATGTGTTGGCAAGCTTGCAAGAATTTTTCCATGACCTTCAGTTAACTCGCCTTGAATTAAATAAACTTGAATACTGGGTTCAAGTTTTAATAAACGTAAAGAATTAGTAATAGCTGCTCGTGACTTACCTACTGAAGCTGCAATTTCTTCATGTAAGTATTGAAATTCGTCAATTAAACGTTGATAGGCTTGCGCCTCTTCAATGGGATTCAGATCAGCGCGGCTGATGTTTTCAATAATCGCAGCTTGTAAGGCTTGCTCATCAGTATATTCGCACACGAGACAACTGATTTCATCTAAACCTGCTAGTTGTGCGGCTCTCCAACGTCTTTCACCGGCAACTATTTCGTAGCATTGATCTTTGATCATGCGAACCACAATCGGTTGAACTAAACCACCTGTACTCTTAATGGAGTCAGCTAATTCTTGCAATTTTTCAGGGTCAAAATATTGTCGCGGTTGATATTTGCCGCGCGTCAATTGCTCAATAGGAAGGGTGTGAAGGGTTGCTTTTCGTTTATTCATAAGAGACTAGGGCGTTAAGGTAAAGCAGCTATTTTAGCAGTTTTATGTGCAATGTGCAGAAGGATTTTAAGACGAGTAAATATAATCGGGCTGACGGAATCGGCCTCTTCGACTTCAGTCACCCGTTGAAAAAACTCTAATAACCATTGACTTATCATACCCGTTACTTAATGTTATGAGGTAAGCTTCAAAACAAGTAGAAAATCTTACTCATATCTCGTGTTGAAATGACCGTTTGATTTTTTTTTTGATTTAATAAGATAGGATTCAAGTCATGACATTAAAAAATCTTTTATTCTTCGTAATATCCTTAACTTTTATTAATATCTGTTTTGTAGATTCGGTTTTTTCAAATTCAACTATAGTTATCACTTCTGAGAATAATATAAATGAGTTGCAACGATTAGCCACTGCAATTATTCAAGGTCAAAAAAACGAAGTGGTAAAACTGCTAAAAAACGGATTCGATAGAAATCTTTTATTGAAAAAGGTGCTTGTAAAAGATTATTCCGGACGGAAAATCCAAGGTACACCCCTTCAATTAGCTTTGGGCGCAGAAGATTTGAATAATGCTAAACAACCTGAAATAGCAGAAGTTGTTAAGCGTGCTCTACTTGAAATGCCAGGTGGATATACTGAATTTACAGCACAAGTGCGGGAACAATTCCCTGCAGGATGGGAGGAGAAAGAAAATATTCGAGTAGTAAAGGATAAAAGAGCCGTGACTAAAGTATTTAATTGTATACTTCACGCCTCCCCAGCTGGCGATGAATACAAAGATTTAGAAAGAATCTGTGGCGTGCCCCTGCAAGAATTTCGAAATTATTTGGAACCTAAAAAAACTATTAAAACAGGCAAGCATTTCAATATTCAAATCCTCCTTGATGGTATTCTTTTACTTGGTAACAACTATGATGCCTTAGGCGGGTGGAATAGTGTAAAAGGCAATGTGTATTATCGTAAAGTTATTGGTTATATCGAACGTTTTGTACCTGCTAATTATGCTCAAGCTTTAAGTGAGGAACTAATAGTTAACGGAGAAATGAAGCGTCGCTTTGAATTATTAGATAACTACGGTCACCAAGTAAGCTTTTACCCACTAGATTTGGATGCAACGTATCGTCTAGGATATGATTTTGGTGTTGAAGGTGGATATACTCATCAATATCTACCACCGCTCAGCTTCGGATCAAGTTTCATCAATCTAATAAAATCAAAACAAGTCGAGCTTAAACATTGGGTAGAGGATGCTAGAGCATATTAAAAATTAAATGGACACCTATATTAACTGGCAGTGCTATAAGTAGGAAAATATTATTACTACAAGCTTGTTAAACTTAGCTTGGTTAAAATATAAATAATAAATTTTTTGGCGAATAAAATATCTGGATTCTAAATCCGTGTAGCTTTGAAATAACTGATACGTAGCAACTCATTAGAAATTATCGGGGTGACAGGATTCGAACCTGCGACTTCTGCCTCCCGAAGACAGCGCTCTACCAAGCTGAGCTACACCCCGTTGAACTCTAATAAGTTCTGTTTACGACGAAATCACTTAAATCTTCTAAAGCTTTACGATAGGGCGAATGGGCAATGTAAGATAAAGCCTGTTTAGCTTTCATTGCATGTGATTTAGCGGCATCAGCGGTATATTTAATTGCTTTTGTTGAGGCAATTATTTCTAATATTTTCGACAAATTATTACTGGAGCCGGTTTGAATCGCTTCGCGGATAATATCAAGTTGAGCAGCATTACTTTTACGCATTGCATAAATTAAGGGCAGCGTTGTTTTCCCGTCGGAAATATCTTGACCTATATTTTTCCCCGTTTGATCAGAAGAAAAGTGATAATCAAGTGCATCGTCAATGAGTTGATAAGCAAGACCCAAATGTCTTCCGTAATCATTCATCGCTAAAATATCTTTATCTACATCGGACGATAAAATGGCGCCGAGCTGAGCTGAAACTTCAAATAGCTTAGCTGTTTTACGCTGAATAATATCAAAATAAAAATCTTCGGTCGTGTCGGGATTATTACAATTAACTAATTGTAATATTTCACCTTCCGCAATGTAATGGGTTGCTTTGGCGAAAACTTCTAAAATTGTTTGGTGTTTTAAATCCACAACGATTTGGAAAGCACGTGAGTATAAAAAATCACCTACTAAAACACTTGTTTCACTACCCCAAATGGTATGAGCTGTTTGATGGCCGCGACGTAAAGTTGATCCATCAACTACATCATCATGTAAGAGGGTAGCCGTATGGATTAACTCTATGACTGCTGCTAAATCAACATGTTGTTTACCCTTATGGGATAAAGCTTTGGCACTAAGCAGTACGACTAAGGGGCGTACCCGCTTGCCACCGCAGGTCAAAATATATTCAATAATTTGTTTAATCAGTGGGATGTGGGTATCCAACTGAGAAATAATAAATCGATCCGTGGCTTGAAGGTCTTCCTTCACTAAAGTGCGAATAGACTCTAACGGCATTGAGAAGAAACTCATTTTTATAATAGCAAGGCTGCATCGTAGTAATCCCCATGAAACCTGTCAAGGTAATAATCATGTTCAAAAAGCATATTCTGATAGGGTATTGAAAGGTTCGCGAAAAAAAATAAATCTGGTAAATTATAGCCAATTGATCTTATTTAAAATGAAGGAGCCCAGTCGGTCATGCCATCTTTCGATATTGTTTCAAACCTTGATATGCATGAAATTACCAATGCCGTGGATCAAGCTAATCGTGAAGTAACCACTCGTTTTGATTTTAAAGGTACAAATGCTCGTTTGGAACTAAATAAGGAGCAAATAACACTTTTTGCGCCCAATGAATTTCAATTAAAACAAGTCGATGAAATCTTGCAAAATAAATTCGCTAAGCGAAGTTTAGATATACGCGCGTTTCAGTACGGTGAAATCCATAGCAATTTAAATGAAGCCAAATTGGTTGTGACTGTTAAGCAAGGAATCGACACTGAGAATGGAAAAAAAATAGTTAAGTTGATTAAAGAAAAACAGTTTAAAGTTCAGGCTGCCATCCAAGGCGAGCAAGTCCGAGTCACAGGGAAGAAACGTGATGATTTACAAGAAGTCATTGCGATGCTGAAAGAAGCAAAAGTTGAGGTTCCTCTTCAGTTTACGAATTTTCGGGATTAAGAACGTCGGTAACGCCTTCTGCTTAGACTTGGGCTTTAGGGCGGGATCGTAGTTCATTGCTGCGAAGATTCTTCGCAAGGGCGGCGGGCTAGAAGACTCAAGCTTCGTACTAGGCCGCTATCCTGTGCGGACAGCACGCGGTCTTGTAAGCGTTACGCGCAAACTTTAGATGCGTGTGCCACGTGAAATCAACCTTACGTTACAAATAGCAGCAATAATATTAGGTTCGCCGCTTTTTATCTTCATAAGGATTTTCATTCGCTTTATATTCAATGAAGACCGGTGTCCCGTGAAGTTCGAGCTTCTTAATAAAAAAGTGCGAAAGAAAGGTTTGATAACTTCTTGGAAGGGCTTTAATTTGGTTACCGTGGATAATGATTCTTGGGGGATTCTGACCACCAGCGTGTGCGTAACGTAATTTAATACGCCGGCCATTCACAAGGGGTGGGGAGTGTTTCAATTGAGCTTGTTGTAGTAAACGTGTCAAAATTGGCGTTGAAAGTTTTTTATTCGCAGAAGCATAAGCTTCATTTACCGATTCAAATAAAGTCCCGACACCTGAGCCATGTAACGCAGAAATGTAATGAATCCGGGCAAAATCAACAAAGTCTAAATGACGATCCAGCGTTCTTCGCGTTTGCTCCCGTTCACTCTCAGACATGTTATCCCATTTGTTTACAGCGATAACTAAAGCTTTTCCGCATTCTAAAATAAATCCTAGCAACTTCAGATCTTGATCCATGACGCCTGCGCGACCATCAATGAGAAACAAGACAACATTACTTCCCTCAATGGCTTGTAAAGTTTTAACGACAGAAAACTTTTCAGGGACTTCATCAACTCTACTCCGGCGTCTTACACCTGCTGTGTCAATCAAAGTGTAATCATGACCGTGACGAGAGAGGGGAATATAAATACTATCGCGTGTGGTACCAGGGATGTCTGAAACAATAACGCGTTCTTCACCCAGCATGCGATTGGTTAACGTTGATTTACCGGCATTTGGACGACCCACGATAGCAAGTTTTATCCCACTGGTCACCACTTCTTCTTGAGGCTCATCAGAGAGCTTTAACGCCATGATTAATTCAGTTAAGCCTTGCCCATTGATGGCAGCGATGGGAACCGGTGTTGTTAAGCCTAATTCAAAAGCATCGGTTAAAATGCCATGCTTATCAACACTTTCTGTTTTATTTACCGCAAGAACAATAGGTTTATGTTTTTTTCGTAGAATTTCCGCAATAGTGTAATCAGCGGGTGTTAACCCTGCTTTACCGTCAATGATAAATAGTATTTTGTCTGCTTCTTCGATCGCTTGCATCGCTTGCTGCGTAATGAGATCAGTCATTTCATTTTCATCTTCAGCGATACCACCTGTATCGATTAAGATGAAATGCTGATCATCGTAATGCACGTCACCATATTGACGATCACGTGTCATGCCAGGGTAAGCTGAAATAAGCGCAGCGCGCGTGCGGGTTAAGCGATTAAAAAGCGTCGACTTACCAACATTCGGACGTCCAACAATTGCAACGACGGGTAACATAGAATATTAACTTTTATAAGCTGTAAGTTGACCCTGAGCAGTCCATACATACACTATCTCATTTTCATCAACGAGCGGTGCTGTATAGATTGGGCCACCTAAAGTCGTACGTGCAACAAAACGGCCGTCATCCTTACTCAGCCAATGAATGTAACCTTCATGATCACCAACAATTAAATAATTTCTTAATGCAGCAGGTGCGGTAATGCCCCGCGCTAAAAGTTTTCCTTGCTGCCAATGGGTGGCACCGGTTTGGGCGTTGAAAGACCAAAGGTGACTTTGCGCATCAGAAATATAAACAGCATCACGATCAGCAACCATGCCTGTGTAGGAAGAAATATCACGTGTCCATTGTGGGGTACCTGATAACCAATTTAACATTGCAATTTTACCTTGGTACGTTGCGGCATAAAGATCGTCATGATACATGACAGGATCCGCGTTAATGTCGACCATGCGTTCAATGGCAAAAGCACCTTGGGGAATAGCAACTGGTTGACTCCATAGTTGATCGCCTAAATTAGCATTTAACTTTGCTAAGTTTCCGTTAGCAAAACCAACAATTACATTATTATTTTTAACGAGAGGTGTGCTCGACCCGCGTAAGATGAGCGCCGGTTCAGTTTGCTGATAGGACCAAAGTTCATGTCCATCTTCTAAACTTAAAGCGCGGACGTAGCCATTGGTATATTTAACCACGACCCGATTTTGGGCGAGTACAGGCGTTGCTAAAATTTCACCGGGTCCCTGCGCCCGCCAAAACATGGCACCATTCAGCGTACTTAATGCAACTGTTTCGCCTTTTTGCGTGCCAAAGACTACAACATCTTCATTGACTGCGACACCCGTGGTAATTGGAAATGTGGTGTTAATCTGCCAACAAATTCGGCCTGTCTGTTTATTGATTTTAGCAACAGTCCCACGTTGGCGTGTTACAAAAATAGCATTACTATTGGATCCAATCGGTTTTTTTAAATATTCTTCTGTACCGCTGCCAATTTGAGCTGACCATATAGCGTGGGGAGAAATTTCTGGTTTGAAACGTGGTAGCGGCGCAGGTGAAGGTGCATTGTCTGTTTCAAAAAATCCATTACAACCCGCTAACAAACCAATGAACAATAAAGTTAGAATATTTATTATTTTTTTTGAATACATGAAATCAACTCGGATCAAGCAGTTAAAGAAGTAATAGTCGCAAGACTATCGTATTTCATTTGTAATAAGGGCCGAATAATTTCAGCATTAGGTAATTCAGTCAAAGCTTTTTGGTAATGTCGACGCGCTGACTGCGGATCTTTTAAGGCAAGATAAGCATCTCCACTTACTTCATCAGCTAATCCTTTAAATTGTTTATTATCAATACGCTGTAAAACCTTCAAACTTTCTGCCGGTTGATTGAGTGCAATTTGGACTCGCGCTAAGCGAATCTTTGCAATATCTTTAAATGAAGAAACTTTGCTTTGGTCAATAACCCAAGTCAATTGTTTAGCTGCCTCAGGATATTGTTTTAACTCTGCCGCATCACGAGCTAACATTAAAGCTGCCATCGTGCTGTAAGTTGTGCTGGGATAATGGGCAATCAGTTTTTTAGCCTGAACGGTGGTTCCTTTGGCATCATTTTGACTGCGTAAAGCGATCATCTCATCATAAACCGCACTCGCATGACTCATTATTTTAGCTTGCCGCTGTTGCCAATAACGTGTTCCCGCAACGAGAGCAATGGCAAGTAGAATTCCAGCAATAATCACGAAGCTATATTGCTTAATCCAATTCTTTAAAAGCGCTATTTGTTCTTCTTCCGTTAAATAATCCGACACAAAACACCTGTGAAAAGCAGCCTATTTGGGTTTGTATTAGAACAGATTTCTATCCGGGATGGAATGGGAGATTAGAGTGTGATTTTTGAAAGAAATTTAAAAAAGCTACTACATAATTAAATTACTTTTCTAAGTTACAGGCTTACTTTAAAGGATAAAATTTGATTTAGCTTTGATAACTTACAGAGTATTTAAGAAAATGTTTATAAACATTTGATTTATAATAAAATAAGTTGTGCAAGCAAAATGCTATAATAAGTTATAAGTAAATTAAACTTCAAAAACGGGGACAATATGAGCGATTCTAGATCAGATAAAGTCCATATTGAAATGTTGGCAAGTCTCAACGAAATTAGGAAGTCTGAAAAGGAAATGAACAAGGCACAAGATGGGTATATAACAAAACTGTCAGATCCTCTTTTTGCTAAAGAGGTTTGCGAAGTTGTAATCAATGCAAAAAAACTTTCACCTGGAGATTTAAGTAAAAATTTTGAACCTATGTTTTTAGATAAGTTGTTAGGTGCGCAAGATTTTATTAAACATTCACGAAATCTAAACAAAATCTTTGAAGAATTACAGTTGAAAGAGATAACAACCAAAATCCGAGTGCAGCGAGAGCATGGAAAATTTCCTATCGATGAGAAACATGAGGGAATGGATACTGATAAAAGCCATAGTAAGTTCTTTCATAGTTTAGGAAATGTAAGCGAAAGTGATTCGGAAAATAATAATAATAATAATAATAATAATAATAAAGATAATACTAATAATAATTTACGTAAGTAAAATTTAAATTTTTGTATATCAGGAATGAGATTGAATTGATTAGTATAATTTTTAATTTTATATTCTAATCTCAATCCTTTAAAGCCGACCCGCTCAGTAAATAATCTTAACCTTAACCAGAGGGCACCATTTTAGCAATTCTACTTATGCTTCGTAATCTTTAACTTCAAATACTCCGCCAATTCATCTTGATACATTGTTTGTTGGGGTAAATTTTCCCGTAAAGATTTGAGCGATACGGCTCGGATTTTACGTTCGTGTTCACCAATGATAATGGCATACGTCGCACCACTTTTATCGGCTCTTTTGAGTTGATTTTTTAACGGACCACCGCCTGCGTGAACAATTAAATGCAGCGATGGGATTTTGCTGCGGAGGTAATCTGCAAGTTTAAGGCCAAGGACATAGGCAGCCATATCTTCGGTTACAAGGTAGGCGTGTAAATAAGTGTCTTTTTGGCTTTTCTTCAACTGTTGCAATAGTAAAACAGTGCGGTCCATGCCAATCGCAAAACCCAAAGCAGGTGTTGGTTTGCCACCAAGCTGTTCGACTAAGCCATCATACCGACCGCCTGAGCAAATGGCACCCTGCGCACCGAGTTTATCCGTTACCCATTCAAATACAGTTTTGGTGTAGTAATCTAAACCGCGTACTAAATGCGTATTAATTTCAAATGGAATTTTTAATTGCGTCAGTAATTCTTGTAATGCTTCAAAATGATTAGCTGATTCTTCATCCAGAAAATCAATTAATTTGGGCGCATTCGCGATGAGCGCTTTCATACTGGGATTCTTGCTATCTAAAATTCGCATCGGATTCGTTTCAAGCCTGCGGGTACTATCTTCATCCAATATTTTTTTATTTTTTTCAAAATAACGGATGAGTTCTTTCCGATAATTCTGTCTGGATAAGGGCGTACCCAGTGTATTAATTTCTAATTTGACGGATGAACGTAAGCCTAATTTATCTAAAATGACCGATGACATCAGAATAAGTTCAGCGTCAATATCTGGGCCGCTTAACCCAAAAATTTCTGCGCCACATTGGGAGAATTGACGATACCGACCTTTTTGGGGACGCTCATGACGGAAGAAAGGACCGCCATACCATAAACGCTGAACTTGGTTGTATAAAAGTCCGTGTTCTATGCCAGCTCGAACGCAACCCGCGGTTCCTTCGGGCCGAAGGGTTAAGCTGTCTTCATTACGATCGAGAAAAGTATACATTTCTTTCTCGACGATATCGGTGACTTCACCGATAGAGCGCTTAAACAAATCAGTTTTTTCAACGATTGGGAAGCGTATTTCCTGGAAGCCATAACCTTGTAACACTTTGCGAATAACATATTCAGCGTGTTGCCATAAGAAGGTTTCCGGGGGTAAGAAATCGTTCATTCCTCGTATTGCTTGAATTATGTCGGCCACATTTAATCCTCATCTATATCTTCTTCATTATTCATTATAGGCTGCCTTGGGGCGCTGAAAGGGGTTTCGCGCCTTGAACTAGCCATTCTTTCTTGTTTTGGGTTACCTGGAATTATCGTCTTAATTGGGGTATTAGGTACTGGTTGATTGGCAGCAATCGTCGGTAAGGCAGCATCTTGTTGTTTAATTTGTAAAATAGCAGCAGCAGTATTTTCAGCAACTTCTACCGGTATGATTGGATGCTCAGGAATGAGGTGGAGCGGCGATTTGGTATACCACCAAGCCCCAACTAAACCTAATAGAGTAAGAAAGATTAAGCCGGTAAGGAATTGCATCAATGAGTTACTGCTGGTTACAGGAATGTATTGGGGTTTTAACAGCATGATTTCAGCATTTGATTTTTGTTTAATAGGCTCGATAGCTTTTTTAACTTCAAAATCAGGGATTTGCAAGAGCTTCCCATACGAGCGCAGATAGCCGCGGATAAATGTAACGGGCAAATCAGGTGGATAACGGTCTTTCTCCATCATGATGATGATTTTTTCAGATAAACGAAGTTGTTCTGCAGCGTCTTTTCGTTCAAGTCCTAAGCCCTCGCGAGCTGATTGCAAACGGCCCCCAAACGAGGTGATTGGTTTAGGCTCTGGTAAAGATGGGTTGATAATATCATTCATAGACAGCACTTATCCTTTAGTTCAAAAGCGTCGAATCCCTGTGATTTATAATAATATGATGTTCACAGCGCTTCGCCAATCTTTTTAAGTGTGCTGAGATTGATTTGCTAATTTTGCTATCTGGGCTTGATGCTGAACTTGTCGCTTCGTGCGATCTTGAACTTGTCCAACAAGTTGCCCACAAGCGGCATCAATCTCATCACCTCGTGTTCTTCGGACAGTTGTGTTTAAACTTGCATTCAATAAAATGTCACGGAACCGTGCAATCGTGTCATCATCCGAACGTTTATAAATAGTGTGAGGGAAAGGGTTGAAAGGAATGAGATTAACTTTAACGCGAATGCCCTCTAACAATTTGATTAATGCTCTCGCATCCTTCGCAGTATCATTAACACCCGCTAACATGACATATTCCATGGTAATTGATCGTCTCGGATCTTGAGCGAAATACGCACGGCAGGCTTGCATTAAGAGTTTTAATGGATATTTCTTATTAATGGGTACTAACTCATCACGTAATTGATCATGCGGTGCATGCAAGGAAACCGCTAAAGCGACGTCAGTTTCTTCGCGTAATCGGTAGATCATGGGAACTACACCTGCCGTACTTACCGTGACGCGACGTTTTGATAAACCATAAGCAAAATCATCCAGCATTAAATTTAATGCTGGAATAAGATTATCAAAATTAAGTAAGGGTTCGCCCATGCCCATCATGACAACATTTGTAATGCGTTGCACTCCGTTTGCCATTTTTTCTAATGTGCGTTCAGCAATAAATAATTGAGAAATTATTTCTGCGGTTGTTAAATTCCGATTAAAACCTTGTTTACCGGTCGAGCAAAAGTCGCAATTTAAAACGCATCCCACTTGCGAGGAAATGCATAGGGTGCCACGATTTTTTTCTGGAATAAAAACAGACTCGATACAATTGCCATCTTTAAGTTTTAATAACCATTTTTGTGTGCCATCAGTGGCTTGATTGTTATAGATGACTTCAGGTAATTGAATCGTTGCAATCGCACAGAGCTTTTCACGCAAACTTTTACTGATATTACTCATCGCAGCAAAGTCACTAAAACCCTTTGTATGAATCCATTGCATGATTTGCTCGGCGCGATAAGGTGCTTCTTCAATAGAAGCCAAATAACCTTTTAAACCTTTTCGATCAAAGCCGAGCAAATTGACAAGCTTTTTATCGGAAGTCGTTAACACGTTATGCAAGTTCACTTAAAGGAATGTAATTGAACACTTCAGATTGCTTAAAAAAGAAATTAATTTCTTGTTGGGCAGTTTCTGGGGAGTCTGAACCATGTACAGCATTATGATCAATCGAATCCGCAAAATCAGCCCGAATCGTGCCAACGGCTGCTTCTTTTGGATTGGTTGCACCCATGATTTCTCGATTGAGCGCAATGGCATTATCCCCTTCTAAGACTTGGACTAAGAGCGGTCCGGAACTCATAAAGGAAACAAGCGCTTTAAAGAAAGGACGTTCTTTATGGATTGCGTAAAATTCGCTGGCCTGCGCTTCTGTCAAGTGCATCATTCTAGCTGCAGCGATCCGTAACCCACGCTTTTCAAAGCGATTAATAATTTCGCCGATCAGATTTTTGGCAACGGCATCGGGCTTGATAATGGATAACGTTTTTTCGGTGGACATACTCTTTCTCCAAAATAGGTGTGTGTAAAAGAATAGTTAATTTAAGCGTGAAGGGTTAATTATTATTATTTGCCTGTTTCTTTAAACTCTGATGGATAAGCGATAAATATGGCTGGCATTATACCTAATTTTTAATTTTTTCGCGCCAGCTTTGTGCCTTTCTTAAAAGCTCAGCTTCATCTAAGGTGGTTAATTCGCGGTTTTTAAGTAATTGTTTGCCCCTGACCCAAACATCCGTTACTTGAGTGCGATCTGCAGCATAAACAATTTGCGAAATGGGATGATAGACTGGCGCAGTTTCAATGGCATTGAGATTAATTGCTATAAAATCAGCAGACTTACCCTTCTCTAACGAGCCTGTTATATGATCAATTCCGAGCGCTTTAGCACCATGGCGTGTTGCCATCTTTAACACGTTGTAGGCGGACAAAGCTTTAGGATCGTCAGCGGTCATTTTCCCAAGGAAAGCAGCCGTTCGCATTTCACCCATCATATTCAAATCATTATTACTCGCAGCACCATCTGTGCCGAGCGCTACATTGATATTGGCATTCAGTAATTGTTGAACCGGGCAGCTTCCACTTACAATTTTTAAATTAGATTCAGGGCAATGGACAATATTAGGTTTTTTCTCTTGCAAGATTTCCATATCACTTTGATCGATTTGTGTCATATGAATCGCAATGAGCCGATCATTAACAAGTCCAATGTTATTTAAACGATGCAAGGGACGGAGTTGATTGGGAATAATTTCACTTATTGCTTCTTGTAAGTGAATATTAACGCGTAATTGATATTGGTCAGCTAATGTTTTGACTTTTATCAGTTCATGTTCAGATACGGTATACGTCGAGTGCGGCGCAAGCGTTACAATAATATTTTCATGGTTTTTATATTCTTCAAAGAACGCGAGACCTTTCGCAAAATATTCATCAGGTGTCTTCGCCCAAGCAGTGGGTACGTTGATGACAGTGATGCCAATTCCTGCGCGTATGCCCGACTGAATAACCGCATCTGCAGTTGCATTCAAATAGAAATACATATCATTAAAACAAGTTGTGCCGGAACGTATCATTTCAGCGATGGCGAGGGTTGTTCCATCGTAAACAAAATCATGGCTCACCCATTTTTCTTCGGCAGGCCAAATATATTGTTTTAACCAATCCATTAATTCTAAATCATCTGCAAGTCCACGAAATAAATTCATCGCGGCGTGGGTGTGAGCATTAATGAAACCGGGTAAGACAGCATGCGTTGAATAATATTCAGCTGCAAGCGCTTGATAAAAATCATCGACCGTGGCAGTCGGTAAAATATCAATAATTTTGTCGTCTTTAATACATAAGGTGTGATTATCGAGAACAGGGGCTGCATCATTGCAAGTAATGACCCAAGCAGCATGAATGAAGCGATCGACAATTTGCATAACTACCCCGAATTCTTTTGCAAGTTTTGTGCGGAGAGGGAGGGATTCGAACCCTCGTGGGAGCATAAACTCCCCATCCGATTTCGAGTCGGCGCCGTTATGACCGCTTCGGTACCTCTCCTAGACCCAATACTTCCCGAATTATACTGACTCTCAAGGTAGATGCTAGCCTGAGAGAAGAATTTTATTCTAAACCAGGTGGGGTAATGCTGACTTCTTTATCTTTGTTGGGATAGTAATGATAGGGGACGGGGTAATCATTTCTAAATTGATCAGAAGATAAACCAGGTGGAATTTTTAAGGGTTGGATCATGGATGCTTTTAAATATTCTTGACTACTACTATTGATGAAGTAAGCCTTTGAACCACAACCCGCAACAAGCAGGCTTGATAATAAAATAGGTGCAACTTTTCGAATAATCATGAATGAACTTCAACTCCTGCTTCAATTTCAACCCCTGCACGGTGCATAGCCTGCATCACGTTAGGTTGATACTTTGGATCTAATTTTAATAAAGGAAGACGAATTCCGCTTTTAATTTTACCCATTTGATTGAGCGCCCATTTCGTAGGAATGGGATTTGACTCATCAAATAAATGTTGATGCAATCCCATCAGTCTATCGTTAAGCGATCTCGCTGTTGGATGATCACCAACCAGCGCGGCTTTACAGAGCAAATGCATTTTTTCAGGCGCAATATTGGCAGTAACTGAAATGACACCATTCGCACCCTGTTGCATTAAAGCAAGTGCGGTCGCATCGTCACCACTCCAAATATAAAAGTTTTGGCCACAAGCGCGCCTAATTTCACTTGCTCTTTCCACTATGCCCGTCGCTTCTTTGATGCCTATAATGTTTTTAATCTGAGCAAGTTTCGCAACCGTTTCAGGCAAAATATCACAAGCTGTGCGTCCAGGCACATTGTAAAGAATTAAAGGAATATCTACAGCTAGCGCAATACTTTTGTAGTGATTCACTAAACCATTTTGAGTTGGCTTATTGTAATAAGGTGTTACAACTAAGCAAGCATCTGCACCAGCCCGCTTTGCATTCTGGGTTAAGTTGATGGTTGACTTTGTTGCATTGCTTCCACTACCTGCGATAACCGGCACGCGTCCTGCGACTTGTTTAACCACGGTTTCAATGATAAAAAAATGCTCATCGCTGTCCAAGGTTGCCGATTCTCCCGTCGTCCCTGTAGCCACAATCGCATCTGTGCCGCTCTCAATATGCCATTCAACTAAAGCTTTTAAAGCCTCTATATCGATGGTTTCATCATCAAACATGGGAGTGACAAGGGCCACTAAGCTACCTTTAAACATACTTGCTTCCTTTAAGTAATGTCTTCTATTTTGCCTGGACTTATTATCGCTTGCCCTTATCGTTTGTCTATAATTTTTTATTGACTTCATGAAGACTTGTCTATAATAAGGCCATTTCTTCTTTCAAAAATTATTAGGCGGCCTATGGAAATAAATAAAATGGCGGAAACGCTTTGGAATCGTAATGCAAAAACCTTTTATTTATTGATCGGCGCATCGCTTTTATTGTTTTCTTTTCTGGGTGCAAGAGATATTTGGACGCAAGAACATCGTTGGGCTGATATTGTGACTGCCATGTTTGCACGCCAAGATTTTTTACATCCCTTTCTTAATAATGCCCATTATTATGACAAGCCTCTCTTGTCGTATTGGCTTATTGTCATCAGCGCCAAAGTGTTTGGGGCACTCAATACGTGGACTTTACGTCTCCCTTCAGCTTTAGCTGGGTTAATTGCTTTGGCCTCGATCTATCAAATCGGGACATTGCTCAAAGGTAAGAAGGTCGGCTACTTAGCTGCATGGCTGATGCTGACTACTTATTATTTTGTTTTTTGGTCACGTGTTGCAAGTGCTGATATGTTGAATTTAGCAGGCACTTTATTAGCGCTTGCTTGGTATCTTAGTAAAAAAAATAAAGCGACTGTATTTGACTATAGTGTCTTTTTTTTAATTCTTGCGGTAACCTCTTTATGCAAAGGTTTGATTGGCGCTATTGTTCCCTTAATCGCAGTAGGGGTCGACCTGTGTTTGGATCGGTCCTTTAAAAAACATTTAAAATTTTCAACGTTACTCAGCATCTTGCCTGCCCTAATTGTTTATTTATCACCTTTTATTGCTTCGACTTTGATTACGATAGGTAATTATCATGAGAATGGATTGTACTTAGTTTATCGCGAAAACTTTCTCCGTTATTTCCAACCTTTCGATCATCGTGATCCTATTTATACTTACTTCGTTTATTTACCCATTTACCTTCTGCCTTGGACGGTACTTTTCATTCCTGCTCTTTATACTTATTTTACGAAGCGTAAATTTAGTCATCCATGGATAATCTTGACACTTGCTGCCATTTTTTTATTTTTTACATTCAGTGGCTCAAGACGAAGTTATTATGTATTACCGATGGTTCCTTTCGCTATTTTATTCATAGCAGAATGGATTTTAAAAGATGGCACCACTTCAAAATTATTTCGTATGACGCGTGCTTTACTTGGTATCAGCTTTCTTTTCTTGTTCATTTTCAGCATCGCCTTACCGACTTGGTTTTACACAGAATACGGGGTGAGTAAGTTTAGTCAGCTTTTAGATCAGGCGATTAGTCAGAAGTGGCCTAATCAACCCATCGATATCGTGATGCTAGATGCGGAGAATAAAGTCAATTTTTATTTACGCAAAGAAGATAAAATTATTTGGAATGAACGACCGGCTTACAACAGAGAGCATTCAGTGGGAGTCGTTTTAAGCAAGCATTGGCCCCAATTATTGGCGCCCGCTGATCATACGGTTTATGTTAGCCGAAAGCTTTATGCAACACAGCTCCAACCTTATTTTAAAAATTACACAATGATTGAATTACCCGTTTGTCATTGGCCAGTCATTTGTACAAAACAAGGAAATAATCCTATTGCTTTTGTGCCGGGATAATTATTGCGCAAAATAATTTACTCTCAGGGGTGAGATGTATACTATATAAATCCGGAGAATTACTTAATAAAAAGGATTGTTACAATGACTGAAAATTTATTGCAAAAATTGGAAGAAAAAATGATGTTAATTCTTTCCGAAGTTGAAGAATTACGTCGGGATGTACTTTGTTTAACTCAAGAAAATACCGAGCTTAAATTAGATCGTGAAAAATATTTGACAGAAAAAATGTATAATGAACGTAAATTACAAGATTTGCTCTCTCTATTCGATGCTGTCAAATCAATGGAATCTACTGTGATGACTGCAAGAGACGTGGCTGCGTAAATATTTTACCCTAAGGAAGGGTTAACGCGCCAAGGAGCACATGCATGGCTACAGCTGCTAATCACAAGGCTTCATTACTCCGTTTAAAAAAGCAACTAGGACGTTTGCAAAAAAAAGAGGAACTAAGCCGAGCTAAATTAAAATTGGCGCTTAAGAACATCCGCCAACTGAGCAAATCCTATAAAAACAGACTCGCTAGTCGAGTTCGTATTATGAAAGTCAAATTAGGAAAATTACAGGCTACCACTTACGCTAGTGTCGCTGACGATATCCAAAAACAATTGTTGAGAGGATTGGAATCAAAAGATAAATCACTACGTGCTGTTATTGCAAAAGTTGAGCGAACCCATATTGCTAAGCTTACTAAAGGTATTGTAAGCAAAGCAAAGAAAGCCAAGGGTAAAAAAGTATCCTCTGCAAAAAGTCCACATCAAAAACGCTTAATTAAACGCCGCCCAAAAAGCAATGCTCTAAAAAAATCGAAAAGATCCAATCGAAGATAATCTCCTTGTAAAGCCTTTACAGATGTAAAGGCTTTTTTCTTTATGATAAACATGCTACACCTGGCTCACTTAATAGGAGAAAGTTAACTATGCGCAATCGGAATGTTTTACCCGTAACTTACACCGTCCCTCCATCAATTTTTTTTAGCGTACCTCATTCAATGTGGTCTTTTTTTTCTTCCAATCGTTCCCGTGAACTTATCGGTCAATGCATATTGCCAGCGCAAGCCCGTGCGGAAAAGACGATAGAAACTCGACAATTACAAAGTCTCGCAGATGCTTATAGGGTTCTGGTCCAACGTGGAATGATTACCACAGCAGATGGTACCAACCTCGACACCATTCAAATAACGCCCAATTCGACGTTTAGTTCCTCGGTTGCTGAGAAGCATTATATTATTAAATTTAACGGCAATGGCATGTTGTATCAGGACGTTTTAGCAAATTGTGCTCGCGATGCTGACCAACTACAAGCCACAGTTATTGCTTTTAATTATCGCGGCGTGGGGTCAAGTTCAGGCATACCAAAAAGTATTGAAGATTTGGTTAACGATGGCATTGCGCAAGTACAACGATTACTAGATCATGGCGTCGATGCAAAAAAGATTACTTTAGATGGTTTGTCGCTGGGAGGTGCAGTTGCAACTTTGGTTGCAAAACATTTCCATGATCAAAAGCAGCGGGTGTATCTCTGGAACGACCGATCTTTATCTTCCATATCCAAAGCTGCGACGGGTCTATTTTTGTTAAGTGATCTTCCTCCGATGCTACAAGATACTTCAGCAGCTCTCACTCATTCGTCTTTCTCCTTAGCACTTAAGTCTTCGAAATGGGAAGTGAATGTTGCCGATGCTTACCAGCGTATTCCCCAAGCTTATAAAGGGTATATGGTGGTTGCAAAAAAAAGCGATCCTTCCGATACAAACAAACTTCAGTCCAATGGCGACGGCGTCATTCATCCAACAGCTTCCCTTCATGCGGCAGTGAAAGTCAAAGAAAAATCTGACCATGCATCTACTTGTCACAAAATGTTAGCTCAACACAGTATTTTTGTGGGTGGTCAAACCAAGCAATTAGGTGGCCATAATTTAGCTCGCGATCAACTCATTAGCAAAGATAATCCGACCGAAACGGGTCAACATGTTTTTGAAAATTTTATTCGTAACCATCGGTAGTGCTAATTATTAAATATAACGCTTAGATTATCACACAAGCTGTTTCGAGTTATGCTGCTAAGTTAGAAACAGCTTGTGTACTTTATGAGATTATGAAGTTTAAATCAGGATAAAAAGTTAGGATTGTAATGCTTGTAAAGACTACGAGCTGCTTTTTTCTTTACTTACCACTTTGCATTCAATACGCCCTCGCTGAAGCCGTACAGAAAGTTGATCACCCAGGGCAACTTGATTACTGTCTTTTACGACCTGGTGGTCTTTACTAACAATAGAAAACCCGCGTTGAAGTGTAGCGAGAGGGCTTAAAGCATCAAGGGTTGCAGCCGCGTTCGCTAATCGAGTTTTTTTCCTCAACAGGCAAGCTTGCATTTCATTGTTAATTTGCTCACGCATTAAATTTAATTGATGACTTAAGACATGCAGTCGTTGTGTGGGTATTCTCCGATGCAATTGATGATCATGCGCTTTAAGTAAAGTTTGTAATTTATTCAATAAGCGTGTTTGGTGTTGTACAAGAGAAAGTTCATAAAAATCGAGTAACTGTGCTTTTTCTTGTAACCGTCGTTTGGGATGTTGTTGGGCAAGATGTTTTTGTAGCCAAGTTACATGTTGTTGTAGAGTTAATAATTTTTGGTGGCTTAAGCGATCAATCTGTTGTTGTTGTGAGTGTAATATTTGGAGTAGTTCAGCGGCATCACGTGCTACCAGTTCTGCTGCTGCAGAAGGTGTTGCTGCCCGAACATCTGCAATGAAATCAGCAATAGTAAAATCAACTTCGTGACCAACGCCACTGATAATAGGAATTTGACTTTGGTGCATCGCATGGGCCACAAGTTCTTCATTGAAAGCCCATAAATCTTCTAGTGATCCTCCGCCTCGGGTAACAATAAGTACATCACATTCTTGACGCTCGTTAGCTGTGGTTATTGCTTGAGCAATACTTTTAGCAGCGAGTGCACCTTGTACAAGCGTTGGGTAAATAATAATGGGAATGCAAGCGTTGCGTCTGGCAAGGACCGTTAAAACATCACGAATAGCCGCGCCAGTTGCCGAAGTTACGATGCCAATTTGTTTGGGGAAGGGGGGCAGCGGTTTTTTATGTGCTGGATCAAATAAACCCAATCCCAATAATTTTTTCTTTAATACTTCAAAAGCTCGGCGCAAAGCTCCTTCGCCTCGTTCTTCCATATCTTCTGCAATGAGTTGGAATTCGCCACGGTTTTCATACAAACTCACCCGAGCTTTGATCATGACATGCATGCCATCTTTGGGCACAAAAGTAAGCTTACGTGAACTTCCGCGAAACATCGCGCAGCGTACTTGTGCTGCTGCGTCTTTTAAGCCGAAATACCAATGGCCGGAATGAGGCGCTGCGAAATTTGAAATTTCACCTTCCACCCAAACAAAAGGAAAAGTCCCTTCTAATAAAGACTTTACTTCATTATTTAAGCGGCTAACGGTGTAAATGTGATCACTGTTTGGTATTTGATTTGCTTGCATGAGTGCATCATATACTGCTAGGTCACATGATTAAAGAGGGTTATCTGCCCTTAATAATGTTCTGCTAGCCAATGCGCGATGACTTCATGTTGGTGTTGATCAAATAAAGGTGGCGCATGCCCGACTTGTTCAACTTCCAATACTTCTGTATGAGGATGGATGGCATGCATTTTATTAATAATCCCAGTCGTTAGCATGTCGGAGTCTTTTCCATGAATGATGAGGACGGGACATTTTATTTTCCGCCAAATTGACCACAAATCGACGTCAAACATGATACCTTCCAATGCTTTAAAAGGATGCATGATAGAAGACCAAGCGATTTTACTTTTGGCAGAAGCAAGCTTAACGCGATGATCAAGCTTAGTGACCCACTTACGCGGCGAAACTTCAGTCACGCTGTGTTCGGTCAGATGAAGCCATTCTTCTTCACTGAGCATGCCGAAGGTGCTGTAGATTTTTTTAAAATACTGTACTGCCTCACTTAATGATTTGAATTCCGGATCCTGAGATGGGTAGCTTGCCAATCGAGCGAGTCCGGTTGCAGGAATTTGCGCACCAATATCATTTAAAACTAAACACCGAATCGGGGTATTATTCATACTTGCTAACACCATCCCAATAATGCCGCCCATTGATGTACCAATCCAAGCAAGATCATGTACCCCGGTTCTCGCAATCATGGCATTCATGTCCGCTACATATTGTTCGTAAGTATAATGCTGAGGATCCTTTAACCAGTCACTCTCACCACGTCCAACAATATCCGGGCAATAAACATGGTAATGATGAGCCGCGAGGTACTGGGCGAGAAAATCAAAATCTCGACCGTTTCGGGTTAAACCGTGCACGGCAATCACAGTGCCAAGACCATTTCCCGCAGGCTCCCACTCCGTAAAAAAAATGCGGTGGAAACCTTCTTCTGAAACCCCAAAAAAATAATCTTCGTGCATCATGTCTCCCTTAAGAAGGATAACCCTTTGTATTGTAATCATTAATTTAGCGGAATTGGCCCAGGTTCTAACAAAGCAACTTTTGGGTGATGGTAAATAATCTTAAATTCAGTATAATGTCCGGTTAATTTTAACCTGCATAAAAATAGAATAAAACCTATGGTACATTTCGCACAAAACGATCTCGCCCTTACCTTTGATGATGTCTTGCTTGTGCCTGCATTATCTACAATTGTTCCTAAAAATGTAGATTTAAAAACAAGACTTACCGCTAGAATTGGTTTAAACATCCCTCTTCTTTCAGCCGCAATGGATACTGTTACTGATGCAAAGTTGGCGATTGCGATAGCCCAAGAAGGTGGTTTAGGTATCGTGCACAAAAATATGGGTCTAGCGCAACAGGCAGCAGAAGTCCGCCGGGTTAAAAAATTTGAAAGTGGCGTGGTGAAAGATCCCGTAACGATTTCTCCTCAAACAAGAGTGCGCGATGTTTTAGAGTTAAGCAAAAAATTCAATTTCTATGCATTCCCGGTTGTTGAAGCCAACGGCCAATTGGTCGGCATCATCACCAGCCGCGATTTGCGTTTTGAAGTTAATCTTGACCAACCGGTTATGAATTTAATGACACCTCAAAATCGTTTAGTTACGGTTAAAGAAGTGGATCGGGAGCTCGTAAAAATATTATTGCATAAACATCGAATTGAAAAAGTTTTAGTAGTGAATGATGATTTTCAGTTGCAGGGCATGGTCACCGTTAAAGATATTTTGAAGGAACAAGAAAAGCCAAATGCATGCAAAGATGCACAAGGACAATTGCGTGTTGGTGCAGCAGTTGGAACTGGCGCCGATACGGAAGAACGTGTTGAAGCTTTAATCCAAGCAGGCGTTGACGTTATTGTCGTTGATACCGCCCATGGTCATTCACAAAATGTCATCGATCGCGTGCGATGGCTTAAAAAAAATTACAGTCAAGTGGAAGTCATTGCCGGCAATATTGCGACGGCTGATGCTGCCAAAGCGTTAGCCGATGTGGGCGTTGACGCTGTTAAAGTAGGCATTGGTCCAGGCTCAATTTGCACTACACGAATTGTAACCGGAGTGGGTGTACCGCAAATAACCGCAATTAGTAACGTAAGCTCGGCATTAGTTAATTCTCCAATTGGTATTATTTCCGATGGCGGCATTCGCTACTCAGGTGATGTTAGTAAAGCGATTGCTGCAGGTGCATCAGCTGTCATGATTGGCAGTTTATTTGCAGGCACAGAAGAAGCGCCGGGGGAAGTGGAACTTTACAATGGGCGTTCTTATAAAGCTTATCGCGGCATGGGTTCGCTCGGTGCAATGTCGCAACGTCATGGTTCGAGCGATCGTTATTTTCAAGATACAAATGATACAGAAAAATTAGTTCCAGAAGGGATTGAAGGTCGCGTTCCCTATAAAGGCAGCATGGTTAATATTATTAATCAATTGATGGGAGGGTTGCGATCCGGTATGGGTTATACAGGATGTGCAACGATTAATGAATTACGTACTAATGCTAAATTTATGCGGGTTTCGCATTCCAGTGTACGTGAATCACATGTGCACGATGTTCAAATTACGAAGGAAGCACCCAACTACCACAAAGACGAGAAATATTAAATGACAGGTGAGACCGGCCGCATCCTGATTTTAGACTTCGGTTCGCAATATACGCAAATGATTGGTCGACGCATTCGTGAACTTAATGTCTATTGTGAAATACATCCTTATTCGATCTCAGAAAACGCTATCAAAGAATTTGCACCTTCCGGGATTATTCTTTCTGGTGGCCCTGAATCTGTCACATCGACTCTGACGCCACGTGCTCCTGATCTAGTTTTTAATTTGCAAATTCCAGTATTAGGAATTTGTTATGGTATGCAAACCATGGCTCATCAATTAGGGGGGCAAGTTAAGGCGGGCAAGTCCCGTGAATTTGGTTACGCAGAAGTTGCAATTGTTAGTCCGTGTGGGTTATTTCGTGAAGTTAAAGATTCAATGAGTGAACAGCGTCAACCCTTATTAGATGTTTGGATGAGTCATGGTGATCATGTGGATGAATTACCGGTAGGCTTTAGCATTGTTGCAAAATCCACATACGCGGTAGCTTGTATCGCTGATGAAACGCGTCAATTTTATGGTTTGCAATTTCATCCAGAAGTTTCACACACCAAACAGGGTAAAATCATTTTAGAGCGATTTCTTTTTGATATTTGTAAAATTACACCCGATTGGTCTCCCCACAATATCATCGAATCAGCGATTGCTAACATTCGCGAAAAAGTTGGCAAGGAAGGCGTGTTACTTGGATTATCAGGCGGTGTTGATTCATCTGTTGCGGCATTGCTGTTGCATGAAGCCATAGGGGATCAACTTACTTGTGTATTTGTTGATACAGGCTTGTTACGTTTGCATGAAGCAGAACAAGTTAAAGCTATTTTTGCAGAACAATTCAAAATCCGTTTAATTTGTGTCAATGCAAAAGATGAATTTTATACCGCATTACAAGGAGTGGATGATCCAGAACAAAAACGTAAAATCATTGGCAAAAAATTTATTGATGTATTTGAAGCCCAAGCCCATGATCTCAAGGATATGAAGTGGTTAGCGCAAGGCACTATTTACTCGGATGTCATTGAATCAGCGCAAGCTAAAATTCCAGGGGCCCACGTTATTAAATCACATCATAATGTTGGCGGTTTACCTGATGAAATGAAACTTAAGCTGATCGAACCGTTACGTGAACTCTTTAAAGATGAAGTCAGAAAAATAGGTCTTGAATTGGGCTTATCTTCTGAATTGCTTCATCGGCACCCTTTCCCAGGTCCGGGTCTTGCTATACGCGTTCTTGGCGAAGTCAAAGCGGCGTATTTAGAAAAATTGCGTTTGGCTGATGCAATCTTAATTGATGAATTACATCAGCATGATTTGTATTACAAAGTGAGCCAAGCATTTGCTGTCTTTTTACCAATTAAATCAGTCGGTGTGGTAGGGGATGCAAGACAGTATGATCATGTTATTGCACTGCGTGTTGTAGAGTCTGTGGATTTTATGACAGCACGTTTTGCCCATCTTCCCCATGCATTTTTAGAAAAAGTTGCTAATCGAATTATTAATGAAGTACCTGGCATTTCACGGGTGACTTATGACATTTCTGGTAAACCACCAGCAACCATTGAATGGGAATAACGTAGCAAAGGAAAAAGATGAGGCTTATATGCAACAAGCCTTATCGCATGCTCACCTTGGGGCGGAACAGGGCGAAGTACCGGTCGGCGCAATATTAGTTTTGAATGATACTGTCATTGCATCTGCTGCTAATGGATCTATCCAATCCTGTGATCCCACGGCGCACGCGGAAATATTAGCTTTAAAACAAGGCGCTTTAGCTTTAGGCAACTATCGTCTTCTCAATACTACACTTTACGTTACTTTGGAGCCTTGCCTCATGTGTATTGGGGCGATGGTCCATGCCCGCATTACGCGCTTAGTGTACGGTGCTTATGATTTAAAGTCAGGTGCAGTGACAAGTTGTGCAACGTTACTTGATGCACCATTTTTGAATCATCACGTGTCGTATTGCGGCGGTGTATTGGCACCTGCTTGTGGAGAGGTATTGCGAACTTTTTTTAAAGCGAGGCGAAGGAAGGTCGGTTGAAGAGAATGCTTTAGTTATATGAACTGAACCCTGCCATCATGTTTATCAAGCTCAAAGTTAAAGATTTAATTCTCAATTAACAATCCCATCTTTCTTGCGCTTAATTCGCTGAAACATGCAACTCATTATTTGCGCGTACAAATCATCTTTCAATAAACTATCTTCATAACTGTATTCAATAGAGGGATTGTCATTAATTTCAATAACAACAGTTTGTTGCGCGGTAGTGTATTTCAAATCAACGCCATACAGCCCATCGCCAATTAAGCTTGCTGCGCGTATTGCATTTTTGAGGATTTTTTCTGGAACTTGATCAATCGGTACAGTTTCCACTTCTCCATCGCGTCGTTCATTGCCGTGCCAATGGGCAATTTGCCAGTGATTTTTAGCCATGTAATATTTACATGCATAAAGTGGTTTTTTATTTAAAATACCGATACGCCAATCATATTCAGTGGGTACAAATTCTTGCGCAATGATTAAGTCAGATTGATTTAATAAACGATTAAGTTCTTTATCCAATGATTCTGCATCCGTAACTTTGCTAACTCCCGTTGAAAACGAGCCATCAGGCTGTTTTAATACACAAGGAAAACCTAATACTTTGATTAACTCATCTTTATTTTTTTTATGCACAATCATTGTTTTAGGGGTTGCAATATTTGCGTTTTTTAAACGCTCCGCCATATAAACTTTATTGGCACATTTAACAATGGAGATAGGGTCGTCGATGACAATAAGATTTTCAGCAGTTGCCCGTCTTGCAAATCGATAAGTGTGATGATTGACTGCCGTTGTTTCTCGAATAAATAAGGCATCAAATTCAGGAATGCGACTGTAATCATTTTTTGAAATAATGCGCGCGCGTAAACCTACATCTTCTGCAGCTTCTAAAAATTTATCGAGTGCCTTTTTATCAGATGGGGGTGATTTCTCGTCTGCATTGGTAAGGATAGCAAGATCATAAATTAATTTAGAATGCGACTTAGAGCGGATGCGTTTTCTCACAAAATATTGTCGTGAAAATTCGAAAAGGGGTGGCAAATGAGCCAAGGGAACTTGATTCAAAGGGAGAGGTAAAATACTTTGAATGAGCCATTTGTTTTGATCTTTATTCCACAGGAAGGTAACGTGTAAAAGCGGCGCTGGAAATAAATTATAAAGTTGACGACTTAAAGTTTTATGCAGTTTTGTGACACTTTGACCAAAATAAATATTTAACTCAAAAGTTGATGAACGGAGTCGCGCTAAGTTACTTTGGATAATTTTATCTAATTCATCAGAAATAATACGAACAATTGACAGTGATTTCAAATCTTGCATTGTGGTAATGTTGGGAAAGCTTCGGTGCCCCCTAGCTTCTGCAAGCAATGAAACATAATACCCCATACCTTGATAACGGTAAGATTGGCATAGGTTATAAACCCGAACATTGCGCATTTCGGAATATTTTTGATCGGTAAGGTAAGCTTTTGCAGATATCACTTCGACATCTGGAATTTGAAAATCCCAATCTTTTGGCTTGTTTGTGACGACTATGCTATGCATGCGATCGATTTAAGTAAATTTTTGTCAATATGCATGACGACTATTATGTAAGTCAAGAAGATTTGGGCAAAAACAATGCATTCAACATCTTGTTTCTTAGGCATGCATCCCGACATAATAGAGTATCTACCTCAGAAGTTTAAATTATGGAAAAACCAAAAAAATTACGGTCCTTACTCCGATGCATTTCCTACTGCACGGCCAATAGTTATGATTTGCTAGGCATTTCCGGTTTTTATAAAAAGAAAGGTTATATTGTCCGACTTTCTAAAGATGTTTTACATGTAACCAATGCGAGAAGGCAAGGCGATATTTTCTTTTTTAATCATGGATCATTTGTGTGTTGGGGATTTAGTAAACATTTTGAAGATAAAATTGTCGAAAATGTTAAAGAATTTTCTACACATCCACTTCCCCATCTTGAGTCTGATCATTTGTTTTATCGATATGGTGAAGAAACAACAATTGACACGCACGAACGCTTACGCTTAGACATGATAACGCTTGCAACCGAGGATTCGAATTTAAAACTTGCCATTTCTTATGGCATTGCACAATCCATTAAGTTGGAAGCTTTTGAAGAAGCTATTCAAGATACCATTAAAAAAAATAATCACTTGCCTGAAGAAATCGCTTCACGAGGAACGATATCTTTATCGCGACGTTCTATTTTCAAAAGAATTGGGGAGATCTTTATTGCCCGTAGTTCAATTAATTTAAATATTGAGTTACTCGATGCGCCAGAATTTTTTTGGCGAAATCCAAACTTAGAAGCTTTCTATATCATGACGAAAAAGTTTTTGGATATTCCAAGTCGTGTCATGGCGCTGAATCAAAAACTCGATTTGTTACAAGAGTTATTACATATTTTAAATAGCCAAGTGCAGCATCGTCATTCAAGTTTATTGGAAACGGTTATTATTTTACTTATTACGATTGAAATTATGATTACGCTTTTTCAATTTCATTTTGTTTAACCTTGCAACGAATGTTTTTTTTCATCTTAAATGCTGTTTCACCATCTTCATAGAAATTTTCTTGTTTAGCAAAAGTGACATAACCAAATTTTTGATAAAAAGAAATCGCTTTATTGTTATCGGTTCGCACTTCAAGTCGGATTTCCTCACATATTTTTGCCAGTTCCGCTTCGATTTGGGATAAGAATATTTTACCTAATCCTTTTTGTTGTAGCAGGGGAGAAACAGCAAAAGAGTAAAGTCGGGCGCATTTAGAATTTTTCCTGAACAGTAAAACGGCACTCGCTATGATCTGATCACCTTTTTTTTCTATATAAATCCGTGCTCCTGTGCGATTTAGTAATCGAGAAAAAGCGTGGCGCGATAATTGATCTGAGGTAAAACAAGCTTTTTCCAAACTTAACAAAGCTTCTAAATCATCTTCGGTTGCAATGAGCAAAGTTGCAGAGCCTTATGCTGTAATTGTCACATCCGCACCCATAGGCGCGAGACTGTTAAATCGAACTTTGGGGAAGTGATCAGGATAATAGCTACGAATAAATTCTAATATTTTTTCACGGACTTCGGCACGTAAATCTGAGAGATCATCCGCATTTGCAGCGCTAACTTGAATGCGAATATCAACAGAGCGGTCAGTTAAATTAGCAACTTGTAATTTTGAAGCTTGACCATCCCAAAACTTAGATTGCTTTAATATTTTATCAAGCTCAGTTCGGAGCGGATCGATCGGCAACATGTAATCAATAAACATATGCATACTACTGCGCAAGCTATCTGCTTCCCGCGACCAATTTTCAAAAGGTTTTTCGATAAAATAATTGATTGGCACTACTAAACGTCGTCGATCACCGAGTTTTAAAGTGACATAAGTAAATGTAATTTCCTCAATAATTCCTGAAATATTTTCAATAACAACAATATCGCCAATTTTAATCGGTTGAGAAATTGCTATTTGTAATCCAGAAAAAAGTGAGAATAAAGTTTTTTGCGCTGCCAATCCAATAATTGCGGTTAAAAATCCAGCTGATGCTAGCAAACTTATACCAATGTTGCGCACGCTGCTAAAACTCATCAGGATCGCAGCAATCGTAACGACTGCAATGAGGACGGTTGTAATATTGCGAATGATATGGATTTTGGTATAAAGCGCTTTTATGCGAATACTGTCTTTGCGGGATAAGGTGAGCGTATATTGATTAAATACGGCTTCTGCAGTGTAGAGAATTTGAATCGCAATCCAACCAATAGAGGCAATAATAATTGTATTGATGACGTGGTTTGCAAGTAACAGATAAAAACGAGAGGGCCCTAATAATAAAATAATAATATTAATAATGATGAGTAAAAATATAATTCGTAATCCCTTACGTACACTTGCGAGAATTAGCGCTGCAACCGCTTGTTTTTCAGCGAGGAAAAGTTCGTAACGCCGCAAGCCTAATGAAATGAGATTGTAAATGAATAAAACGGAAGATAAGGCAATAAATATCATGCCTAATTTATCGGTTAAATCAAATAAATTTTTCCAACGAGTCAGTTCTATTAAATTATCGATGTAAGCTAAGCCAACAAAAAGTACACCGGTTATAAAATAAATCATGGGCACTTTTATTGCTGAGTAAAATATTCTTTCCCACATATTTTTTTTAACAACGTGTGTTTCAGGAATGCTCATAATGGCCTCAAAGGCGATAGGGTATAGAGATGATTATAGGGAAGGGCGAAGAGGGTGTCATCTCTAGGAACGGTTGTCCTAAAAATAATCAAAAATTTGAATATGCTGCTGCATGGAGCATTATTTTCGACTATACCCAACTCTATTTCTAACTTCGTATCGGCCGGCGCAGCACCTTGGCTTAAGTAAGTGGATCAGATAAAACCAGCAATTAGGCCGAAAGCCTCAACACCCCTTCATGAGCGAGCAGCCATTTTTTGATTCGCATCCAAGGTCCTTGGATCTCGCCGCTGTAGCCACCAAAACCAACAGACGCGACGATTCGGTGGCAAGGAACGATAATGGGAATGGGGTTCGTTCGGCAGGCTTGGCCAATCGCACGAGGTCCAGTTTGTAACAGGCGTGCAAGTTCACCGTAGGTTTTTGTTTCACCGGGAGGGATATTTCGCAATGCCTCCCACACACGTTTTTGAAAGTCAGTTCCTTTTATTGCAATATTAAGTTGAAAAACGTGTTTTGGATTTTCGAAGTAATAAGAAAATGCTTCAGTCATAGCATTTCTTTCCGGCGGATTACAATTGGCAGGGAGGGAGAAATTTTCTGGCAAAAATTCCAAACGGATTAACTGATTGTCTTTTGAATGGAGACGAATTTTTCCAATGGGAGAGTCAATGATATGCGTGGGATAATGCATCCGCCACTCCTCTAGAAGCTAAAAAAAACCCACTATTCAGCGGGTTTTTATCAAAGTAATATCAATTATTCTGATGCATTAGTTTCATTTTTATCAGAAGCTTCAACGGGACTCGCGATTGCTGCAGTAGTATTGGTTTTGATGGTTAACTTTTCTTTGATACGAGCTGCTCGACCACTTAATTCGCGCATGTAGTAAAGTTTCGCACGGCGTACATCGCCTCGACGTTTTACTTCCACGGAATCAATGGAGGGGCTATAGGTTTGAAATACTCTTTCAACGCCTACACCATGGGAAATCTTGCGAACTGTAAAAGCGGAATTAAAACCACGATTACGTTTAGCGATGACAACACCTTCAAATGATTGTAAACGAACACGTTCGCCTTCCTTTACTTTCACTTGGACCACAACTGTATCACCAGGATTAAATTCTGGCATGGACTTCGAAGCTTGGACAAATTCGGCTTCTAATGATTGGATAATTTTGTTACTCATTTCTTCTTCCCCTAACAAGTCGGGCAATTTTATACTGGTTGAGTTGTTTTTTCGAGGGTTATTTTGGTTTATCTTGCGCAGTTTCCGCAATATATTCATCTAAGAGGGCCCTTTCCTCAGCATTTACCCCCCTTTTTTGGAGGAGATCAGGGCGTTTTTTCCAGGTTTGCCCAAGGGATTGCTTCAGGCGCCATCTGACAATCTCGGCATGATTGCCATTCATTAACACCGTAGGAACCGAGGCGCCTCGAAAAGAGGCTGGTCGAGTATATTGTGGATATTTTAATAAGCCATTCTCCAGCGAATCGAGCGCTGAGGACGTCGCATCGCCTAATGCATCAGGTAGTAAACGCGTAACCGCATCAATGACGACTAAAGCTGGGATTTCACCACCACTCAAAACATAATCACCAATGGACCATTCAGCGTCGATCTCACATAAAATGCGTTCATCAATCCCTTCGTACCGCCCACATAATAAAATGACCGCCGGCATATTCTGAAGAAATTTTGTCATAGCTTGCTTTAAAGGGGCTCCTTGGGGCGATAGGTAAATTACATAGGGCGTGCAAGGCGCTTGTTGTTTTGCAGCAGAAAGAGCGTCCAGGAGGGGTTCTGCCCCCATAACCATGCCAGGCCCGCCCCCGTAGGGCTTATCATCTACTGTTCTGTGCTTATTCTTGGAAAAATCTCGTGGATTAAAAAAATGGGTTTCAATCAGCTTATTCTTAAGTGCACGGCCAGTAATGCCATAAGTTAATGGCTGGAACATTTCGGGAAAGAGCGTAATGAGACCAAACCACATGGCTGATACCGTTAAATAACTTGCCAATCGACATGAATTTCACCTTTTTCCAAATCAACTTTGAGAATCACTGTGCCTGGAAGGTAAGGAATGCCATGTTCTTTATCATCTTTAACAATTAAGACATCATTGGCGCCCGTTTCCATCAGGTTGGTCACGATTCCCAATCGTTCTCCTTGTTGATTAATCACTTGAAGACCGATTAAGTCTGACCAATAAAATTCATCGGCCGGGAGGGCTGGCAATTGGCTTTGTGGAACACATACAAGTTGATTGGTTAATCTTTTTGCTTCTTCAGGCGAATCTATATCTTTAAATTTAACAAGAATACCGTTTAGCTGAATGCGTGACTCTTCAATTTCGATGAGATGTCGGGCGGTTTGCTCGGTATTGGTGAGGTACCAAGGGTGATAATCCAGGATGCTGGCTCCGAATTCAGTGTAAGTTTGAATTTTAAGCCAGCCTTGGGTGCCATGCGAGGAGCCTATTTTACCAACAACTATATATGCTGCCTCTTTTTTCATAGGATTTAGGCAGATTTTGCCTGTTCAGCAGGAGTCACAACACTTTTAGCATTCAATTTAATGAGATGCTTAACACGATCAGAAGGTTGCGCACCGAGGGAAATCCAATGTTGAACGCGCTCAGCATTCATTTCGAGTTTCACATCTTTGCCTGCAGCAATGGGATTGAAATAACCCAGTCGCTCTATAAATCGGCCGTTACGCGATCGCTGCTTGTCAGCAACAACAATATGATAAAAAGGACGTTTCTTTGCGCCGCCCCGAGCTAAACGAATCACTACCATGGTATCTATATCCTCAAAAACGCTTTATTTGAATTAGGCATAAAAGTGCTGAATTATACGTGACTTTTATGAGCTTGCAAACTTGGTTTGTTGCTCAACTTCCTAAACTGGAAAGTTAGGGGGCATTCCTCCACCAAAAGGGAATTTATTTTGAATGCCACGCATCATTTTCATCATGCCGCCTTTTTTCGACATTTTTTTCATCATTTTTTGCATTTGCATAAATTGTTTTAAAAGTTGATTAATGGCTTGTATAGAAGTTCCTGAGCCTAATGCAACCCGCCGTTTTTGGGAATTCTTGATGCCTTCTGGAAAACGTCTTTCTTTGATTGTCATTGAATTAATAATGGCTTCAATTTCCACTAATTTTTTATCATTAAATTGATCTTTCACAGCTTCTGGCATTTGATTGATACCGGGCAATTTGCTCATTATGCCCATCACTCCACCCATCTTGTGAATTTGCTTTAATTGATCACGAAAGTCTTCTAAATCAAAGGTTTTACCTTTTTTGATTTTTTTAACTAACTGGGCTGCTTTCGTTTTATCAATATTGCGTTCTGCTTCTTCAACTAGGGTTAGAATGTCGCCCATGCCCAAAATACGGGAAGCAAGTCGATCTGGGTAAAAAGGTTCCAACGCATCAATTTTCTCGCCGCTCCCCATGAATTTGATCGGTTTGCCAGTAATTTTGCGGATGGAAAGTGCAGCACCACCCCGTGAATCGCCATCCGTTTTAGTTAAAATGATACCGGTTAGGGGCAAGGCTTCATCAAATGCTTTCGCAGTGTTAACAGCATCTTGTCCCGTCATACTATCTACAACAAACAGTGTTTCGATGGGATTGGCTGTTTGGTGTAGATTTTTAATTTCAGTCATCATGGCATCATCAATATGCAAGCGTCCCGCCGTATCAATGATAAGAACGTCAATTAATTTATTTTTTGCAGCTTCGATTGCACCTTTTACAATGGCAACGGGAAGATCAGTGGGGGTACTTGGGTAAAAGTCGACATTGATTTGTTGGGCAAGCGTTGCTAATTGATCAATCGCCGCAGGTCGATAAATGTCAGCACTCGCCAACATGACGGATTTCTTATTAATTTCTTTCAGCCAACGGGCTAATTTTGCAGCGGTGGTCGTCTTTCCTGATCCTTGTAAGCCAGCTAATAAGATAATAGCAGGCGGTTTTGCTTTTAAATCTAATGCTTCGTTTGCATCACCCATGATAGAAACAAGTTCATCATGAACGAGTTTGATGAGGACTTGGCCGGGACTTAAGCTTTCTAGAACGTCTTTGCCTAGGGCTTTGCCCTTGATGTCTTCAATAAATTCCACGGCTACTGGCAAAGCCACATCCGCCTCCAGTAAAGCAATGCGGATATCCCGCAACGTATCATTAATGTTGTCTTCGGTTAAACGGCCTTGGCCTGTTAAATTTTTAACAACTTTATTCAGGCGATCAGATAAGTGGCTAAACATAGTGACCCAACTTTATATGTGAGAACTAAAAAGGAGCACAAGTATAATAGGTCGTCTTGTTGAGCGAAAGCGAAATCAGGGCTTTGTTGTTATCCAGTGCCTATCGGAGTATTGAATATTTACCATAACCCTAATTTGGGGCTGTATTATCAAACAAGGCTACCTATAGGGAAAATAAGTTTGTAATATAGATTTCAACCGCTGAAGCAACAAGGATGCTATTTTGCACGATTATCAAGTACTTATTTTTAGTGCTGTTCTGCTTTTACTGGTTTTACTTGCCGCTTTTTTCTCTTGTGCTGAAACAGCACTCATGGCTGTTAATCGCTACCGATTGCGCCATCAAGCCCATCTTCGTAAAACAGCTGCCATGCGCGTGCTCAAACTTTTAAAACGGCCGGATCGTTTGTTAGGGGTGATTTTAATTGGTAGTACTTTTGCCAATATTCTCGCTTCATCACTCGCAACACTCATTGCTTTTCATTATTTTGGTGACCGGGGCGCCATACTTGCTGCAATTTTGCTAACCTTTATTATTTTGATTTTTGCAGAAATTGCACCCAAAACGTTAGCAGCAATTTATGCAGATCAAGTTGCGCGCTTTGTTTCTTATCCCGTGCAGATTATTTTGGGATTATTGTATCCGGTCGTTTGGTTCGCCAATGTGATTACCAATGGCTTATTGAGAATGCTAAGTATTAAAGTGGCTAATTATGAAGTTTCCCCTTTATCGCGCGAAGAATTGCGCAGTGTCGTATACGATACGCGTGGAAAAATCTCCCGGCAATATCAACACATGTTGTTGAGCATTCTCGATCTTAATAAATTAACCGTCAATGATATTATGGTTCCTAAACATGACATCAACGGAATTGACATTGATTTGCCACTTGAAATGATGATTAACCAAATTAAAAGTAATGATCAAGATTGGTTACCCGTTTTTCATAATCATATTAATCAAATTGTTGGTGTTTTATATTCGCGCGATTTATTACGTTTATTGCTCGTCAGTGAGCAAGTGACTAAAGAGAATATTCAAGTTTTTATTGAAGATCCGTACTTTGTTCCTTCCGGCACTTCCCTTTATGCCCAGTTAGGTTATTTTCAGGAAAATCACAATAAAATTGCTTTTGTAGTGGATGAATATGGGGATGTGGAAGGATTGGTCACCCTTAATGATATTTTAGAAGAAATTGTTGGGGATTTCACAACAACGACGGCATTGGATAAGCACGTCATCAAGCAACCTGATGGAAGTTATTTAGTCGAAGGTACAACGAGTGTGCGGGAATTTAATCGCATCACGGAATGGGAATTACCCCAAAATGGACCGCGGACTATTAATGGTTTAATTGTAGAGTATCTAGAGGCACTTCCGCATGAGGGAACTGCCGTTTTGATTGCAAATTATCCATTAGAAATCATGCGAGTAAAAGAAAATCGTATTAAACTGGCTCGGGTGTATCCAAGGTTGCAAGCTTTCATTTAATCAACAGTGCAGCAACGACCCGTCGGTTTTCAGAAGTTAATGCATTGAAAGTGCGGCAAGCAGCAAGGGTGTCCATCACTTCAACCCCGATTCCTTGGTTAATTAAATGCCCATAAAGTTTCATATTAATAAATTCAAATTTTTCGCCCGTGCCAATCAATAAGACATCTGGATTCATGGCGGGAATCAGGTCAAAATCTTCTTTTTTTAAATCAGACAAAGTTTGCGGTGACCAAGGGTCGACCAATTCAGTGGCTGAGAGAATAACGCTTTGGTGGTGTTTCACTTGGTTGATGGTCAGCTCACCCGGTCGATATGATTTAATTTGAAATTGTGCTGCATTGTTATCTTCAGTCAGTGTTGTCATCAATTTTTCTCTAATTGCTTAGAATATTGCTTTAAATTTTAAAGCAGGGCATCCTACTTTTACTATAAAAATAAAGATAAGTAAAAAATAACGCTTGGAGAGACTAAGATGAGCAAAACTTTACAAGAAGAAATCAATATAAATCTAAGTCCCAGAAAAATAGCATCTCAACATTTAACTTATCCGCTTTCTGTGAAATTATGGTTTACCAAAAAACTTACCAAAGAACAGCAAAATTGGTTACGCTGCTTCGTGTTAAAGAATTGGGAATTAAATCCTGATGCTGATTATTTTGAATATTTTAAGACGAATCAAGAAAAATTAAAAGTTGCTCAAGAAAAAGTAGGGGCGATGAATGACAAGCAGGCAAATTGGCTTGGCTCCGTGGATTTAAAGCAAAATCCAGATTTCTTTGAAGCTATCAAAAATCTCATGATTCAGGAATGGTTGGAAGCTAACACTAATAAAAATCGTAGAGAAGTCAGCAGAACATTGACAGAAATGCTGAATCGATTAAGCGATATGAAAAAAGAAAGAGAAAGGAATGCTATTCCTGCACTGGATCAGGAATTAGCTGAGATAGAAAAGCAAAAGAAAAGTTTAATAGAAAGTTTAAAAGTTCCCCCCAAAATTGTATTGTCAGAAGAGAAAGATCATGACAATACAGAAAATTGTTGTAATGAAATCCGTGCAGCGATTATCAATCATCTGAAACAGTTACAAGATCTTACCCAAGTCAATGTAAATTTAGCTTGTGAGCAAATTAAATCGGATCAAAAAGAAGTACAGCCTTTAACCCCAAATGACTCGTTAACCCAAGCATATTTAGCAATCAGCGAATATCAAATGCAGAAAGCTGATGTGGAATTAAAAACAAAAATTGATAATTTACTTATTTCTATTTTTACGTTACAAACATTAGAGAATAGTATTTCTAATGGTTATATCAGTAATTTATTTCAGAAAGATTTAATTAATTATATTAATTTCCGTAAAGAACAAGATGGACGGAGTTCAGGCTATTTAGATTACATCTATAGCATGATGGGTTCTGCTATGCGTTTCCATTTTTTTTCAACACCCACTTCTTTTAAAAATGGGGACGAAGCAACGGCTGCTTTTGAAGCCGCACAGCGTGATCCTCTTTTAATGGAAATGATTGAGCGGTATAAACTTTGCAATCAAACGTTACAACCCCTTGTTCCTTATCTCTTCAGAGAGGCCAAACTTAAACCACCCTTGCAAACTGTCGAACAAGCGAGTGAGACGCCTGGTTGGATAAACTACCTTAGTCGGGGATATTTAGGATAGGGTCTGTTCAACTGGCGTTCAACCGCATTGACACTTATCCTCACCATGCTATGGTTATTCGACCTTCTCAGTTGTTCAGGAGTAAGACAATGACTCAGCCCTTGCATCGACCTTATAAAAGTGTTGCTGTTGCACTTATTTTTTGCGTTTTGCTGGGACCCGTAGGCTTGTTGTATGCTTCCTTCTGGGGCGGATTGGTCATGATGATAATTGGGGTCATTGTGGTCAGCTCGAAGTTATATTTTTGTATCTTATTATTTTGGATGAGCTGTTGTCTTTGGGGTGTTGCGGCTGCGGAATCCTTTAATCGAAAAAATTATCAAGCATCGATTGCTCATCAAGAAAGGATTTATGGAAAAACACATTATTCGTCGGCAGCTTAAAGAAGAAGCTGAAAGTAAACTGCATGAAGTCCATCCGTTATTAAGACAACTTTATTCTTCTAGAAAATTAAATGATCCCATCCAGTTGGATCGTCAACTGATGCGTTTGCTACCTTTTGAAAGTTTACTGGGTATCGATACAGCCGTTAAAATTTTAGCCCTCGCTGTAACTGCCAATAAAAAGCTACTGGTGGTAGGAGATTTTGATGCAGATGGTGCAACCAGTACAGCAGTTGCAGTTCGCGCTTTAAAAAGTTTTGGTGCAGAACACGTAACTTATCTTGTTCCTAATCGTTTTTCTTATGGTTATGGTTTAACAAAAGAATTAGTTGAAAGTATTACCGACCTTCCGCACATCATTTTAACGGTGGATAACGGTATTGCAAATCATGCAGGCGTCGATGCAGCTAATGAACGGGGCATTGAAGTTGTAATCACTGATCATCATTTGCAAGGTTTAACACTTCCCGCAGCTGCAGCAATTGTAAATCCAAATCAAGCAGCAGATCCTTTTATTAGTAAAAATTTAGCCGGGGTCGGCGTTGTTTTTTATGTCATGTTAGCGTTACGTCGTTATTTAGTAGAGATAAAATGGTTCGAAACAAGAAAAATAGCACCGCCTAATATGGCGCGTTTGCTAGATTTGGTGGCACTAGGCACCGTTGCAGATTTGGTTCCGCTTGATCACAACAATCGCATTCTTGTTCATCAAGGTTTGCAACGGATTCGGGCGGGATTGTGTGTGCCAGGTATTGTAGCCTTGCTGGAATGTTCTAATCGGGATTTTACCCGTGTCACAGCGAGTGACTTAGGTTTTGTGGTGGCGTCACGACTGAATGCTGCAGGTCGGTTAGATGATATGTCGCAAGGTATTGAATGCCTGCTATGTGATGACTCACTGATTGCTCGACAATATGCGCGCAAACTCGATCAGCTTAATCATGAGCGTCGCGAAATTGAAGTCGATATGCAAACGCAAGCGATGCATGCTTTAGAAAAATTAAGTTCGAAATTAAAAGGTGAATTACCTAAGGGTTTATGTTTGTATGATGAGTCCTGGCATCAAGGTGTGATTGGTATTTTAGCTGCGCGCATCAAAGAAAAATTTCATCGCCCAGTCATTGTCATGGCGCCTGGCCAACATGGGGAGTTAAAAGGGTCAGCACGCTCCATTCCCGGATTTCATATGCGCGATGCTTTTGCAGTCATTGATGCGCAGTATCCTCGCCTTATAAAGAAATTTGGTGGGCATGCGATGGCTGCGGGACTTACCATCGATCAAACGTCATACGCACAATTTGCTGAAATTTTTTCTGTAACAGTTGCAGATCTGATTGCGGAAGAAGATTTGCAACATTCAATTTTAAGCGATGGAGAACTTGCTCTCAATTATTTAAACCTTGAGACAGCGCATTTGTTACGTGAAGCAGGGCCTTGGGGGCAAGCTTTCCCTGAACCGTTATTTGATGATGCTTTTCAACTGGTTGAACAACGCATCGTAGCTGATAAACATTTAAAACTAATTTTAGGGAAGGAAGATAAGTTGATTGATGCCATGGCTTTTTTTGTTGATATAAAACAATGGCCAAACCATCGATGTCAACGCGTACAAGCCGCTTATCGATTAGATGTAAATGAATACCGTGGCAAGAAAAATTTACAACTGATCATTGAGCACTTGTTACCCCTTTCATAGCTGCTATAATTGCATTCGCTTTTTGAATACTATGAGGAATGTGTTATGAAATTGAGTGCCAATTTAGTTGGAATGGCTTTACCGTTGTTAGCAATTTGTGCAGCGCCATCCTTAGTTACAGCGCAAGCCAATAACTTTATCCAGTCCATTCAAGTCGTCAATTTACTTGCTAACACAACACTTCCCGATCCTGGCATGACACCTACCACGATTATTGTAAAATATTATAACAATGCAAGTTATCCTTGTTGGGTTTCTACCCTATCTTATCAACAAGACACAGCTATCCATGCGGGTCCAACGCAAGGCTGCGTGACCAAAGTGAATATGGTTGAAATTACTCCACTTTTAGTGGGAGAAAAATTACGAACTTATCAAGGTCCAGTACAAGTTCAAGTCGACACTTCGAAGTATGCAAGTCAAATTACGGTGGTGCAAAACCAAGCGCCCGTGTTCGATCCATCTAATGGCTTAATTGTGACACCAGGAACCATCAAAGCTAAAGTTCAGGCACAATTTAAGTAACATGATGAGCTAGGTAAAAGGTATGCTGATTTTAAACGATTATTGTTTAAAGTTTCTTTCGGTTTACTAAGCAAAAAAATGGCATGACCGGCTAGACTTTCGATTGAAGAGTCAGGTCATGCTGTTTGAAACTTGCAGTCTTGCAGCTTTTGAGATTGTATCTTCACAAATTTTAATCTAGTTTATCTCTTTTTAATTTACGCAGCCCATACCCATCAGTACAAGGGTAACCAAACTGTATGTTGATTAAATGTTTTAATCCGTTTGTGATTTATCAAATTATTCAATTTAAAATTAGTAAAACAAATCTTAGCCGAATGGGTAAAGTGATTTAGCACCGGTGCAAAAAATAAATCATTAGACAAGCATTAAAATGATTTTATTTTTCGTAAAGTTTTAGTAGGTGTCGTCATGCAAAGTATCTTTCTCAGGTTTAACATTTTTAATCACTGCATACTAACTACTCTCATTGTCAAATTGATCTTGCTATTGGAAATTGAATAAGGCAGATTGATTTTTTCATTTATTAGTTAAGGAAAGACTGATGAATAAGTATATTTTTGAAAATGGGGTCATGAAGATTAATCCCGAATTCAAAGCGCAACAAGTCAACCAAGGTCAACCTTCTACAACCAATCCGAATGCGTTAGCGATCGTCTCTTCTATGGACGATGTGCTGGTTGCATCCGAACAGCAAAAACGTTTGACACAAAGACCCATCCAGCTTTCTGACGCAACAACATCATCCATTGATATTATGCAAAGTTCAGATTTTACCAATAAATTTCAAGTGGGACAGATGCAAAGTGGAGACTGTATCGATGGAATCTCTAAAATATTTTCCCAATATGAAGTGCCACTCGGTCTAGTAAACAAACTCTTAACCCTGTCACAAATGGGTTATAAATTAAATTTTATCGTCGATGATAGTGGTTCAATGGGTCAGCCTTCAAATATTACAGTGGCTGAAGCTTGTCCCCATCTCAAGATGCGATTGCAAAATCAAGGCCGACCGCTAAATAGCCCCCTTAGTCGTTGGGAAGAAGCTGAAGATCGCATCCATATAATGATGGATATGTTAGCTTTTATTCCGAGTAAAACAGTTACCGTTTCATTTTTAAATCGACCTACTTCGATTATTTTGGAACATCAAGGCAATTCACCTGCTGAATTCGCACGCATGGCGCATCAAAGACTCGACGCAGAATTTCAACAAGCACCCTATGGTTTAACACCGCTTTATAAAAAATTGTCGGAATCATTAGCGCAGTCGACGGGTAATACCATGTATTATGTTTACTCCGATGGCATTCCTTCCGATGGATGGCGGCTTAATCAACAGGGTATGCGTGAAATTGTTAACAATGTTCCGACTGACCAGGCGATTCAACAAATTTCAGAATTGATTATCACGCGTGCCAATCCGCAAATGAATCCCATCACGCTCAATAGTTGCAGTAATAACGATGCAGAAGTCGCATGGCTGAAAAAAGTTGATGAAGATGCCCCCTTCACTGCTGAGATTGATAATTTTAAAGCTGAAATGCAAGAAGTTCAAAATGATCAAGGTCAAGCATTCCCCTTTAGTCGAGGATTTTGGTTGCTTTGTCAACTTGCGGCATCGATTAATCGTGATGATTTAGATGCGATGGATGAATCCAAGCCTTTTTCGAAATTAACTTTAGATAACATGATGGGACGTAAGTTGTCCGCGGAAGATTATGGGCATTACTTTAGGTTTTATCCGCGTGCTCAACAATATCAACAGTATTATAACGAGCTTGCCAGAGGAGATCGCACAACTAATCAAATTTTAGGAAATAATAATTCAAACGTTCCTAATCAGACGATGGGTTACCCCAGTGCACCGATGCCTAATAACAGCAATCCTATGTCTGGCTATAATAATTCTGCGCAGTCATTCAATCCAAACCCAATGCAGCAGGGGATGAATAACGGCAGTCAGCCCTATCCGGGTAGCGCTCAACCGCCATACAATAACATGCCACCTCAAAGTCAGGCCGGTTATAACAATCAAGGCTATAACAACAATCCTGCAACGATGTTTAATAACAACAACAGACCTGCAACTAACCCCATGCAAACGCCCGGGTTCGGCAATAATCCTGCATTGATGTTTAACAACAATCCTGCAAATTTTAATAATAATTCTGCTGCACCTGGCAATAATAACAATAACACGGCACCCGGTTACTACCCGCCCATGCCTGGTTATGGTCGTTAGTTAATTGTTAAAATGTCGTAAGCGCCTCATTTAGATGAGGCCGCTTGCGGATTGATTCCAGCTGAATATATAAAAGAACCCCCTCAGCTCATTTCTAAATCCAGCAAAATGTTCATAAAGTTAAGGAGTTAAAATTCTATTTTGCAAATTGATGCATTTTGAGTTAATCAAAAAATTAACTTTAAGACGGTGTTAAGTTTTAGTGTTTATAGTGATATTTAACTAGAGGTGACACCAATTATGCATCGTAAAAATAATTTATCGAATGAAGCCATTCTGTGGGAAACTTGTGAAGGTTTGCTGGAAGATGCCGACTCTATTGCTGTAGTAGATAATATTATTAAATATAAAAGTTTTTTTATTGATTTAAAAAACAAAAGATTTAACAGTAAAACATTTGAGGGTAAAGATCAGTTTTTAAGATTTAAAGAGGAATTTGCGAATCTAGAGTGCAATATTTCAGATGAAATTTCTGAAGCGTTCGACCAAGCATTGGCAGCAGTTGTCGATTCAACAGATAATACCCTGGCTGAAGCCCGTAAAAAATTAGTCAGTATTTTGTCAAATCATGCAAAAATTAAAAGTTTTTTCCTGGAGCATTTCTCTCCTTTGTTTAGTTTTCTAGATCAGTATTTGCCACAAAATCATCCTATCGTCATACATCATCATAATCTTGCACTGGCATCTCCAGAAATAAAGGAACAGACAAGTCGTCAAGATGAATTGATTAATATTAATAATGAAAATTGCGAAATAGTTAAGAAAAAGCGTATCCAGCCAGCTAATGATTTGCTGCAAATTCATCCTCATAGCGATACAAAATTGACTGAGTTTAAAAATGAATTACGTATTTTAACGAAACAAGCCACAACCTTTCCTGTTGATTCAAATCAAATTAAACAAGATATACAAAACATTGAACGTTATTTACTATTGATTGAAAAAGCAATTCGAAATAAAGTTTATGAAATGTCATTTATAAATAAATCAGATCAGTTAGCTTGGGAAGCTCAACGAGATTATTTGGCTTCTTTACGTACTTTGCAAAGCGAAGCCAAGGCATTACAAAGAGAAACTATCGCTAAAAAGAGGGTTCTTGATTTAGAAGTTATCATTATCAATAAAGATTGGAATGTTAAGTGGCAATTCTTTTCTCATTCAATTGTTATAAATAAAAATACAAGCCCTAAAAAGTTTCCGACTGAAGTCTATAAGCAATTAGAGTGTATCCACCAAGCAAAAAATGGCACTATACCCTGGTCTACCGCGCAAGTGATGATAAAAAATATTGGTGCACGGGCAAGTCGTCAACAAGCCAGTTTTATTGGCAGCATTTTTTCCATGACACGTTCAATTAACACCATACTTTATTACAATCGTTTTAGAGACGCCAAGAAACAAGATTTAATCGTCCCTTTAAAATTGGCTAAATTCCCAAAAAAATAGTTTTTATTAGTATAATATTTGGGGTTTTTATATTTCTTTAAATGCTGCGCGATCCCGGTGCTTTCCATTTTCGCATCGCACATTATGCTATGTTTGATCTTCGATAACGCATGGCAACTACCTTGCCGAAATCTTGGCGAAAATTAAATTGCTGATAAAAGGGCATCATTTCAGGCAGGCAAGTTAACTCGAAATTAACAATCCTATCCAACTTGGGGTGCGTTAAAATTGTTTCCATCAGTAATCGCCCCAATCCTTGCTGTCTATATTTTTCTTCGACCATCACATCAAAAATGTAGGCATATTTAACTTCATCCGTTAACACACGAGCATAGCCCACGAGCAATTGATTTTGTGTTTCGATAATGCCAATAGAAAGGGAATTATTGAGTAGGGTTATAAAGTCTTCATCAGTCCGACCTTCTGACCACCACATTTTTTTAAACAAGTCGAATAACTGCTGCAAATGCGGCGGGTTGAATGCTTCAATGAGGGTAAATGCGGTCATTTTTTCATCCTAATATTCAAGTCCTTCTCTCCATCTTAATAAGCCCCTTTAGCCCTAGGCAAGTAACATTAAACTTTGAAACCTAGCGTTTTTTCTGCCAACATGCCCGAACTAACTTTTTCGATGTATAAAATCAAAGCAAGGATTGTTTATGAAAGTCAAAGCTGCTGTGGCTGAACGCGCTAAATCGCCGCTCAAGATTGAAACTGTTGAGTTACAGGGGCCACGTAAGGGCGAAGTACTCATCGAAATTAAAGCAACCGGCATCTGTCATACCGATCAATTCACCTTGTCTGGAGAAGATCCAGAGGGTCTATTCCCTGCCATTTTAGGTCATGAAGGGGCGGGTATTGTGGTTGAGGTTGGTGAGGGCGTCGAAAGTGTCAAAGTTAATGATCACGTTATTCCTTTATATACCCCTGAATGTCGGCAATGTGAATATTGCTTGTCACAGAAAACTAACTTGTGCCAAGCCATCCGTACAACCCAAGGAAAAGGGGTTATGCCGGATGGTACCACACGATTTAGCTTAGGTGGAAAACCGATTTATCACTACATGGGCACTTCCACCTTTGCTAACTATACAGTTGTTCCAGAAATTGCCCTCGCCAAAATTCGGGAAGATGCACCCTTTGATAAAGTGTGTTATATCGGCTGTGGCGTTACGACGGGGATTGGGGCAGTGATTTATACCGCCAAAGTTCATCCAGGTGCCAACGTCGTCGTGTTCGGTTTAGGCGGAATTGGGTTGAATGTAATCCAGGGTGCCCGCATGGCTGGGGCAAATCAAATTATTGGTGTTGATATTAATCCTGATCGTAAAGCAACGGCGCAAAAATTCGGGATGACCCAGTTTGTCAATCCGAATGAAATTCAGGAAGACTTAGTGCCTTATCTCGTTAATTTAACGAAAGGTGGGGCAGATTTTAGCTTTGAATGCGTAGGCAATGTCAAACTCATGCGTCAGGCGTTAGAGTGTTGTCATAAAGGGTGGGGCGTTTCTGTGATTATTGGCGTAGCAGGTGCAGGCCAAGAGATTGCAACCCGACCTTTTCAATTAGTAACCGGTCGCAGTTGGCGAGGCTCAGCTTTTGGTGGTGCCCGCGGGCGCACCGATGTCCCTAAAATTGTAGATTGGTACATGGAAGGTAAAGTTAATATTGATGATTTAATTACACATGTAATGCCTTTGGAAAAAATAAATGATGCTTTTGATTTAATGGAAAAAGGTAAATCAATTCGATCGGTTGTCACATTTTGATTGTAGATTAAAAGAAGGTAAAAAAATGAAAGATGAGAAACAAGACGAGTTAATTAGCAATGCTATTAATAATATAACTGAAAAACTAAGTATTTTAATGCTTGAAGAATTTATTAAGTTACCGCAAACATTACAAATGAATTTAATTTTAATGAAATCTTCACAATTACTTTTAGCTAATATTATTTGCCATGTTACCGCTGACGAGAGTGAGCTTAGCGAAGTTGTCGAAAAACAAGGTGCTGAAGTGAAAGAGCTAACATTAAATTGCGCTATAACTGGGTTTAGCGATAAATTTAAAATTCAAAGACATTAAAAGGTTAAAATAGCATAGCTATCCGTGGTATTTTTCGAGGAATGAATAGGGTTTACAAAAAGTGTCAAGAAGAGATAGTTGGGCATCACTTCATGGAAAACCCATGACCAACTATCTTGCTATAAGTCTTCAAAATTCTTTAACTTATTATCCATTGAAGCAATTAGCATGAGCACGTTTTTCAGGCGCAGGAAGTTTAGATTCAATCAATGCGATAACTTCTTCACGTCCTTTATTATCTTTTGTAACTTTAGTGATACCAAATATATTTTTCTTCGCGCACATGAGTGCGTCATATGAAATAAACAACCACTGCTTGTAAACTTCCAACGTTAAACCATGATTATTTTTTAAACTGACATCGGCGTCGTACTCATTGATAAGCATTTTGGCAATGTCCCACTTGCCATATCCACAAGCGAGCATCAACGGCGTGTAATTACGTAGTTGAAATTCGACCGAACCCACGGTTTTACCTGAAATAAGTTCATTAATATTAACACTGCCCACAGGGAAAAATTGTCGAATGGCTTCAAGTGCATCTTGTTTGATGAAATCACACAATTCTGTAATGCCATAACTTTGTAAATGATAATTATTATCATTAGAAGTATAGGAACTGGTTTCGGTCGCAAAAACATTCGCATCTTGATGTAAATTGATGCCAGCCAAACGCAGCATGTCTAAAACCCAATGAATACAATTGCGGGGCGCTGCGCCATGGCGTTCGTAATTACTGAAATAAGTTAAAAATGAATTTCCCCCCAAAAGATAAAAAGGAGGAGGATCTATCATACCGTTAGCTTGTTTATCAATTCGGTCCATCATCAAGTGTGCTTTAGATTGATCAACAACCCAGGTATGTGACTTTTCTGAATATCGAATTTCTTTGCCGGTAAGATCAGCAGTTTTTACTTCGCTTTGCTTGCCATGCAATAAATGACTATTGAAAAGGGTGCTTATTCTCGAGAGAGTCGTCATCGGTCCTGTTAAATGAGCAAGGTTTACCATGTGGGTGCCTTGTTCATTGAGGCGTTCAATGATCAACATAGCATGTTGATTAGTTACACCAGAATTAACCTGATTCGAACGAATAACGGTTAGGGCGACACTATCTTCTGCAATTATTGCTTTTGGATCAAGTTTGCTGCATACGGTTTTAAGTTTAGTTTGTCTTTGCATAGGGCGGACTACTTATAGGCATTAATTTTATAGAATTTGTAATTTAGAATTGAATCTAAGTTAATAAGAATTGCGCCAAGGTTAGCTAATACAAACAATTATTACAAGTCGGTTAAAAGTAAATTCGAACGTATTAATCTTTGCAAATGGCATAGAGACCTTTCACGTAGAACTGACTTTAGCTGAAAGCTAATGAGCATTTTGTCAATTTTCTCGAGGGATGCGTTTCATTGTGAGCTAATTCATTTGCGCAAAAAAAGGATATTAGCTAAGCTTTAAAATTTGAAGTGAGGCAAGGAGCGCCCATGCATGTGTTAACCATAGATTATCACGCCCCAAACGCCGCCGATTTATTTTGTCGCTCCCTAAAAGAAACAGGGTTTGCAGTAATTAGAAGGCACCCCGTGACCCCTGGTTTAATCTCTGAATTTTACCAAACTTGGCAACAATTTTTTGACAGCAAAGATAAGTTTAACTACACGTATCAAAAACCTTCGCAAGCGGGATACTTTCCTTTTCGTACGGAAAAAGCAAAAAATCACCGCGTTCATGATTTAAAAGAATTTTATCATTTTTATTTATGGGCCAACCATCCTCCAGAAATAAACCAGATTACCAAACAACTTTATACAGAATTGGTAATGTTAGCGGGACACTTATTGCAATGGATTGAGAAGGGTTTACCGGATTCGGTAGCAGCCAAGCTTACCCTTCCTTTAATAGACATGATTACAGAGAGTAAAAATACCGTATTGAGAATTTTGCATTATCCTCCACTTGCCGAATCACTCGATCAAGATGCAGTTCGCGCTGCACCTCACGAAGACATCAACCTCATTACACTCATTCCCGCAGCAACCTCGCCTGGGTTAGAAGTAAAGGATAAAAGTGGCGATTGGTATGAAGTTAACTGTGACAAAGGCAATATCATTGTTAATGTGGGAGATATGCTTCAGGAGTGCACGGATAGTTATTATCAATCGACCACGCATCGCGTTATCAATCCACTGGATCATCTTAATCTTCCTCGGTACTCTGCCCCCCTTTTTCTACACCCGCGGGAAGAAGTGCAGCTTTCTAACCAATACACAGCCAAAGCGTATTTGATCGAGCGCTTGCGTCAAATTGGTATTTATTAAATAGGATAAAGGATAGGGTAAGCAATGAGTTTGGGTCGTCTAAAACAATAAGCAAATGGTTATGCATGCCCTCTTGATTTAATTAAAGTTATATTTATTTAGTTATGAAATTCATTTTTTCCCTTAAGTTTCTATTAATAAAGCCTCATTTTTTTTGTGCTATTGTTTTGATCAATAATCAATTCACGAGATGAGATTTATGTTTGCATTTTTAAGAGCCATTCCGTTTAACCAAAGAAAAAAAAATATTGAAAATTTAGCTTACGCGCTAAACTTTGATTTTAGTGCCGCTTCAAAGGAATTGAATACGACTGTAATTGCTATTACTGGACCATTCGAAGGTGATCTTGAAAATTTTAAAAACATCTCATTAGATCATCAGTATGACGATGAACTCGTTACGCGTGGCGATGATGAAAAGAAAAAATTAAAATTACCTAAAAATGAAATTCAAAATACTTTTTTTCAAGCCTATCAAGCTGGCTTTGAAGAATTTTATAACTTAATGCGGGATCGATTAAGCGATTATGAAGTTTTATTAAACGCTTCTTTTAAAAACAATAAGTTAGCTTATCATCATCAAGTCCCCACTGAAGCTGCTTTAGTCAGGATGGATGATGAAATTGAAGTGTTGATGAAGCTGACAAACCAAATTACAAGTCACATAAAAAAGATCTCAATTCATCTTAATCTTGAAGCTAATATTAACAGTGAACGATGTAGTATAACTGAAAGTAAAAAGGCTCTGAAAAAAAGTGCTGAAGCTATTTTAGTAACAAGCCAAAAGGCTGCAGATATTCTTCCTGATAATAGTTGTAGAAAGTTTGCAGGCATTATGGCGATCATTGGCTCAATTGCCCTCGTAACCATTTCTATTGTAGCGATGCCTGCCTCGCTTGGATTTTCATTACTCCTATTAGTACCAGCGTTTGAATTAGCGAAGGGCGGTTTCTATTTAAATTTTACTGACTCGACCAAAGCGGCTAAAAGTAAGCAAATTCAAACCGCGGTAAAAAAGATAGTTGAACCTAATACCCAGGCAGTCATGAAATTCTTCCCAAGTCGAGCACCAGATTCAAAATCTGTGCAGGAAAATAACTATAAGGGTAAAAGACCGAGGTCACAATAAATACCTGATAATCACCTTTAATAACGCTGCTTAGAGGTTGCATGTTGCTAAGCAATATTTTCATAAAGTGCGTTGCGTTGAATCCAATATTACGCATTGAAAATTATAACTTTCTCAACGGGTGCTAAAGTGTATTACATTCTCCGATCCGGTTTTTTTATCGTAGATCGGTTTTGATGAATGAGAGCAAAACGCGCTGGTATATATGCCCACACGCAATACTTAGACGCTCTTTGGCGGAGTTACCATGGCAGAAAGTAGATTGTCCCCCAGTTTGCATAAAATTCTAATGGATGCTATCCATCAATTAGAAATAGATACTCCGCAAGGCGTTTGTTTCGGTACTGCAATTATGGGCATGCAAGCTTTTTTTGCTGAAGATATAGAAACCTTTAGCACACGATTAATGGCTATACAATTACTCTATAATGATTCACCCACTCTATTTGGGCAGCGGATAAAAAATGCTGATCAGTTAAAAGAAGAAATATCACAGGAAGTTATAAAAAATGCTTTGCAAGCGTTAGAAAAACCTGGTGTGCTCGGGAACCCTAACTTAAGCCAACTTGATCAACTTATACCACAAGAAAAAAAGATTTATTTAAATACTCTTTATAAATTAATTGAGGAGAAGATTGAGTCATTATCGGATTTCGAGCAAATTATCATTAAATTAGAAATATCCACATTCATTAAAAATTTATCAATCAATCAGAACCCCAATTTATATCGTCCACTATTTAATTTCAGAGCAGACCATCAAGTCCAAAATGCTGAGTTAAGTTTACCGATCACCTTATCGACTGCCGTCGCTCTAAAGAGTGGCTTAGTAAAAATTCCTATTATGCCAGCATGTGCTGATCTTGCTGGTATTTACAATCAAGCGGAGTTAGTCAGTTTAATTAAGTCCATAAGGTCGTGTTTTAAAAGTAAAGAAATAATTCCCTTTGCATTTCTTCATTCAAGTTTAATTCATACCGTTATGTCTGGTTTTTATTCTTCGAATACAAACCTCATTTTTATTAATGTCAATGATCTAGAAGAGTGCGATAAACCTCTATCCATAGCAGATGATGCAACTGTTGAAGTGGCTGCTGAAAAAATATTAACTGCGCTGTCAAAGCATACTTCGAGCGCCATGTGTTCAGAATTATTTTGCTTACAAAAAGATGCCAACAAAGTAAAGCAAATGGTACAAATATGGCGTCAAAATAAACTATTTCGATCTATCCATACGCCTACTTTTGCGAAAGGACTCAGAGGGGATTCGGAAGAATCGTTTTGGTTATTATCAGCAGCGGCAGCAGGTGAAGTTGATACAGTTAAATCACTTTTAAACTTGGTTGAAAAAGGCAACAGACAAAATCCAAATAGACAATGTACGGATGGTAAAACGGCATTACATTTTGCCACATTATACGGAAAGGAAGCTATTGTTGAGCTACTTCTTACTCATACAATTTGGGTGGATGTTAATGCTGAGGATAAAAGAAAACAAACCCCTTTGCTAATTGCATGCACTCAGGGGAATAAAAAAGTAGCTCGATTACTCTTAGCAGCAAAGGCAAGTCCAAATTGTAAAGATTATCAAGGTAATACACCTTTATTAGGCGCAATAGATGCAAATGATACTGAATTAGTTGAGCTATTATTAAAACACGGGGCGAAAGTCAATGTCTTAACAAAAGATACAAGTTTTCCTTTGTTTATCGCCGCGCAAGAAGGATATGCGGAAATTGTTAAGCTGTTATTAGATCACGGTGCGGATAAAAACTTGCAATTTTCTTCATCTGTTGTTGAGATTCGAAAGTTTGCTAAAGAATATCATTGCATTTCGGGTATAGAAAACTTAATTCTTGCAAAGAAAGCTACTGAAACCATCAATCTTACTGCGGCTGAAGTTGCGCAGGCCAGAGGATTTGATGAGATTGGTGCAATCATCGAAAATCATGAAGCTAAGAATATGGCTAGTCTTACCGCTAAAAATCATTTAAAACTCTGACAATATTTATCTCTAAAATATTAAGTTATGATGAATAACTTATCTGTACAAACATTCCCCCTTACGACTCAAAGAAATAACTAAAGCAGCTGATCTCTATAATCAATCACTTAAAAGTACCAAATTAGCAAAGCTTGCCAGGCAGGACTCGACTTCTTAGCAATACTAACAAATAACCCCTTTTACGATTTTATGAGTAAAGATTTTTTGTCTCCTGTTAATGGTGTTGTGCAATCGGAAGGTTCACTTTTTGAATATTTATGCAGATATAATCCCAAAGTTGGGGTATACGCTTGAACGAATGCAAAGTTCTCTAATCTTCTCCATGAGAATGATGTTTATCTATTGCTCGGTCAAAGTGAAGCGCATGCGAAAATAAATGCTATTGTTAAAGGAAGATTGGGTTCATCGTTACCCGTTGATCGTAAGAAACCCAAGACAATGGCAACACTTGGAACGTTGTTAAAAATACTTATCCTGATTGGAGTAACGGTATGGTCTGTTATATATCTAATAAAAAATAATGACTTAAAAGAAGGAAGTTAAAATAGTAAATGTAGTCGAGGTATAGCGTAAGTGAAACCCAGGATCAACCCAACTTATAAAATTTAACTTCACGCAATGAGGTGGTTGGTCTTATTTTGAGATATGCGCACTTGATTTGCGATCATTTGAAAGGTGCTGCGGAAAGAGTCAACGTTACAATTTTACCCACACTCGCTCCGAACTTAAATTTGCACTGCCTCTAAACACTTGATTTGATTAACGCGCCCGGAGAGATTCGAACTCCCGACCCTCTGGTTCGAAGCCAGATACTCTATCCAACTGAGCTACGGGCGCATGAATTGTCGCAATTAAAGCAAGGAAGGGAAGAAATTTCAATAGTTTTCGATAGATATTGAGATTTAAAAAAGCACTTCATGCTTATTCAGTACCTCTCAAGATGCTAAGGGTTAAATGAGACTCAATACCTAAGATTAACAAAGTGTAATCAAGGCTAGTCTGTTAAGTTTATTTGCTCCTAACAGGTCGCATGCACGCTTTTTCTCCAAATGGGTTATAAGGTAATTGATATTGATTTACTCATATCTCTAACCGTTACATTTTTCACTTTTTCTTTGCTGCATGAAAAGGCATTAACAATACGTGATAAAAAAATTAAATAGGATAGGGGGCAATGCGGATTTAGCCTGATCAACAACTGCAACGACCTCATAGGGTGATTGCAGTTGCTTTGGAAGGCGTGCACGCTGCGGTGATCTGGGCATAAGTGGCTTTGATCGAAGCTAAGCAATCATCAAATCGGGAGCTAGCGTGTGTACGTTCATGTTTAAAGAAATCTTCAATTTCAATGAATAATTCTTTGTTATCAAAATTGAGCATAAAGGTTTTGAATCGTTCAGACTGCATAAAATCTTGACGGAGCGTTTTTGTATTCATTAATATGACGCGTGAAAGTTCTGCCGCAATTTTTGGATCAATGACATGACGTTCGAGGATAGTTTTTATAACATTATCATCATTTAACATGATTATTTTAAGAGCGGCTTTATAAAATCTTTGAATAACGTTGTCATCTTTTGTGTCGTGGATTAATGATTCATTTTTACTCAAATTTCCAATAAATGCTGTACCATAGAAAAATGAAAGGTTGTAATCAATCCTAGATATTTCATCATTTCTATTAAAACCTACGTTACCCGGATTATCTACACCATCAACCTCATTTAAAACTGCTTCAGCCATTTCCACTTCGCAGTATCCGTTGCGGGGCGTTAAAGCAAAATTTCTTAATCCTGGCTTATTGGTGATATCAAGGATACTTTCGAATCCTGCAGGATTATGTTGCGATATAATTCCAACTATATTTCCGTACTTCGATACAGCTTGGGCTTTAGCAGCACGCTCTTTTCCTAATATAAAACGATAAAAATCACTTGCGCATGCCTCATATTCATAAGGCGGTGTTGAACGTTTATAACGCTTAAAGTACCATTTTGAGTCAGGCTTATTAACTTTAGAAAATAAAGTTACCTTGTTACTGTGGAAACATTTTTTATCGTTACTTTGCTGCTTAATAAATTTTTTCTTCTCGAGCCATTTCGGCGCTGATGCACGATTGTTAGCTTCATCACGGAAAGTCATGGGTTGTCGTATGGTAGTCATGAGTCGAACCTTGGATTTTAAAGGGAATTTTAGTGTGTTTACGCTTTGTTTTTTAACGGATTATGCGCTTTAATGTATATTTTTAAATTTAATCATCAAAAGTAGTTTGATAATTGATCATATGATAATATAATTATTTAATTCTGTCGAGATCATAACGTTAGCGTTTGGATAGCGAGAACTTGGCAGTGCAGCATTATTTTGCATAAGTAAGGGGACGAACCGGAAATCACGTTAAGTTAGTTAGCCATGTCTGCTTCTCTCTAAAATATGCTTATTTTTTAAAGAAGCAAATAATAAGCATTGACCTGTACATGCAAGTACAAATTTCTACGTTACAACTAAGCTTAACAAACGTATTTACGGATAAATTTTGCAGAGGTATAAAGCGTTTATTCGCAAGTGTTTATTTAAAAAATTGATTTTAAATTATTCGGCTCATTGGCTAAAGCTTTAAAAAATCTTAATCATATTAAATTGGGTAGGATGATATGAAATTTATTTCTCTCCTTTTATTATTATGCAGTGTGAGCTTCGCTAATTATAATAAAAAAAGCGACGATATTTTAAACCTGCAACGGGTTTACTCTACTTATATTCAAGCGATAGATGCAGAAAATATCTTGTGGCGTGATGGCACCAAAATGCCGATTGGAGATTCTCAACCTAATAAATCTTCCGCAGAAAAATTAGATCATCCGAGTCTTTTGGATCAAGTCCATGATGTTCATTATGAAGCTGGTAAGCCAAATGACCATGCAACATTTAATCCGCAAGATGATCCTGGTCGCATTCGCTATGAACCATTCTTTCGGAAAATGTATGGTAGGACGGAACAAGAAGCAAAAAATAAATTAGTGCAAATTTATTGGATGCCTAAAGTGTTTGGCTTACGTTACCCCTTACTTGTGACGACGATAAATGGCGTTAATCAAAAATTCATCTGCATTTCTAAAGCCTTAGAAGCGCTTGTTCAAACCCATCCCAACTATCGGAAATATTTAGCTAATCCCGGCGGAACTTTTAAATGGCGAACGATTGCAAATTCATCTCGCTTAAGCCCACACAGTTTTGGTATGACCATTGATATTAATGCGACGCTTGCCAATTATTGGCAGTGGGATTTAAAGAAAGAAGGGAAGGTTGTCTCTGAAGCTGCTGATTTAATTTACCGTAATAATATACCCTGGGAAATTGTCACTGTATTTGAAAAGTATGGTTTTATTTGGGGCGGTAAATGGCACCACTATGACACGATGCATTTTGAATATCGTCCAGAATTATTTCGAACATCAAGCTCACCGAATATGGTTAAATAAATTTTTGTCTAACTCGTATTGATAATGTTTTTTAAACAAAACTGTATAGTCTATAGATGCATTCTGTTAGACATATTCCAGTTATTCTTTTAATATTAAGCCCATCTTATTTTAAGGTAGATAGGATTTTAGCAATACATTGCTAAATTAAATTCAAAATTAACTGAGTAATTTTATGCCATTTAACAAATTGAATGCAAAAGTACAAAACGCAAATTATTACAAAGATAAAATCTTTTACGATTATCTTGGCGAACGGTTGGCAGAAGAATCAAATTTCAAGTCAATTTTAAATATTGTACAAGATGCAGCTTTACGTTTTGAAATAAATAGGGATCCTGATGTTTTTCTTAATTTCCGTGCAAACCAAGCTATTATTAAAGGTCTTGCTTATTTAAATATGAATCGTGAACTCGAAAATCTCGTAAGAATGGATGCTTTTTGGCAGCGTATTGGAGGTGCAGCAAGTGCTGTGTGGGGTCATATGGCCGCAGGTCATTTGCTTTATAAAGATAGTGTGTTAAAAACGCTTGCTGATTTTGATAATGATCAGTTTCGTAAGGTTGTTGCAAAATCTATTATTAACATTAGAAAACAGAGTAACCAGAGTGAAGTTACACTTCGGATCGCTCCGACTAACTCACATTTGTTGCAACAAGCTAATGAAATTCACCATATCATGGTTGCCTATAATCGTACTTTTAATGACAGTAAGGATGCAGGAAAAATAGCTTATAAACTCAAGGAATTTACAAGGACCAGTGGTGTTTTTCATACTGAGTTACATCAAGATAAAAGAGGGGAGGCTTTAGCCACTCAATGTAGCGCTGCTAATTCAAAAGAAGCATTGCAGCAAGTCTTAGCAAATGAGAGAAACCGATTCTTTGCTTCACCAAAAAATAAAGATAAGAAGTATGTTGCTGTGCTCGAGAAGCAATTAATAAAATTAAGTCGTTAATTCAGTAATAATTTTGAGTCCTGCACATTAAAACTCAATTAAGCACTGCTTTATGAACAAGGAGTAGGTGAGTGTTAAGAATGTTTACCCGAGATTTAGAAAAAAATATCGTTATGGCTTTACAGGCTTTAAAAAAAATTGAAATGGAACATCTTAAACCAGAGAAAGAAGCAAGCTGCATGGATACAACGGTTTTAAAAAATATTGACGCAATTCGAAAAAGCCTCTTGAATCCCAATGCATCTCATAATTTTTCCCTTTTCTATCATGCGGCCCTGATCGATAAAGACCCCGGTGCTCCAATTTTTGCGGCACTCCATCATAAACAACCCTTAACCTATTCTTGTGAAGAGTTAGCAAGTATTAAAAACATTAATCCCTCAGCTGCAAAATTGATGGAATATGCAAAATTTCCTGATTTAGCACATTCACCAAGAAAAAATTTTAAAGGGTTTTAGAAAGATTTAATGCAAAACAATAGGGTGGCATCTGTCGATGTCCCTATTGTTTTGTGAGATAGATTATTCTGAATAGCAATAAATGTCTGAACCACCAGAAATACCGGCTTTAAAAATAAGTGCATCAATGCCAATTTCTCTTTTTTCTCTAAAGCAACGATAGCCTTGGTAAGAGTAATAATAATTGGGTGAGTCCGTTGGTTCAGTGCCCACTAAGGTATAAGTTTTATTAACGGAATCGACTTGTACAGGAACACTTTTCCAATTGGACGTATCTCGAATAATGACGCTTTCTGCAGAGACTGTGTTTAATAAAAATGATGAGCTAATTACGATTACAGAAGCCAATAGTTTCTTCATTAGTATTTTCCTCCATGTTAAATATAATGAACTCAAAGTATGCGTCGCGCATCTTCAACTAGTTTATACCAAAAGAATACTTTGAAGATTAAATAGCCTTCGGGTTAAGTATTTGAAACATTAGAGATTTGAAAAATATAATCAAGAACTGAATGTGTATAAATTTGAATCAAAGATTCTTAGCGTAAAAAAAATACTAAGTTAGCCCCTAGACATATTTATTTTACTGCTTTATGCTTGCGCACCTAGATTAAATTTCGCTCAAATAAGAGGTATTCTAATGCCCGCTCATTCTAGCCAACACTACTTTTCATTGTTACTTGATCAATTAGATGCGATTAATAAAAAAATACATGACGAACAACAACCTACCTGTAATTTTTTTAGTTATGCTGACCATGCTACGATTTCTCGCTGTATCCGCCAATTTTATAATGCTTACGCGAATTACAACATTCAAAAAATGACAAAGTTGATTACTGAAATCGCTCATCATTTAAATAAAAAAAATAAATACAATTATGAAGCGCTATCACTGGTCCGGTTTGCTTTGCTAAGCCCGCTTGCCGCAGAGCAATATAAACCTTATTTTTTTAGCCATCCTAAATCGTGTGGAGAAAAGATAAAAGCCTGCGAGAAGAAATTATTGAAAGGTTATACAGAAAATAGTTTAACTATTCCGTATACAACTTTGCACAGAAATGGGCATTTAAGATAGTAAGGGATGTTGTTAATAGATTGTTTGGATTAAAATAGAGCTGAAGTGTTTGTTATTACCATGTGTAGGCTCGAACCATTTATTGTGCTCATAAAACAATAAAGATAAGGTGGCTTCACAAGTTTTATCGATTAATTTAGCTAATTATTAATCTTCTAATTAGACCCGGTAAATAATCAATTTAATAAATAGATTCTTATGAATAAATAAATACCTAATAAAAGTTAAACTAATAAAAGTTAAAATAGAGTAAGTATGAAAAGCAACAAAGGTTCATCTTAAATTAAAGTTAAGTAAAGATTTGCATATAGCAGCAATGACTTAGCCTTTATAAGCATTTTTCTTAATTTTTCAACGATAACGATCTGTAGACGTGTTCGGATTGTTACTTATGTCAAATTTAGCGGGCAATTTGAGCTGCTTATCTTAATACATACAATAGGTTAAGCTAAGAGTAACTTCGCGCTTTAAATTCTCGTCGGATAATCCATCTTTTTTCCTAATGTGTCTCTTTCATACTATATTAAGACTGGGCAGTTATAATACAGGTATATTCTTTACAGATATACAGGAATTGAAATGCCAAATTCAAAGTCAAATTTACAAAATTTCCAAAACGCACTTGCATCAGACCCATTTGATAACGATACAGTTAGAAAAATAATCGTAGATGTAGTTTTAGAAGAACAACAATTGCTTAGGAAAAAAAATTCTGCTGATACTACCCACGCTAAAGCGTTAAGAAAAGGGTTAGTTGATCTTATTTTTGTAAACCAAAAAATTGAACCGATATTTTTGCTAGCTCAGCTTTCTATAAAGAGCTTGCCAATTGCTTTTGATGAACAAAACTTGAAAGGGAATGCTTTATTAACTCAAAAAATAAAGAAAATAGCTCATTCACTCAGTGCCGATATTAGTGAATTACAAACAAATGCAACCGAGGCATTAACTCAATTTAAAACTAAATATAATGATAATTCCTCAACAATTATGGATAGAAAACAGCAAATTAGTCACATTATCGATGTGTTAGTAGCAACTGAATTGACTACAAGATATATAGCTGATCCTGACGCGAATAAAAAACCCTATGAACAATTTACCCAATATATGGAAAAACATGGTGCAGAGCCTTGCCGGAAAATTGGGTATAAGCTAAAAGCCATTGGATTTGGACTGGGGGCATTAGTGCTTGTAGGCGCAGTCGTAACACTTGGGATCGCAACCTTTGGGGTCGCTCCCTTAGTCTTATTAGGAGTCGGGGCTGGTTTGGCTGCATTAGGGGTGGTGGCCAGTGCATCTGGTAGCGCAGGAAAATTCTTTGAACACAAAGCTAACCTTAAAGAATCTAGTGACGTTGCCGATCCTATGAAGAGCATTTTAAAATCCAAGTAAACGGCATTATCGTTCGATAATCTAATAATATGTAATCGAGACTTAAACTTAAGCAAGCCTGGGCACGTAACCCAGGCTCGCTTCTATTAAACTCAAATATCTCTTTTAACCGAAATATCATGTAATTTTTTTTCATTAAAAATCACATGACTTGTGTATTTTGAATTCTTCTTCGACTAATGCATTTGCAACTTGATTAAGTTTTTCTTGTGGATGGCTAAACAAACCTAAATTATCTGAAAGAAGAATAGAGACATTCAATTCAGTTTGAAAAATATTAATATTTTTTTGTGTAGGAAGATGAAGTAATTCATTTTCTAGCATTAACATTTTAATTAGTATAACTATATCAGTTAATGTGATTGCTTGATTTTTTAATTCTCTAACTTCATTAACTAAAATTAGTGCTTTACAAGTAATTGTACTATCAGTGTCAAGATTTTTTATTTCTTTGTCTAATTGATTAAGTATGCTTAAATACATTTCCTCAATATCAGTTTTTAATGGTGTTAGCATTGCTGGTGCGTGTAACATACATTCATAAAGTATGCCAAAGTGGTCAAATTTATCATTCTCAATTTGCGATGCATAGGCTTTGTGTATGATTTCTTCACTGTTGGTACTTTTTAATAGGTCTGCAATTAAGCTAAGATTTTCAGGACAATAACGGACAATCTGCCATAACCCTGTATTTCCTTCTTTATTTCTAACCGTTAGGGCTTCAATCATTTTTCGTGCGGCATTCGCATCTAGTTGTACTAATGAAACGGCTTTTTTAAAAGCTTCAGGTGCACTTTCCAATGAGGTTTCGTGTAATGATAAAAAATCCGCTAATTTTTGACAGAGAAAAAATTGGTTCATGTATTTCTTAAGCATTTAGTAAAATAATAGATCTAAATTCTATAATCTGGCTGTATAATTAACAATTTGTTGCTTAGACGTGAGGGAATGTGTTGAGTAAATAGCAATCAATATCAGGGTCGCGATATGTAACTTCAGAGAAAACATTAGATGGGCATCTCGTTGGTTGGCGATCTTTTCGTTCCATCTGATGTTAGTGAAACATAGGGTATTCGTTTCACAAGCACCTCCTTTTAAATCAAATGTTCAAATTAAAAATAGCCCTAAAAAATTATTATTGTTATACACGAAATGCGTCCTAACTCAGTAAAGTGCTCAACCTCTGGCTGTTTCGCAACAGGCAGTATTGGAAATTTGACGAGTGAGGTAGAGAAGATGTAGATTTACTCTTACTGTTAGAGAGTGATACCAACGGCCAATCCTGGCAAATGGTGTGGAATTTTAACACCCTTATCATAAAAACAAATGGTAAATTAAATACCGCCCAAATTTAAAAATTAACATAGGCGTATGATTCAGATTTTCGTAAGCTAAATTTTCGCTACCAGCTTACGCAAAACTGCAGCGTAGCTGTTTTCATTCGATAAAACGCCGATTTTACGACATGCTGTATGATTATTATAATCAAGAATGCAATAAGTTCGTATAATGTTGATGCTATTAACAGCAAAAATTTTTATACGATAAGAACCAATCATGTGCTACTGAGGGACCTATGGATTTATTTGAAAAATTTTGTAACTTGGAAAAATCTGCCGAAGCGTTTGGTTTTAAATGGGAAAAAGTTGAGCAAATTATTGCGCAAGTGAAAAGTGAGTGTGTTGAAATTGAAACTCAGTTATTAGCAATGGAAACAATAGATGCCAATCGCAACTTACAAGAAGAAATCGGGGATTTGATACACGCTGTTTTCTCTTTATGTTTATTTTGTCAATTCGATCCAAAAGAAACATTTGCGAAAAGTATTATTAAATTTCAAAAGCGCTTCGAGAAAGTTAAACGTATTGCTCAATTGCAGGGGTATGACAATTTAGCAGGCCAAAACTTTGAATCACTGATGCAAATTTGGGAACAAGCTAAAAAAGAATCGCATTAATTTAATTGCAGCATATTGTAATATAAATGTGGTGTAGAAATGTGTTTTGCAACATCTTTTATATGCCATTTAATCTTCGACAGGATCACTTCGATGATATAACGAGAACGATAATTTGCTGATTTGACTTTTGTGTGATTAGAATTCATTTCCAGTCAAAACTAGGTGGAAGCCGTTTAACTTATGAATACTATCTAAATGCGTCTTTTACCCAATGTTTCCAAAGCGTAGGGATGCTTTCAAATTTTTGTAATCTTAAACGCTATCTCGCCTGCCTTTAGCTTATAGAGTAATACACTTCTTAATAATATCATTCCTCTTATCAAGCCGCTGGAAGTGCAGGAAAAACGACTTCCTTGGGCCCTATAATCATGCGCTCACAAAAGAGTGCAATTTACTGGAGATTTTAAATAGCCCCATTGCTTTCGGATGATGAAAAGGAACATTAAGTGAATTATTACAGTCGCGCTTAATTTCGCATGCACTAAAAACGGATCATGCTAATTTTATTGCAATTAACATGATTTAAAATTCATTTTCATTATTCTGTAGAAAGTCGATTATTCATGATTTTTTGAAGAATGCGAACTTAGTCTGTATGCTAATTAAAATTGATAGAATTAATTTAGAATTATTCAATGTCATAAAAAAATAGCATAGTAAAATATACTTTATTATGCTAGTAATCATAAGTATTATTTTATCATTGTAGGATTCAATTAACGGAACTTACAATGCGCATTCTCTAAATTTTCTAGAAGTTCTTCAACCTCATTGTTATTAAGTTCCTTGATTCTTTGCGCGGTATTTTTAGTTTTAAAGTTATAGAAAACACCTATTAATGTGCTTAATTTTGCGGTATTTTTAATCGAAGGAAGGGGTTTATACCCTTCATCAGTATTCATGGAAATGTCATTTCTTTCTTTAGAATAGGAAAACAACGGATTTTTATTAAGATTATTTTCTTGTTCATAAATTTCAGAAAAAGTTTGCTGAAAGCTGTCTAAAAATAGTACTTCTTTGTTTAAATTACCTGTATAAATTAAATAAATATCATACAGGGCTAATGCAATAGCATTACATGCTTGGTCGCTCGAAAAATCATATTGTTCATCACAGCCTTCACCATCATTGTTATATTGATTTTCACTGCCTTCATTTTCTTGATTCAAATTTCCCCAACGATAGGGATTTTTTTTCCTATACGGTTGACTTTTGGGTTTTAACTTAACAGGTTTCTCATGACACTCACCATGCATTTGTTTTACTAATAAAGAAGACATTAATATTTTGGTAGACGATCCCAGTCTAGGGATACTGGATAGCTCATCACCATTCATAGCATTTAATATTTCACGTTGTGGAACGTTAATATGGCCGGCTGTATAGATGTCTGTAAGAAAATGACAGGCAAACAAAGCATAAGTTAATGCTTCAGTTAAAAGGGCTTTACGAGTCTCTTTATCATCATTTTCTTTAGCCGCTGCTGCTTTTGAATGAGCAATCGAGAGCCCTGCTGTAAATGCAATAAAAGCTTCCGTTCCAAAGTGATCTAAGTTGTGTGTCGTTAGGTTTAAATGATTATCGCAAAATTCAACACCAAGATTACCTTCATTACGAATCAAATCATATTGTAATGAATCAGCTGTCATGCTTTTTTTAAAGATAAGATCATTTTGCTCTGGATTGAAAAAACTAGTTTCTAAAAATTTTTGCATTTTTTGGTACTTACCAGGATCAATCAAGTTATTGTAGGCCTGAGTGAATCGCGATTGCTGTTCTTCGTCATTGTTACCAGAACTAATGGGCTCTTCAGTGCTGCTAAAAATCTCTCCCGCTAAATTGATAATAGCGCTAGGCTGCAAATACAAATCAATCGTATCTCCCGAAGGTAGTGTTAGATTTTTTTTTAAACAAATTTTTTCATGCACATATTGATATGAATATTGCGGCTCAACTACATCAAGCCAGTTCGTAAAGTCACCACTTGGGTCTAAAGATTGCAACTGAGTCATAAATTTGTCCCATCCAGCATTACCGATATCGGATCTTCTTTGATAATGTGTATAGCGCATCTCTTTATTCTCTTTATTTATCGGCTCTATGATAAGTTCATCTGGAAATTGTGGAGTTAATAAATTTAAATCCTCATTTTCTTGAGGATTAGCAATTTCTATATCTTTTTTTGAATTCTTGTGCATCATCAATAATGTTCCTTATCATTGGTATTTAGATAAAAAAAAGTTATAACCTTTAGCTTCCTATGTTTTATTAAATCAAATGATGGTTTTAAAAATTTACAAACTTAATTTACGAACGGATTCAATGCGTTGATTAAATTCTAGAAGTTCAATTTCTATTTCTCTAAAGGCTTTCTCTCCATCTTGAGGTGCAACAGTCTTATCCAAATGGGCAAGCCTATCTTCGGCAAGATACTGTTCATAGCCAGGGTAAATTTTTAAAACATTTTGAAACGCATCGATATAATCTTCACAGCTATTCAGTTTGTCATTATCTTGAATGACCATATTCATAAGAAGCTTTTGCAGCTCATCGTGCTCTGCATATTTTGGCCCATGTTGTAGTGAGTAAGAAGAAAATTCAAAAGTTTTAATTTTGATTAAGCCCTTGTCGACATTGATTGCTAATTTTTCTGGCTTAGGTTTGTATATTTCTTGGAATAAATGGGCAAGTGTAATTCCGAGAGCATAAATATCTGTTTTCTCATTAAACTTTAAATAGATGTCATCCGAATAGATAGCATCAAAGGCCATTTGAGCGCTTGGCAGAAAAGCGTCGGTGTAGAGCGGGGCACTACCATATAAGGGTTTTTCATTTTTTAGACTCACTGAAACCAGATCAAAAAAACTTAATTTACCAAAATTAGCTATCACATTACTTGGTTTGATATCGTGATGAATTAACCCTTGTTTATGCAAGATATTAAGTTCTCTAAGTAAAGAGATGGCCATGATGATACGACGAGGGATGGGCATAGATTGAATCTGGGCTTGATTTGCATTATTTAGTTTAACACCGGCAATCCATTCTGTAGCTATATATTGTTTGCCATTATTTCTAAAAGCATAAGCTTCTCGTTCAAGTTGTTTATAACAGTAAGCTGAACGCATGGCTAATCGTAATTCATGGATGGAGTTACCATTAAACATGTCCTTATGGTAAATTTTAACGGCAAATTTGGGATCACCATTGCCTTCTGACATACTGCCTTTTTTTACTTTCGCGGCGAAACTACCCTTGGGATATTTTCCGTCCACCTTATGTTCCATAAAAAAACTAACGATCTGACTACCATTGTCTTGAATTAATTTAATCCGCGAGTTTTTTAATCCATCATCTTTACGCTTTTGCTTTATACAAAAAAAGGAGTGTTTTGCTCGAGGTAATATTTGAGTTTCTTTTAGTTTTAATTCTTCACTGGTTGGGTAATACGTTTGTTTGGTATTTATTGAAGTATATTTATCAGGAGTAATACCCGATGCAAGGATTAATTCCAGACGATCAAGCTCACTTTGAAGTCTAGCTCGTGCTTTTGCTAATGCTATTTCTAATTCTTCTCCCTGTAACCAGACACCATCTTGTTCAACCTTCGAGATATCACTTCTCAAGCTAGAAATTGTAGAGCTCAATAAGTTAGTATCTAGCTTCATTTGTCGCAGCATTATTTTTCTCCAGTGCAATTGTAATATGAAACATTCCTTGGTATCGAATAGCTGCGAATCTATATAAGCTACTGGCTATAGTCAAGATTGCGCTAGGTTTTCTGATTAGAAAAGTCTAAAATTTAGAGTTGAGACTTTATTTAATATTCTTTCTCTCATAACTAAATGGTCTTTAAGGAAGTGGCAGCATTGATAGGGGTGATGTCTTAGCTATTGATAAATTTCTCACCGCACGATGAATTGGATAGCTGAATCTTTATTGGTAATTTTCCCGCAAAATAGCTCGCATTAAGATTTAACTTAGAAATTGAGTAAAGGTAAATAATTGAGCCTAACAATCGCTCCCATCGCTCAAGCAAGTTGAGATTAGCCATTTAGTGCCTAATTATACTCAGGTAAATTGTAGCTAAACGTCAGAACGAGACTCCATTACATAGGGAGCGCCTGCAAGTACCAGGTAGGAATTTTTGCAAATCCTGCGTCATAAGCAGATTCAATATGGGTTATGCTCAGATAAAAAATTGATTATTATCATATTTTTTATTTTTTCAAGTGTTAATATTAATTTAATATAACAGTCTCATAGGAATCTATAATTGACAATAAAAATAAAATAAATAAGAGAACAATCCCTCATGGCGCGATCGAGAAGTAGTGATAATCTTTTTACTAGTAAATTTCTTCACGTCCCTAAGGTTGTAAGTGGGCATCATGAAAAACCTATTCCCCCATTAGATAGTTTAATAAACTATTCTACTTCGCAGACTACTAAGGCTCATCGCGAATTATTTTTAAAAACAATCCAGGACCTTATCACTTTTGCCAAAGATAAAAAAATTAACTATAACCAGTATGACGTTAGTAGTTTTATTTCAGGGTATATAACAGATTATTGTGGTATAAATAATTATCAAAATGATTTAAGAAAACAATTGTATAATGAGGGATTGGCCTATCTTATTAAGATTAATTCCTACCTAGCAAATAATAATATTCCAGAAATTCTCAAGATAACCCAAGTTACTGAATTATTAAAATCCATCAATAACGTTAAATGTCCACCGGGAATTTTTAATCAAATTTCTGCGGTAGTGAGCGAGCTTGAGGCTAGTCTTGGCGTTGAATATGTACTTCTTGCCAAAAGAATAAAACTCGTTGAGCAGATTGTTGCCGAACATCTTTTACCTTATCAAAAGGCGGTGGATTATTATGTTGGAATGGAAACTCATATTGTTCAATTTATTAAGAATCAATATGCTGCTGATTTGGGATTTCCCGTGGTAAAAGACTATTATGCTCGACAAGCAATGATGAATGGTCGTATAGAAAATGAAGTGCAACAAAAACTCAGCCATTGCATCAAAGCTGAGTTTTCAGCGGAAGCATTCGTTAAAAGTATTGTAAATGATTTTGATTTGCAAGGGCAGTCCGGCCTAAACTTTGATAATTTTATTTCGCAAATTGCTGTCTTTGGTCCCCAGGCTGCAACTAAATTTTATACTAAGGCTGCAGATATATTGAATGCTGATGATGATGAGACATTTCTGACCTCGCAAGCCTTATACATATTTTATCTTGAAGTTTTTTACCGTTTAGTAGAGCAAGAGTATTTCAGTCTAGAGAATCAATGTTCTATTTCAACTGAAAATGGTCAGCTTCATTATATTAAAGACCGTTCACTCATATTTGCTTACATAAAGATAGACGATACAAATAAACCATTTTTATCCGCCTGTGTCAGCGCCATGACAAGTTATTTGCTTGATCGTAAAAATGGTAACTTTGCATCATTTATCTATAATTTATCAGAACCGCAGTTACATGAAGTTTTAGAAGCAATTCACCATTATCAACAATCTCTCGAATATAAAGCTTTATCGGATGAAGAACAAAAACAACAAAACGATTTTCTTTTCGCCAATATTATTCAACTTCTTCCTTATTCGGATCCACAGGAAATATTTCCCTTGTTAAGCATGCCTATGGCGGCTAAATATTATGAACATGTAAAAAAACAAACTTGGGGTCTTCACTATATAAGCAATGATACCGTTGATAAAGATAATACCAGTCTTTTAATCCTTGCTTTCCTCAATAACGATTCTAGGAAAGTAGATTATATACTTAATGATAATTCACCGCTTATAAGTAAGTTAGTTAATCAACCCGATTGTAATGGTAATAGTCCATTGTTTTATGGGATTAAATTGGGTGATCCAGCATTGATAACTGGGCTCTTACGCCAAGGTGCTAAAATTAACGTCAGGAATGGCTTGGGCGTAAACCCTTTAGAGCATGCTCTCAATTGTTTAAATTTAGAAAATTATAATACTTATACCAAAATCATTGATCTTCTTATTGAAAAAACAATAGATGAAAATTTAGTTACTGCTTTGTGGTTTCATGCCATAAAAACTGAAAATTTATGCGCGATAGATTACCTTTTGGAAAAAAAGGTTTCGCCCATCGTTAATAATGAAAATGGTGATACACCATTAATGTTAGCTATTAAAACATGCAAAAAGAAAAAGAATTTGATTGTTGATAAACTCGTAGAAAATAAAATGCTAGTTAATGCGAAAAATTCAGCTACCGGAATGACAGCCTTAATGCAAGCTGCCTTATCCGGAGATACAACGATAATGGAAAAACTTAAAAATCAGGGTGCTGAAATCGATGTGCCTGATCAAAATCGCAGAACTGCATTGATGTATGCGGCAGAAAAAGGAAAGTTCCCGGCTGTTCAATACTTGATATCTTGGCAAGCTAATGAGGATTTAAGAGATTTGCAGCAACATAATGCTCTCTCGCTTGCATTAGAGAACAATAGAGATGAAATTGTAAATTATCTCCGTGATCAGGGAAGCAGAACAGATAGACATGAGAATAGTATGATCGTGTTTCTGGCGCAAAATGGTAAACTGGAGCAGCTAAAAACTTTGCTTCAGGAAGATTTGCGGGTTGTGAGTACGATCGACCACTTAAAGCAACAACCAGTTCAGCTTAAACAAGGATTATTTGCTGCAATTGAGAATGAACAACTTGAGGTCGTAAAATATTTAATTGAGCTTGTAAGTCTAAACGCAAATGAATTAACACCCCTGATGCATGCTGTTGATTATAAAGCTAAAGAAATTATTGAATGGTTAATTAAAACTAAAAAAGTTTCAATCAATAGCGTATGCAAAGATGATGGAATGACTGCACTTGCTTATGCTGTCCTATCTAGAGAAAAATCTACCATTCAATTTTTAATTGCATCGGGTGCAAATCCAGATTTAAGTGATTTGTTGAGATCAGCGATAACCAATAAAAAATGGGCATTCGCTACCGCCATTTTAGAATCTGTGGATGAAGGCATCCAGATTCAACCGCAAAAAATAATGGCTAACTATAATCAATTAATAACCTTAGTGGCAGCTGATAAAAAGCTAAATATTTTAACGTTATTATTCAAACAAAATATAAAATCTACCTTGTCCCTTGACCTATGGAATAATTTAATTAATGAGTCGATAGATCGAAAAGATTGGTATCTCGTGAAGCAATTATTACAAAACGCGATCAATTTAGAAGACGAAGAGCGTTATCATCAATACTACCAATCTTTTTTTAAAAAAATAATAGCAACTGAAAATAACGAGCTTATTGAACTTGCTATTACCAAGTATCCTTTAATTCAAATTGGTAATGCTGACCAATATTTTGGAAGAGATGACCAAAAGCAAACGTTACTAATGAAAGCAGCCCAAGTAGGTAATGAAAAAGCTGTCAGCTATCTTTTAAATCGAAAGGCAAGTGTTTACTATGTCGATGCAAATAAATTGACGGCTTTGCAACTTGCTGCGAAAGCACAACGGTGGAACGTTATTCGGGCTCTATTAAAAAAGGGATCAAATCCCAATGTGATTGATGACACGGGCATGACCCCTCTCATGCATGCAGTTAAAGCTGGTCAAATTGATATCGTAAAAATGTTATTGCAACATAAAGCCAATGTTTACATGAAAGATAAATTAGGCAATACCGCTTTATTCTATGCCATTGGTGCAGAAAAAAATTCAGCAGAAACTAGTGAACTATTGTGCCAACGGGGAGTAAAATATAAATCAACAGCTGAAATCGCTTTGCAAAATTTTGATACCGCACCGGAATTAATTGCTTGGTATAAAGAAAAAGTTTTAAACGATAATTCTCCTTTAGGGTATGCCTATCAACTGCGCGATGCAGTTAATCTTAATGATAATCATGCTTTAAAAAAACTTTTGCCAAGAGTAGGTAACATGTGTCCTTATAAAATTGGTGGTGAGGAATCTTTTATCTCCTATGCCTTAAAAAAGAATAAAGCTGGGCTCATTAAGTCATTAATGCCTACGTCTCTATCTTCTAATGAATGGTATAACAAAATGATTGAATCTAGAAATGCGGCAATCGATAAAATCAACACAGCATTATCATCCGATGCTCCGAGCAATATGCGGTCACGATCTGACTTCATAGCGCTGGAAAACTCATATTATTCGATGTTTCTGGATGCCCAATGCAGCCCGAAAGCAAATGATTTATTTATGACCTACCTCTCTGGAATCTTTCACGTCGGCTATCAAGCTATTGCGAATGGCCAGGCGCTTGAAGTGGAATTTATTCCATCTTTAAAAAAGAACAAGCCTGCGTTTACAAAGTCATTAATGCCTGAATTTATAACCTCTAAACCATGGTATGAAGAAATGATTGAATTTAGAAATGTGGCTATACAAAAAATCAACACACCCTTATCATCATCAGATGCTGAAACCGATGTGCGATCACGATCTGACTTTGTAGTGCTAGAAAACCTATGGTATTCGATATTACTCGACCCCAAATATAGCTCCTCAACATCCGTTACATTGATTAATTATTTCTTAGGAATCTTTGCACACGGCTATCAAACTATTGCAAAGGGCCAGCCACTTTCAGCAGAATTTATTACATCCTTAGAAGGTTTTAAAAGTCCCATCAAGCCAAAATTTAGTATACTGCAATTCTTTAGAAGCAAACCATTGGCTCACACACCGTTTGAAGAGACAATATTAGCTATGAACCTGTTTAACAACTGTAAAAACCCATCCATGTAAATTACACGCGCTGTATCGTGGCAAAGTAGTGCTATTTGTGACATCATTTTTTTGCATTTTTTTATCGTAATTTATTTCCTCTTTTCAAGAGTTGGAAAATTTCTTCGGGATACAATTGCGGTTAAGTTTTTATAGGTTAGCCGATGAGTATAATTTTCCAATTTAATTGCAAAATTCGAAAGTTTTCGCCTAACCAGCAACACAGAATCATCTTATAAATAAACCCGGAGCATAGTGAGACTTAGCGCTCTAATTTTTTTAGTTCTTCAAGTGCCCTTGAGATTAAGCCTCACTTGCTTACTTTTTTTAGCAGTAATCGGGACAGTTAGAGCCCGTGCCGAAATGACCCGATGGTAGCGAGGGCAAATTACACATTGCCTGGAATAAATGAACATAAATTTGGATCAGACGAATCGCAAGTATAATAATGTCTATCATAAGGGGATTGCTGCCAAGCGCCAGGTACGGGACGGAAATTGCCTTCAATTTTATAATAGCTCGTGCCTGGGGAATACCAGCATAATAGTTGGCCTTTCATTCCTGAAGGTGCACCATTAAGAGTTGCTCTAGAAAATCTTCCATTGCCAGTTGGCGCATATACATTGCAAGTTTGGGCATAAGTTGCGGTAGCGGCAAATAACGCAACTATGGCCCCTATAAGTTTTTTTTTATTAAACATAGTGAAATCCCTCCGATAAGTTAAAGCTTAAAAATTCCTTGAATGGTGTAGAGTAGTAATCAGGAAAAATGTATGTTTGGTCATACTTGTATGATTTCTTCATTGATTAACTACGCTCAATTAAGGCTACTCTACTGTGTTTAATTAAACGAGCAAAAGTTGACATTATGGGATCCCCAGTATTACATCAATAATATAGCTAATAACAGAATTTTTTGACTGGTATAAACGAATGTGAAAATTTATACGTGGAAACGAGTCCCAAAAGAAATATTCATCAACGCGGATGTATTGTGAAACTGAATTATATTGCTTGCAGAATGAAAAAGAAACTGGGTACCAATAGCGCGCTTTACAATTCAAAATAGATTTGCTAATTTAACTATTACTATAATAATAAATCATCCTATAATTTTACTTCTATATGAAATTTTTAAATTTAATTTTAGCTTACCGACATTTCCTATCCGTCATTTTATCCCTATGGCGTTAGCCTAATTCTTTTATAAGCTCGTCTTAGGCAGTTGTGCCTAACTCTATAACAAATATGAAAATTACATCAGTCGATGAATGATGGAGTATATATGTTTACAAAAAAATTACCGCTTGTTAAATCTAATACTTGCAACAACAATGACAAAAATCCCTTAAGGTTAGAGCAATTTTATGAATATGGTATTCAAGGGTTAAATAAAGATACCAATACTATTAAGTATGCAAACTTAATGGCTAAACTTATCCAGGATTTCCCTAGTCTAAAAAAACTAATTGGCACATGCCCTATTTATAGGCAGGAGGGCAATGGATGGGGATTAACTTTAATAAAAACTGGGGTGACATATGGTTTGTCTTATCAAGGCATCCAAGAGATTTTAAATTTAATGGGGATGGAAAAAAATATTATTGTTGCTGAAACAGAACAAAAATTAAGGGATGCATTTCTTCATCTGCAAACTTCGAAAGCCGCATTAATTACGGACATAAAAGCGTTAGACTCAACATCGTGTGGGCATGCCATTTCCCTCTTTGTTGAAAAAAAAGGAAACGTATTCAGATTATTTATTAATGACAGTATGGCCAATTATTATTTTTTTGAGGACATACAAGCGATTGTACCTAAGGGCTATCAATTGCAACTTGTCATTTCCCGAGTCGAGCGACAAAAACCGACAGATGTCACCTGTAATGCTTTTGCAATAACCGACTGTGAAGCATTTATAAAGAACCCCAATCTTTTAACAGAAATGCAAAATCTTATGATCCCAACATCTGGGCATGCATACGAAGCCAATCTCAAAAATATGCCTGCAAGCTTAATGGGTTTAGAAAAATCAGAGGATGCACGTAAAAAAGCTTTAGATTTTCAACTGATGCTAATGAAAGCACATCAGATACCAATCGTTGAAAACACTAATAGCAATTCACAGCAACGGATATATAAACCATAGATAGCATGAGGTAATCTCATCAGTTCTAATTTTTAAATTTGAGAGCCTAACATCCATTGCTGGATCAAAGTCAAAAGGTAAATAATCGTGGGCATTTTTTGGTAATGCATGCGAATGGTAAAACTTTACGGTTTATGCTTTTTTTGTATGTCACTGCCAACGTTTTGCTGTGACTTCTTTCCACTTATGAAAGTAAAGGATTGGCTGAGCCAATCTTGTTAATTTTGTTATGTCTCATTCAAGGTACAGCAGTGAGTCGTGAATTGATCACAGCTATGTCGTTTTTGGGTTAAACATGCACCCGCTGATAAGCGCGGATATGAATGAAGTTTCGCAATAGCTCAGGTTTTACTGCATCGCAATCAGCGCAGCCATTGCTACACTTGTAACTGAATTGCTAACTCGAAGCTGCGCTTTACAGCTAGAGCTCTCGAATTCCTTTTTTTAAATGAGATTTGTTACATTATTAAGCTTTACATAAATGTAAAACCATACTTGTTGGTTAGTTGAGGGAAGAGTTACGCAGCTTTGCCGGAAAGCCAATGAATAACGATCTTTTAAATGTCGACCGAAGTTCACGCCTGCAGATGAACATGTCCTTGTCGCTGCCATTGAAGTTGAACCCAGAGCCACCAACTTTCGATATCGTTCCAGCCTACAGGCGCATTATTCCCACAATTTGCACTTTATCGAGACGGAATCTTATCTGGCTCTGATTTACATCGGAATACATAACATTTTGTATAGTTAAAGATCATTATTTGAATATTTGGTTTAATTATTATAATATGCCTATATTTTCCCTTTCCTGAGACTAAAATGAAAATCAATAGACATTGCATCATTAAGCGAAAGAAAAATTGGATATAAAAGTTTGCAAAAAGATATCGATACATCAATCAAGGGGTAAAAGCTTATTTATTCTATGTTAGTGCATTAGCTGTATTTGAACGTGATTAATTCAAGAAATGAAAGCTGCAAGTACAAGAGGAAAGATGGGAGAAGGCCGCCGATTCTTGATAACCAACAAATTAACCGAATGGTCGAGTTATATAATGAAGGTAAAATTAACGTGGCTGAAGTTGCTAAATTTTAAATATTAGTAGACCTTCTTTATGCAATTGTCCAAAAAATTTTCTTTATCAAAAAAACAAGTTTGATCCATTATTAAAATTAACGAGGAGTAAATAAATGCTACTAAATGAAGAGAAATATAATAGTTTTAATTTGGAGTTAAACAAAAAAATATTAAAGGAAAATTGTCTTCCAATTCAAATTGTACTTGATATTGATGATGTCTTAGCGACTGGATTTCATAGCTCAAATCTTCAAAAGCTTTTAGAGGATCATCCTTATCTTAAAGATTTTGAAGATTTGAATTTATTAATTAATGCAGTTTTTCCACATATGATACATCCTGGAGCAATTGAGCTTATTCAATGGATTTTCCAAATACCTAACGTAAATGTGTCATTTTTTAGTAGCGGTGAAGAAACAAGAAATACTGCATTTGTTAAAGAATTATTGACTCTGGCACTAGGAGATAGCTTCGATAAAATTAAAGATAATATAGGAGTTTTTTCACGTCAACATTTAGTGGTTAGTAAGGAAGAAGAAACAAAAAATCAGTTTAAATTATTTAAAATATATCATGGGTCAATGAAGAAAGACTTAAGTAAAATTCTTAACATTGATAATTTAGACAATGCAATTTTGATAGATGATGATTCATCCTATATTGCTTGTGGTCAAGAGAGAAATGTCATGGTTGTGCCAGGTGCTGACGAATATCCCTTTTACGAATTTTATAGAGATGCCAATGAGTTTCCAGATTGCATGGAAAAAAATATATTATCTATGAATCACATTTTTTATATAGCAGGAATGTTAAGCAGAATCTTTAACACGAAAAATAATTGCTTGGCGGATAATTTATTTTGTTTACAATACAAATCAAATGCTGATGGCACACATGAATATGATGGGAGCATACATAACGAGCTCCAATTTTATTTGGATGGATTATCTGAATTACAAAAAGTTAATCCTAAATTAGAATTCTATGGTGGCGAACTTGCGAATGAGCATTTTACGAAAGCTAGCTTTACCAATAAATTTTAGAAAAATAATTTTTCATATATTAATTTAACTGGTTGAGTTGCCCAGGTTTGATACGGGTGATCTGCAGTTTTTTTTGGAATTTATTAGATTCATTGAGTGAGGAAAAATTAAAAGAAGGTGTGAGGTTAAGCACTGTTAATCGAATGCTAGGAGTTGTGCGAGCGATTTTAATGAAAGCAGAAAGAGAATGGGACTGGTTAGATCGCACCTGCTACAAGGATGCTAAAAGAAGATTCAAAAAAGGAATCGGTGAGTTACAAAGAAGAAGCAAGTAGGCTCATTAATGAACTTCCGAAGCATTTAAAAGATTTTGTCATTTTTCTTTGGCTACTGGATTAAGAAAATCAAATGTTACAAATTTTTGATGGTCTGAAGTAGATCTAGAAAGACGACATGCTTTGATTCATCCAGATCAAGCCAAGGCGAAAAAAGAAATCCCAGTGCCCCTGAATGAAACAGCATGCAGTTCTTAAGACGACAACAAGGAAAGCATCTTAGCTTCGTCGTAATACGAAGGCTTAGCGAAAAGCTTAGAAACGAAAGGACAGGAATATAAAAGTTCCGCTGGAATGATTTACGACACACTTGGACTAGCTGGCACGTAGAATGCAACATCGTTACAAACGCTACAACAATAAGAGGTTGGTCTAGTTTTGCGATGGTTTTGAGTTATGCTCATTTGAGCAGGGTGATCATTTGAAAGAAGCTGCGGATAGAATTAACGTTACAATTTTCCCCACACTGGTTCAAAGCCTAACTGCGAAATTTTCTTTAACCCCTTGCTTCTATTAGCGCGCCCGGAGAGATTCGAACTCCCGACCCCCTGGTTCGTAGCCAGAAATGATAATTAAATATGTAATACAATCAATAGCTTGCGATGATTTAGCATTAACAAAAGCCATATAAAACAATGTAAAACCTAGAAAATCCATATTAGACGGGTACAATTTGGGTACATTGAATGAAATAGCAATTTCAAAGTATATGTAAATATAATGTTGCCTTTTTAGAAGCATTGGCTGTGAAATTTACTAGATTTTAAAGGCCTTATGATGGGGTGAGCTTTCACCATTTTCCAAATACCGTGCCGATGCGCGATATTTGGATGTGATGGCGTTTTATTGGTGATACTGACTTATCTTTTCTGCCCAAATGTCTTGAGCCTTCACGGTTCGTTCTGTCTGTACATTTGAAAGTAGTTCGTCCACTTTTTTTAATTTATTCTCTTCATTCAAGTATTCCATGTATTCTGGCATGAATTGTATTGCAGCAATCCGAATTTTGTTTAAACATTCAGACGTGATACCATAATCTTCTGCTGTATTTTCATTATCCTTACCATTAATGCTGTTCTCTGCAAAGTCTAGCAAAACCCTTTTAACAAGAAGCTTAAGTTCCTTGAATTCTTTTGATATAGGTAAAACGTATTTATCTGTATCAGGGGTAATACGCTTTTTAGAGAAAATAGCTGCACGTAAGTCATGTATTGTTGAACCGTTTTGTTTACGAATAAGATCTAAGATTTTATCACGCGATAGTTTTTTTGTTAGATCAAACAGTTCGTCTATTGTTAGCTCTTTTGAGAAAAGTGAATGGCTGAACATATTATATTCCTATTATAGTAATTTGAACTATAATTCTACTATTAAAAATTAAAAAAATTCTATAACGTTCATTTGCATGGTTGTATTTTTAATGAACATTCAAACATTTACGAAATGATATTAACTAACAAATGACTTAAATTTCTTAGTAAATTTTGTTGGTATAAACTCAATAATTTCATAATCAGCAATTTCATGTATGTAGAATGGGTCACTTTTAATGTATATTTCTAGGGCAATGCGATTAGGATAATTAGATAAGATTATTCCACCTGTTCTTGGGTCTTTTCTGCCAGATGCTAAAAAATAACCTAATTTAAATCCTTCATCTAAAAATATTGTATGTGCAGGAATGTGTTTATCGACTTCGTCTAATGGCTTTTTATATGTCAATGAGATTATAAACATCAGTCATTCATCCTGGCTATTTGATTTAGTAAAACGCATAGGTACTACATTTATAAAATCTTTGCTAAAACCTAATTTCTCATAATAGGCAACCATATCAGGTGCACACGTAAGATCAAAGCAGGTAATTTGCTGTAATTTTTGATGATCAAGAATAGCTTCCATTAATAATTTACTTAAGCCCTTATTTCTATACTCTTCCTCAATTATCACATCAAAAATAAATGCATATTTTATTTCATCAGTAAGCACCCTAGCACAGCCAATCAAATCATCGTTATGAATTAAGCCAAAGGATAAACAATTAGCCAACATTTTATTTATTTCATCTAATGTCCTATCATTAGACCACCACATTTTTTTTGCCAATGTATGTAATTGGTTAATTTGTTTCTGATTTAAAATTTCTATAATTTCAAATTGATTCATATCTCACCTGATTATTTTTTACCCGGGAAAATCCCGGGTACTACGATCAGTGGCTACTACGTTAGCGTTATCAAGCACTTCAATTAATGCGGGACAAGCCGCGGCAATACTTAATTTATTTCAATTTATGTTTTCGGCTCTTTTAGCGACATTGATAATTTACCTAAATAGTTATCAACCACTTTTATTGGCATATTTATCGATATTTAGTGCGACATTGATTTATTTGTTGGATTTATTACAAATCAAAATAACTTTTTATTCGCCAAAAAAACAAAGGAGGCAACGATGAATAATTGCTAATTAGATAATAACAAGAAGTAAGTATTCAAGCAGGAGAAGCTTCTTCTACTTAAAAATAAGTTGAAGAAGCTTCACTGTGAAATTAAAATGATAAGGATGATAGATGATGAATATACTTTTTATTACACATGCTGATTTTGAACAACCGGGATATTTTGAAACATGGGCGCAAAAACATGGCTATGATGTAGAAATAAAAAAACCGTATAAAAATGAGCAGTTGCCCGACGTTACAACTTTTGATTGCTTGATAATAATGGGTGGGCCTCAATCCCCCTTAGAAATAGATAAAGCACCTTACCTTAATCAAGAAATACAGCTTATCAAACAAGCCATTGCAAAGGATTATCCCATAATTGGAGTTTGTTTAGGCGCGCAGTTAATTGGTGAAGCATTAGGTGCTAAGACTGAGAGAAGCCCGTTTAAAGAAATTGGTATGTACCCCATCAGAATACTAAACAGAGAAAAGGAAGGTAGTATTTCTACTAATTTACCCGACAAATTCGAAGTCATGCATTGGCACAGTGATATGCCCGGCTTGACTGCAAATTCTATTATCCTTGCTGAAAGTGATGGCTGCCCACGGCAAATCGTTAAATATGATGAGCAAATTTATGGCTTCCAATGCCATTTAGAGCTGACTAAAGATTTAGTGGAAGGGTTAATAGCAAATTGTCCTAATGATCTTAAAAGTGGTCGTTATATAAATACAGTAGAGGAACTCAGGAAGGTTGATTACGATGAAATCAATCATAAGTTGGATTTATTTTTAGAAAATATAAAAGAATTAATCTGTGCTAACCAACCCAATAGAATAAAAATGAGATAAGGAAAGAGTGAGTAATGAAAGATATTATTCTAGACCAGCTAAATTTATATATATGGGCAAAAGATAAAAATTTTCGTTATGTATATTGTAATGAACATTATGCTATGGCTGCTGGTCTTGATTCACCACATCAAATCATTGGTAAAAGCGACACTCAGTTACCCTGGAGAAAATTAGCTGAATTATTCAAGGTGGGTGATTACGATGTGCTGAATGTTCAAACAAGAATAAATACGCCTGAAGTATCAGATACCATAAATGATGTTAAAGAGATTTTGGTAACAGAAAATCAATTATTAAATAGTAGTAATAAGTGTATCGGTGTTGTGGGAACATTCGTGGATATTACTGGGAAACAGTTAGTCAGCAAAACTGGTCACTTTGATATATCTAGTAAAAGATATTATTTAGGGGAAGATTTTGGCAATGAATATTTAACTCATAGGGAAGTTGAGGTTTTTAGAAAATTATTGCTTGGCTACACTGCAAAGCAAATGGGCGAAGTCTTAAACATATCGGCGAAAACCATTGAAAGTTATATTGATAACCTCAGAAGAAAGCTGCAAGCAAAAAATAAAGGAGAGATAATTGCGACCGCAATTCAATTTGGGCTTACGCATATCATCCATTTAAATTGGTATAATGATGTCTATAATTAAATAAAATAGTGTTGCTGATAATGAGCATAAAAAATTTGGCTACACCCTAAACTAAAAAGAACGCTTAATGTTTGGTAGCTAACCAATAACATGAAAATATATAAAATAACAAAAAAGTCTCCAGACCAAATATTTATCATAAATGAAGATAAAAATCCTATTATTACTAAAATAGAATGCGACATCATATTATTTACAGGTATATATAATACTTGCCAAAAATTATGGTCAGTGCGTATTGATTTATATAATGAGACGAGTGATATGAGAGCACTATTCTATACAGTACCGGATATAACTCGAAGTAAGTGGATGGGTTATGAAGCTTTGATACTTCAAAAGGACATGAAAAATATTGTTGAATTATTTAAAATCATACAGCAAGTGGATCCCATACCACTAAGTGCTATTTCTGAAATAATGGAATTGATTGATTTTGATCTAAGTGAATTGTTAAATATGGAGTCAATGATGAATGAGGCAATGCTGGGGCATCATCATGATGCGTTAAAGTATGGACTTGAGGCGCATGAGAAAGGAAATAATGAAGCTTTAGCCAACCTAGCTAATTTTTATCAAGACAAAAATGACGAAGCAAATTACATAAATGTATTATCTAACATTCCTCAAAATCACCCCTCATTTAAACAGGCTAATGAAGAAATTTTAACTTATCAACAAAATCTATCTATACCGCAAGATGAATGCAAAAAAATTAACATATCATCTTCCATGTTTTATAAAATTTACAATGCTGTATAAGTTATTGCATGTGCCATTGTCAATGATTAATATCAGCAGCATTTTGGTATTAGTTTTGACAAAGACTACATATGCTCCTCATGAAGGCAACTAAACTCCTCCCCGGAATATCTCCCTTATAATTTGTAGGTTTATACTTCAAATTACCTCATATTATTAATCTTTCCATGCTTATTTGGTACTTTATTGTGATGAGGTATAAGTGAAAACTCTAACTCTGCAAGAAGCCGCTCTATTTTTAAAAATGTCTGCCGAATCACTTAGGTTAAAAACCGCCAGTGGTGAGATACCGGGAGCAAAACCGGGACGACGTTGGTGTTTTAGAGAAGATGATCTTGCTGAATATTTGCGATCACTTTATCCTATGCAGGCTAAAACATCGCGGGGTGTCGTTACAACTAATAGGAGGACGACAACATGGCACTCTGCAAACGAGGTAAAATTTGGTGGATTAGAATCTGTCATGGAGGAAAGAGAGTACAACACAGCACTGGAACCAGCGACAAAGTAGCTGCTAAGAGGTTGCATGATCAAATTAAAGCAGATCTTTGGAAAGATATCCACCTTGGTGAAAAGCCGCAGAAAACATGGATGCAAGCGGTGACGCGTTGGATAGCTGAAGCCCAACATAAGCGTAGTTTGAATGATGATAAAGCGCATTTAAGATGGGTTAGTCCTTATCTTAAAAAATTCTTATTAGATCAAATTAACCGCGATATGTTGAGCGATATAGCTGAAAAGAAACTGGCTGAAGGGGGGAAACCATCTACTGTTAACCGTATGTTGGAAGTTATACGGGCTATTTTTCGTAAAGCCGAGCGAGAGTGGGAGTGGTTAGATAAGGCGCCGCAAATTCGCATGCTGAAAGAAAATACGAAACGGATTCGCTGGTTAAATTATGAGGAAGCAAATCGGCTTATTAATGAGCTTCCAACACATTTAGCGGATTTAGCTATTTTTTCTTTAGCGACGGGATTGCGAAAAGCGAATGTGGCCGGGTTGCAATGGAGTGAAGTGGATTTAATTAGGAGGCATGCTTTAATTCATCCTGATCAGGCCAAAACGAAAAAGGCGATTCCGGTGCCTTTGAATAAAACTGCGGTAGAAGTTATACGTAAACAATTGGGTAAACATCAACAATTTGTTTTTACCTATGATGGAAAGCGCATTATTCAATGTAATACTAAGGCTTGGAAAAAAGCTTTAGCTAGAGCAGGAATTGAGAACTTTCGCTGGCATGACTTACGTCACACTTGGGCAAGGTGGCATGTACAAAATGGTACATCGTTACAGGAGCTGCAACAGTTAGGAGGATGGGCTAATTTTGAGATGGTATTGCGTTATGCGCATTTAAGTAGTGACCATCTTAAGGAAGCTGCAGAGCATACAAATGGGTACAATTTGGGTACATTACAAAAAGGAGTTGCGAATGGCAATCTATAACTTGTTGTTTTTAAAGCTTCTATTAGCGCGCCCGGAGAGATTCGAACTCCCGACCCCCTGGTTCGTAGCCAGATACTCTATCCAACTGAGCTACGGGCGCGTTAAGGAGAAAGTTGCTATGATTTTTATCAAGCAACAGAAGTAAACACAAAGCCTTAAGCTAAACGTATCTACCATGATTCTGAACGGAGAGAGAGGGATTCGAACCCTCGATGGAGCTTATGGCCCCATACTCCCTTAGCAGGGGAGCGCCTTCAGCCTCTCGGCCATCTCTCCAAAGTTTTTCCTTTACTCTTTATCTTCAGGTTTATCAATTTTGCTTTCACGCTTCTTTTTGACCGTCACTTCGGGTTCTTGCTGAGCGGCGGACGTAGCGATAGGCGCACCTTCTTTAGGCGTCGTATTTTTTTCTTGTTGTATACGCTGATAAATCTCTTCACGATGAACAGACACAGTTTTAGGCGCGTTGATACCGATACGAACTTGGTTACCTTTGATACCGAGCACGGTCACGATGACGTCATCGCCAATTACTATGGTTTCACCCACACGTCTTGTTAATATGAGCATGATCCATCTCCTTTTCTAAAACTGCCTTGTCCATTAAAACCGCCATTCTCTCGTTTAGTTATGTAGATGAGAAAATCATCAGTAACTTTATTCATTTTATCAGCTCTTACGAGAAGCAGGGGTCTCATAGCAATTTTCTGTTTTTATACCCTTAGTTAGTGTCTTTCAAGGTGTGCAATAGTAAACAATTAATGACGTTTCTGCAAATAGGATTTGCATATTTCGACAAGATAATTTGGTGTGAATAATGAGGGACATACGCGTCAAACTCAATGTGAAGTCAAGCCTCGGTTAATTAAAAAATAGAGTATTTTTAGTTAATTCAAGACATTACTTCAAAATTGACGATACGAGCTGGCGGTTTATCCAATTCAAACGCCTTATGGATAACACGAACCCCACATTCCAATTGGGCTTCATCGACAACAACTGAAATTCTAATTTCAGAAGTGGTGATCATTTGGATGGAAATATCGGCGTCACCGAGGGCCTTAAACATGGTCGTTGCAACACCAGTATGGGAGCGCATGCCAATGCCTACCAGGGAGAGTTTGGCGACTTTAGCATTAGTTTTGACTGAACAAGCGCCCAATTCTTTCGCCAAGTCCTCGATCAATACTAACGCTCGACCATGTTCGCGTCGATTAACCGTAAAGGTAAAATCTACCGTTCCTTCCGGCGTAATGGTTTGAGCAATCATGTCAATTTCAATGTGAGCTAAACTCACGCGCTCAAGGATGCGGCCTTCCATGCCAATTTGTCGTGGAAAGCCAGAAAGTGAAATAATCGCTTCTTCTTTACTGAAGGCAATGCCTGAAACTAACCCTTTGTGCATGATCTTATCCTCAAAAGTGACGAGGGTACCTGGGCCATCCGAAAAAGTTGAGAGGACACGGATAGGCATATTAAATTTACTGGCAAGCTCAACAGAGCGCATTTGTAAAACTTTAGCGCCGAGACTAGCCATTTCAAGCATTTCTTCAAAACTTATGTAAGGAAGCAGCCGTGCTTCATGGAATAAATGGGGATCGGTGGTGTAAACGCCATCGACATCGGTATAAATTTGGCATTCATCTGCTGCAAGGGCTGCCGCGATTGCAACTGCTGTCGTATCCGATCCGCCACGACCGAGCGTTGTAATGTCGCCATACTGCGTTGCGCCTTGAAAACCTGCGACGACTACAACTTGTTGATTTTGTAACTCGCGAATAAAGATATCCGGCTTTACTTCTAAAATTCGAGCCTTGGTGTGAATGCCATCGGTCAAAATGCCTACTTGGGATCCTGTGTAGGATCGAGCGGGACAATCTGCGGCATTTAAAGCCATGCATAGCAAAGCCATGGAAATTTGCTCGCCTGTAGAGATAAGAACATCTAGTTCTCTAGGTTGTGGGGTAGACGTGAGGGCATTTGCTAGTTGAATTAATCGATCAGTTTCACCGTACATTGCAGACACCACGACGACGACATCATGTCCTTGATCTCGCGTGGCTTTAACTCGCTTAGCGACATGGTGAATTCGGTCAAGATTCCCGACCGAGCTCCCTCCATATTTTTGCACGATAAGGGCCATGATATTCCTTTGGGCACATTACGTTGTTGAATGCTTTAGCTTGTCCTTAACCCAATGATAAACATTCTTAAGGGCATCATCCAATTTTTCTGGTTGATTGCCACCGCCTTCCGCCAAATCCCGGCGTCCGCCGCCTTTGCCACCGACTGAATTGGCGAGCACGCTAATTAAGTCTTTGGCGCTCAATCTATCGACGAGGTCAGGCGTTATACCGCCAACCATCCCAATTTTTTGATCTTTTTGCGTTGCTAAAACGACAACTGCACTGCCTAATTTTTCTTTGAGGTGATCTAAAGCACTGCGTAATGCCTTACCATCTAATCCTTCGACTCGGGTCGCTAGCACCTTAATGCCATTAATATTTTCGGCTTGTAATGCAAGCTGACTACTGGTCAGACCCGCTAATTTTTCTTGGAGGGTTTGAATTTCTTTTTCAAGACGAAGAGCGCGATCTTCTGCGATTTTTTGCGATTGATTAAAATCCGCTGCTTGCTTATTAAAGAAGTGTAAAACGCCATTCCCCGTCACGGCTTCTATTCGTCGGATGCCAGCTGCAACACCCGATTCACCGGTAATTTTAAAAAAGCCGACGTCTCCCGTACGATCTGCATGCGTTCCTCCACAAAGTTCAGCTGAGCGACCAAAGTGTACTACACGAACTTTGCTTCCATATTTTTCTCCGAATAATGCAACCGCGCCACTCGCAATCGCCTCATCAGGAGTTGTAACTTGGACGACCGCTTCGTGATTGGCACGAATTTCTTCGTTCACACGCATTTCAATATGCTGAATTTCTTCAGACGTTAAGGGAAGATGATGCGAGAAATCAAAACGTAAACGTTCCGGTTCAACTAGAGAACCTTTCTGTAAAGCATGTTCACCTAATATTTCTTTTAAAACCATGTGGAGTAAGTGCGTTGCCGTATGATTTAACACCGTTGCAGCACGACGATTGGCATCAACCACGGTGGTGACTTCTGTACCCACTTTCAATTCACCTTTTTCTAACTTACCCAGGTGAAGGTGAGTTTGACCTTGCTTAATAGTGTCGTGAACTTTGAAAATGACTTGGTCGCTGACTGTGAGCGTTCCCTGGTCGCCCACTTGGCCCCCAGATTCCGCATAAAAAGGAGTACGATCTAAAATAATCGAAGCCTTCTCACCTTTTGATAACGTTTCAACAAAATTACCATCTTGGTAAATCGCTATAATTTTTCCAGCACTAGGTTGATTGTCATTCAATAAATTCTTATGACCGACAAATTCAGTAGGAGTTTGATTGATTTGCACAGGCGTTTGAAGCGCTGTAAATTGACTGGCTTCGCGTGAGCGTTCCCGTTGTTTAAGCATTGCTTGTTCAAAACCATCATAATCAAGCGTAAGATTTCTTTCGCGTGCCATATCCGCCGTTAAATCAGCGGGAAAACCAAACGTGTCATATAATTTAAAAACTAATTCACCGGGAATAATCTCGGTTTTTAATTCACTCGTAATTTGTTCAAATAACTTGATGCCTTGCGCAAGGGTAATGCTGAATTGTTCTTCTTCTTGTTTTAATAATTTTTCAATTGACGCTTGGGATTGTTTAAGTTCAGGGTAAGCCTCTCCCATTAAATTAACCAGTGGTTTGACTAACCGATAAAAGAAAGGTTCTGTAATACCTAACTTGTTACCATGACGTATGGCGCGCCGAATAATGCGACGTAAGACATAACCGCGGCCTTCATTACTGGGGGTTACGCCATCGACAATAAGAAAACTGCAAGACCGGATATGATCAGCAATCACGCGTAATGAAAAATGAGATAAGTCGGTGATGTTGGCAAGTTCTGCTGCAGTCTTAATGAGCGGTATAAATAAATCGGTATCGTAATTATTGGCAACACCTTGTAATACGGCAGTGATGCGTTCCAATCCCATGCCCGTGTCAACCGAGGGTTTAGGCAGTGGCGTGAGTGTGCCATCGACAGCACGATCATACTGCATAAATACAAGGTTCCATATTTCGACGTAACGATCGCCATCTGCATCTTTGGTTCCAGGCGGGGTGCCAAAGACGTCCGGGCCATGATCATAAAAAATTTCTGTACAGGGACCACAAGGTCCTGTCGCGCCCATGGACCAAAAGTTGTCTTCTGCGCCACAGCGGCTGAATCGTGTAGGATCAACTTTCATTTCATTTAACCAAATAACTTCTGCTTCTTGGTCTTCTTCATAAACAGTTATCCAAAGCTTTTCAGCTGGAATGTTTAAATCTTCCGTTAAAAAACGATAAGCAAATTGAATGGCCTCACGTTTAAAGTAATCTCCAAAACTAAAATTACCCAGCATTTCAAAAAAAGTATGGTGTCTTGCTGTATATCCAACACGCTCTAAATCGTTATGCTTACCACCAGCACGTACACAGCGTTGAGAAGACGTTGCGCGCGTGTAGGGACGTTCCTCTTTTCCTAAAAAGACATCTTTAAATTGCACCATGCCGGCATTGGTGAAAAGTAAAGTTGGATCGTTGACAGGAATGAGTGAACTGCTGGAAACCAATTGATGTTGATGTTTTTGAAAGTAGTCTAAAAAGCGTTGGCGAATGGCATTACTTGTTGGAGGTACGTCTTGCGTTTTTTTTTTCATGAGTGAACTGCTTTTGCTAGTCAAATGTTAAATAAATTCAGTGTTAAAATGTCGTGGAATGACTGCGTCAATTTGTTCTCGTGTAAATCCTTTCCGTTGGAGGAACTGACATTGTTTCATGTAACTTGTAAAATCTTGCGCTTTTACATTTTTGAATTGTTTCTCCCAAATCCGACGCGCACTATCTAACCAAGTATTATCAGCCATATCTAATTGCGCTGCAATGCACACTTTGTCAATGCCTTGCGCTTTTAATTCAAGTGCAATTCTTTCCGGACCAAATCCCCGTCCACGTCGATAATGAATATAATTTTCTACAAAACGTTCTTCATTGAGTAAGCCATCTTCCACCAACTGCTCGAGAAGAGGGGTAATTTCGTCTAGAACAAATCCCTTTTGGCGTAATTTTAGTGCCAGTGACATTTTACTGTAATCGCGCATTTGCAGGTAGCGGAGCGCTGCATTGCGAATTTCTTTTGTCATGACGTAGGCCCCTTTTTCGGACGTGTTCAGTGTCATGGAAGATAATTGAATCATGGAGGAGGTTGCCAAAGTTCTAGCAGCATAGATTACGTAGCCTCGATTAAGCATCGTTCAATCAAGGCTACGCGATCACTAGGCTACATTTTCTTCTACTTCACTCGCTTTCTTTCCAGCAATCGTTGGGATCATGATTTCTCGAATCTTACCTTCGATCTCTTGAGCCATTGCTTTATTCTCTTTCAGGAACTGGCGGGCATTTTCTTTCCCTTGACCGATGCGCTGACTGTTGTAACTAAACCAAGAGCCCGATTTATCCACAATGCCTAAGGAGACACCCAAGTTGATGACTTCGCTTTCACGGGAAATGCCTTCATTGTAGAGAATATCAAATTCAGCTTGTTTGAAGGGGGGTGCGACTTTATTTTTAACGACCTTAACCCGCGTCTCGCTACCGATTACTTCATCCCCTTCTTTGACACTACCAATGCGACGGATATCTAAACGGACGGAGGCATAGAATTTGAGAGCATTTCCACCGGTTGTTGTTTCAGGATTGCCAAATACGACACCAATTTTCATACGGATTTGGTTAATGAAAATGACTAAGGTATTGGAGCGTTTAATATTTGCTGTAAGTTTACGCAAGGCTTGGGACATAAGACGCGCTTGTAAGCCCATGTGTTGATCGCCCATTTCACCCTCAATTTCAGCTTTGGGGGTAAGCGCTGCAACAGAGTCGATAACGATCATGTCAATGGCGCTGGAACGCACTAACATATCGGCAATTTCAAGCGCTTGCTCGCCGGTATCAGGTTGGGAGATAAGTAAGTCATCTACTTTTACTCCTAATCGTTTCGCATAGCTGGGGTCGAGTGCATGTTCTGCGTCAATAAAAGCTGCGGTGCCGCCTTTCTTTTGGCATTGGCCAATGACTTGTAAGGTGAGGGTGGTTTTGCCAGAAGACTCAGGGCCATAAATTTCAACAATACGTCCTTTGGGAAGACCGCCAATACCGAGCGCGATATCAAGGCCCAATGAACCGGTGGAAATTTCTTCAATATCAGGAATATCTGCATTATCACCTAAACGCATCACGCTCCCTTTACCAAATTGTCGTTCAATTTGACTTAACGCTGCTGCGAGGGCTTTTTTCTTATTTTCTTCCATATAGGGGTCCTTTTGGGCTTTATAAACAAATGATTTTTTAACAGGGTGCTTGGGGGTGATTCAGGCTGAGGAGACGCTAACCTAGGTCAACCTTAATAGATAAAGTTGTTGGTGTCAAAATATTTTGGTCCTTAGGGATGAGGCCATCCCAAGGACCAAAATAGGCTTAATTTTTAATAGTAGGCTTGTTTGGTCGGGTTTTTATTTGCGCCGTTTTTATTCGCAAATTTACCTGAGCCGCTTTTGCTTACATATCGACCTGTACTTGGTTTGCTCGCATCACTTTTGTGTGTGAATTTGCCAGCACTACTTTTTTCGGGACGGTCTTTACTGAAAGTTCTTTCAGAACTTCCTTCCGATCGTTTGCCATAAGATTTTTGAGCGCTACCTTCAGATCGTTTACCGTATGATCTTTCTGAACTACCCTCAGATCGTTTACCGTAAGATCTTTCTGAACTTCCTTCAGATCGCTTACCGTAAGATCTTTCTGAACTACCCTCAGATCGCTTACCGTAAGATCTTTCTGAACTACCTTCAGAGCGTTTACCGTAAGATCTTTCTGAACTACCTTCAGAGCGTTTACCATAAGATTTTTCAGCACCACCTTCCGAACGCTTACTACTGAATCGTGCCGAAGAACCACCGCCTTTATGCGCGTGGGGTCTTCCGCCATCTTTAGCACCAAAACGACTAGGGCGTTTGTGCTGTCTTCTTTTTAAAGGTAAGGCATCTTCGGCATGTGCACTAGGTTCCATGCCTTCAAAGATTTCCCGTTTAAGCTTTTGACTCGTAAATTTTTCAATGCGTTGTAAATGACGGACATCCATGGGTAAAGCAAAAGATACGGCAATTCCTGATTTACCTGCGCGCCCCGTCCGACCAATACGATGGACGTAATCTTCGCAGAATCTGGGCAAATCATAATTAATAACGTGGCTAATATCGGCTACATCCAAGCCCCGGGCTGCAACATCTGTTGCCACTAAATATTGAATTTTTCCATAACGAAGTTGGTCGATGGTGCGGTTACGTTTGTTCTGATTTAAATCACCATGTAATGCAGCAGCTTTTAAACCACGATGGCAAAGCGTTGCAGCAATTTTATCTGCATTCACTTTTGTTGCAGAAAAGATAATGGCTTTAAAAATATTTTCGTTTTCAAGAAAATGTTGAAATAAACGTGTTTTATGCTGCAAGTTATCCGCAACATATAATTTTTGAATAATTTTACTTGGCGCCGTTTGTTCTGGGGATAAATCAATGCGGACTGGGTTATTTAATAAATGTTTAACGATGCGCGAAAGTTTACTGTCAATGGTTGCACTAAATAATAATGTTTGGCGATTGGCAGGGGTTGATTTAGCAATATGCTGTACATCATCGATAAAGCCCATATCCAACATGCGATCTGCTTCATCTAAAATGAGCATTTCAATGCCTGACAAATCGAGGCGTCGATTTTCTAAATGATCAAGCAAACGGCCTGGGGTTGCCACGACAACATCAACAGCGCGAGATAAATCTCTAATTTGCTTCCCATAAGGCATCCCGCCGACTAAGTTCGCCATGTTAAATTGGAGAAACTTACCGTATTTACTGGTTGCTTGGGTAATTTGACTCGCGAGTTCGCGGGTCGGGGTTAAAATCAAAATACGCGGTTTGCGACCTGTTCTTTTACCCATCATTAAATGTTGCAAAGCGGGCAAAACGAATGCGGCGGTTTTACCTGTTCCGGTTTGAGCGGATGCAACAACATCTTTCCCCGCTATTATCTCAGGGATACAGCGTTCTTGGACTGGCGTCGGATGCTTATAGCCACCCGTTTCAACAGCCTTAAGAATGCGTGGATCTAAATTTAGTTCTACAAAAGTCATTTTTGTTTCCTCATTAATGTAATGCACGGCTGACGCAGGATCGCCATTCACATTGTTATGAAGAAATGACCTGGGTAAGCTTGTGACAATTATATGTAAATCATTGCCAAAATAAGCTTAGAGACCTGGAAGGAAATAAAGGCGTATTGGAAATGATAGTTATTTTTATGAAACTTAATTATGGTTCATTAAAACATTAAATGCAAGTTGAGGCCGAGATTTTATCAACAAGATAGGAGGATAAACTCTGCATTAAGAGGTTGTTGTTGCATTTTTTAATCAAAAAGAATAATATTTCTCATTAAATGGTCAGCGCCGATTTGATTTCAGATTGCGGGCGCTTTATAAATTCGGCTAAAGCGCAGCTTGCTTTGGCCTCTATTCCTATAGAGGTGTCTATGATTCCCATACCCATTATTATTCTCGATTCCCAATCCCAATCCATTGAATGCCCGTCACAATTCAACGCTTTTAATCCTTTTATGAGTTTTTAAAGGTGCAGGTCTTTTTAAACAATTATTTAGTGAGAAAATTCAATGCAAATTTATAAGTGTGATTTAAAAGGGTGTGATTCAGATGCTATTCCTGAAAAACTTTATTTTGAATTAAAGGCTAAAGTACAAGCTATTATTAATAAATTAATTGCGAAAGGATTCGAAGAAAAAGAAATAAAGATTTATTTCGACGATACACAGAGACTAATTTCTTTTGATTATTACCCCGATGAAATAGATGCACTTTTTTATTATTTAAATTTAACCAATGAAGAATTTCCAAGCAACTATGTTCGGAAACCTTTTGAGAAAAATGGATGGATAGGAAATCGTTTGCGTTGGACCTATAAAAAAAGTGACGAAGAAATTTTGCAAAGTATTGATCAACTTTGTCAGCAATACGATAAAAAAAATCAGGAACCTGAAGGTGAAGGGTCAACAATTAAATTAAAACTTCCAAAAAATGATAACAATTATAGGAATTATGATGAGCGAAATAAAAACATCTTAGATTCACTTAAATCTTTATTTAAGGGTGAAGTGCGCGGATGTTTTATTGGTGAAATCCACCATCACCAATATCCAAAACGATTCCTTATTGAACATCTTAAAGAATTGAAAGAAATTGGCATCGATACTTTGTTTATAGAATTTCTTTATTATGATGCTCATCAAGCTTTATTAGATGAATATTTCAAGGGTACAAAAGATGCACTGCCTGCAACATTAGAGAGCTTTTTGAATTATAAAGACAGCATAACCAACTGTAAAAAATACAAATATGGCGATATCGTTGTTGCAGCAAAAAAAGCTGGTATTCGGGTCGTTGGACTTGATTGCTATGACTCACTTCTAAGCTTCGGAGAATTTTTCTCTCGAGTTGAAAAGAATGCCAGGATCAAAACATTTAATATTCACGCTTACAATATTATTAAAAAAGAAAGTAAAGGAAGGTACGCTGCTTTTATGGGGCTTGACCATTCTTATATCAATGGCCATACAGCTTATCCTCAACTAAAGAGCGTAGCAGAACTATGTTCAAATTCTTGCAGCGTACATTTAAGTGACGATAATGTTTCTGTCGCAAGCTTAGGTTTATTTAAATTTAACGGATATCCTCTATTTGCTAATGAGGAAAATGTTAAATTTGAACGAAGTAACCAATGTTTCGGCGCAACAATGGTCAGCGTTTTATAATTTTTACAACACTGCTCAGTGAGTGGTGTTGAATTAAATATTTGGATTTTCTTTTGCTTTCTGAGGCAAAAATTTTATAAAATTTTCTATCGTTTAGCTTATCCTTTCCATCCGGATCCCTGATAATTTGCATAAATGCACCTGAATTGCAGTAGCGTTTGGCGAGGGAATCCAAACTGTTTCTATCGGATCTCATTCTATTAACAAAATAAAGGTGTTGGGTAGGGCAAGATTTACTAAGAAATGAATTTTAAACTATCATAATCAATTAATAATAGCATTTTTTAATCAAAAAGATTAATATTTACTCGCATTAAGCTCAGCGCCGATTTGATACAGATTGCGGGCGCTTTAAAAATTTGGCTAAAGCGGAGTTTCAATCTATGCCTAATAAAAATATTATTATCGTTGGTGCTGGGTTGTCGGGTTTAACAGCGATAATCAAATTTTTACAAAATGCTTCTACCAACCCTTCTCTTCAATTCGAAATTAATGTAATTGAGAAACGTTCTCTTAACTTTAATCGTCGTCAAAAATTAATAAATTTAAATAAACGCGAATTCCAAAACTTTCATGATTTTCCAACGAGCGCAAGCAATTATTGGGATGGATATTGTAAACAATTGTTTGATCCAAACGATCAATATAGTTTAAATCATGAAAAACAATTAGTTCATAAAGTGTACGGGATAATGCCAGAAGCGATCCTATCGAAACGAGAAAAATTTTTACGAAAGTTATTTCGGCAAGACTATAGCTATCTGCACCCCTTTACGAATAAAAAGACATTTAAGAATTTCTCAATAAAAGAATTACAGTTTGCACTTTTAGAACATATCAATGAACTTCAAAATTCAGTACCGAATGTCGAGATAAATTGGCATGTAGAAAGCCAAATCAGAAATATTGATTTTGAAACAAAAGAACTTACGGTGGTCGCAGGTGATAGAACCTATTTATTAAAATTTGATGCCATATTTAATTGCGAAGGTACCAAGGCAGAGACGACTGACATTATTAATACCAGTCTACCTCCGAATGTGAAAGAAAAATTTGCGTTTGAAAAAATTGATTTTCCCTTACTTTATCATTGCGCAGTGCGATTAAAATTAAAGCCCAATGTTATCCCTCAAGAACCAAAAAGCTTGATCAAATTTTTTTCCCAACAGAAAAATAAAAATCATCATCTTGCGAAAAAATTTAAAAAAATTGGTTTTGTAAGTCCGACACCACCTAACTTATTTATTATAGATGATAATGCTTATAAGTATGAATTTGAAAAAGAGAAGTTAAGTTTAAGAATATTTGTGGCAAGTGAAATTCCTAAAAAAATTTATGACATCCCTGATCTTGCGGAAAGAAAAAAAATTATTATCCAATGGGCGAAATTAATTGCCTCAATAAGATATGGAATTAGTGATGAATTTTTTGAATTTGATGATCGCGGCGAAACTGATCACTATCAAATTAACGCGCTAACTTTTGCAAATGAATTAAAAGCTGTCAATAGGCCCGAAATAACGCTCCCCAATGGCGTCGTCATTTTTTTAGTGGGGGATGCTAATCTCTCCAATTTTTATCCAATGGGGTGTTCTGCTTTATTTGGATTAAATGAGGCGATTGAAGCTGTTGAATTAATATGCAAAGAAAATCAGTCTAAAGACAGCTATGTTCGATTATTCAATTTTTATCGACTTCACTTGGTTAATGAACTTGAGGCAATGGATTCCTTGCTGCATCGTGATTTTAAAGCTGAAATTGAAGAACAAAAACTCGCTAACCTAAACATGAATCCATGATTACACCAGTAAAGCAGGGCGATTACTTGTAAATTTTAATTGTCCTTACTTTAGCAAGTAGGCTTAAATGGTAGGGGTCTTCTCAGCCTTTGTCGGTAAAAGCTCTACCAATTTTTCTAATGCTATCTTAATCGTTTTGTCCCGAATCTCGGTTCTATTTCCGGACAATTGCAACAAATGGACTTGGGTTGCAAAATCCCGCTGCGCAATAGCCATCCATACTGTTCCGACAGGATTTGCTGCACTTCCTCCGCCCGGGCCTGCGATGCCAGTGATAGCAATGCTAAAGTCTGCGGTGCTGTGCTCAAGTGCCCCTTCCGCCATTTCGCGTACCGTTGATTCACTGACTGCACCAAAACTTTCAAGTGTTAAAGGATTTACGCCAAGCATGGCACATTTCGCTTCATTGCTGTAACACACAAAGCCGCGATCGAACCATACCGAGCTGCCGGGTACACTAGTCAGCCTAAAGCTTAAGCCCCCGCCCGTACAGGATTCGGCAGTGGCAAGCATTAATTGTTCATGGGTTAAAATGGTAGCAATTTGAGTCAATATTTTTTCTTGGTCCATGTCTTTACCTTCTTCCTTAGGCAAGGTATAACTTTTTGGCTTGCAAGCAGGGAATTATGTTATGTCGCAATTAGCTTTTGATCCAACCCCTACGTATACGCCCATGATACAACAATATTTGAAAATTAAGGGGTCCTATCCGCATACGTTGCTTTTTTATCGTATGGGTGATTTCTATGAACTTTTCTTTGACGATGCGATCCTGGCTGCTAAATTGTTAGACATTACCCTCACGGCACGGGGCACTGTGCAAGGTAAACCTATTCCGATGGCTGGCGTGCCTTATCACGCGGCAGAAGGGTATATTGCGAAACTCATTCGTCACGGGCGATCCATTGCAATTTGCGAGCAAGTAGGCGATCCGAAAACTTCCGCAGGACCTGTCGCACGTGAAGTAGTGCGAGTCTTAACACCAGGTACGGTGAGCGATACGGCTTTTCTGGAAGCTTCTACAGATAATTTTTTGTTGGCGTTTTGCGAAGCGAAAACTGGTTTTGGGATTGCAGCACTTGATATGAGCAGTGGCCGGTTTATTGTGACCGAAGTTGAAACAATCGAAGCACTCATCAGTGAATTGCAACGTTTCAATCCTGCCGAAATTTTAATAAGCGAAACCTACCATTTCGATACGACGCTCATAGACATTGAAAATAAACTATGTCGTCTTCCATCGTGGGACTTTGATGCAGCAACTGCGTATCGTTTGCTTTGTGAGCAATTTAAAGTTCATGATTTAACAGGGTTTGGCTGCCAATCTCTTACACTTGGCATTAGTGCAGCGGGTGCGATCCTGCAATACATAAAAATCACAGAGCGAAGTAATCTAAGTCACATTCAAAATATTCAAGTTGAATACCAAGCTGATTCGCTTATTTTAGATGCAGCGACCCGTCGAAATTTAGAACTCACCACTAATTTTTCTGGCGTAGAAGAGAAAACATTAATAGATGTGCTTGATCAAACAACCAGCGCGATGGGCTCGCGTTTATTAAAACGTTGGTTGAATCGCCCCTTGCGTGATCAAAGGGAGATTAGAAAACGGCAAGAAGCCGTAACCTTGCTTATTCATAACAGACAATATATTGAAATTCAAAAACATCTCAAAGGCTATGCAGACGTTGAGCGGATTGTGACCCGCATCGCTTTAAAAACAGCCCGCCCGAGGGATTTAGCTGGCTTGCGGGAAACCTTACAAGCTTTACCACCCTTGCAAACATTATTAGCGCACTTCTCGCAAGGGTTATTGTTAGACGTTCGGGATGATATACAAAATTTTAGTGGCCTTTGTGACTTGCTGACGAAAGCCATCATTAATAATCCGCCCATGACAATTCGCGATGGGGGTGTCATCGCGATTGGTTTCGATCAAGAGCTCGATGAACTTCTTACCCTGAGTGAAAATGCGGGGGGTTATTTACTACAATTAGAAGAACAAGAAAAAAAGCGTACTGGATTGTCAACGCTCAAAGTTGGATATAATCGCATTCATGGTTATTACATTGAAGTGAGTCGTTTGCAAGGTCAGGAGCTACCCGCCAATTACACGAGACGACAAACGCTTAAAAACACTGAGCGTTTTATTACCCCTGAATTAAAAGTCTTTGAAGATAAAGCTTTGAGTGCAAAAGAGCGGGCTCTTGCGCGTGAAAAAATATTATATGAAGCTCTACTTCAACAACTTTTAAATTATCTAAGTCCATTAAAAAAATTAGCCAATGCGTTAGCAATCCTTGATGTTATAGCGAATTTTGCATGCCTTGCCGATCATAACCACTGGTGCTGTCCAACGCTTGGCGATGAACCCGGTTTGCTCATTCAAGAAGGTCGTCATCCCGTGGTGGAAGCCATATCAAAGCAACCTTTCGTACCGAACAGTATTGAATTGGGAACGGGTACACAGATGTTGATTATTACAGGACCCAACATGGGCGGTAAATCAACTTATATGCGGCAAACCGCGCTGATTGTTTTGCTTGCGCATACGGGAAGTTTTGTTCCAGCAAAGACTGCCCATATCGGCAGTATTGATCGCATTTTTACGCGCATCGGGGCAAGTGATGATTTAGCGAGTGGTCGTTCGACTTTCATGGTTGAGATGACAGAAACCGCTGTAATTATGCACCATGCAACACCTGCAAGTTTAGTCCTCATGGATGAAATTGGTCGAGGCACTAGCACTTTTGATGGTTTATCTCTTGCTTATGCATGCGCCCATTATTTGGCTAAAGAAATTGGCGCTTTAACCTTATTTGCAACTCACTATTTTGAATTAACTGCACTTGATGAGGAATTATCAGGTGTTGCTAACGTTCATTTAGATGCGACGGAACACGAAGAAAAATTAGTTTTTTTTCACACAGTGCAACCGGGTCCTGCTAACCAAAGTTACGGGATAGCTGTCGCTAAATTAGCGGGTCTTCCTGAACGGATTATCATTCATGCGAAAACAAAATTAAATACACTCGAAAATCAATCAGTAAAAGAAATGGCGGTGCTCGCACCCGAACCGTCTTCAGTTACGGTCCATCCGGTTTTAAGCACTATCCTTGCATTGGATTTAGACGCCTTAACACCGCGAGAAGCGTTAGCGCAACTTTATGAATTAAAGTTAGCGCTTAACTAATTTTTACTGAATATTTGATTTTGTCTTTTAGGTAATTCATTTAAAAAATGAGCAATAAAATCAGCAGAACTATTATATTTCAGATTAAATTCTGAAGCTTTACGTATGGCATCACGAATAAGTGAATGCCATGTAAGGGGTAAATCATGTTTTGCAGTAACATCATGGTTTCTGAGTCCACTGGCTAGGGTATGCTGACGTAAGAAATTAAATACATCGCTTGATAAATAAAGCATGACTTGTCTGAATTCATCTAAAGTTTTACAAGACGTAATACTTTTTTTGATAGGTGCATAAGCCGTATGTTTAGCAGTAACTGCAAGATCGCCCGTCGGGTCTTGAAATTGAGCGTGTAAAATATTGGCGTGGACAAAATGTAAGTAATCTAGTGAATGTTCATATTCAGGTGGATTTTGGAGAACCACCGTGTAGTGACGATTAGCATATTCTCCCCCTTTTTTATACTTATTCATTAAATCATCCCATTTGTTTTTAAAATCAGGATTTTTAATAGCTTGAAGTAAGTGTCTATAGGCCAAACATACATTATTAAAGTTTTTATCTTCAGCAAAGATGGGGATGATTTTTTCAGCAAAACTTTTAAGTTGATCGAGTTGTCTTGCTTCCATCGTACTACTAAGTTGGATTGCTTGGTTAAAGAAGACCAACGCGACTTGTTTCCAAGTTTCAGTATGAGCCGTATGAAAAAAAGCAGATCGTTGGGTTTTCAAAAAACTAAAAATTTTTTCATGCTCAATGAAATTGAACATATCCTTTAACGATTCAAAATCATTTAAATGTTCGACGCAACTACCAATAATACCGACAGATCTTGGTTTTAATTCAGGTGTTTTTTTAGGTAAGCCGCATTCCGCTTGTAAGTGTTCAATTTGTTTAGTAAGAACCTTATGCCTAATTTCGAAAATCGTTGTTTGTTCATCACTATGAGTGGCTGCATAGTCATTTAAGCTGGCAAAAATTTTTGAAGCAGGTAAACGATTTTGCATAACTTCAATCATCCAGTCATAATTTTCGTCAGCATTGCTTTGGGTGAAACAATAATTTTCCGCAACGGTTTTTCGTTGGTAATCATAAACATTATCATCGACCAATCCAATGCAAGACGCAGGTAATTTGCCTTCTGCCAGCACGGTATTAGACATTGCAAGCAAGGTAATTTTACCTTGGCCCTCTTTACCCGTGCTATCTGCCAACCCATTTAAAAACCATACAAGCTTGTTGATTGTTTCTTGGGAAAGATCATGATTTTCCAGCAGGATATCAACATCTGGATAATCCTCTTTTGCAAGCGCAGCTAATTTACTTTCTATAACAGCAACTTCTGCTTCATTGCAAGTAAGTTCAGTAAGGTTGTTTAAAATTTCAAGACTTTGCCAATGATAAGCAACATGCATCGCATCAGATTTTGTTAAAAACGTGCGATCTACACCTAAGGTATAGTCTAAAAGTTCATATACTTTTTCTCGGATATAACTGTCTTCGCCAACAAATACCATGTTCTGGGCAATCATCGTGGTTTTAACATTATTCATGGCCAGAATACTTAAACCAACTTTTAAAATTGCTGCGTAGTCATGGGGAATAAAAACATTGGCAATGGCATTAATGTTGGAATTAAAAAATACACCACGCGCTTGTATGGTTTCCATTTCAGCGTCGGAAGCTGGAAAACTTAATTTTGAAAGTTTATTAATAGCGCCATCAAAATCGATATTTTCAATGGCTATAACGGGAGAGCCGGATGGCATAATAAATCCTTTTTTATAATTTTTTTATTAACGTCGTCTTACTGGCTTTTCTGAAGTGATTTAATTAAGACATCAATTTCTTCTTCATCTAATTCTTTGAACTTGCCACGGCGTAAGTAAGGTGGCAAGAAAATACTTCCAAATCGAACGCGGATAAGGCGGCTCACACTGTAATCTAATTTTTCCCACATTCGTCTGACTAAACGATTGCGTCCTTCGCTTACTGTGACATGATACCAGTGATTGCTTCCCGATCCACCCGCATCCACGATGGTTTTAAATTGGGCTAACCCATCCTCTAAATAGAGGCCTTGTTCTAACTTATTCAGCGCTGCCGGGGTTACTTCTCCACGAATCCGCACCGCATATTCACGTTCAATTTGTGAACTGGGATGCATGAGTTTATGAGCGAGTTCTCCATCATTAGTAATTAGCAAAAGACCTGAAGTGTTAAAATCTAACCGCCCCACGGTAATCCATCGACTGTTGCGAATCATAGGTAAGTTTTCAAAAATGGTAGGTCTTCGTTCAGGATCATGCCGCGTACACAACTCACCTTCTGGTTTATTGTAAAGTAACACACGAGTTTTTTGTTGATGTGATTTACTCAGCTTGACTTCGCGGCCATCCATGAAAACGCTGTCATGATAACTCATGCGATCGCCGATGACGGCAACTTTACCATTGATGGTAATTCTTCCTTCGCCAATCCAAGCTTCAACTTGACGCCGCGAACCGACACCTGCATGTGCTAATATTTTTTGTATTTTTTCACTCATGGTTACTCACTTGGTGATCAGTTTCTGTTTCAATTGACAATTGAACTTGTAATTGGGCTTCTTGAGTTTCTAAATTTTTAAATTCGGTGAGAGGGGGGAGTGCTGTTAAGGTGGTTAAGTTAAAGTGGTCCAAAAAGTTTTTCGTAGTGCCTAAGATGGCAGGCTTACCAGGGACATCTCGATAACCAACTACACGGATCCATTCTTTTTCTAATAGCGATTTAATAATGTGACTTGAAACGGTAACACCACGAATGTCTTCAATTTCTGCCCGGGTTATGGGTTGCCGATAGGCAATGATTGCTAATGTCTCTAAAAACGCCCGCGAATAACGCGGCATGCGTTCATCCCATAATTTAGTGAGCCACGGAGAAAGTTCTGCTTTAGCTTGCAAACGAAAGCCACTTGCAACTTCTTGCAGCATAATACCGCTTTCACGATGGCGTGCTTCTAAATTCGCTAAAGCTTGCTTAATATCAGCCGTCGCGGGTCTTTCTTCTTCAGAAAATAAATTTTGTAAATTAGACACGCTTAAAGGTGTGCCTGCCACCATCAAGGCAGCTTCAATAATGGCTTGTAATTTTTCCAGGGTCATCATTCTTGTCTCCAACGACTGAGTTAGCTCATACATGCTAGCAAAAAGTTAAGAATTAACCTATATTTTGCCGCTTAGAACGCATAGAAATAATTAGGTTACGCATGTCGACAGCATTAATTCGGTCATTTCACCCGCTACCTGCTTCCTCTAAAGGTGGTATTGTCACTATCGGTAATTTTGATGGCGTGCATCTTGGTCATCAAGCCTTGCTAGAAAAAGTATTAACGACAGCAAAAACTTCTCAAATACCAAGCGTCGTCCTGACTTTTGAACCGCATCCTTTTGAATTTTTTCAGCATAATCCCTTTTCTATTCCCAGGCTGACACGCTTGCGGGAAAAATACATTTTAATGCAAAGGTTAGGGATCGATAATCTTGTTATTCTCCGGTTTAATCAATTGCTTGCGAAGCGCTCCCCGGATGGATTTATTAGAGACCTTTTCACTGCTTTGGCGCCGCGTCAGATCATTGTAGGTGATGATTTTCGTTTTGGCTATCAGCGTAAAGGTGATTTTGGCTTATTAAAGCAAATGGGCGAAACCTTAGGGTTTGAAGTATCAGCTATGCCAACGACCCTTTTAGATAATGAGCGGGTGAGTAGTACGCGGGTGCGTAAGGCGCTTGCTATTGATGATTTGAAGTTGGCTCAGCGATTATTAGGACGGCCTTACAGTATGATAGGTCGTGTTGTGCGCGGGGATGGTCAGGGACGCGCATGGGGATTTCCCACCGCGAATCTTTTTCTTCATCGTAGCCTCACTGCAGTAAAAGGGGTGTATGCAGTTCGTATGCACGGGATAACTGCGCATCCTTTGTTGGGTGTGGCAAACGTTGGGATTCGGCCAACTGTGGGTGGAACCCGCTGCTTGCTCGAGGTAAACTTATTTGATTTTGATCAAGATATTTACGGTCGAGAAGTTGAAGTGGAATTTTGTGCTAAGCTGCGCGAAGAAGAATATTATCCATCAATTGATCTACTTAAAGAACAAATTGCTCGTGATGTAGTGGTCGCAAAAGCTTATTTTGAGAATGGAGTGTTATGAATAATTATAAAAATACCCTTAATTTGCCGCAAACTGACTTTCCAATGAAAGCAAATTTGTCCCAACGTGAGCCTACTTTCTTGAAACGTTGGGAAGAGATGGGATTATATGAACAACTTCGTCGGCAGGGTGTGGGTCGACCAAAGTTTGTCCTCCATATCGGTCCACCTTATGCTAATGGTCATATTCACCTTGGTACTGCTACTAACACCATTCTTAAGGACATAACGATTAAATCCAAAACATTGGCAGGATTTGATGCGCCTTATGTGCCGGGGTGGGATTGTCATGGCCTACCCATTGAATTAAATGTTGAGAAAAAAATTGGTAAACCCGGCCGTAAGGTGACGCCTGCGGAATTTAGAAAGACATGCCGTGATTATGCCGCAGGATTTATTGACATTCAGCGTAGTGAATTTAAACGTCTAGGGATTATTGCCGATTGGGATCATCCCTATCGCACAATGGATTTCGGATATGAAGCTAATATTATTCGTAGCCTAGCCAAAATCATTGAACGCGGCCATGTGGAGAAAGGTTATAAACCTGTGCATTGGTGTTTGGATTGCGCCTCTGCATTAGCAGAAGCTGAAGTTGAGTATAAGGAAAAAACTTCACTCGCAATTGATGTTCGTTTTGCCCTAGCGGAAACGGCCGATTTTTGGCAACGTTTTCCAAATCTTCAAAAAGGTATGGGCCCCCTTTCCATTCCTATCTGGACTACAACCCCATGGTCCTTACCTGCCAATGAAGCTGTCGCGCTCAATCCATTGTTGCAATATGCTCTGGTTGAATTAGCCGGTGTGGAACAAATTATTATTGCCGCCGATTTAGTGGAAACCGTGGTCAAACGTTATGAGATTGAACAGTATCGCGTTCTTGGCACCTTTCGAGGCGATGCGCTTGAAAGTCAAAAATTAAAACATCCATTTTATGATAAATTTGTGCCCGTTATCTTAGGCGATCATGTTACGGTTGAAACAGGAACAGGCGCTGTGCATACCGCACCCGCCCATGGTGTTGATGATTATACGATTGGTAAGAAATATAAATTACCCATGATTAATCCTGTGGGAAATGATGGGTGTTACATTCCAGAAACGCCGCTCTTTGCGGGTCAACATGTCTTAACGGTGAATGATAAAATTATCGATGCAATCAAAACGCATCATGCTTTATTGCATCAAGAAAAAATGACACACAGTTATCCACACTGTTGGCGACATAAGACACCTATTATTTTCCGTGCAACACCGCAATGGTTTATTAGTATGGATCGCCAAAATTTGCGCGCTGAGGCCCTTACTGCAGTTGATCGTGTGCAGTGGATTCCAGATTGGGGTAAAACAAGAATAACCAGCATGCTTGATAATCGTCCCGATTGGTGTATTTCCAGGCAACGCGCTTGGGGCGTTCCCCTCGCTTTATTCATCGACAAACAAACTGATGCGCTACATCCTGATACGATCAATTTAATGGAACAAGTGGCCAAACTTGTTGAAGAACAAGGAATTGAAGCTTGGTTTGCCTTAGATCCAAAAACATTATTAGGCGACGATGCTGCGCAATATCAAAAAGTAAATGATGTGCTGGATGTTTGGTATGATTCCGGCGTATCGCATGAGTGTGTGTTGCGGCAAAATCCGCAGCTCCATTTTCCTGCGGACCTTGTTCTTGAAGGCTCAGATCAACATCGTGGATGGTTCCAATCGCTTTTATTAACTTCCCTTGCGATTAATGGCGTTGAGCCTTACAAAGCCGTATTAACGCACGGTTACGTGGTCGATGGTCAGGGCCGAAAAATGTCAAAATCTTTGGGAAATGTTATCGCTCCCGAAGAAGTAATTCGCACTTTAGGTGCTGATGTGTTGCGCCTCTGGGTTGCATCCGTTGATTATCGTGCTGAAATTAATGTTTCAAAAGAAATTTTAAATCGTATGTCTGAAGCTTATCGCCGTATCCGTAATACTGCGCGCTTTTTACTTTCTAATTTGCATGGGTTTGACCCAGACCAACATTGGGTTCCCGTAGATCAAATGCTGATGTTGGATCGATTTGCACTTGATCAAACGAGCCGTATTCAAACTGAAATCACCCAAGCTTTCACTGCTTATCAATTTCACGCTATCGCGCAAAAGTTACATCAATTTTGTGTAACAGATTTGGGTGGTTTTTATTTAGATATTATCAAAGATCGTCAATATACCATGGCAACTGATAGCTTAGGCCGCCGTTCTGCTCAAACAGCGATGTATCATATTATTCAAGCTTTAGTTCGGTGGATGGCCCCTATTTTAAGTTTTACGGCCGAAGAAATTTGGTCTTATTTACCGAATAACCGCGAGCCCTCCGTTTTTTTAACGACTTGGTATGAACACCTACCAACGTTACCGCAAGACACTTTAATGAATGAAGATTATTGGAAAAAAATTCGTGAAGTGCGTGATGCAGTGAATAAAGAAATTGAAAAACATCGCAACTTAGGAACCATAGGATCATCACTGGAAGCCGATGTTATTCTTTACTGCGCGCCTCAATTGCAACATCAGTTGGATGCGTTAGGGGATGAATTACGTTTTGTCTTATTAACATCTTCCGCTAAAGTAATTCCAGAGCATGCAGGACCTGTTGATGCGACAACTTCTGATGTGCCAGGACTTACTTTTAAAATCACGGCAACTGAAGCGGTTAAATGTGAACGCTGTTGGCATCGTGTTGCAGATGTGGGTCATAATCCCGAGTATCCTGGCATTTGTTTACGTTGCGTTACTAATATTACAACTGATGGGGAGGTAAGACGTTTTGCGTAATTCCTCGGAGCCAATAACACAAGGACCAGTCATGCATCCCATAAAAAAATTGGCAACCACAGGGCTTGCATGGTTATTTATCGCTATTTTATGCGTGGGCCTTGATCGGTACGCTAAATTATGGATGCTCTCAAATTTAAATTTATATGAATCTTTGCCTGTCACTTCTTTTTTTAACTTAACACTTGCTTTTAATACGGGCGCCGCTTTTAGTTTTTTACATTCCGCTTCAGGATGGCAAAATATTCTTTTTGGTGGCTTAGCCTTTGCAGTTTCAGTTGCCATTATTGTGTGGCTTTCGCGAATATCTGTTAAAGATCGTTTAACCAGCATGGGTTTAAGTTTTATTTTAGGCGGCGCAATTGGCAATGCGTGGGACCGAATCCAATATGGTTACGTTATAGATTTTTTAGATTTTCATTGGGGTGATTGGCATTTCGCTATTTTCAATACTGCAGATAGCGCCATTTGCCTGGGTGCCTTCTTATTGTTATTGCAATGGGCGATTGAAGCATGGGGTAAAAAAAATTCGTCTAAGTAATTTTTTTAATAAAATTCAGTATACTTTCGACCGTGAAATCAAAGTCAGGATTATAAGTCAAAATTCGACGTCGATATTTAAGTAATTTGAGTTGATATAAATAATTTGAAACCTGCGTTTCAATGCGGTTGTAAGCGCCATACATCAATTGCGTATTGTGGGGGTGCGATGCATAGACGAAATCACCGGACTGTCCATAGTGGGGATTGGTCGGAGAGAAGGGTAAGCAAATATGCGAAAATTGTTGAATATGTAGTGCGGGGTAATGGCTATTTCTTTGGGTGATGCGTGGATCTCGCGCTACCATCTTTTTCTTAGCGGAATACATTAATAATTCACTGTTCGGTGTCGCATTTTTCATAAAGAAGGCAAGCGCTTCAGGGGTGGAGATCGTTTCATCATCTTCTGTCGTAATCATGAGCATGGGTGTTGATAGTTTTTTCTTTAGGCTGGTTTGAAGAATGTGTCTGCCTAGCTTAACCACTTCGATAACAGGATGAAGCGGAACAGATTGATATTTGGCATAATCACTTTCATCCACTTGGGAAATCCATTCAATATGATTTTTTAATTGAAAAGTTTGATGCCAACGCATGACGAGATCAACGGGGGTTGCCAGTTTGAAAATGGGTGCAAGCAGGATAAGACCTGCAACATCATCCTTTTCAAAAGTATGGGCTAGCGCCAAAGCCGCACCGGTCGAAAAGCCCACAATAAAGACCCTATCTACCTTCTCTCGCATTTTTTGCATGCCATAGCGTACTGTCGTAAGCCAATCATGATAGTTCACTTGTAATAAGTCTTTGGGCTTTGTGCCATGACCAGGAAGAAGAATAGCGAGGCTGGGAATATTCTGTGTTTTTAAGTGGTTGCTAAACTCTCGTAGTGAAAAAGGGCAGTCTAACAAGCCATGCACTAAGAGCACCCCGCATTTAGACTGATGGGTTGAATTAACTTCAAAAGGAGAATTTGCTTCTAGAATGACTCGACCGTTTGGGCTATCCAGTTGAATATCATCACGACTTTTTATAATCATCGCCTGGATCAACTCGATATACGATTTGAAAGGCAAATCATTATTAAAAAGCGGGTATTTCATAATGAAAAGGGGTAACATAAGTTGCCAAACATACTATCCAATCTATAATAAATTACCCAAAATGCCAAATATTCGACGTCCGCTATGTTAAAAATATTGATTGCTATTTTAGTTTTTTGCGTGATTAATGCGCAGGCTTTTGCAGAAGAAGCTTCCTTAAGTCTAGGCCGCGTTGCAGAAAACTTGATGGAGCCTGTAGGGTTGTTGTCCGATTTTGTTAACGTTGCTTGTTTTGCAATTGGCGTTGCTTTTCTTTTTACTTCACTCATTAAATATGCTGAACATAAAAGAAGTCCGACGATGGTACCAATCAGTACCGTTGTTTTTTTGGTTGTTGCGGGTACACTTTTAGTTCTATTGCCATTTTTAAGTTTGTTTGCTGAAGGTGGCGTTCGTTATGCAATTTTTAAATAAAAATTAAACTCAATGTGGAATGGTTGCTCATGCTTAAAATTAATCGAGTTGTTTTAATCGTTTTATCACTTTTTTGTTTATCAGCTTGCCAAGATAAATATACTTTTTCATACCTCATGACCCATCCTACGTTTACCACGAAAGAAGCCATGCGCTGTGATGCAATGCTTAATAAATCGCCCAGTGCAGCCACGCAATGTCAGCGTGTTGATGAAGCTGCGGGTTTAATTATTGCAGTGTTAAAAGAGCAACAAATGGATCCGGAAGCTTTCGGCCAAAAAATTATGAGTGCAGAAGCAGAATTAGTTGAGATCAAACTTAAGCTAAAAGTCGCTAAGGGAAACCTTGAAACACTACAAAAAAATAATACCGACCCGCTTGCATTAAAAGCAATGCGAACCGAAAGTGCTGCCTTAAAATCCATGTGTCGAGATCAAAATGATAAAGTAAAAACGATGCTAGCGATTGTTGGAATGGGCCGCCCTTAATTGGATCGGATATTAAAGGGGATTGCTTCAACGGGTTCCCCTTGATTGTCTAAACGATTTGCTGTCCCTTCAGAGCTGAATGTTTCTTTAATTCTTTACTGCGAATGACTTGTTGCCATCGCTATCACTTGTCAAATAACAAGTACTAATTTATGGGCTTTGTTTTTATAGGTTGTGACTTGAAAGAGTTTGCAAATCCCAATTTGATAGTTAAATTTCAGAATGAAAAGTTCTATCGATGATACGGATGATTTTTAGTTAACGTATAGGCTCGATAAATTTGCTCAGCAATGAGAATGCGCACCAGTTGATGAGGAAAAGTTAAAGGGGAAAGAGACCATTTTACTTCTGCCTGTTTGATGCAAGATGCGTGTAACCCATCTGCGCCACCAACCAGTAAATCAATGGTTTGACCGCGTGATAACCAAGCTGCAAGCTTCTGGGCAAACTCCTCAGTACTAAACGCCTTCCCGGTTCGATCGAGAGCTACAATAATATGATCACTTCGCATGGCTGCAAGTAATTTATGACTTTCCTGCTCCATCATTACCTTAGCGTCGCCTTTAGCTTTGCAAGGTGGTATTTCAATTAATTCTAAGTTGTAAGGCGCGGATAAGCGCTGGGCGTACTCATTGAAGCCTTGGTGAATCCAAGGCTTCGCTTTATGAGTAATGGTTAATAATCGGATCGCCATAAAAGAAACAATTAACCTTTCGATTCTCGCATGACGACGACGGGTTCCCACAAATCTTCTAAGCTATAAAATGAACGGGTTGCTGCCAACATGACATGAACCACGACATCGCCCAAATCCACTAAAATCCATTCACTTGTGCGCTCACCTTCCATGCGAACAAATGATGCATCATGGGCTTTTGCCTGTCTTGCAACTTCATCGGCGAGTGCTTTAACGTGGCGTGTGGAACGTCCTGTACACATGATCATATAATCAGTAATAGACGTTAAATCACGGACATCCATTTCAACAACTTCAATTCCCTTTAATTCATCAAGGGCCGATAAGGCAATATCACGTAATGTTTCAGATTTCATATGTTAAGTTTCCTCTTTTCTGCCCGACATTTTGCGTAAACTTCATCCTTAGTTCAATTCATTATTTTCTGACTAATGTTTGCTCAAGTGATAAATCCCTTGTTCTTGTATGTAATCGTATACTTGGTCAGGTAATAAAAAGCGAGGATTTCGCCCCACAGCGATCTGTTTGCGAATGTCTGTCGCTGAAATATCAAGTGCCGTAATAGGTCGAAGTAGGATGCCGCCAGCCATGTTTTCGTGAATAAAAGAAATTTCATGCTGGAGTCTTTCCTTAACTAAATCAGCAACAATGCCTGTTTCTGGAAGCTGATATTGTGGACGATGGGCGATGATGATGTGGGCTTGTTTTAATATTTCTTCATAACGATGCCAGCTTGGAAAACCTAAGAAAGCATCAATACCAATAATCAAACAAAGCGGCGTATTTGCAAATTCTTCGTGCAAGTCAAATAATGTATCAATCATGTAAGAAGGCGATTGACGGCGAATTTCTCGATCGTCAGCAAAGAGCTCCGGTGCGCCGACGACTGCACATTGGACCATTTTTAAACGTTGTAAAGGACTCGCGCTAGGAAGTTTCCGATGGACAGGTTGGAAGCATGGGAGAATATGAACTTTAGCCAGATCCAACATTTCATATAATTCGAGCGCCATTCTTAAATGGCCCATATGAATAGGATCGAAAGTGCCGCCTAAAATGCCGATTGCTTTATGTGTTTGATGCATAGGCCTTTTGTATGCAAGTTAGCTTGCAATCATTATTATATTATACCCTAATCAGGGTAGGTTACATTGCAAATCGTAGGCAAAATAATTGCAATGCTTGCCAAATATTACCTTGCTTCAATCCTTTAATTGTTTTATCAATCTCCGTAATCGCCAATAATAAGTCAGTACAAGTTGTTGCGGACATGCGAGTTAAAAATTGTCGGACACTTATTTTACGTTGCATAAAAATACGATATTGTTGACATAATTTTTCAAACGCTTGACCTTCTTTTTCTTTTTGAAAAAGTTCATGCATGACTCTTATCTCGCGCGTCATTGACCATACAATCATGAGCGGTTCTGTCCCTTCTTTTTTCAACATCTCTAAAATGTAGAGCGCTTGTTTGGTATCGCCACTGAGGAGAGCGTCAGTTAGATGGAATACTGTAAATCGAGATTCATCGGTAATGATTTCGTTTAGACGGGTTGCAGTAATTTCGCCTTCAAGCTGCATTAAATAAAGTTTTTCAAGGGTCTGCAAAGCAGCAGCAACATTACCAAAAGCAAATTGAGCGAGTAATTGCACGGCTTCAGCATGCAAGTTTAATTTATATTTACGCGCGCGCGTGACGATCCACTGATGTAACTTATCCGGCGTAAGGGGCCATAAAGTGATAACAACGGCTTTTTTTTCTAATTGTTTATACCATTCGCTTTTCTCAATTTTAGCATCGAGTTTATCAAGTTCAATTAGCAAAACCTGCCCTGGGGGAATAGCTTTCCCATACTCTTGCAATAAATCCCCAGCAAATTTAGTGGGTAAATGCGTGCGACAATCCAATTCAATAAGACGCGATTCGGCAAGTAAGGAGTGCGTATACAAATGACCGTGCAAGTCTTGCCAGTCTGCAGTTGATGCTGGGGCTAAGCGCACTCGCTCAGTAACCTGGCATCGTTTAGCAGCTTTTCGAATAGCGGATAACGTTTCTTGTCTCAGTTGAAATTCTTCGCCGCTGACAATATAAACTGACGCAAGCGTTTGAGCTAAGTGTTGTTCTAACTGAAAATAAGTAAGTTTCATGGCAAATGCTGTGAAGCTGCAAAATTAGAAAGCATGGTCGTTACCTGTTGAGAGGAGATACGATTCATAATGCCATAAGCAAGTGAACGACGCATTTGTTGATAATATAAATTAGCTTCATTACTTGTTCCTAAAATTTGATTGGACTGAATCGTAATAACGCGTGCTTCTTGTAACATTTGTGCAGGTAAAATAACTTTGCCGGCAGAATCGGTAATTTGAAAAATGACTGTAGTTTTTAAGTGATATTGACGGGTTTGCTGAGTGCTGCTCACGCTTAATAAATCTTCAGTCGTTTGATCTTGCATAATCACTAAGATCGTCTCAGCCTCTTGCGGGGAAGCAACGAGTTGTACTTTGGACATTTTCAAATAGGATTGTAAGCTCCGTGCTAAATAACCATACGGATCTGAAGATTGTAAATACATTCGCTTTAAAGGCTTCGCTAATTGCATCTGTCCTTGCAAATGAAATCCGCACGCTGAAAGCATCAGCGTAAAGAACACAATCCCTATCACAGAAAAAAGTTTCATGGCAAGCCTTAATGATGATTCAACTCGGAAGCTGTGTTTTTTTATTTACTTAAAAGCAGGAATTGTTACGCAAGCTATTCAGGGTTGTTATGTAGCGCGACCCGACTTAGTTTATGCAACAATTCTTAAAAATTATTGCGCCGTTACAATGTTCACTAACTTCCCGGGGACAATAATAATTTTCTTGATGTCTTTTCCCTCGATCAATTGACTGACTTTGGGATCAGTTTTGACAGCTTCTTCAATAACATCTGTAGCAGCATCGTGCGCAACTCGAATGCGACTACGTAATTTTCCATTAATCTGTACAACTAATTCAATGGTTTCAACCTTAAATACAATTGGACTTGATCGCGGCCATGGTGCATCTAAAATAGTGTTGCCATAGTTTAATTCCACCCACAGTTGATGCGTAAGGTGGGGTGTAATAGGCGCAAGTAAGCGCAACAAAATACTTAATCCTTTTTGAATAACAATCTCACGAATATCAATCTTTTGCGGATTGTGAGTGGATTCAATTTTGTTAAGTAAATTGAAAATTTTCATGCAACCCGAAACAACGGTATTAAATTGCTGACGTTCAAAATCGTATTTTGCTTGATCGAGGACAACATAAATTTGGCGAAATAAATCAACTTGCATGGGATCTGCATTTTCCCAATGGGTTGAACCGAAGGCGTTTGATTCAGGAAGCATATTTTGCTTTTGAACTAGTTCACGATGCTCGTAAGCGTAACTCCACAAGCGTTTTAAAAAACGATGCGCACCTTCTACACCACTATCTGACCATTCTAAACTCTGTTCAGGGGGTGCGGCAAACATAATGAAAAGACGCACAGTGTCTGCACCATATTGATCAATTAAGGCTTGGGGATCAACTGTGTTGCCTTTTGATTTCGACATCTTCTGGCCTTGGTTTAGCACCATCCCTTGCGAAAGTAATCGCGTAAAGGGTTCATCGCTATGAATCAAGCCTTCATCACGCATCAGCTTGTGAAAGAAGCGTGCATAAAGTAAATGTAAAACAGCATGTTCAATCCCGCCGACATATTGATCGACAGGCAGCCAATAATTGGCCCGTGCATCTAGCATAGCTTTATTTTGTTTTTTACAAGTTAATCGCGCGTAATACCAAGAAGACTCCACAAAGGTATCAAATGTGTCAGTTTCACGTTCAGCAGGACCGCCACAGTGGGGGCAGGTTGTATCAATAAATTGTCGTGATGTTTTAAGGGGTGATTTCACGCCATCAAATTTTACATCCTCAGGTAACACAACAGGTAAGTCTTTTTCGGGAACGCCTTGCGCACCACATTTTTGACAGTAAATAATAGGAATGGGCGCACCCCAATAACGTTGACGTGCAATACTCCAATCTCTTAAGCGATAATGAACTTTGCAAATCCCTTTTTTTTCTTCAGTGAGTTTATGATTAATAGCGTCTTTAGCAGATTTGGATTCCATGCCAGTGAATTCATCAGAATCAATTAAAATTCCTTCATCACCATAAGCTGCTTGATTAAAATCCCATTCCCTATTAGGCGGGAGGATGACGGGTTTAATTTCAATTTGATATTTTTTAGCTAATTCAAAATCCCGTTCGTCATGTGCGGGGACGCCCATCAAAGCGCCTGAGCCATATTCTTGTAGGACAAAATTTGCGACCCAAATAGGAATCGGAAGACCTGTTAGGGGATGAATTGCGTTTAGGTTTAAAGGGATGCCACGTTTTTCCATCGTTGCCATGTCAGCTTCTGCGACTTTAATGTTACGACATTCTTCTACAAATTGAGCCAACTGCGGATTACGCGAGACCATTTTTTTACTGAGTGGATGTTGTGCTGCTACTGCAATAAACGTTACGCCATATAAAGTATCGGGACGTGTAGTATAAACCGTCAAGGGATCCTGATCTTCTACTTCAAATTGAATTTCGATGCCTTCCGAGCGACCTATCCAGTTGCGTTGCATGGTTTTGACTTGTTGGGGCCAGTGGGGGAGTTGATCAATATCACGCAACAACTCTTCAGCATAATCGGTTATTTTTAAAAACCATTGTGGAATTTGACGACGTTCAACTAGTGCTCCGGACCGCCAACCTCGGCCATTCACGACTTGTTCATTTGCGAGAACAGTTTCGTCTACGGGGTCCCAATTGACTTCTGCATTTTTACGATAAATCAATCCCTTCTTATAAAGCTGTAAAAAGAACCACTGCTCCCATCGATAGTAACTTGGGTCACACGTTGCAAATTCACGTGTCCAATCATAAGCGAAACCCATCCGGTTCATTTGTTGTCGGATATGCGCGATGTTTTTTTTTGTCCAAACTGCAGGGGCGATTTTATTGGCAATGGCTGCATTTTCAGCGGGTAAACCAAATGCGTCCCAACTCATCGGTTGCAATACATTTTTTCCTAACATGTATTGGTAGCGAGAGATCACGTCACCAATTGTATAGTTACGAACATGTCCCATATGAAGGCTACCGCTAGGGTAGGGCATCATACTTAAACAATAGAATTTTTCTTTATTAAAATCTTCGACGGCTAAGAAAGCATTGGTTTCTTGCCAGAAGCGCTGCGTATTCATTTCAACGTTTTGCGGTTGATACTGCTCTTCCATTATGTGCTCGCTATATTATTATGAGTTGATTTTTTCTTCTTCGAAGTCTTTCAATAATTGTCCATGTCTTGCAAAAGAAAGTTCCAAGGCTGCTTTTCTACACGCGGCACGCTCACTACGTAACGCAATAACGAGTAAGCCAAGCAAGATGACTAAAAGAGGATCCATGCCATTATACATCCAGGGGGTTAAACCGAAAGTAGGTTGCACACTTCCTTCTAATACATAAGTTTGATGGGGTGGCGCTTGAGATTGCAAATTACCATCCGGGCCGATAATGGCGGTTAAACCATCATTACTGATGACCGTGACAGGACGTCGCAATTCAACGGCGCGCATGGCAGCCATTTGTAAATGTTGGGCTTGCGCCGCCGATTTACCAAACCACGCATCATTGGTGAGCGTCATTAAAAATCCGATCTCTCGATCTCGGGTCAGCATTAATTCTGGGAACGCGATTTCATAGCAAATTGAGGGTAAAATTTTCACACCCTGTATCGTGAAGGCAGGTTGATCATCTCCGCCTGGCGTAACATCTGACATAGGGATTTGTAGGATATTAAGTAAGCCGGTAAACACGTTGGTGAGTGGGACATATTCACCAAAAGGTACAAGATGTCGCTTTAAATAAACTTTTTTATCAGCGCCGACGGACACGATGGCATTAAAATATTTATTGCCACGTGCTTCTATCGGAATTCCAAAAATGAGGTGCGCTTGATTGCGTTTTGCTAGCTTGTCCATTTCTTCCACGAAAGCGCCAACATCTTGTAAGGCCATAGGAATGGCGCCTTCTGGCCAAATGATGAGTTTATTTTTTCCCCATAACGGTTCACTTAAGTTTTGATAACGATCGAATGAAAGTTGAATGTGTTGAGGTGACCATTTAATTTTTTGTGGAATAGCACCCTGCACTAAACTCATAGAAATCGGGGAACCCATTGGTTTTGTCCAAGGTATAAAGCAAAGTGCAGCGCCTAGGATCCATAATCCTGTGAAACTCAATAAATTAAAATAAACGCTTTTATAGTCTTTTTTGTTGAGCTGAATAATGGCATTAACAATGAGACCACTTGCAAGTAAAGCCACTAAAGAGACGCCATAAACGCTGAAAAGCGGTGCAAAGCCTTTCAGGGGTGAGTTAGTTTGGCTGTACCCTAAAAAAAGCCAAGGAAAACCCGTAAAAAGCCAACTTCGAATCCATTCACTTAAAATCCAAAGCGCGGGAAAAGCGCAGAGAATTTTAGTCGCATTACGATGCGGAAAAAATCGATTGAGTAAATATCCAACGGTTGCAGGATAAAGACTCAAAAAAGCAATAAAAAGTGCGGTAATAAAAATAGCTAAGGGCGGAGGCAATCCGCCCACATCATGCATACTGATATAGACCCAGTAGACACCGACACCATAAAAACCTGCGCCGAACCAAAAACCTAATTTAAAGCCGCCGCGTGCATTCGTTTTTAATAACAATGCGAGTAAGCAAGCAGGTGAAATAAATGCCAACGGATAAATGCCGTAAGGCGCAAAAGCGAAGGTCAACGCTATGCCTAATAGCAGAGCGAGCAGGCTCGGTTTGGTTCGTAAAAGCCAATTATTCATGGGAGATAATTCATTTAGAATGAGTGAACAGAAAGTTTACTCAAGATCAATCGGATCTGCCAATAATTAATGTGTTTATTTAGGCATTGGGATGCTCAACCGTATTAAAACGTGCATTAATTTAACTTGAGTTGCCTTGGCAATTTTGCTAATTTGTTTTTCTCTTTTTTTCCCTCTTTTCTTGCTGAAGCATTTCAGTAAAAAAAAAATTAAAAAAAATGCAAGGAAAATGCTCCCATGAAAATTCAACTGAAGTGTTGTTTTACCGCTTTATTTGCAATGAGCTTGCTATCGTCGCTATGGGCTAATGAAGTTCTACCCTCACCGCAAGAAAAGATTGCTTCGACCCAAGTCGAACCCAAATCGTTAAGAGATGAACTTGAAGTTTTAAAAAAACAGTTAAATGCGATTAAAAGTCAATTAGCTACACCGCAACCCCGATTAACCTATCGCCATGCACGTATACAACTTGCGCAAAACCAAGTTAACCAAGCAAAGCAATCTCGTTCAGCAAAAGCTTCAATACCTTCAACTGAAAATACGAGTGGTACCACTTCTGCAGGCATAGGCGAGTCGGTCCCCAATACGAACGTGCCAGTTCCCGGAGATAAGCCAGCTCATTTATCGCAAAAGGATTTGTATAAACTTATTACTGAAGAAGCTCAGTATTTGCCCTTTGATTTAGACGTTCCGGGCCAAGCTTTTGTATCGACCGGACCTTATGTGGGGGTACCTCTACAATTTTCTGGTTCCAATCTTATTGTTAATAGTCCCAGTGTTAATACTGATGTGCAATTATTAAGTATTCGACAATCAATCTATAAACAACTCATGGCAATGGGTGGGGAGATTTTTAGTGAACCTTTCCATTCTCATTTACTCTTAAGTGGTGTAGTAGAGGTACAAGCTGGTGCAATTGATCCTAGTGCTGCGCCGCACCGTTCTGATATTGATGTGACTAATGTAAGTTTCGACTTATTTTTCATCGGACCAAGCAGATGGTTGCTGGGTTTTGTTGAGTTTTCTTATGACAATGGTTTGCCAGAAACTCATTTTTATCGGTTCGCTAACTCTCGGGTTTATGTTAATAAAGCATTTGTAACGATTGGGGACTTCACCGTTACGCCTTGGTATGGTTCCTTTGGACAATTTTATGTCCCATTTGGTACTTTCTCCACCGTCATGTTGAGTGATACTTTACCTAAATTAATTGGACGCACCAAAGCACGTGCCATTCAATTAGGTTATTGGGGCGATGGGGATAATGCTTTTTACGGCGCAGCTTATATTTTCCGCGGTGATAGTTATGCAGGCTCTGCAAGCCGAATTAATAATGGCGGCCTCAATTTTGGTTATCGGTTTAAATCAGCAGTAGTAAGTGGAAATGTTGGTGGTGGTTTAATTAGCAACATTGCAGATTCTGGGGGTATGCAATTAGGAACAGGATTTGCCTTTGCTGAGCAAATTTCACATCGAGTGCCTGCGTACAATTTGCGAGGCATATTTAATCTCGGTACCCACGTGGATTTAATTGGTGAATGGATAGGTGCTGCAAAAAGTTTTAGTCCTAACGATATGTCTTATAATGGTCAGGGCGCAAAGCCTTCTGCATTTGACCTCGAGTTGGCTTATTCTTTCTTTATTTTACAAGATCGTCCAAGCTCTATCGGTATTGGCTATGGACATTCTTATGAAGCGCTTGCATTAGGAGTGCCCTTATCTCGTTATTCTATGGCGTTTAATACTTCCCTTTGGCGGAACACTTTGCAAAGTATTGAAATTCGTCATGATCAAAATTATGCAGCGAGTGATACCGGGAATGGCCCTGTTGCCGCAGCGATCCCTCCCGTTACTTGCACTTCAGCAGTTTGCTCTACTTCAGGGCAGGGGGATAATGCGATTGTTCTTTCCTTTGATTACTTCTTTTAAATAAAACGATCAGTGGGCGATTTCTGCCCACTGATTATTTCAATGCATTTTTTTCTTCTGCTAATGTTGTTTTATACGGATACTCACACCAGACACGAATAACACATTCTGGACAATGGGGCTTTCTTGCAACACAAACATAGCGTCCATGAAGAATCAACCAATGATGCGCGTTTGGTTTGAATTCATCAGGTATATTTTTCATTAATTGCTTTTCAACCGCTAACGGTGTTTTGCCCTTAGCTAAGCCAGTTCGATTTGCAACTCTGAAAATATGCGTATCGACTGCAATGGTTGGTTGATGAAAACACGTATTTAAAATAACGTTGGCTGTTTTTCTACCAACTCCCGGCAGCGTTTCAAGTTCTTCTCGAGTTGTAGGCACTTGGCCATGAAAATTTTGAATTAAAATTTTACAGGTTGCGATTACATTTTTAGCTTTGGTGGTGTACAAGCCGATTGTTTTAATGAACTGTCGAAGTCTTTCTTCCCCAAGGTCTAAGATTTTTTCCGGGGTATGAGCGATTGGAAATAAAAGTGCAGTTGCTTTATTGACTGACTTGTCCGTAGCTTGCGCAGATAAAATGACAGCAATTAACAATTCAAAATGGCTATGATAGTTAAGTTCAGTCGTTGGTTGCGGATTAATTTGTTCAAATTTTAAAAAAATTTTGCGAATGGTTTTTCTATCCATTTTGATCTTCTCAACTTATAATGATTCCCAATTTATTTATTGATGGACCGAGCTCGCGTCGTAGGTTGGTAGAATTAAGGCCATTTGACATGCAACCGTATCTTAGCATAGTTATTCCCGTTCATAATGAACAAGAAGTTCTTGAAGAATTATACACACGTTTGACCACCTCACTCGATCGACTTGAATTACCCTACGAAATTATTTTTACTAATGATGGCAGCACCGATCATTCATCTTCGCTATTGCAAAACTTTCATCAACGACGACCCCACCACATTCGCGTGATTGAATTCAATGGCAACTTTGGTCAGCACATGGCTATCATGGCAGGTTTTGAGCGAGTTCGTGGTGAAATTATAATCACGATGGATGCAGATTTACAAAATCCTCCAGAAGAAATTGGCAAGCTTGTTTCTGCTATGCAAGCTGGCCATGATGTTGTTAATACTTACAGGCAAAATCGTCAAGATTCTTTATGGCGTAAAAAATTCTCTCATTGGCATAATCAAATTCGTGCATGGATGATGCCAAAATTGAAAATGCGAGATGAGGGTTGTATGCTGCGTGCATATCGACGCAACATTGTGGATTTAATGGCCGCAAGTTGTGAAAGCACTACCTTTATCCCTGCTTTAGCGTTAACTTATGCGGCCAACCCCACTGAAGTTCCGGTACTGCATGCGGAGCGAAGTGCGGGCACCTCTAGTTATGGCTTTTATCAACTCATTCGTTACAACTTTGATCTTGTTACGGGCTTTTCAGTTTTTCCGCTACAAGTGTTTACGATGATCGGTGTTTTAATTTCGATGTGTAGTTTTGCATTTGTAATTTTTCTTTTTCTTCGCCGTATGTTCTTAGGACCGGAAGTTGAAGGAGTGTTCACACTGTTTGCTATCCTCTTTTTTCTGTTAGGCATCGTGCTTTTTGGATTAGGGATCGTGGGTGAATATGTAGGGCGGATTTATCAAGAAGTTCGCAAACGTCCCCGTTTCGTTATTCGTGAGGTGTTGGAAAGCGCTTTGACTGACGATGTGTTAACGCTTCCGCCAAGAGTTGCTCCCGTACTTGCTAAGGAATCTGATGCAATTGGCACTTGAGGAAGAATTTGTTGCAGGCGTTGATGAAGCAGGACGTGGGCCCTTAGCAGGCCCAGTTATTGCAGCTGCGGTTATACTTAATCCAAAAAAAAGAATACGCGGTTTAGCGGATTCAAAATTATTGTCAGAAAAAGAACGTTTACGGTTATTTGACGAAATTAGAAAACATTGTCTTGCTTGGAGTGTAGCGCGCGGTACGGTCAATGAAATTGATACCGTAAATATTCTGCAAGCGACTTTTCTTGCGATGCAACGCGCTGTTCGTCAACTACATATACCACCTACCCTTGCACTCATTGATGGCAACTTATGCCCTGCTTTTCCTTGCGCTGCCAAGTCGATTATCAAAGGAGATCAATTGGAACCTGCTATTAGTGCCGCATCTATTATCGCCAAAGTTTTACGGGATCGTTTAATGACGATGTTGGATAAACGTTATCCCCACTATGGATTTGCCCAACACAAAGGATATGGAACCGAACAACATTTAACTTCACTTCGTCAGCATGGTCCAAGTCGCATCCACCGGCGCTCGTTTGCCCCAGTTGCTGCACTCTATCGATCCAGTTAGATTTTACCTAATATAGATTAATCATATAAAAAATTACCTCTCCTGTATAAAGTTTGCTACAATGCGCAAAAAATAACTAGAACAGAGGCGATAAGATGAAATCTACTCAGGTCCTGCGGATTGACTCCACTAATTTTACGCTCGCACAATCGGCTAAAAAATATACAAACTCTACGCTGAATCAAACCCTAGCTCAACAAGAAAAATATAGCGAACCAGGTGAAAGCCTATCCCTACTCTCATCATTAAACGACCTCTATCGTGTTGATCCTGATGATTTAATCTATGAATTCATGGGATCGACCAACCTAGTAAAGCAAGCAGAAATGAGTGACATAGCTTATGCCAATCGGGCAGCGGATTATCTTTTTAGTGCAATCGAAACGGGAAAAAGTAAAAAGGTTAACATTGAATTTTTTGAAATGGATCGAGGTATACATAACCTCATTGTCATTGGCAGAAATCCGCAGACCGATCCGAAGAATCCATTAACATGGGGTCCAGACGTTTATATTTGTGATCCTTTATTAAACGTTGTACTTTGTGCTACAGATTATGTGCGTTACTTAGAACATTACAAAATTTACGCTGAAAAAGTGAGTAGACCCCTAGCTAGTTCTACGCATTCCACAACGGTAGAATGTCGAATCGATAAGACATCATTTATTTTAACTACACTCTTAGAAAAGCGCAGTAATAATCGTTATTTGGAAGAAATGAAGAATTTATTTGAATTCAAAATTAATTTATTGATTCAAGTATTAGATTCACTAAAAAATGATTTAAAAAGTACAAGTGATTTACCTTCACTTTCTATTGAAAGGATGATCGATGAACTGAAAAATCTAAAAATCGATAAATCGATTTGTAACTATACCGATGCTAGATCTAAGCTCTCGGATTCACTTAAGGATACTTTTAAATCCATAAAAAATCTCATCGATCAATTATTCCCTTCTGAGACAATGGTTAAAATTAAAAAGGAGTCGGGGTTTTATTCATTTTTTAGAGAAAACAAAAAAATGGCTTCACAAGCTGACTTGAAGGCATTACAACATTTCAATGTTAGCTTAAAGCAAATTGAGCGGGCACATGAATTTTATAACCAATCAATGCTGCACTCTAAACCCTGATTGATTATTAAATTTCAGTTAGTATAATGAGACTTATTATTATAATAATGGTTAGACCTTATGCTGCCCCAGGACCCACTGGCTGAAATTAGACCTGCTGATAAGACCTATCTCTATACCAATATAAACTTCCCTTGCCTCGTAGGTCGGGGAGAGGCGATGGAAAATCTTAAATCGGCAAAAAATGATTTTCAGTACTATCACATTATGGCAAGGAATGCCCTACGTCATTTAACGTATGGGACTTCCATCTATGAAACCGGTTTACTGAATTGGACTGCGTTTAAAGCATTATTTATCACAAAAAATCCAAAATTATTAAAAGCCTTACGCGTCGAAATGGAGCAAATTTTTTGGCGATCCTATGAGCACCTGTCCAATGATGTGATTGATCCCGAAGCTTCAGCACGTCTAGAAATTTTTATCAAAAATCTTTTAGCCGCCTATCCCTACATGGATCCGGAAGAAGGTGAAGAAGTATACCTTCCTAAAAAAGCGGAAAATGGAAAATGGGATTATGTTGGGTTTAAATTTAACCGTTTAGACATTTCACCTCAAGCCGGCTTGATTTCATATCTCATGACTGATGAATATCGGTTGTATGCTTACGGACTAGCGCCTTTAAAAGGTGGTTATTCGCCTTATTTATTACTCATGGGTACCCAGTATCCAGGAGGCCAAGGGGCAAGTTTAAACTGGTTGCATAATTTTACACCGATGAAGTCTATTGGTGAGGGACATGATTTAAAGAATGTCCAGGCATGGTTGGAAAAACATCCCGATACGATTGTGAGCGGGCATAGTAAAGGTGGCACCTTAGCCATGATCGTTGCCGCGCTTTATCCAAAATATGTTAAGGAAGCAAATTGTTTAAATCCAGCACCTTTAACCCCGCATACGCTCGCGCGCTTAAAGAAAATTGTTGAACTTAAAGCAAAAGATAAACCAGCTCCGGTACATGTTTATGTTCAAATGAATGATCCAGTTTTTTTACTGGGCAAACAATTTTCGGAAGGTTCTTTGATTTATCAAATTGGTAATAAGGACGATCATTATTCGCTATTGGAATCGCATGCTCATTACCTTGCTGGTCGTAAGTCTACTATTATTGCAGCGTACCCTGAGAATGATTCAAAGTTATTACAAAGAGGGTTTATCTCGGAAATGAAAGAAGTTGCCAATTGGGCAATATTTCCACCGCTTTATATCCATTTAGTTTATAAGTTGGGCCTTGACCATGTTCGATCCAAATTGGGTCAAGGGACATCCAAAGAAGCCATCGCTTTCAATGCGGGTAAAGCTCTCGCCGATATTTTTACAGCGGGGATTCTTTTGGGGGTGTTGGTATTCTCAGCAGCTATTGCAATATTGATCGGCTTTCCTTGGGCAAGTTTTAAAACTGCAATAAAAGCAATTAATCAAAAAAAAAACCCGAAAACACCCGACCGTGAAGAAAGGCCGGAACACCAATCTCATACGTTAGGGACGACTGCTAAAATAGCTAAAGACTTACGCTTCGCACCTGAATTACAACCTTCAGTCCAGCAAAAAAAGGATAATGCTTCGGCTAGTGCTACTAAACAAGATGTTTTAGTTTTAGGTAAGTATCATCTGTACGGCACACCACCACCTGATAATTCACACAGCCGGCCCCAAGATACCTCAACTTTTTCATTCATTAATCCTTAATATAATTAAAGACTTAAAATTTAAAATTGATGTGGAGGCTTAATTACCTTTTTTCCCGTGTTAAAATAACTTTGAGGACACATGAGGAGTCAGGTTATGGGAAAAAAGGATAGTAAGTGGTCATTTTTAATTAAATTAATTTTAGTTGTAGGATTTACAACAGCAACAATGAACGCTTATGCAAGTTATCGACCTGTAAGCTATTACGGTCCTGACTGTAATGGCTATTACCGGGGAAGTGATTGCAGCATCATTGTTTGGGTTCCTTGCCATTGGGATCCTTATGGTAATTACGTAGAAGGCGCTTGGGTGGCAGTTAATCGCTAGTGTTCTTACATTGAGTTGAGCGGATTCGTTCAACTCAATGAATATCTTAGAATAATAATTATAAATTAACGTTGGAATGTTTTTGAAAAATACAATTGCGCAAGCCAAAAGGTTAGTCATTAAAATTGGCTCAGCCTTACTCGTGAATCAAATAACGGGTGCTATCAATTATCCATGGTTAGAAGCATTGATTGCTGATGTAGTGACTTGCGTGCAACGCGGGCAACAAATCGCTATTGTCTCTTCTGGCTCGATTGCAATTGGTCGGCATCAATTAAAGCTGAGCAATACATCCTTAACACTTGAGGAAAAACAAGCTGCGGCTGCCGTTGGCCAAATTCAACTCGCACAAGTTTACCAAGAAATTCTTGCGCAGCATCAACTTAAAGTTGCGCAAATCTTATTAACGCTTGATGACAGCGAAAATCGTAGGCGTTATTTAAATGCTAAAAATACCTTAGAAAAATTACTCTCTTTAAATGTCATTCCTATCATTAATGAAAATGATACGGTGGCCACAGCTGAGATTCGGTATGGGGATAATGACCGCTTGGCGGCGCGGGTGGCGCAAATGGTTGGGGCTGATACGTTGGTGCTGCTTTCAGACATTGATGGGTTTTACAATGCAGATCCTAAACTTCATCCTGCAGCGCAACTTATTCCCGTCGTTCAGCAATTGACACCAGATATTATTAAGCTGGCGGGTGATTCAATCACGGAAGTAGGGTCAGGGGGGATGATTACCAAATTACTTGCCGCGAAAATTTCCATGGCTTGTGGATGTAAAATGGTGATTTCGAATGGTAAAGCTTTTCATCCCTTGCAAAATATCGATCTGCAAGATAAAAAAACTTGGTTTATTCCTGACTCGAATCCTTTAAGTGCGCGAAAAAACTGGTTAAAAAACCATTTGAAGCCCAAGGGGAGAATTAAGATTGATCACGGCGCCGTTTTGGCTTTAAGACAAGGTAAAAGTCTACTTGCAGCGGGCATTGTTTTAGTTGAAGGTGAATTTCACAAAGGGGATGCTGTGGAAGTTATAAGTCCTCAAGCTGAAGCTTTGGCGCGTGGATTAATTAATTATAACAGTTATGAAGCTACAAGATTAATCGGTCATAATAGCGAATCCATTGAAAAAGTTCTCGGTTATAAAGGGTCGCAAGAAATAATTCATAGAAATGATTTAGTGTTGTTATAAGTGGAGATTAAGTTTTTGCAAGATCAGGACCTTAAAGATACAGTCTTAGCGATTGCCGTTGCTGCGCGCCAAGCAGCCACTACGCTCGCCCAAGCGTCAAACGACCAAAAAAATTTAGCGCTGCACCATATTGCTAAAAACATTCGTAGGCATGCAGCCTTAATTTTGCAAGCGAATACCAAAGATTTATTAGCAGCAAAACAAAATAATCTTTCTACTGCTCTCATGGACCGTTTACTTTTAAATGCTGAGCGCATTGCTGCTATGGCAAATGGTTTAGAAGCAGTGGCTGAGCTTACAGATCCAGTTGGAAAAATTTTAACAAAAATTATTCGACCTAATGGGTTAGAAATTATTAAAAAGAGTGTTCCTCTTGGGGTTCTTGGCGTGATTTATGAATCACGTCCCAATGTAACTGCCGATGCTTCCGCCTTAGCTATTAAATCGGGTAATGCAATTATACTTCGGGGCGGTAGTGATAGTTTCCACACCTCTTGCGCTTTAATGACATCTATCACACAAGGTTTAACTGCAGCGGGTTTTCCAGAAACCTGTGTACAGCTCATTCCAACTGTTGATCGCGAAGCGATTTATGCGCTCTTGCAATTAGATGAATATGTCGATGTCATCATACCGCGGGGTGGCCAACAGCTCATTAAACACATTGTTCAACATAGTCGCATTCCTCTTTTTAAGCATTTAGCAGGCATTTGCCATACTTATATTCATCGCCATGCCGATCTTACGACGGCTATTAGCATTGTTGTAAACGCAAAAATGCGCCGGACTGGAATCTGCGGTGCCACGGAAGTTTTGCTAATTGATCAATCTATTTTATCAACGCATTTAGTGCCTATTGTCACGGCGCTGATTGATGCGGGTTGCACCGTGCGTGGTGATTTGCAAGCAGTTACTGCAGATGCTCGCATTCAACCAGCTTTTGAGGCAGACTTTGATACAGAATTTTTAGATGCGGTGATTGCGGTTAAGACCGTGCCTGATTTAGTTGGTGCAGTTCAACACATTGCTTTGCATGGTACTCATCATACCGATGCAATCATCACCACAGACGAACAAAGTGCAACTACTTTTTTAGAGCAAGTTGATAGCGCCATTGTCATGCATAATACATCGACTCAATTTGCTGATGGTGGCGAATTTGGCATGGGTGCTGAAATGGGCATTGCGACGGGTAAGCTTCATGCGCGCGGTCCCATTGGCGTTGAGCAACTTACCACGTTTAAATATCAAGTGCGCGGTCAGGGGCAGGTTAGACCGTAAGTGTTGGGTTACAAGGAGGTTGGATGCGCTTAACTTGCATACTTACTTTGTGTAGTTGCCTTTTAGGAATAGGGATCCTCAATGCAAGTCCTACGCGTCAGTTTATTGTTCCTTTTCAAAACTTCACTCTTAATCCGAAAGCGACAATACAAGCTGCATATACGATTGGTCAACACGGTTTAATTTTTTGTTTTTTAAATAATACGATGACTGGAGGGATTATTACGTGGCCTTATCAGGGCGCAAGGGGATTGAGTAGTTTGCCTATTTATTTAAAAACACAACCTCGTTTTGAGGGTTCATTCGCCGATAACAGTGGAATCATAACTATTACTAATAACCAATCCAAAGCGATGGTCATTAGTTGTCTCTTTGGATTTTAATTGGGCTTCATAAAAATGTCTGATGAAAAAAAACGTCTGCTTGATCGATTGTCTCCTGGTGTGTTGAAGTGGGGTATTAATCTTTGGCCACCGTTTCTGGGTGCCGGAATAAAGATTAAACACATCGCACCTGATTTCCGTTTTATTGAAGTAAGAATGAAATTACGATGGTACAACAAAAATTATGTTGGAACGCATTTTGGCGGATCAATGTATGCAATGACTGACCCTTTTTTCATGCTGATGGTCATGAAATATTTAGGAAGTGATTATATTGTTTGGGATAAAGCTGCCAGTATTGAATATAAAAAAGTTGCGCGCGGTACGTTGTCCGCACAATTTAGAGTGACCGAAGAAGAATTGCAATTAATTAAGTATCATGCTGATACCAACGAGAAATACATTTTTGATCGTCCTATCGATCTGACCAATGATGCGGGGGAGGTGGTCGCGTCTTTAGTGAGAACATTATATGTGCGAAAGAAAAATAATTTATAAAACTGAATATGCTTTTTATCCAGATGCCAAGGTTTTCATTCTGAGCAGATAATTTGCATCATGCGTGAATGGCGTCCTTATTTTTCCTCTCTGAAGAAGCTGACTGCCCGCTGCATGTTTGTGGAAGCAAAGTTACTAGTATTCTATATCTTGAAAGTGTACACTTTCAAGATATAGAGGATAATCCTGATGAAGCATGGTGGAGCAAGATCCGGTGCAGGAAAGCCTGGCCCTTATGGTGAGAAAACAAAGCCTATTCGACTCCCTTTAAGTTTAATTCCTGCTGTACAAAAATTTATCTCTCACAAAGGCTATAAACTTCCGCTTTATGACTCGAAAGTTCCTGCGGGTTTTCCCTCTCCTGCGGATGATCATGTCGCAGAAAGCTTAGACCTCAACGAATACCTCATTAAGCATCCTGCTGCTACTTTTTTTGTGCGGGTTTCAGGAACCTCGATGATTAATGCGGGCATTTCGGAAAATGACATTCTCATTGTGGACCGTAGTTTAACGCCTGCCCATGGCAAAATTGTAATCGTGGCGATAGATGGTCAGCTGACGGTAAAACGACTGCATAAAAAAGCTTCAGGCCAATTCATTCTCATGCCCGATAATCCTGACTATGAACCGATGGAAATTCCTGAGGATAGTAGTACTTATATTTGGGGTGTAGTCACTAGCGTTATTCATGCGGTGTAGGCTGGAATGGCATTCTTTGTATTAGTAGATTGTAATAACTTTTATGTTTCTTGCGAACGCGCTTTTAATCCTCGTTTAGAGAATCAACCTATTGTTATTTTATCCAATAACGATGGCTGTATTATTTCCCGGTCCAATGAAGCGAAGAAGTTAGGTATCCCTATGGGTGCCGCGTTCCATCAATGGAAATCATTTTGCCATGGCCACGGTGTGCATGTTTTTTCTTCAAATTATGAATTGTATGGTGACATGTCGCATCGCATTATGACTTTGTTACAAAAGTTTTGTACGACCATGGAAATTTATTCCATCGATGAAGCTTTTTTATTTTTTGATAAAATGAATAGCGTTGATTTAAACACTTATCTATTAAACGTGCGATATCAATTAAAGAAATGTACAGGATTGCCGACTTCGATTGGTTTTGCTCAAACGAAAACATTAGCAAAAGTTGCGAACCTAATTGCTAAAAAAAGGACAGTCGAGGGGGTGTATAATTTTTCTGACCCAATGTGCCAAGATCAAGTGTTAGAAAAATTAAGCGTGCAAGAAGTTTGGGGAGTGGGTCATCGGTTAGCAAGAAAATTAGAAAGCTTAAACATTACCACCGCCAAGATATTACGTGATAGTGATACAAAACAATTGCGCGATTCTTTTAGTATTGTTTTGGAAAGGACGATAACTGAATTAAGAGGAACTTCATGCTTACCGCTTGTTGAGTATCAGCAACCTAAACAAATTATCTCATCTCGATCATTTGGAAAAAAAGTGACAGCACTCGTTGATCTTGAAGAAGCCATTAGTCACTATGCTGCTAAAGCTGCACATAAATTACGGAAGCAAAATTGCTTTGCGCAGGGCGTTTTAGTTTTTTTAAATACAAATATTTTTCGGCCCCAAGATCCTCAATATGAAAACCATGCTCGCTTTCGTTTTCCTTATCCTACCGCAGATACCGGAGAAATCGTTAAATATGCCAAAGCTTGTTTAGGGACAATTTATCGCATGGGCTTTACTTACCATAAAGCAGGCATGATGTTGTTAGATTTAACACCGAATACCTTTGAACAGTTTGACATGGTATTAGACGGCCACGCTCAAACTCATGCGAAAAGCATAGAAATTATGAAAGTGGTGGACAGTATTAACCAATGCATGGGAAAAAATACTTTATTTTTTTGTGCTGAAGGTATTAAACGTGCATGGCAAATTAAATGTGATCGACGTACACCGTGCTATACAACGCGTTGGAGTGATTTAGCTATCGCTTATTGCTGAAGCGTTTACGGTGAAAAAACCCAAGAGGGAATGGAGTTAGCCCGATCATTTAAGGCTTTAGCATGCCGGAGTGTATGTGGATCCCATTTTAAAAGAAGTTGCTGAAACGCTCGGCCGTGATGCATATATTTGGTATGGCATAGTTCATGTAAAATAACATGCTGCATTAGCTCAGCTTCGATAAAAAGAAGTTTACAACACAAGCTAATATTTTTCTGAGCGGAACAACTTCCCCATCGCGTAATATTATTTCTAATCGTTAAATTTTTATAAATTAATCCAGTTAAGGTAGACAAACGTTTAAGTTCAGGTTCAAGCAAAACGTATGCAACATGGCGCAACCAATGACGTAATGCAAGAAGGCAACCTTCCGAATTGTCAATGGGACCAAACAATACCAGTTCTTGCATAGGATTGGCGTGCACTAACAATTTATTGCTCGTTGTTTTTAAATATTTAATCGTCCAGATTTGATTGACACTGGTTAATTCAATTTTAGTGGGAAGAAGCGGATGGGTCGCGATATCGCGCGCAAATTTAGCTTGGTGTTTTTCAATCCAAACCTTCTTATCGTCAATAAATTTTTGAATTTCGCACTCGGAAATTTTCCGTTTATGGGGAACGATTAATTCAAGTCCCCGATAGGAAAATTTTAACTGCAAGTGTTTGGCTTGCTTACTATAGCGCAATTGATATTGCGTCATGGTCCACTCTCCTCAAGTACTACTCCGAATAATAGATGTTGTGGCATTTTAATTAAAGTATGATAATTGTTAAACATTTGGCATTCGACATGACCCCACAAGGAGGTTTCATAATGAAATCTAGAGTATTGAAATATAGCGTTTTAGCGCTTAGTATTAGTCTTTCAGGCTGTTCATGGGATTTATTTAATTCCCAGTCTAATCCGCCAGCAGCACGACAAACTGCCTATCGAAGCAATGCGCAAGTTATTAAGCAAACCGAAACCATCAATACAGCTGTAGCGCAACCCAATAATTCAACTCCTCCGGTCAATAATATTGATAGTCCCCCTCCACCCGTTATGGCATCCCAAGGTGAGATGGGTGGCAATTTAAGTCGGGCAATGGATAGTATCGATAAATCTAAACTTTCTCATGCTCTCGACAAACCCGTAGGTAAATCTTCGCAATGGACGAATGATAGCACCGGAACGAAATATACTGTGATTCCTGTAGAGAAAGTAACAATTGAAGGAAATAGCTATTGTCGTCGATATAGAACTACTGCGCAAAGGAACGGGAACGCAAATGAAAGTGTTGGTGTTGCTTGCGTGGGTGCAGATGGAAATTGGCAGCAAGTGGGTTAGTTTATTTAATGAGGTTTTAAAAAATCCTGGATGCATTTGCATCCAGGATTTTTTTTGGTTATAGCGTTTCTGTGTCTTTAAATTTTGTTATCTCATACACTTCCATCACAAACTTTTTGAAGTAATCATAGGTCATGTAGAAATTGCCATGATCGCCTACATTGCTACCCCAAGAGTTTCGTAAAGTGAATAAGCCTTTATGTGATTTACCTTCTTGATCGAGTGCAATTGCATCATCATCATAGCCTGTAATGATCATCTCATGCCCACCGACTTGATCGGGTTTCGCAATCTCAGATGTTAATGCCCACGTATCTTTCTTCAAACGATGGGTTGCACAAGCACCGGCGTTACAAAATGGACTAAGCACAAGCAGTGTACCAAAGGATAAGCGGTTACCTTTTACCAGAGCTTTCTTAGTTTGTAAAAATGCTTCTTCAGCATCTTGGGTGTTAGCAAACGATGCATTAAAACGATGATATGCATTTAAAAGTTCACGCGCAAAAAGTTTTTGATTTAAATTTTCACTTAAACCGCGGTGCTCTTCCAAACTCATTGGTTTACCAACATTACGGGGTTCTCGTGTTGGATATTCAGCTACACCTGCGCAAGTTTTCGTAGTTTGAGTGGCTTTAGAGACAATCCCAAAACGTCCAATTTGATCAAGAATGATAGAACCAAAGGATCCATTCCAGCCACTGGGTAAGTAACTGTTTTTCTTTAATTCACTACCTAGTTCTAAAGAACATAATTGACTAATATAATCACCTTTACCGATTAAAGCATCAAGCGCGCCAGTCACTGCGAATGTAACGCAGGTACCATGCATACCTTGATCCAATACAGGTACTTCATTCATACCTAATTGCGCAGAAGCAGGAAGGCCTGTGTCTAATTGTAGAGATGGCATGACAGTCGGAGCCACCGCAAAGAGACTGTTATACTGTTTGGGAGAAAGTTTGATGTTCATCAACATTACAGGTTTCGTGGACATAGCGCCAGCTTGCAAAGCTGATTTACTTAATGTTACGGGAACTTGAATAGGAGCTCCCAATTCAAGAGCGTTCGCATTGCTTGCAACTAAAACAGCAACTCCTAGCGTTGTCGCAAAAAAGTATTTATTCATATCCTTTTACCTTTATCTTTATAAAGTGAAGTTGAATGTTATAATCTTTTTGCGCAAAGAAATAAATAGAAAAATTAGCCCATAAAATGGGCTAATTTAAAGAATGGAAATGAGATAAGATTATGTTAGTAATTTTTTAGCAGAAAGCGCGAGCATGATGTAAGACAAACCACTAAATAGCAAATCAATGCCAACAAATAGTCCAATAATCATTAAACTACCGGCAGGCCAGTTCGCTAAAATTAAAATGCCCAATAATAACGAAATTAAACCACTAAAAAAATTGTAACCAAAACGCTGAGTATGCAAGTAAAAGGAATAAATAATCCTAACGAGCCCAATCGCAAAATAAAATATGCCTAGCAATAGCGTTAATGAAATTGAGCTTGAGACGGGGTCACCAATCAACATCATTCCCACAAATAAATACAACAGAGCCATAAAAAAATGTAGAAAAAAAGCAGGCCAAGTTGTCCACCACGATTTAAAAGTATCAATCATGAGGACAAGACCCGCAATAAAAATCACGACGCCCAGAAAGATGACTGAGATGAGAGTAGTCATTGCCGCAGCGCTTATTGCAACAACGCCTAGGATTACGAGGGCTACTCCCCAGAGCAGTAACCAATTCCAGCCTTGGCTATAATTTGAAAAGCTTGGACCGACACCCGTTGAACGATTCATAGCAACTCCTTGTAAAAGCAAAGTCATGTTTATTAAATCTTTCACGCAGCTAAGTGTGAATTAATTCAACATTCTACCTTCTCCACACTACCAGCCCTGTTAAACGTTAATCGTCTCTCACTTTTTAAGCCGAGGGGTGGGAGCATTCTCCGAATCAATCAGCCTGACAATCGGGAACAATTCAGCTTTTTTTGTGAAAGGCGCAAATTGTTTATGCGGGTACTGCTGGTAAGCATTTTTTAGGGTATTGGCAATAATACGAATGAGTGAGTGAAGATCTGTTTCAGTATTAAGTGTATTAATAAAGGCTTCTTGAGCGACCCAGCGGTTAGAAAAACCAGATCGACAGCGTTGACTTATAGCACTCATCAAGATTTCTTCAAAAGAACTAAGGATTTCTTCCGATATAGAGCATTGGGTAGGGTATTGGTTTTGAGCTTTTAAAAGGGCAGCATTTAATTCCAGGCAAGATTCCAATTGCTTGGTGATACGGGGCAAATATTTGCCCCGTATCAGTGCATCGTCATTTACGCTGGTTTTATAGGCGTTAAGTTTTTCAACCTTTTCGGCTAAAAGTGTGGCGATGGTGAGACGGGCTTGCCCCTCAGCTGAAACACTGGCAGGAAGAGGAATTTTCCTGAAAAAAGAATGGGTCATAATCGTCTCACTCAAACCAATACCATAATGCTAGTATACGCGAGATTTTGAAAATGAAAGTTATAGAACCCTTAAAAATTAGCTTCCTTGCATTGCCTTATAATGCTTTCGACACATCGCAACATATTGATCATTATCACCAATTAGAATTTGTTCCCCCTCCATCATCATTTTACCTTGCGCATCGACCCTAACCGTCATAATGGCTTTCTTACCACAATGACATACGGTTTTGATTTCAATAAGGTTATCGGCCCAAATTAAAAGGTAGAGACTTCCTTCGAAAGGCTCCCCCCTAAAATCACTTCGTATACCATAAGTTAAGACGGGTAGATTTAAATGATCAACAATATCGGTAAGTTGTAAAACTTGGTCTTTATTTAAAAATTGCGCTTCATCAACAAGAACACAACTTAAGGATGGGTGGGTGTCAAAGTATTGTTTTGTTAAATCAAAAAGGTTGACTGAAGCATCAAATGTTTGCGCATCGGCTGTTAAGCCAATGCGGGAGTGAATCGTACCAATCCCTTGACGATTATCAACTTGTGCCGTAAAGAGTAAAGTTTCCATACCTTTCTCTCTATAATTGTAAGACGATTGCAGTAAGACGGTACTTTTGCCTGCATTCATAGCGGAATAATAAAAATAAAGTTTAGCCATGAGAGCTGCCTTGTTTAAAAGCCTGCCATTTGCCCTTTTGGTTTAAAGCATAGTTAAGCCAAATACTTTTGAGCTGCGATTTTTGCAATGCGATTTTTAAGTCATGCATTTCTGCTCCATTAATTGGCATGCCCACACTTGCTCTTGGGCTGAGCGTGCGACAAGCGGTTAGACTTTGTGCCCATGTGGCTTGAAGCGGAACGACTTCAATAAGACGCGTTGCTGGATTTAGACAGGCGACGCCATCTAATTTTTGAGTACAATCGTGATTGAAGATACCCTCGTTACTTAAGGCCGCACATTGTCCTTTTCCTTCTTCAGGATTATTTTTAGCCCAACTCCAAATAGCAGCTTCTAGACGTTCGTCATAAAAATTTAATAAATCTAAAGTTGGCCAATTAATTCCGCATTGCACCAATTCCCGCATTGCTTCTGGAGAAACTTTCTTTTGTGGACGTAAAATGCCGCCATGTTTAGTGCGATCTTCATAAATGCGCCATAAGCTTGTATGCAAAGGATCATCGCCAAATAAGGAGGTTTTGCTGCAATCAGGATAATGATTAAAATCGGTAATTGTTGAGTCGATAAAACTATAAGGTGCGTGATTAATATTCCCTATACCCGTGAAAACGATGTGATTAACGTGACTACCTTTTTTAAAATCGCAATTTTTAGTCACAATAAGAAGTTGTTTGTGAGCTTTTAAAATATCCGCCTTCGTGATATGGGTAGGCAAAGCTACACATTGATCATTATCTTTTAATTCATCAATCTGATGGGAACCAAAAATATATTGTCCTAAAATGTTTTCTAGTAATTCACCCAATCGCTCATCATGACCATCTACGTGTCGCTCTATGTAAAGCAAGACTATTTCGTCAGGATTACTTTGCAGCCACTGACGAATCTCTTTTAAACCATCAACAAAAGGAACATCAAAAACACTACAACCAAAATGATTGTTTTGGCCGTGACATAAAAGAATATCTTTTCGAAGATATTGATTGGGTGCCCAATGCGCATCTAACTCTAAACTTCGTACCCCTTGTTCAAGTTGACCACTTAATGAAAGATATTGATTGGGATCGATGTAACGCACCATAGGAATTTGATAAGCTTGCGAATTATACGAGTTATGGGTGCCGATAAAAGTTGCTTGATTGAGCGGAGTATTGAGGTCAATTTCTCTTTGTAATTTTAATGCTTTAGTAACCCACGTATTATTGTTAATCTCATCTTGCGAGGCGGTTGCAATGCCACAGAGTGATATTGCAAATAAACCACCTAAGAATTTTTTCTTTAGACTTACCATACTCTCTACTCCTTGTCTTTTAGGACTTTCAAATTTTTGAGTAGCATCCAAGCTTTTTGCTTGATTGTAAAGTCAAACTCAAGTAAAAATGAGCGGCGCAATAAAATGCCTCAAGCGAATGTGGCGGAATTGGTAGACGCGCTGGATTTAGGTTCCAGTGGGGCAACCCGTGAGAGTTCGAGTCTCTCCTTTCGCATAGCTCTTAGTTTTCCTTCACTGTTTCCACACTTTAAAAATCTGGTTTAAGTTTAAAATAGTGACTATAATGACGCCCTTCTTTTAAAGTGAATTAGTATATTTAAAGGCGATATCATGCAAGTATCAGTTGAAAAAATTAGCAAAATTGAACGACGCATCACTATTACTGTTCCAGAGGGTCAAATAGAAGAAGCGTACAATAAAAAAATTGATAACTTTGCAAAAAATGCAAACGTTAAAGGATTCCGTCCCGGGAAAGTCCCAATGAGCTATATTAAACAGCGTTTTGGTGACGATGCGCGTAAAGAAGCCATTGGTGAAGTTATCCAAAACACGCTTTACAAAGCGATTGCTGATGAAAAATTAATTCCTGTTAGTACGCCTAAAGTTGAACCGAAGATCATGGAGCCTAATAAACCGCTTGAGTTTGTGGCTTCTTTTGAAGTATTACCAGAAGTTGATCAAGTGAATTTTGCCACCGATCAGTTAGAAAAGCTGGTTGTTGAAATTACACCGACAGATATTGACCATGTCATTAACCATTTACGTCAACAGCATACGAAATGGCAAAAAGTAGATCGTCCAGCTCAAAACGATGATTATATGATTGTTACTTATACGCCTACAATTGATGGACAAGCAGAATTAGCTGAGAAAAAAGAAAATACGCCTATCCATTTAGGCAGCAAAAAAATGTTACCTGGTTTTGAAGAAGGTCTAATTGGTGCAAAAGCAGGGGATGAAGTCAAATTGGCGCTGACCTATCCGGATGATTTTGCCGACAAAGAGAAAGCAGGAAAAGCGGTAGCCTTTGACATACAAGTGCATACGATTCATTCAGCCGATTTACCCGCGCTTGATGAGGAATTTATTCAAAAGTTGGGGATTGAAAGTGGCAAAGAAGATGAATTACGTCAGCAAATCCAACAAACGCTCGAACAAGAAAAAGATCGCTTACTGAAAGAAAAGTTAAAAGAACAAGTATTCACGAAACTAATCGAGCAAAATCCAATAGAAGTTCCACCGATACTCGTAACCCAAGAAGCCAAAGTTATTCATGATGAGATTTATGCCAAAGATCAGCACCATCAGCATGATGAAAAAGAAATGGATGTTTTTGAAGGCATTGCTAAAAAGCGCGTTGCTTTAGGCATTCTTATTGCTGCTTATGCAAAAATAGCTAATATTCAGCCAGATACCGCGAAAGTTGTTAAGCGCATGCAAGAGATAGCAGCTTCCTACGAAAAACCTCAGGAAGTAATGGAATGGTTATCCAATAAAGAACGACGTAACGGTATTGAATCCCAAGTTCTTGAAGATCAAGTCTTAGAAAAGCTAATGGATGGAATAACATTGACTGAAAAGACAATGACTTATGCTGCACTTCGTGGCATAGAATTATAATTTTTCTGAAAGGAAATCATATGACGCTTGCTGAAATTCAATTGATGAGTAACCTCGTACCTATGGTTGTTGAGCAAACAGCTCGTGGTGAGCGAGCCTTTGATATTTATTCCCGATTATTAAAGGATCGTGTGATTTTCCTTGGCGGTCCGGTTGATGATTACTCCGCTAATCTTATCGTCGCTCAGCTGCTTTTCTTAGAATCTGAGAATCCAGACAAAGATATTTCCATTTACATTAACTCTCCAGGCGGGGTTGTGACCGCAGGTTTAGCAATTTACGATACAATGCAGTTTATTAAACCAGATGTAAGTACCATGTGTATGGGGCAAGCTGCTAGTATGGGTGCTTTACTCCTGGCAGGAGGCTGCCAAGGTAAGCGTTATTGCTTACCTAATGCACGAGTTATGATCCATCAGCCCCTAGGCGGGATCCAAGGTCAGGCTTCTGATATTGCGATTCATGCTGAGGAAACTTTGAAGGTTAAAGCCAAACTTAATCATATTTTGTCCAAACATACGGGTCAACCTGAAGAAGTTATCGCTAAAGATACCGATAGAGATAACTTTATGAGCGCCGAGCGCGCCCAAAAATATGGCATCGTTGATAAGATTCTCGATTACCGCAGCAATAAAAAGTAATAATATATAAATATGGGCAATCAGTTGAATTTGGGTTTTACCATCCCCATTTATTTAGACTATAACTGAAGAGGCTTTATCTATGAGCAATGACCAGCGCGGCAATAGCGGAAGAGATAAGGTATTCCACTGTTCCTTTTGCGGTAAAAGCCAACACGAGGTTCGTAAACTCATTGCAGGGCCGTCTGTCTATGTTTGTGACGAGTGCGTGTCACTTTGTAACGATATTATTAATGAAGAGGCGCGAGATGAAAAAGTCGCTTCTCCCTCTGATGCGTTACCAAGGTTACCGGCCCCAACCGAAATCCGAAAAACATTAGATGAATATGTCATCGGACAAACACAAGCCAAAAAAGTGTTAGCGGTGGCTGTTTATAATCATTACAAGCGGTTACGAACCCATACTAAGCAAGATGAAGTCGAGTTAAACAAGAGTAATATCTTACTTATCGGGCCAACCGGTAGCGGTAAAACACTACTTGCTGAAACTTTGGCGCGTCTTTTGAATGTTCCTTTTGTTATCGCCGATGCGACTACACTCACCGAAGCAGGGTATGTTGGCGAAGATGTGGAAAGCATTATTCAAAAATTACTCCAGCGCTGTGAGTATGATGTTTCAAAAGCGCAAATGGGTATTGTGTATATCGATGAAATAGATAAAATTTCTCGAAAATCAGAAAATCCTTCCATAACACGGGACGTTTCTGGAGAAGGGGTGCAACAAGCTCTCTTGAAGCTTATTGAGGGTACCATTGCCTCTGTGCCTCCCCAAGGCGGTAGAAAGCATCCTCAACAGGAATTTATTCAAGTTGATACCCGCAATATTTTATTCATTTGCGGTGGCGCTTTTGCCGGTTTAGAAAAAATTATTCGTGATCGCTCTGAAAAGTCTGGCATCGGCTTCTCTGCCGAAATTCATGGTAAAGAAGATGCTAAAACCATTGGCGGCCTCTTACGGGATGTTGAACCGGCAGATTTAATCAAATATGGATTAATCCCCGAGTTGATTGGACGGTTACCCGTGGTTGCAACACTCGAAGAGCTCGATAAAGAAGCTTTAGTAAGCATATTAACTGAGCCTAGAAATGCCTTAACCAAACAATATTGTAAGTTGTTTGAAATGGAAGGCGTTAATCTAGAATTCCGAGATAGTGCCTTACAGACCATTGCAGAACGATGTGTCGAGAAAAAAACGGGCGCCCGAGGTTTACGTTCCATCTTAGAGAAAGCGCTGCTCGATATTATGTATGAACTTCCTTCACTGACCCATGTTTCTAAAGTCATTATTGACGAGGCAACCATTCATGGAGAAACAAAGCCGATCGTGATCTATGAAAATCCAGATCAACCTCAATCGGCAGCTGAATAGGATGTCCTATACTGAAGATAGAAACAGCCCGTCTCATTATGGTACGCACGATTTGAAGTCGTGCGTACAATTTAGTTAATTAATCAATTTAGTAAGTGGAGGATTACCACCCATGGCATCCATTCCATCTGATACAAATAAACTAACGATTCCTGTGTTGCCATTGCGGGACGTTGTCGTTTATCCCTATATGGTTGTTCCTTTATTTGTTGGTCGAGAACGTTCTATCAAAGCCCTTGAAGTTGCAATGGCTGCCGATAAACAAATTTTGTTAGTTACCCAAAAAAACGCAACAGAAGATCAACCCACCGAAAAAAGCCTTTATCGTATTGGAACATTAGCGACGGTTTTACAATTACTCAAACTTCCTGATGGAACAGTAAAAGTATTGGTCGAAGGTGTTCGTCGTGGCTCTATTGCCCGCTTTGTCGATAATCAAGATTATTTTTTAGCAGATGTTGTGCTTGTTGATGATAAAAATATTGCTGATCGTGAAGTAGAAATTTTTTTACGTTCGTTGAAGTCTCAGTTTGAACAATACGTAAAACTCAATCGAAAAATTCCCGCCGAAATCATGGCATCGATTCTTGCGATAGATGATGGCAGCCGATTAGGTGACACCATTTCAGCGCATCTCAGTATTAAACTTGATGAAAAACAAAAATTACTAGAATTAGATAGCTTGCCAAAGCGTTTAGAACGTTTAATGGCATTGCTAGAAAATGAAATAGATTTGTTACAAGTTGAGAAAAAAATTCGTGGACGTGTTAAGCGCCAAATGGAAAAAACACAACGTGAATATTATCTCAACGAACAAATCAAAGCGATTCAAAAAGAATTAAATGAAATTGAAAATATTCCCAATGAATTTGAAGCGCTTGTTAAAAAGTTAGAAGAATCCGGTATGCCGAAAGAAGCACGCGATAAATGTGAAGCCGAACTTGCGAAGCTGAAAACAATGCCCATGCAATCAGCAGAAGGCACGGTTTCCCGAAACTTCCTTGATGTGATGCTTTCTCTGCCCTGGAACAAACGTAGCTCTGCTAAAGTTAATTTACCGGCAGCGGAACTTATTCTCGAAACTGAACATTATGGGTTGAAAGAAGTTAAAGAACGCATTATCGAATATCTTGCTGTGCAAAAACGCGTTAAAAAATTAAAAGGTCCTATCCTTTGTTTAGTAGGCCCCCCAGGTGTGGGTAAGACTTCTTTAGGTCAATCCATTGCGAATGCAACTGGACGGAAATTTATTCGCATGTCTTTAGGGGGTGTTCGAGATGAAGCTGAAATACGAGGCCATCGTCGAACTTATATCGGGGCAATGCCTGGAAAAATTATCCAAAAATTAAGTAAGTCAGGCGTTAACAATCCCTTATTCTTACTTGATGAAATTGACAAAATGTCGATGGATTTTCGTGGGGATCCCGCTTCCGCTTTGCTTGAAGTTTTAGATCCAGAACAAAATCATGCTTTCAATGATCACTATTTAGAAGTTGATTATGATCTTTCCAGCATTATGTTTATGGCGACTGCGAATACGTTAGACATACCACCTGCGCTCCGTGATCGCATGGAAGTTATTCGCATTCCTGGTTATACCGAAGATGAAAAAGTTAACATTGCTGTTCGTCATTTAATTCCTAAGCAGATTGAAGCTTCAGGACTTAAGCCTGCTGAAATTGAATTACCAGCTGATACGGTTCATAACATGGTGCGTTATTACACGCGTGAAGCGGGTGTGCGTAACCTAGAGCGCGAAATTTCGAAAATTTGTCGTAAAGTTGTGAAAGAAATTTTATTAAGTACAAAACTCACCAAAGAAAAAATTGATCCTGATGATCTTGAACATTATCTTGGTGTCCGTCGTTATCGCTATGATATTGCTGATCAGCAAGATCAAATTGGTCAAGTCAAAGGTTTGGCATGGACCGAAGTCGGCGGCGAACTTTTAAATATTGAAACCATTGTCTTACCAGGGAAGGGTAAAACAATTTATACCGGACAACTTGGCGAAGTCATGCAAGAATCGATTCAAGCTGCACTTTCCGTCGTCCGCGCAAGGGCTCCAAGTTTAGGCGTACCCAAAAATTATTTTGAAAAGCATGATATTCACATTCACGTTCCAGAAGGCGCTACGCCCAAAGACGGCCCTTCAGCAGGGATCAGTATGTGCACTGCACTGGTTTCAGTGCTAACCCAACTGCCCGTTCGCGCAGATTTTGCGATGACCGGGGAAATAACGTTACGGGGTGAAGTCTTGCCTATAGGCGGGGTGAAAGAAAAACTTTTAGCAGCACATCGTAGTGGAGTAAAGAATGTCATTATTCCTGTGGAAAATGTAAAGGATTTGAAAGAAATCCCTGACAATATCAAGCAGGACTTAAACATTACGCCAGTTCGTTGGGTTGATGAAGTGCTTACCGCTGCATTGCGTGGCTATGCAAGCTACATCACAAGGAAAAATAAAAAGAAGAAATCTAAGACATCTCTTGCGGGTGTAAGTAAAAAGTTGCGGAAAACAGATCGTATTCGCGCGCATTAGCAGCATGTTAGATTATAATTTTGATGGGGTGTAGAGCCCCATCCCTCATATTGTTGTTTATCATTGCACTTCACTGCATTAATTAAAATCAAACTTGAGTAAAAAAAATCAGTCGAAGCATGCTTATTCTTTACAAACTGTGCATTTATTTATTAAAAACGATATAAAACGAAATGATTTAGTGTTTACGCTTGACATAAGTTTAATGCAATTGGTATAAATCACTCTTCGTTACGAGCTCTCAGTCTACAAGGAAAGGTAAACAACGAGCGGGCTTGTATTGCGAACTAGATAAGCTTTTTTGTTAACCATGGATAGAGAGACTACGTATGAATAGAACAGAACTAATTGACCTTATTGCTGAGAAAGCTGAACTTACGAAAGCATTAGCTTCACGCGCTTTAGATGCTTTACTTGAAGGTGTAACCGGCTCCTTGCAAAAAGGTGATCCAGTGGTTTTGGTAAATTTCGGTACGTTCACAATTAAGGAACGTGCGGCACGTGAAGGACGTAATCCATCTACGGGTGAAAAAATTAAAATTAAAGCTGCTAAAGTTGTTGGATTTAAAGCTGGTAAAGCTTTAAAAGAAGCAGTGAAAGAAACTGTTTCGGATAATGCTGTAGAAGATGCTATTTCGTAGTGACTTTGGGTGCTTAGCTCAGCTGGGAGAGCATCGCCCTTACAAGGCGAATGTCGTGGGTTCGATCCCCTCAGCACCCAAAAATAAAATTTATACTCTTGTTGTAAATTTTAAAAAAATAGTATAGAAAGTCATCCCAAAGGAGTGGTAGTTCAGTTGGTTAGAATACCGGCCTGTCACGCCGGGGGTCGCGGGTTCGAGTCCCGTCCACTCCGATAAAAATCATCAAGTTCCCCTGCAGGTGTGCCGAATCGGCACGCCAACTTTTTTATAAAGAGAGCACAATGCTTCAAACCATTCGTGATCATACGCAAGGATGGATTGCTGGTGTTATTATCAGCATTATCATTTTAACTTTCGCACTGTGGGGTATACACAGTTATTTTGAAGGTGGGGGTAACAACAATATCGTTGCGGTTGTAAACGATAATGAAATCACTAAAGAGCAGCTTGCAGTAAGCTATGAACGCTTACATAAACAAATTCAATATCAGTATGGTGCAAATATTCCTGCCTCGCTGACCGATGCACAAATTAAAGATCGTGCGCTTCGCAGTTTGATTGAGACAGAAGCTTTAAAAGATTCAGCTGTGGATCAAGGCTTTCGTGTTACAGATCGTCAAGTTGATAATTTTTTACAAACGATGCCAGAGTTTCAAGTGAATGGAGGATTTTCACTTGAGCGTTTTCAAACGATCCTCGCTTCAGTTTACTTATCAATTAGTGATTTTTTAAATATTATTCGCGCTAATTTACTCATTGATCAGCCTAAGTTTGGTATTGCTTTTTCTTCTTTTGCACTTCCCAATGAGACGCGAGGAAGTATGTCGTTAGTTAACCAAGAGCGTGAGTTTGATTATCTCGTTATCCCTTTGCAAAATTTTTTAGCCAAGCAAGGTAATATTACGCAAGAAAAGATTCAATCCTATTATGATTCTCATCAAAAAGAATTTACCCAGCCCGAGCAAGTAAGTGTCGATTATATTGAGTTAAACCTAAATTCGCTTGCGGCGAAAATTATGCCAACTGATGTAATGTTAAAAAACTTTTATCAAGAAAATCCTGGCTTATTTACGGCTCCCCAAAGTTTTAAAGTACAAGATGTTTTTATCCCAGCACCTGCAACGCTCTCTCAAGCAGATGCAGATAAACTTGTGGTTCAAGCAGAAAGTACAGTCAAAGCCTTAAAAAGTGGTAGTGAGCTGAACAATGGCAATGCTAAACAAAGTAGTCTTTTTAAACCTAACACATGGATTCCCTTAAACGAATTTAGCGAGGAAGTTAGAAAAGAAATAGCCACCGCTAAACCTAATGATGTGTTAGGGCCTATTAAAACCCCTGAAGGATTGCAGGTTATCAAAGTAGTCGAGATTCGAAATCCTGAAGTTTTATCTTTTGAAGTTTCCAAAGCACGCGCCAAAGAACTTTATATCAGGCAACATGCAGAAGAAAAGTTTGCTGAATTGCGTGAGCGTTTGGCAGATTTAACTTATGAACATCCAGATTCATTACAATTTGCATCCGAGACATTAAATTTACCCATACAAACCAGTGAAGTATTTAATTTGGAAAAAGTTGGGAAGGATATTTCTCAACACAAAAAAGTTCGCACTGCGGCATTTGCCAACGATGTACTGAACTTGCAAAATAACAGTGATGTTATTTCAGTTACGCCAGAGACCTTTGTTGTGTTGCGTATTAAAACACATAAGCCTGCCACAATGATGCAACTGCCTAGTGTTGCTGCTCAAATTACTCAACGCATCCAATTAAAACAAGCTGAAAATGAAGTCCAATCGTTAGCAGAAAACATAGTCACCAATTTAAAGAATGGTAAAGACATCAATGCTGTTGTTAAATCAAATCAATTGAATTGGAACCAATCTACCTTTTTAGGACGATATGCAAATAAGGTTGATTCGGCTCTATTAGACACAGCATTTCGCTTGCCCGATCCAGCTTTATTAAAGCGAACTTCGTATGGGATCGCGAAAGTTCCACAAGGTTATGCAGTTGTAGCAGTCAAATCCGTGCGCGTTGGCGCATCAGATAGTAAAGAATACAATGTTTTTGCTGAACAAATTCAGAATAGTGATGGCGTCATTGAATATGAATTGTATAAATCTGTTCAACTCAATAATGCTAAAATTAAAGTTATGGCGTAAGGTTTAATCAATTACTTTTTGAAATTAAGTTAATTTGAGCGTCATATTTTTTTAAATATGACGCTATTACCTTTTTACTAAGCGTAAATGTAAACTGAGATGAAATTCATACGCTAGATCAATTCCCAAGATCTAGTTTAAATTCTCATAGGAAAGTGTTTAGGCTTAGCCTGCTGCATCAACTCTTGCATTATCGACATAAAAGCGAACTTCAAAGGGTAGAGGTAAATACGTTAACTGGTCTATAAAGCCAGTTAAAATGGCTGATTTACCATTATTAGATAGCTTCCCATCGATATACATCGTTTTATTACGATTTTCTATTATTAAATATCCATTCTTACAAACAAGATTTTCAAAGTTAAAATGACCTTGCCAAAGAAGGCAAGCTTTAGAAGTAGTTGTGACCCGCCCAGCAATGGAAAATTTATGATTAGTTTGTGTGATGGTCCCATCGACATGATAATCGCAATCACCTAAAAGATTACCTCTTAATGTAATATCACCTTCCCATCTGCTAGCAAGGGTGGAACATAAGTCATTCGCATAAATTGGTGTACATAGTGAAGCGATTAAAAATAAAAATTTTTTCATTATAATTTTCCCTGTTAAATAAGATCACTTTATCCTTTGTTTATTTACTAATAATTAAAGTATTTCGTTTGTGAAATGTACCCTCGTCCTAGGAAAAATTTCACTTGAAATAAAGCCTTTCAAGCATGATCAGGCACAAAATGGAAGCTAGGTAAACAATTCACATTCAACCTGCAGTCTCAACATCATATAGAAGCCTGCCTCATGATGCATTGCATATGAGAATAAATACAAGCGATCCTGATTAATAGCAAAGCACATATATGACGTATGTTTATTTTTGAAAGTTATACGATACTGTATTTGGCTGGTATGAATGGTCACCTGCTAACCATCCCTTTATTTAGCAGCTTATCTTTTCACAATTTGTTTGCAATAATACTTAAATCTCCGACCAAAACGGAACCCAGAACACGACTTTGCTTGAAAGAAAAATTGTTAGTTTACAAAATCTGACTTAGATATTCAAAACAGGGTGCTGAAGCCCCGATTATTCCAGGTACTAAAACATTTTCCTGATTAAATGAGATAGGCTTTTTAAATTTATCTCTAATGAGACCACCGGCTTCTGTTATTAAGAGCGTTCCTGCAGCAATATCCCATTCATTCTTAGGGCCTAAACTAAAAGTAGCATCTCCTATCCCCGCAGCAACCAGCGCAAGCTTATAGGCAATAGATCCTATAACTCGTACTGTGTTATGTTTTTCAAACTGAGTCCATTCACCCCGGCGATACTCAGAGCGACTCGCTAATAAAATATACTGACCTTGTGAAGCATGAGAAGCACAGTAGATTTGTTGTCCGTTTAAATAAGCACCTTCACCCAGTACAGCGGAAAAGAGTTCATTGCTTGCAGGATTAAAAACCACGGCTAAAATGGGTTGGCCCTTTTCAATTAAAGCGACAGAAATTGCATATTCAGGAATTGATTGAGCAAATTCACGGGTACCATCAATGGGATCGACTATCCAAACCCGATCGCTCTGTAAACGTGTTTTATCGTCGGTTGTTTCTTCAGAAAGCCAACCATAAGAGGGAAAAGCTGTGCATAAATGATTTTTTAAAAGACGATCTGCTAACACATCAGCTTCAGTAAGGATATCGTTATTAACTTTCTTTTCAATCGTGAACCCGGCTTTTTGCACTGAAAGAATGGCACTTCCTGCTTCTTTAACGGCAGTTAATAAAATTTTGTATTCATTCGCTAGGTCCAAGAAGTTTTTTTTCTCCATTTCTTTTTCGCCATGTTCGTAAGGTTTCATCAAATTTTCTCAATGGGTAAATTATTTTCCAAAGCCGCGATTTATGTAATTGGCGTGTATAAGTCTTCAATGTTTTATGCCGCCGCAACAGAGTATCAATTAAGTCATAAAATGGCAAAACCACATGAAGTTGATGTTGTATATCCTGCCAAGCGATTTGAAAATTTTTATCATCAAAAGTAATTTCATCATGTGCTATTTTCAACAACCATGAATATACTTGACTTGCGACAGGAGAAACTTTTGTTGCAGGATGTATTTCCAAGTCCTGCGATTTGTATTCAAAGTGGGTAAGGTTTTTATCAAGAAAACTATCAATATAATGGTTAATCGTATTATTATTTTCTAAATGATCGAGATGAAGTTCACTCTGCAACCGCGTTAGTTGTTGGCGCGGATTCTTCATAAGTGTATCGTAATTAACAATGACGCGTTGTTTTCCATGTGTTTCATTGACTGCAGCAATTAGATGTAATACCCACAAAATTAACCCGTGTTCAACATCCGCATCGGTTAAACGCTGATAAGAAAGTGCAGAGGATAATGGATTGCGTAAAGCGATAACATAAGATTCATGGACACCCAATGTTTGAAATACATTTTGCCAAAATGGTAATAATCGCGCGGTTCGTGGGTCTTTAAATCCCCACATCGTTTTTTGAGATAATCTTTTTTTTATGATGGCGCATGCTTTAAATTTTAATTCATCTAAAGTTGAATTTTGTAATTCAGCTTTGGATATAGCTCGCGTGCTATCCCAGTAAATCCCCACTTTTTTCAAGATTTGTTCATTAATCTTGTAAACAATATCGTGATCTTCCCAAAATCCCGTTGGGTTCCATTTGCTTCCGGGTGAAAGAGCAGTCCCTAAATCTACACCGAGTGCTTTCACCCCACGTGAAATGACGCTCGTCCCACTTCGCGCCATTCCAAGGATAACAATAAGGCGTTTAGAATCAGATTCCTCGCCTTGTTTGATCATGCGATATAGCCTAACGATTGAATGGTCTGCATAATTTGGTCAACAATGTCATGGGGACTTTGATTGTTGGTATCGATCGAAATTTCCGCTGTCAAAGGTGCTTCGTAAGGGTCACTAATACCGGTGAATTGTTTAATGATTCCTTCCCGTGCTTTTTTATATAACCCTTTGCGATCGCGTTCCTCACAAATTTCGAGGGGAGTTGCTACATAAATTTCGATAAATCCACCCACTTCGCTTACCATGTCGCGTACTTTTTCTCTGGCGTTTTGAAAAGGTGAGACGAGTGCGCAGATTGCAATGCCACCATGTTTAGTGATTTCGCGTGCAACAAAGCCGACACGAGTGACATTGGTTTCACGATCTTCTCGGCTAAAACTTAAACCGGCTGAGAGGTGGGTGCGGATAATGTCGCCATCCAACAAACTAATTTGCCGATGCGTCACTTCGCGTAAGCGCAGAGCAACGCCATTGGCAAGTGTTGATTTGCCTGAGCTCGGTAATCCGGTGAAAAAGAGAGTTAACCCTTGTTCATGTTTAGGCGGGTGTGCTTTTCGAAGTTCAGTTATGACTGCGGGATAGGAAAACCATGAGGGAATATCAGCATTTTTTTGTAATCGATCACGCAGATCAGTTCCTGAAATGGTTTCGGGTTTTTCATCTTTTGGAAATTGATCAATTGGAAAATATTGCTGACTTTTAGCGCTGTACACCATTTCTTGAAAAGGAATGATGTGAATTCCTAAAGTTGACTCGAGCGAGAGCGCTAATTCTTGCGCAGCATAAGGTTGATAAAAGGCATTGCCTTTAGAATCTTTGCCTGGACCCGCGTGATCCCTGCCCACGATAAAATGGGTGCACCCATAATTCTTGCGAATCAATGCATGAAAGATTGCTTCTTTGGGTCCAGCCATGCGCATCGCAAGTGGTAACAAGCTAAGTTTTACACGGTCGGGAGGGTAGGTTTGCAAGATATGTTCATAACAACGAACTCGAATGTAGTATTCAATGTCCCCTGGTTTGGTCATCCCTACGACCGGGTGAAGTAAAACATGAGCACCTGTTTGTTGTGCTGCCCGCAAAGTCAATTCTTGATGGGCGCGATGCATGGGGTTACGGGTTTGAAACCCTACAACTTTTTCCCATTGGTTTTCTTGAAAGAATTGGCGCAATTCACTCGGAGAATAACGAAGATGATTAAAATCGTAATGATGGGGTAAAGCTAATTTGAGTAAAGGGCCTGCTATGTAAAAATCTTTCACGTAATGATAAAGATAATGAACGCCGGGATGCAGCATATCGAGCGTGCCAAATACTGAAAGGGCTTCGCGTGACCGATCAACTTGCCATGACTCATTAACTTTCATAATGGCAAGTAATAATCCCTCAGGATCCCGTAACGCAATTTCATCACCTAGTTTCAAACTGTCATGAAAAGATTGGTCGACATCTAAATTGATAGGAACTGGCCACAACATGCCATTAGCTAAGTGCATATCGTCTAAAACATGATGATAATCGTCTTGATTGAGAAAACTATGCAACGGATCAAAGCCACCATTTAAAATTAATTCCAAATCACATAGTTGACGTTGAGTGAGAATGAGTTGCGGTAACGCTTGAGCATTTGATTGATAGTATTCAAGAGAATGTGGAAAAGAGATGAGAGAGTGTTCGTGAATGGGTTTATTTTTTTGATCTTTTACTTCCATAATGGTTTCCTTTACCTTGATTGCACGATTCAAGCTAAGCTTAGGAATACAGTTTAATTCAATGAGATATCATCAACAATAAAAGAAAGATCTTATCAAGATGAAATTATGGACGTCTCATGGTGCGGTATATTTTCTCAAATAGAAAACATCCTATTATTAAAAAAATCATCACATAAACTGCAAGAGGTGCCTTTCTTAAAGTGTAAATTTCGAGGATAACAAACATGCCTAAACAAAGAATTAATGACATCATAACAAGCCATTTCTGCGCGCCTGTTTGAGAAAGAATTCTCAAGTGGCCTGCATTGACACCGGCATAAATTAATAAAAATGCACCGCTACCCATCATAGCGATACTAGCAAGATCAAAAAATAGAATAAATAAAATCACCAATAACGTGGTGATTAACAATCCTCCCGTAGCACCTCGCCATTCTGAACGAGCAAAAATAGGGGGTAATTCGCCGTCACGTGCAATCATGTAGCTAACATTGGCACCGCCAAACAGCGTGGCATTGATCGCAGAAGCTGTAGAAAATAAAGCTGCAATTGCAATTAATTTGAATCCCATGTTGCCAAAGAAAGGTTTGGCGGCTTGCGCTAAAGCAAAATCGCGTGCTGCATAAATTTCAGCAATGGGCAGATTGCCAACGACTGTGATTGAAACGGCGAGATAAATCACAATGACGATAATGACACTTAAGTATAATGCTTGGGGCAACGTTTTAGCAGGGTTATTCATATCGCCTGCGGCATTCGCAACTAAACCAAAGCCTTCATATCCAATGAATAAAACCCCTGCGCCAAAGAAAATATTCTCTACGCCTTTCCAGTGGACCGGTGAAAGATATTCGGCGTGAATAAAAAATAACCCTGATACGGCAAATAAAATAAGAATAGAAACTTTGACAGCGACAATAAATAATTCAGCCCGACCGACAGATCCTGCACCCAGAAAATTGAGAAAGGTAAAGAAAATAACGACAGCTGATGCGATGCTCTTCGCTAAGATGGGGGTAGGATGATTAGTAAAAAAAGTCATGCAATAGGCTGCGAACCCTTGCGAATATAAGGCAATAGCTACGATATACCCAACCCACATCAATAAATTCAAACTACCGCTGATCGAGCCGACCCCCCAGCCTCGTACAAGAAACTCAACTGCACCGCCCGCTGAAGGAAATTTTGCTCCTAATTTTGCGTAAGAATAAGTGCAAAAGAGTGCAACGATGCCACCGATAAGAAAAGAAACCCACATCGCACTACCCGAGGCTTCGGCAACCACACCCAAGATAGAAAAAATTCCAGCACCAATCATGCCCCCGATGCCAATTGAAATTGCAGCGGGTAATGAAATTCGAGATTGCATAGGAGATTGAGGCATGTCATTGACTATACAAGTTTCAAAGAAGTTTAGTCAATTCTACTTAAACCGAACTTGAGGAGCTGAGTGCAGGGTAGGTTAATTCCCTGGGTTAAGCGCTTTGCGCTCCACTCAGGCTATGAATATTAATTATGAAGTTGCATGTAGTATGTAGCCTGATGGCGTCTCTACTCACTAAGTAATCCTATGTCTTTGATCGAAAGCCTGCGAGCGAAGCCATACCAGATTAAGACGCAGGTGTTTCACTTAAGCTATCATTCGGTAAATTGACATTGATTAATTTACCCGCTTCGTCAAACTCATAATGAATTTGGGCGTAACCGACTAATTCACAAGCGATACAGGTTTTTGTAATTTTGAGGGTCGCAATGATGTTAGTGATTTGGTCCCCAGTTTTAACAATTTTAGGTTTATCCCAATTGGTAATCACGAAAGGAAAATTTTTATAATCTTCTTTCAAAGCTGCACTTAAATTTCTAGGATCAATTTTAGTATTAATGAGGCAGTTTTTTGGCGTCAAAATATAATAACTATGTTGGCCATCAGCAATGAACACTTGGTCGATAAGAGCAAAATTACCGATGCGTTCCATAGAAAGGGTCGCAGGGGTTGCGTGTAACACTTTGGCGAGTTGACTTAACTGGTTGCAGGATCGGTTATTCTTAGCAATTTGTTGTATGCAAGCAGTACTTGGGTAAGGTCCACTTAAGGGGCAGCTTTGCAGCAATTGCTTACAGTTACGATAATTCGTTTCACTAAAGGCAGGCTTCAAAAATGGATAGGATTTACATTCTAGAACAGGGCTTGCATAACTCGATCCTATCGAAATAATGATTGTCATGATGAAACACCAAAAATAGTTTGGCATAACTTTCTCCTTAGTCGCGGTACTTAAGTTCCGAACATTCAACGCTAAAATGTTCATCAATAGCTTGTAATAAAGCAGTAGTCGGTTTGATAGCCCATCGTTTAGCTAATTTTATATCAGCTTGGATATTGTTGCGAATATATCGCATGACAATATGACAACCGCCACCTAGATGGGGTTCTAATACTTTTTGTAAAAAAGAACCATTAAAAGAAAAAGAAGCAGGAACATTGATTTGTAAAGCTTTAGCAAAACGTTCTCTTGCTTGATCGAGTGTATAAAAATCTTTAGCCATAATACGCAAGCCATTGTTGAATTCATCAATCGATACGTCACCTTCAACAATAAGAATTTGGTCTTCAATGAGCAAGTGACGGTATTTGTTATAGGTATCACTGAAGCAAACACCATCAATGTGGGCTGTCCCATCATCAAGGGTTAAGATCGCCATACGATCGCCTTTTTTGGTTTGTCTTGTGCGTAAGGCAGTGATAATTCCGGCGATGCGAATGGTTTGTTCTGTTCCTTTTAATTCACTGATACGAGAAGAAGTGAAATGCACAAATTCAGGTAGATATTTGGTGAGTGGATGCCCCGTGAGATAAAATCCCAACGTTTCTTTTTCATTTGCTAACCTTGTTTCTTCATTCCAAATGACTGCATCAACATAATGCGGATCTTGTTTGATTTCGGTAAAACAGAGTAAGTCATGTTGGCCGGTTGATCGATCTTGGCTGTTTTGTTCGGCTTGCTGTAAGGCAAGGTTAACATTTTGTATAAGTAGAGCACGATGCTTGTTCCAACCATCAAAACTTCCCGATTTAATCAGTGCTTCAATAACACGACGATTAACTTTACGTAAATCGAGCCGTTGACAAAAATTAAATAAACTGTTGAATTCTCCCTGTTCATTCCGGGCTTGAATCATATTTTCGATGGCGGAAGTACCAACGCCTTTGATCGCACCCAAGCCATATAATAAATGTCGATCATCAATGACTTTAAAAAAATACTCACTGCGATTGATGTCAGGCGGTGATACATGAAGTTGCAAGGCTTTACATTCTTCAAGGAGAGTTATAATTTTTTCTGTTCGATCCATTTCCGAAGATAAAACGGCAGCCATAAAAGCTGCAGGATAATGTGATTTTAACCATGCAGTTTGATAAGCAATCAGTGCATAGGAAGCCGAATGCGATTTGTTAAATCCGTAACCTGCAAATTTTTCCATTAAGTCATAAATGGAGTTCGCCACTTCTTTGGCAACGCCGCGAACTTTCGCTCCTTCACAAAATATTTTACGTTGCTTGGCCATTTCTTCTGGTTTTTTCTTTCCCATCGCTTTACGTAAAATATCGGCAGCACCCAGGGTGTAACCTGCAAGAACTTGTGCAATTTTCATAACTTGTTCTTGATAGACGATGACCCCGTACGTCGGACTTAAAATAGCTTCCAAATCAGGATGAGAATAAACAACTTTAGCGCGTCCATGTTTACGATTAATGAAATCTTCCACCATCCCCGCTTGCAAAGGTCCAGGACGAAAAAGTGCAACAAGGGCAATCAAATCTTCAAAGCAGTCCGGTTGCAGTCGTTTAATCAAATCGCGCATACCGTGCGATTCAAGTTGAAACACTGCAGTGGTTTGATGATCTTTAAGGAGAGCAAAAGTTTTTTTATCATCAAGTGGAATGAGCGTAATATCAATCGGCTCACTTTGCTCTTCTCTTCTTTTTTGATTAATAATCGTCAAAGCCCGATTAATGATGGTGAGGGTTTTTAATCCCAAAAAGTCGAATTTAACTAAACCGACAGCTTCAACATCATCTTTATCAAACTGGGTGACAGGATGAGCACATTCATTGGGTTCACAGTAAAGGGGTACAAAATCAATCAATTTACCGGGTGCAATAACAATACCTCCCGCATGCTTGCCGACATTGCGTACGACCCCTTCCAATTTTCTGGCAAGCTCGATTAGCGTGCGAACCTCTTCTTCTTTTTCAACACGTTCTTTTAAAAGGGGTTCTTGTATCAGTGCTTTTTCTAAAGTCATGCCAAGTTCGAAGGGGATGAGTTTCGCAATTTTATCCACAAAACCATACCCCAATCCCAACACGCGTCCGACATCACGCACTACGGCTTTAGCAGCCATGGTTCCGTAAGTAATAATGTGCGAAACACTTTCACTACCGTGCGTTTTCATCACATACTCAATAACGCGATCGCGTCCTTCCATACAAAAATCGATATCGAAATCTGGCATGGAAACACGTTCTGGATTTAAAAAACGTTCAAATAATAAGCCTAAGGCAAGGGGGTCAAGGTCAGTAATGTTGAGCGCAAAAGCTACTAAAGAACCGGGACCGGATCCGCGTCCGGGACCGACGGGAATGCCGTTTTCTTTAGCCCATTTAGTAAAGTCAGCCACAATTAAAAAATAACCTGCAAAGCCCATGTTATTGATAACTGCTAATTCTCGATTCAAACGTTCATCATAGGCAATTTGCTTTTCGAAAGTGTTGTCTTCTCCAGAAGAGAAAATGGTAGCAAGTCGAAGGTCCAATCCTTTTTTTGCGATATCACTTAAATAACTTTCAGTCGTAAATCCTTCCGGCACTTTAAAGTGCGGGAGACGATTTTGATGTAATGAAAAAGTAACGTTGCAGCGCTTTGCAATTTCGATCGTGTTTAAGATGGCTTCCGGCAAATCGTGAAATAAAGCATGCATTTCAGCTGCAGAACGCAAATATTGTTGTTCAGTATATTTTCTAGGGCGATTAGGATCATTTAAAATCCAGCTTTCCTGAATGCAAACACGCGCTTCGTGTGCTTCAAAATCCTCACGAAGGTGAAACCGCACATCGTTGGTGGCAACAAGTGGGATTAATTTTTTTTCAGCAAGTAGCGCGACTTTTTTTATAAATTCATTTTCCTGACTTTGCCCAATTCGTTTAACTTCTAGGTATAAACGCTGAGGAAATAAAGTGAGCCAATAATCACAAAGATTTTTAATTTGTTTCTGATCTTGTCGCAAAAGTGCTTGGCCCAAATCACTTTCTTGACCCAGTAAGGTGATTAATCCATCGCTGTAAGAATTTAGCCAATCATGAGTGATGGTGGGTTTGCCCTCAACTTGACCTTTCAAAAAACCGAGCGACACGAGTTTTAATAAATTTTGGTAGCCGAGATTGTTTTGACATAGCACGGTAATTCGATAGGGCGTGTGGGCTGCAGTTTCATTTACTAAACATAAATCTGCACCAATGATGGGTTTTACCCCGCCTGCCATGGCGGCTTGGTAGAATTTAACGGTCGCATAGAGATTACTCAAATCAGTAATGGCCGCTGCCGGTAAACCCAGGGACTCACTCGCTGCAATGAGCGCTGGAATACGAATCAAACCATCACTTAATGAAAATTCGGTATGTATACGTAAATGAACGAATTTTTTTTCCATTACAACCCTTATCAGCTAAAATGCGAAGGTTTGGTTATTGTGCAGGGCCATGCCGCTTAAAGGCAAGGTAGATCTTCCATGCTTTAAGGCACTTTCATGTAAGGCAGCGGTATCCTCTCATGAAAATTTGATATAATGTGCGCATTTTAAGTTAAGAGTAAACTATGAACATCAATTTCCTCGATTTTGAACAACCAATTGCAGAGCTTGAGGCAAAGATTCAAGAGTTACGCATGGTTGGGACAGATGCTGATATTAATTTGAGCGAGGAAATTGCTCGTCTCGAAACCAAATGTAAAAATCTTACCCGAGAAACGTTTAGCAAATTAACCCCTTGGCAAATTCTGCAGCTCGCAAGACATCCGCAACGGCCACACACGATTGATTACATACCCAAAATATTTACAGAGTTCGATGAACTTGCTGGCGATCGTATGCTTTCTGCAGGAATGACCATCATTGCCGGGATCGCGCGCTTAGAGGGAAAGCCCATCTTAGTGCTGGGGCATGAAAAGGGTAGAAAGACTCAAGAAAAAATCCAGCGTAATTTTGGCATGCCAAGTCCTGAAGATTATCGTAAAGCCATGCGTCTTGCTCGTTTAGCCGAGCGTTTTAAACTTCCCATTATTACTTTTATTGATACCCCGGGCGCTTATCCTGGTATAGGAGCTGAAGAGCGTAACCAAAGCGAAGCGATTGCACGCAATCTCATGGTCTTTGCACGGTTAAAAACTCCTATTATTTGTACAGTGATTGGAGAAGGTGGTTCAGGCGGCGCACTGGCCATTGGGGTAGGTGATCGAGTCAATATGTTGGAGTATTCCGTCTATTCAGTTATTTCACCGGAAGGGTGTGCATCAATTTTGTGGAAAAATGCGGAAAAAGCGCCGCTCGCAGCGGAGGCGATGAATTTAACAGCAACCCGTATTTTTCAATTAGGCTTGGTGGATCAAGTTATTCAGGAACCATTAGGTGGGGCACATCGAGATTATGATGCGATGGCAACTCGATTAAAAAGAGAATTGGTAAGACAAGTAGATGAATTACAATCTTTAGCTATACCCACGCTGCTTGAAAAGCGATATAGCCGAATGATGTCATTCGGTTTGCCTGAATGAGTTTGTTGGCCGTATTAAAAGAATTTGTTTTAACACAAGGCCAAGAAAAAAATTATTGGCTAGCTTTAAGTGGTGGGCTTGATTCCCATGTACTTGTGGCAACAGCTTATCAATTGCGACAAGTTTTACCCCTACCCAGCATCCAAGCCATCTACGTGGATCATGGTTTATCCCCTCAATCGCAAGCATGGGGCGAGCATTGTGCTCGTCTTTGTCAAGGTTACGGCATTCCTTACCAAGTTCATGCAGTTACAGTTTCGACTCAGCAAGGGGATAGTTTAGAAGAAGTTGCGCGTAAAAAACGTTATGCACTTTTTGCCGATCTGTTGTCTGCAGATGATATTTTATTAACTGCACATCATTGTGATGATCAAGCGGAAACTTTGTTGTTACAACTGCTGCGCGGTTCGGGTTTAAAAGGGCTTGCGAGCATGCCACTTTTGAAGCGTTTAGGTCAGGGTTGGCATGGCCGTCCTTTTCTTTATCAACCAAAAAAATCTTTAGAATGTTTTGCTGAGCATCATCACCTTCAATGGATTGAAGATGAATCGAATCAAGACCAACGTTTAACACGCAATTTTTTGCGTGCAAATATTATGCCTATACTAAAATCACGTTTTCCAGCTATTGTTAAAACCATGGCACGCACGGCCGAACACATTCAAGAAGCGCAAGCTTTGTTAGATGAATGGGCTGACAATCTCTTGGTGAACTTAAAAGGAAGTCAGCCGGAAACGCTGTCGGTTGATAAGTTAAATGCGCTATCAAAACAAAAACAGCGCCTTGTGTTACGCGCGTGGATCAAGCGTTCTCATTATCCTTTACCGGATACAAAAAAGCTCATTAATTTGCAAAGCACTTTACTCACTTGCGCCCAAGATAAAACACCTTGCAGTCATTGGGGAGAGGCTGAAATGCGGCGTTTTGGCGATGATTTATATCTTATGCATAAGCTACCCTTCCATAATCCTACACAAAAAATCCAATGGGATGTTACTTCCCCGCTCGTCATACCCTCGGTTGGGATTTTAAAGGCGACCTTAAAAGAGCAAGGCTTAGCTAAATCTACTGTGCCCCTGGTTGTGAGTTTTCGGCAGGGGGGTGAACGGATTAGTTTAGGACAAAGAGGCAGGCATACACTTAAAAATATGTTCCAAATATGGCGGGTTCCCACTTGGCAACGCGATCGCATCCCGCTTCTTTATATTGATCAGCAATTAGTGGGCGTAGTGGGTTATCAATTTGATCCAGATTATGTTGCGAAAAAAGGGGAAGTTGGGCTGCACTTTGAATGGATAGCCTCCCCCTCAAAATGAGGGGGGGTGATTTTCTTAGGGAAGAATTTTATCGTGACCATTTCGACAATAGATACAACACGTGCACAAATATTTAACGAGTGCACCAAAAGCAAGAATGGGTAAAGTTACATCAAAAAAATCTCGGAAAATGATAAGGCGTAATAATTGATCGCGGGGTAAGATCAGTGCGAAAAGGCCTACAGCGACCGCGATGATAATAATGAGCGTTACAAAAACACGCATAAGCATGAAAGATCTCCTTCTCGACCATTCTTTAAACCCTACAGCCTATGCGGATACAGAAAAAGTGTCAAGAAAGCCTTAAAATTCAAGGAAACTTCCTAATTGCATTGCAGCAATTGCTGGAGTTTGATAGAGTCACTTTCAAGTTTTTCAATCCCCTCGATGTTCTCAGACGTATGACAAAATACATATTTATTACAGGTGGTGTCGTTTCATCTTTAGGTAAGGGTGTGGCTGCTGCATCGCTGGGTGCCATCCTTGAAGCCCGGGGCCTGAATGTTACGTTAATGAAATTAGATCCTTACATTAATGTAGACCCTGGCACAATGAATCCTTTACAGCATGGTGAAGTTTTTGTGACCGAAGATGGCGCAGAAACTGATTTGGATCTAGGCCATTATGAACGCTTTGTGCGTATTAAAATGTCCAAAGCTAATAATTTCACGACGGGTCGAGTTTATGCGAACGTTATTCGTAAAGAGCGTAAAGGTGATTATTTAGGCGGGACCGTTCAAGTTATTCCTCACATCACGGATGAAATTAAACGGTGTATCGTTAAGGGGACGGCAGAAGCTGACGTTGCTTTGATCGAAATTGGCGGAACAGTGGGTGATATTGAATCGCTTCCTTTTCTCGAAGCTATTCGGCAAATGCGTATGGAATTGGGCCGACAAAACACTTTGTTTATTCATTTAACGCTACTGCCTTACATTCCCACAGCTGGGGAACTCAAAACTAAACCTACTCAGCATTCGGTGAAAGAATTGCGTTCCATTGGTATTCAACCGGATATTTTGATTTGTCGTAGTGATCGCGCCATTTCTGATCATGCCCGCTACAAGATAGCCTTATTTACTAATGTTGAAAAAGAAGCTGTTATTCCTTTGTTAGACGTCGATTTTATTTATCAATTACCCGTTGCTTTGCACGAGCAAGGGTTAGATGAAATTGTGGTTAAAGCGCTTAATCTGACCCCTGTACCTGCTGATTTATCAGAATGGCATAAAGTAATAGATGCTTATCAACATCCTGTCGCAACCGTTACGATCGGTATGGTAGGAAAGTATGTTGATCTTACGGACTCTTATAAATCCTTATCTGAAGCACTCAAACATGCCTCCGTCCAAACACGAACGCATGTCAATATTGTTTATATTGATTCCGAAGCTTTAGAAGAACAAGGTGTCAGTTTATTAAAAGATTTAGATGGTATTTTAGTCGCACCTGGTTTTGGTAAGCGTGGCATTGAAGGAAAAATATTAGCAGCTCAATATGCTCGTACTGAAAAAGTGCCTTACCTTGGTGTGTGTTTGGGAATGCAAATTGCAATTATTGAATTTGCACGGCATGTTGCACTCCTTGCAGAAGCTAACAGTACGGAATTTGATCCTACTACACCTTACCCTGTTGTAGCTTTGGTGACAGAGTGGATAGATCGTACGGGCAATCGTATAGAACGAAATGAAAAGTCAGATATTGGCGGAACGATGCGCTTAGGTGGTCAAGCAAGTCGTTTAAAAGCAGGCTCACGCGCGCAAGCATTGTATGGTAAAGATGTGATAACAGAGCGGCATCGTCACCGCTATGAAGTTAATAATAATTTAATCGAAGAATTAGAAAAAGTTGGGCTTATTGTTTCAGGCCGTTCAGTCGAAGATGACTTGGTAGAAATTATTGAATTACCTGATCATCCGTGGTTTATCGGATCACAATTCCATCCTGAATTTACATCAACACCTCGTGATGGGCATCCTTTATTTAGTGATTTTATTCGCGCCGCACATCAGTATCAGGAAAAGAAACTGGTTTCATCATGATTTTTTACCTTTCCATTTCATTAATCAATATACAAAGAATATCTAAACGTCAGGATTGCTTCGCAGCAATGCTCACAAAAATAAGATAAATTGCTTAGAAATAATTTAATCCGCCCCAGCGCTTAAGTGGGAAGCTATGATGAATAATCTCTGACTTCGTCTTATAAGCATTACGAAGTAATCTAGGTTGCTCAAACTAAAGGAGTATTAACCAATGAAATTATGTGGATTCGAAGTAGGATTAAAACATCCTTTTTTTTTGATTGCAGGACCCTGCGTGATTGAGAGTGAACAATTTGCATTAGATACAGCAGGACAACTCAAAGAATTCACAAGTGCATTACAAATTCCTTTTATTTATAAATCTTCCTTTGATAAAGCTAATCGTACTTCAATTTCAAGTTTTCGCGGTGTGGGATTGGAGCAAGGTCTTGCTATTCTTGCTGCCGTTAAAAAGACGATCGGTGTTCCTGTCTTAACTGATGTGCATGAAGATACGCCTATTGACGAAGTCGCAAGCGTAGTCGATGTGATGCAAACACCTGCCTTTTTATGTCGTCAAACCAATTACATTCAGCGTGTGGCAAAACCTGGTCTTCCCATCAATATTAAAAAAGGGCAATTTCTTTCCCCGTGGGAAATGAAGCATGTCGTGCAGAAAGCCCGTGATGCTGGCAATGAAAAGATTATGGTTTGTGAGCGCGGCGCAAGTTTTGGCTACAATAATTTGGTATCCGATATGCGCTCTCTAGCTATCATGCGCGAAACTGACTGTCCGGTTGTCTTTGACGCCACACACTCTGTGCAACTTCCCGGGGGCGGTAACGGAAAGTCGAGTGGACAACGTGAATTCGTTCCTATCCTTGCCCGTGCAGCTATCGCTGCAGGTATTGCTGGTATTTTCATGGAGACGCATCCTAATCCGGATCGCGCGCCGTCTGATGGACCCAATATGTGGCCCTTGGCGCAAATGTATGATTTGTTAGCGCATCTTAAAGAAATTGATCAAGTTGTTAAGCGAAATACTTTGTTATGATCAATTCAATTCCTCATGGCTAGTCCTTATTGCTTTAATAAGCCTTTAAGGGTCGGCCAAAGATTATTTAAAATCATGGCTTGTGCTTCGGCTCTAGGATGAATACCGTCGGATTGCATAAGCGTCGTATTTTCATCAATCCCTTTTAATAAAAAAGGTACCACTTGAATGTTGTTTTCTTTCGCAAGTATTAAGTAATTTTCATTAAACGTTTGCGTATACTTGCTCCCAAAGTTCGGCGGTAAACGAATACCAATCAAAAGTACGTCACTGCTTGCATCTTTAGCTAATTGAATAATGGATTGTAAATTATTTTTAATGTTTTCTAAATTTAATCCCCGCAAACCATCATTGCCACCCAGCTCGATAATCGTTATAGAGGGTTTATACTTTGCAAGCAAAGGCGGTAAACGGGATAACCCATTGCTAGTTGTATCGCCAGATATACTTGCATTCACGACCTTATAGTCAAAATGTTCAGCTTGCAATTTTGCTTCAAGTAATTTAACCCATCCTAATTGTTGTTCAATTCCATAACCTGCACTCAAGCTATCGCCAACAACAAGAATTGTATTTTTAGCAAATAAAGGTAAAGTGAATAAGAAGAATAAAAGACCAAGGTATTTTTTCATGGATCATCGCACTCCTGCTTTTATCGAAATTAAGCATCTTAGTAAAAAGGTACGTAGTGGTGACGGACTCATTGAGATATTAAGCGATGTGAACCTTGTAATAAAGCACGGAGAAAGTGTTGCGATTCTGGGCCGATCAGGCTCTGGCAAGACAACCTTGCTGACGCTAGTAGCCGGACTTGATGTGCCAACCCACGGATCGATTCTTTACAATACGCAAGAATTGTCTTCCATGACAGAAGAGCAAAGGACTTTGCTGCGCGGTAAAGAAATTGGCTTTGTATTCCAATCTTTTCAACTGTTACCCACGTTAACAGCGCTTGAAAATGTCATGTTACCTTTAGAAATTCACTATGTAAAAAGTATTAAGGCAAAAGAAATCGCGCTTGCCTGGCTTGAAAGAGTTAATTTAAAGCATCGGGTGCATCATTATCCAGCACAACTTTCAGGGGGTGAGCAGCAAAGGGTTGCTATTGCAAGAGCTTTTGTTAATCAGCCAACCTTGCTCCTTGCCGATGAAATGACCGGTAATCTTGACGTTGCAAGTGGTGAGAAAATGATTGATTTATTATTTTCTCTCAACCAATTACAACAGACTACCTTATTGTTGGTGACACATGATGTAAGTCTTGCGCGTCGTTGTGATCGTCAGTTTACGCTACAAAATGGAATGCTCCATCCATGTTGAAACTATTTCGCTTAGCTCTTGTTTCTTTGTGGCGCGAACTGCGAGCGGGGGAGTGGCTTATTGTTTTCTTAGCATTATTCTTGGCAGTCACGGGTATGACATCTTTACATTTTTACACCAACCGTATCCAAACTGCGCTGACTCAGCAAAGCGCTCAGTTTTTGGGAGGTCATTTAGCACTGACCAGCCCTTATCCGATAAGAAAAGAAATTTTAGATTTTACGCAAGCGAATGGTTTACGTACCGCTATTGTTTTATCTTATCTTACGGTAGTTAACGCAAATAATCGATTTCAACTTGTCAACATCCAAGCAGTCTCTGATGCTTATCCTATTTTAGAGCCTAACAGGCAAGCTTTAAAACCAGATACGGTCTGGGTTGAGGAAAGGGTTATAAAATCATTAGGCAGCAAAATCAACGACCCCATTTCAATAGGTGAGCATACTTTTAAAGTAACAAAATTTTTAAATGCCGATTCCGATACACTTAACACTGGCATGCTGATTGCCCCCCGCCTCATGATGCGCTTAGATGATGTGACAGTAACAAAAACTGTTCTGCCGGGTAGTCGCGTTGAGTATCGATTGTTGTTAACCGGACGTCAAAGTGATTTAAATCATTTTCAAGCGTGGGTAAGGCCTAAACTTGCGCCGAATGAAAAACTGCTTGATGCAAAGACACAACAATTATTTTTTAGTGAAGCGATTGAGCGTGCGGAAAATTATCTCAATTTGATTTTGCTGGTTTGTTTACTGATGAGCGCAGTCGCGATCATGATCAGCACCCAATCGTACTTAAAAAAGCGTTACGATTATGCGGCCATGTGGCGTTGTTTTGGTGCTTCCAAAAAACAACTCTTGGGCATCTTATTTATTCAATTATTGTTAATCGGTTTGTTTGCAGCGAGTTTGGGAAGCTTGATGGGTTATATCACTCAAACTTGGATCGCATCATTGTTTGCTAATTTTCTTCAATTCCCTTTACCCCCTGCAAACCTTACCCCCATTTTCACAAGCTTCATCATGGTGCTTATTATCTTATTTATATTTTCTTATCCACTTATTACCCGATTACCCTCTATCTCTCCTTTATTACTTTGGCGTAATATTAAAATCCCGCCGCTCCCGCAAAGCAATTTTATTTTTGTCAGTGCAGCTTTATTATTATGTATTTCTATTTTAATTAGCGCCTCCTTGCTCAGTCTTTTTTTTATTGCAATGTTAAGTGTGTGCATCGGATTTCTATATTTTATAAGTCTGCTTTTTTTGAAATTGATTGATAAGGTTAGTGAAAAAGTTCAAGGTACTCTTCAGCGAGGTTTGCGTCAGCTTTTACAATATCGCGATAGCGTTAGTATTCAGTGCGTGGGATTTACACTTATTTTGATGTCTTTAATTGCGTTAAGTGTCGTGCGAGATCAGTTAGTCAATCAATGGCAAAAATCATTACCTGCCAATACACCAAATTATTTTGCGTTTAATATTGCTGAACAAGATCTCCAATCCCTAAAACAATTTTTTCAACAAAATAATATTGCGATCGAAGCAATTTATCCTATGGTCAGAGGAAGATTAATTGCGTTAAACGATAAACCTATTTTAAGTGCAGTGCCTGCGACTGCAAAAGATAACAATGCCTTACATCGCGAATTAAATATTAGTTTTATGACGAGACTCCCTTCAGATAATGAAATTGTTGCGGGTCGTCCTTTTAGTGAAAAGGATATTGGCAAACCTTATGCGTCCATTGAAAAAAATTTAGCGCAAGATTTAAATTTGCATTTAGGCGATAAATTGACTTTTCGTATTGCCGATCAAACACGCTTGGTGACTATTACTAATATTCGAACCCTTAAATGGGATTCTTTTCATCCTAACTTTTATGTCATCTTCCCCCCTGGCGTATTGAATCAATTTTCATCGACTTATATTACTAGTTTTCATTTAACGCCCGCCCAACAATCAATCCTGAATAGTTTGATCGGACAATTCCCTAACATGACGATTATTGATGTAGCTAGCTTATTGTCACAAGTCCGAGAATTAATTAATCACATTGTTTTAGCGATTCAATATTTGTTTTTATTCAGTCTATTCATTGGCGTACTTATTATCATTGCGATTTTGCAAGCAACGTATCAGGAAAGGCGGGAAACTTATCAGTTATTAAGAATCTTAGGCGCGGGACGTGCTTATCTCAGGAAAAGCATGCTTGTTGAATTTGGTACCTTATTTTCCTTCATTGTAATCATGTCCATTGGGCTCGGGGAGGCTATTGCTCATATGGCGCTTCGCACTATATTTCATATTTAAGTAGTTGATAAAATATGGTCAATTTTTAGTCCAAATTTGACTTTTCTACCCTAACATGTACAATATATGCCTCAAATGCGAGGACATTCGTTATGCTACGATCCAATAATAATAATTATAATCCTATCAAAGCTCCTGAATTACCTTCCTATGATACCCAAGCGAAGAAATTGAGTGAGGCGGTTACAAAGTTGGAAAATGACAGGATTTTATTTAAAACTCAAATGGCTCTGAGTGGTTCTAGCTCTCCGATACGCCAGGAATTAGATTATAAAGAAAACCACGCTACTTTAGTTCGACATCAGCAGCTCTTTTCTTACCAATACGGTCATTGGGTCGACTTCAATCGAAAAAGAAAAGCAAATTCGATGGACTTATTTTTTACCCTTCTTCGGGAAATTAAGAATTCGTTTAATGAGTATGATTTAGAATATCCTGCTAACCAGAGTATTCGTGTCCGATTTTATTTAAATGAATTGCTGCAGCTTGAAAATCATTTTTTGACTCATTCATATCAAGTCATTAATAAGCATTTTTTCTTTATTCTTATTGGTTTTTTGCAAAGCGCATTTATTAATACACTACGGCAGCCTGGAAAATCCCCGGCAGAACAAGCTTTTTTGCATTTGCTAGAAAGATCATTAATTGAAAAATTATATTATGTACCACTATTGGTATCAGAAAAAAAAGAACGTAACTGTATTGATTACTATTCTTCTCTTAGTGCTGATCTTAATGATAGCAAATCCTTAAATACGCTTCTTACAAATTTAGAAAAACAAGAAGAAGAGTACTGTCTGAAAGGAGCAATTAACGTAGCTCATGATAGGATTACCCAGCTGACAAATCATTATGACGTTAAGAAGGACGCTCTGACATTTGATATTATAACTCAGTTTTACTCCTTGCAACTCAAGCTTGCAAATTCTATTAAAGATGAAGTGTTGTTATTGAAAAAGGAAAGTAAATTTGTTGATTACCACCTCTACAAGACGATATTACAGAAAAGCCTTGCTGTGGCTGAAGCGCCTGATAACTTAGAGAGACGCAATGAATTGCTAAGTCTTACTAACTCGGTTTTAGGACATGTTTCTCCTACTTTAGGTCATCGAGTTGCTGGCCATTTAGCGCTTTTTGCAGCAATCATTTTTGCCCCATTTCATTCTGCCTTAAGCCAAGCGTTTTTTGCTAAAGCAGGCGTGCTTCTTAATGTAGAAAGAAAGAAGAATTTAGTAAAATTAAATCAGTTAGGTATTTTTAAACCGAAAGGCTCACAAAAAATAGCGGCTGATATTGAAGCGTTTCGTGAGGGTAATGAAAAACCTGAACTGCACAAAACAACTAACCGTAACCAGCGCCGTCCAGGTCATAACTAGGTTGAAGACAAGGCGATACTCCTCCTAATCCAGGAGTATCGCATGTTGTCAAAAATATCATTATCATGTCGTCGCGCATTGTCCGATGCTTTTCAGCAATGCTAGACCAAATCAGGACTTACTTGTAACTAACTTGATAAACCACATTGGCAAAATCGTCAGAAATCAGCAACGAACCATCTTTCAATCCTAAGACATCCACAGGTCTGCCCCATGCCGTTTGATTTTGTAGCCAACCGGTAATGAAATCTTCTTTCCAAATCACTTGATTGGTGCCACAAATCCAAACGCGAATAATCTTGTAACCCACTTTGGCACTACGGTTCCAAGATCCATGCATCGCAATAAAAATTTGCTTTGCTTCATCCCCGGCGAGTGAAGGAAATACATTGCCCTTGTAAAATTTCATGCCTAAGGCAGCGACGTGGGCAGGCAACTCTAAAGTTGGGAGTGTAAAATTACTTTCGGGAAAGCGGTTGCCAAACTCAGGATCAGGAATACCCTTACCATGATGATAAGGAAAGCCAAAGTGCATATCTTTGTTCGGAGCATAATTTAATTTATCCGGTGGCGTGTTATCGCCCATTTGGTCTCGACCATTATCTGTAAACCACATTTTTTGGGTTTCAGGATCCCAATCAAAGCCAACCGTATTACGGACGCCCTTAGCAAAAATTTCGTACTGCGTCCCGTCAGCATTCATACGCATAATCGTGGCAAAGACTGGATCAGTTGGAATGCAAACGTTACAAGGTGCACCTACACCAATGTAAAGTTTGTCATCAGGACCAAAGCTAATGTAGCGTAAACCGTGCCATGTATCTTTAGGAAGATTGTTGCGGACAACAACGGGCGCTGGAGGGTTATCTAAGCGCGTTTCTATATTGTCCAGACGGACAATGCGATTAATTTCAGCGATATAAAGTGCCCCTTTGCGGAATGCAACACCATTAGGTTGGTTTAGACCTGTTGCAATCGTTCGCACGCGGGTTTGTTGACCAGATTTTGTAATAGCATACACATTCTTACCCTTGGTGCCGACAAAGACGGTGCCATTTTCTCCCAACGCAAGTTGTCTTGCACCGGGAATGCCGTTTGCATAAACGGAAATGCTGTAGCGTGCAGGAAGTTTTAATGAACTTAATGGTAAATCTTGAGCGATGATTTGATTCGCGGTAATAAACAATAAAATGAAGATTAAATATCTTATGCGCATCACGACCTTCCTTTGTGCATTTAAAATACCTTGCATGTTACACGATCAAGAAAGTGATGGCTATTTTCTTGATCGTGTAACATGAATAATGGGCATGAAATTATGAATTAATGATGTCGTGCAAATCTTATGTTTGCATTCGAATGACTATATAACTTCTTTTCAACATCAATAAAATTTTGTAAGCGTTCAGTAAATTCTTGAGTAAGTTTACGGACACGATTGGTTTGAGGAAACAAATTAAATAAAAATTGACTCATGTGATGCAGAGCAATCTTAGGATTGGTAAGTTGGTTATGCGTATTATTTAATTTTTTGATGGCATGAGTAATTCGTTCACAAGATAAATCATCTGTATAAAATTCTTTGGAAGCTACTTCTCGTAAAAGGAATAGAGTCTCTTTTAAGATTTGAAAAGTGCTTTGCGATGAAAGTTCCTGATGTAAAACTTCATTTTTATTCCGCTCTTCAATCATATTTTTGAAAACGTGGAGTAACCGTTTGGCGGTTGAAAGTAAACCATGAAAAGCCACTTCATGCGTGAAGGGTTTAGCATCATGTAATTTATTTATTTCATTTTCTAATTCACAACTAAGATCGGAGAGGGACATAATCCGCTTGTTGATAAATACTTTTTCTACATCGCCTGTTAACCGTTGACTGATGCTATTATTGGGTTGGCTTTCGAGCATGTTCTTCATACTAAACCCACAGCATTGGGCCATTAATTTAATATTTTCTACAAAGTGATAATCAATGATGCCAGTTTTTGTTAATGAAGTAGATTTCAGGGTGCTGTTTTCAATAGGGGATACCGTTGACCCTTCGTAATGATTCAAGGTAAGGTCCAGGTTATGCGGAATTAAGAGTTGATTCCTAGTATAAAATAAACTAAGCCCTTCGATAATATCCATTCGATCATCAATGAAATTAAAGTCAATGTTGGCTTGGGGATTTTCACTTGCTATTTTATGAAATTGAGCATAAAGCAATGAAATTTTATCGTCATCCCAAATATAATCACCAAATTGATAATTCGGATTTTTGTTAAGGGAGTTCGTGAAGTTTTCGCCGAAGGGACGATCCGAATAAAGATCAGATAATAAAAATTGATCCAATTCACAAGAAACATGCAATTTGTTTTTAACAGCTTGAGTTAAGGTAGTCAGCGCTTCAAAATAAGAATCACTACCATTATGTTCGGAATTAGCATCATCGATACTTTTAGATTGTCGATTGGAACCGGCCATAAAGATGACACGATCATAGTTATTGGTTTCAACTTTTTTCACAATTTCATCAATGAGGGTTTGGTTCGCTTCTAGGACCTTCGAGTCAGATTGGAGAGTGTAATATTGGTCATTAAAAAGACATCTATCACCGTCAATAGATAAAACAAGGATACGTTCTTTATGATGAGCTTGAAGATGGGCATGGGTTTGCATGTAATTTTCTTTACCTTTAATTATTTTAGTTTCATTAATTGATGTTCAAGTTTGCTTAAGGTTGATTTTATTTCTTCAGCTTTATTATTTTCTTTTTCTACAATCGCAGCAGGGGCTCTTTCTTTAAATTGAGGATTTAATAATTTTCCTTCAACTAACGCTAAATCTTTTTTAAGTTTTTCAATTTCCTTTTTAAGACGCGTCCTTTCCTCATCTTTATTAATGAGCCCTTCAAAAGGAAGATAAATTTCAAGTTCACTCAATACAGTTGTTGCTGCATCTTCAATTAAAGCATCATGAGCGAGCCATTCAAAAGTTGCAACTTTAGCAAGGGCAGTAAGTAAATGTTGATTATGCTCAAAATTCTTTTTATCCAACGCCGTTCCTTTGCGAAATTGAATTTTAATGTGTACAGCAGGGGAGATGTTACTTTCCGAACGTAAAGTCCGAATGGCAACGATGACTTTTTTCAACCATTCACTTTCAATATAAGCCTCTTCGTCAATGGTAAAATCACTCGTTGCAGGATAGCTTGCTAACATAATTGTTTTACCGGAAACACCAGCGAACGGCGCAATGCGTTGCCAAATTTCCTCTGTAATATAGGGCATGATGGGGTGCAACAAGCGCAATAAAGTTTCAAGTGTTTGTAATAGTATAAAACGCGTGTTCGCAGCAAGGGTTTGATCAGTTTGCTCTGTGAGCAAAGGTTTTGAAAATTCTAAATACCAATCACAAAATTCATTCCAAGTGAATTCATAAAGTGCTTGTGCATAAAGATCGTAACGATAGTTGGCAAGGGCTGCATGCGCAGCTTCTGTGGTTCTGCGTAATTGCTCACGAATATAGCGATCGGGCAAAGATAATGCAGTGCTAATTGGTGTGCCAATGACTTTATCTTCCGTTTGCATTAAAACATAGCGCGCTGCATTCCACAGTTTATTACAGAAATTACGGTAACCGCCAAGGCGATTAACATCAAAACGAATTTCACGTGTATAAGAAGCAAGCGAGCAAAAAGTGAAACGCAACGCATCAGTTCCATAGCTTGGAATACCTTCGGGAAATTCCTTGCGCGTTGCCCGCGCAATTTTTTCTGCCATCGCCGGCTGCATTAAACCATACGTTCTTTTTTCAATTAATTTATCTAATGTTGTACCGTCAATAAGATCGATAGGATCAAGCACATTGCCTTTCGTCTTTGACATTTTATGACCTTCAGCATCACGAATAAGTCCTGTAATGTAGACTTCCTTAAAAGGGACCTTCCCGGTAAATTTCAAGCTCATCATGATCATCCGTGCAACCCAAAAGAAAATGATGTCAAAACCCGTGATCAGGACTTGCGTAGGGAAGAAGGTTAATAAATCAAGTGTATGATGCGGCCAGCCTAAACTTGAAAAAGGCCATAATGCAGAAGAAAACCAAGTATCTAATACATCTTCATCTTGTCTTAATACTGTATCTTGAGGGAGTTGATAGCGATTGCGAACATCAGCTTCATTGTGACCCACATAGGTTTGATTTTTTTCATCGTACCAAACAGGAATGCGATGGCCCCACCATAGTTGTCGGCTAATGCACCAATCTTCAATGTTATTCATCCATTGGAAATAAGTTTTACTCCAATTCTCAGGAATGAATTTAACTTCGCCCGATTCGACCGCGGCGATTGCAGGTTCTGCGAGTGCTTTGGAATTGACATACCATTGATGTGTTAAATAAGGTTCGATCACAGCATCTGATCGGTCACCCCGTGGAATTTTTAAAAGATGTTTGTCGATCTTTTCGATGAGATCAGCTTTTTGTAAATCAATGATGATTTGTTTGCGGGCAACAAATCGATCTAAATTCTGATAAGCAAGGGGAGTGTTTTCATTGAGTGTTGCACGCGGTGTTAATATGTTGATGGGTTCAAGTTGATGGCGCATGCCTATGGCGTAATCATTAAAATCATGCGCGGGGGTAATTTTGACACATCCCGAACCAAAGGCAGGATCAACATAATCATCGGCAATGACAGGAATCATGCGATCAGTGAGGGGTAATTTCACCATTTTACCAATGAGCGGTTGGTAACGCGCATCATCAGGATGAACTGCGATGGCGACATCGCCTAATAATGTTTCCGGTCGTGTCGTTGCAACCGTTAAAAAACCGCCATCCACTAGCGGATAACGGATATGCCATAGAGAGCCTTCTTCTTCCTGATTAATCACTTCAAGATCGGAAATTGCCGTCAGTAACACAGGATCCCAATTAACTAAACGTTTTCCACGATAAATTAAACCTTCTTCATAAAGTTGAATAAAAACTTCCCGCACCGCAAACGATAAATTTTCATCCATCGTAAAGCGCTCACGCTCCCAATCCATCGACGCGCCCAAACGACGTAGTTGACGGGTAATATTATTTCCTGATTCCGCTTTCCATTCCCAGACTTTCTCCATAAATGCTTCGCGTCCCAAATCATGACGGGATTGGTTGGTCGCATTTAATTTTCTTTCCACGACCATTTGCGTCGCTATCCCTGCATGATCTGTCCCTGTTTGCCACAAAGTATTTTTACCGCGCATGCGTTCATAACGAATTAAGACATCGATCAATGTAAAACCAAAACCATGACCCATGTGGAGACTGCCAGTCACATTGGGCGGTGGTAACATAATGCAATAGGATTCGCCTTTTCCTTGTGGCGCAAAGTATCCATTTTTTTCCCAGCGTTCGTACCAGCTTTTTTCGATTGCTTCAGGTTGATAGATTTTATCGATCGTCATGTATTCTTATCTCAATAGTTCGTTTTTATAGTTTGCGTGCTGATTTTACAGTTATCTTGCAAATATTGCCGATAACGAATCCTTGCAGCCTTTTTATTAGCGGGATCTTCAAAGACAATTTCTATTACTTTGCTGTAGGTTTGATAACTTGCGGGCACAGCTAAAGTTAAGTTAATGAAAGTGCCCTGTTCCTTCCCGGGGGGTAATTGTACACCAAGTTGTATGGGAGCGGGGTTTACATCATCCAATTTATAACGTTGATGAGGGATAAAACTGTCATCTTTATAAGTCCAGAGAAGACGGTCTAATTGCTCCACCGCATGCTCATCATCTTGCAGAATAAAGAGTGTGTCGTGTGACTTATAAAAATTTTCAATTAAATTACATAATTTTACCCAACCCCTTGGCGAGGCTTCGACATCTAATACGTAAAATTCAATGATCACCTGTGAGCCTATGCCGATTTATCCTGCGATTGGGCAATGAGATATTGCATTAAAAGCGGAACAGGTCGGCCCGTACTCATGCGATCATAGACTCCGTTGCCCATACCTGCAGTCCCAGCAATATCAAGATGCGCCCACCGGTATTTTTTAGCGAAACGGGATAAAAAACATCCGGCTGTAATGGTTCCTGCAGATCGCCCACCCACATTAGCCATGTCGGCAAAAGGGCTTTTTAATTGTTCTTGGTATTCATCCCACATAGGTAATTGCCAAGCACGATCATTACTTTCAAGACCTGCCTCTAATAAATCTTTTGCTAAATCATCGTCATTGGCGATAAGGCCTGTTGTTTGAAAGCCTAGTGCAATGATAACCGCGCCTGTAAGGGTAGCGATGTCTATAACCACTTCCGGGTTGTAACGCTGACAATAGGTGAGGGCATCGCCAAGAATTAAGCGTCCCTCAGCATCAGTGCTGATCACTTCAATGGTAAGACCTGACATGCTGGTCAGAATATCTTCAGGTTTATAAGCGGCACCATCGGGCATATTTTCAACAGCTGGAATGACCCCCACAATGTTAATGGGTAATTTTAATAAAGACGCCGCTTTTAAAGTACCAAATACAGAAGCTGCTCCACTCATGTCATACTTCATACCCACCAAACCATCCGGCGTTTTAAGCGAAATACCGCCAGAATCGAAGGTGACGCCTTTGCCAACCAATACGATTGGGGCCGCATCTGCTTTGCCACCTTTGTACTCGATGCAGATCATATAAGGCGGCTCTTTACTTCCTTTTGCTACCGCTAATAATGCACCCATGTTGAGGACTTGCATGGCTTCTTGATCAAGTGCATTGATAGTGAGGGTTGGAATTTCTTTGGCAAGAGCGTGGGCCTGTTGAAGTAAATAAGAAGGCGTGCAAATATTGCTCGGTAAATTCGCTAAATTCTTAGTCAGTATGATTCCTTGGGCAATGGCGGCACCTTGTTCTACTGCTAATTCGCATTGTTTAAGCTCCTTATTATCCTCAATGTGGAGCGTTAATTTTTCTAATTTAATCGCGGGTTCTTTTTCTGTCTTGAATTGATCGAAACGATAAAGCGCATCCCAAGCACCTTCAACACTTTGTTTTATTTTCCAAAAGGTCTCTTGACCCTTTACTGGTATTTCTGACAGATAACTTACGGCTTCTTTGACTTGATAAATTTCTAAAGATTTAATCGCTGTATTAATCACTTTTCTAAATTGCGTGGGTGAAACAGGGGCTTTGCCGCAACCAACCAATAGAATGCAGTCAAACTGTGTATTGTTTAAATGATAGATGGGTAGCGTTTGCCCAATACGTCCATCGAATCCAGAAGTTTTGAGTAAGGTGGATAATGCCCCCTGACTTAAATCATCGATTGCTTTCGCCGTTGGCGTCAATTGGCCTTTTTGAAGCACCCCAATGACCAAACATGTTTTGAGTTGGGCGGTAAACGCTGTGCGTTCAACAATTGTTTTCATGGGGTTTATCCTTTCAAAAGTCTGTAAGTTTATTGAAAAAAATTGATTTGTCACTTAAAGAATAAGGTATAATTTTTCAAATTCGCATTTGAGGCTGCGTGTTTGGTTTTACCCGATCCTGCAAAGCCCATAAAATATACCTACCTTTCAACGGGAAAAGGTTTTACAGTCTGTGATTATTACCCGCTATTTAACGCGCGAAATTTTACAAACGCTATTAAGCGTGATTGTAATTTTATTGTTAGCTTTCTTAAGCCAACAAATGGTTCGTTATCTCAATTACGCAGCGATTGGTAAAATTCCTACCAATGTGATGCTTACCTTAGTCGGTTTTGAAATCCCTTATCTTCTTTCCCTGCTTTTACCCTTAGGTTTATATCTCGCCATTTTGCTCACTTTTGGCAGGCTTCATGCGGATCACGAATTATCAATTTTGCAAATGTGTGGGTTTGGTAATAAACAACTCATGCGTTTAACATTACGGGTTACAGGATTGATTACCTTCATTATTTTACTCTTGATGTTATGGGTCAATCCTATAATTTCAGCTAAAAGACAGCAACTGATGTCGAGTGATGAAGCCACATTGCATTTAATTCAAACCATCGTACCTGGACGTTTTCAAGTTAGTCCTGATGGTGCGCATGTGATGTATGTAGAAAAATTATCGCGTGATCGTGAACGAGCTGAAAATGTTTTTTTAGCGCAAGAAAAAAAAATAGTTGATGAAAATGATCAAACGCAAAGCCCGTGGATGGTTGTATTTGCAAAGCTTGGTTATCAAGTAAAAGATAAAATTAGTAAGGATCAATTTTTTGTTACAACAGATGGTTATCGTTATGAGGGAATACCGGGTCAGAGTGATTATAAAATAATTCAGTATAAAAATTATTTTGTGCGCATTCCTCAAAATGATGTTCGAATTACGCATCCTGAAAATGAAGCCCTTTCTTCGCAAAAACTTTGGCAAGATTATGCAAATCCAAAACGCGCAGCCGAATTACAATGGCGCCTATCCATCGGAATTTCCGCGGTTGTTTTGGCGTTGCTCGCTATTCCTTTAAGTCATGTTAGGCCGCGAGGAAGCCGGTATATTATTCTTCTTCCCGCCATTTTAATTTATGTCATTTATATTAATTTATTATTCATTGCTCGCCATTGGTTAGAGCAAGATCTTACTTCAATTATGGTGGGATTGTGGTGGGTGCATAGTTTATTTATTTTACTTATTTTGGGCTTATTATTCAGTCATCATAAAAAATGGATTAAATCGTGAAGCTCCTCGATCGTTACATTAGTAAAACGATAGTGCTTGCGACTACGGTAGTGGGATTGGTTTTTCTTGGTGTTTTTTCTTTGCTGATGATGCTTGGCGAATTAAAAAATATTGGCGAAGGAGATTATGGCTTGTGGCAAGCTATGTTTTATGTCTTGTTGCGAATGCCCAATGAACTTTATCAATTTTCGCCGATGCTTATTTTATTAGGTAGCATCATTGGCTTAAGCATTTTATCGTCGCACAAAGAATTAGCGATTATGCGCACGTCAGGATATTCCATTCGCCAGATGATTAAAACGACGTTGCTGGCAGTGGGTGGGCTGACCCTCGTCATGGCCATTCTTGGCGAAGGAATCGCGCCTTTTTTAAATTATAAAGCTGCAGTGCAAAAGGAAAATGCCAAAAATGCAGGGATTGCAGTGGTGACTGCATCCGGTGTGTGGCTTCATGTCGATAATAATTTTGTGCACATTGAAAGGGTAGTCGGACGTCAATTGTTAGAAGGAATCACCCGGTATGAATTCGATTCGCAACATCGATTATTAAATACTTATCACGCTAAAAAATTAGCCTACGAACATAAGCAGTGGAGAATGTATGATGTTGTACAAACTCACTTTTATGATCAACGGACGCAAAGTGAAATGTATGAAAACGCACTATGGCGTCTTAAAATCAATCCCACCTTATTGAATATTGGCTTGCTTGATGCCAAAGAAATGTCTTTAGCAAAACTTGCTAAATTTTCTCACTATTTAAAACAAAATGGCTTGCAAGCTGCTGGGTATCAATACGAATTTTGGCGCCGCGCTTTTCAACCGCTCGCTGCCCTCTTAATGGTCTTTCTCGCTATACCCTTTGTATTGGCTACATTTAGTACAGCAACGATGGGATGGCGGATTGTGGTGGGCATTCTCGTTGGATTTGCATTTTTTATAACAAATGCTACACTAGGCGAACTTTGCATCGTATATCAGTTGCCTTCTCAAGTTGCTGCCTTGTTACCTTTGTTTGTCTTCGCGATGCTTGGTTTTATTCTTTCAAAAAGTTTGATCCAACGATAAGATTTTAAAGAAGCGTTGTAACTCTAACATAATAATAATAAAACAGGCGCACTGTTTTCATCTTCTGTAATTTCTCAAAACATTCAACTGCGCTTAACATCAACGTTGTAGAACGAGGACGGTAGAAATGAATAATCGAAATAATGATGCATTACCCCCTGTTGAAAAAGCGGGTTGCGTTGTAGGCAATTCCACAAACTTTTGGGTGAACTGTGGACGTGCCGGAGCAAGCACAGTCGGGATAAGTTTTGTCAATGCGCTTGGGGGTTATTTCCCGGAAGCCTGGATGAATCGAACCGCTACTAATGCTGTTTCGATGAAAGATTTTTTCAAGGATTTAAAACGAAATCCTGAAGTTGTTTCGAACGGGTTAAAAGCATCATGCAGAGTAAGTTTAATTAAAAATGCTGCGCTTGCCAATCATAGTCGCATCGCTGAGATGGTTGAAGGCTATATGGGGACTAAGCAAAACCCGCGGGTTCCCAATGAGTACATAAAAACTGGCGCGACCGTCGGTGCCATAACAACATTAGATATTCTTTCCGGCCAATATTTTATTAATCAAAAAATCCTTTGGGACACACAAAATAAAAGACCACCCAAAAATAACCCTTATAACGGTGCATTTTATCGGACGGGTCTTACCACCCGATGGGCAAGTAATGGTTTTACGGTTTTTTTATGCATTGGTTCGCAAGGCGTTATAAAAAAGCAGACTGATCAATTTTTACCGCCAGAGCAATATGGCTTTGCAAGCAATGCTGCTGCTACTGTGCTCTCCGGTATGATTGCTGGTTTAGGTGGATACAGCGCTCGCGTTGTGAATACGAATCGTGTTTCTCAGTTTAATTTTGACCAGGGGAAAGCCCCTTCAATACCGACCGTCATTAAAAATCTTCATGCTCATAATGGCTTGAAAGTTTTTTATCGCGGCGCAGGCATAACGATGCCCTTAACCGTTTTTTATTTTGGCACGATGAATGGTTTGAATTATGGTTTCGACGCGCTTTGGAATTACATTGATTCAGGTGAATTGAGTCGGAAAAAGCAGCAAGGAATGGAAACGCTCAAGCAATGGGTGGGTAATATTGCTTCTAATGCATCACCAGAAGCTGTTCCTCCGATTACAGAATCCTCTGAATCTAAGCCTAAGGTGCCTTTAGAACGAGAGTCTGCGCATCAACCTTCACTTTTCAATTCAAAAAATCCAAATTATCTAGCGTACCGTCGTCACTTCGAAACCACGAAGAAATTAATTAATCCTTTAAACTTTTTTGCATCGTATTTTAATCATCCAACTGAAACTGCACAGCAGCAAACGGTTGTTTCAGGGTTAAAGCGCGGAAAATAAACGGAAAGGGGGAGCAATGTTATTGCTTTCCCTCCATTTTTGGAACTTCTTAACAAAAAAGTTTCTTGCGATGAAACTCAAGCATCTATTGATTATCTCATTTTAAAGCTTGAGAGTTTCCTCTCTTTGACAGGCGCTCTTTTCGGTTCAGCATTATTAGCTTGCTTGGTCATTTGATAGGCGTTGTAAAGTGTAGTAAGAGCAATGTTGGCTACACTTATGCAGAAAAGACGTTGTTCCGTGGTCAGTTGATTGGGTTTAAAAAATCTCATCATTATTGCATCCTCCCAAGTGTTGAATTCCACCCGTTTGATCCAAAATTATCTTCTTAATTTTTTCCAATGCGGTATTGGTTTTATTCTAGACCGTGATTGATGTAATCCCTTTTTATTTAGTAGTATGCTTCATCTTTATTAAATTAAAGTCAAATAGTTTGATTTTTTGATCATTTTTTTTTCAAACATAATGTATAAGTTCAATAGAGGGGATTGTTATGGACTCCAAATTAAAAGAAAAACGTGGTTTTGAAGCTGAGGTTAAACAATTATTACATATTGTTGTTCATTCCCTTTACAGCAATAAAGAAATTTTCTTACGTGAACTCTTATCGAATGCATCCGACGCTAGCGATAAATTACGTTTTTTAGCCATTACCCAACCTGATGTTTATGGTAAGGATCCACATTTAAAAATTAGACTCTCCTATGATAAAAAAGCTCAAACTTTGACTATTGCTGATAATGGCATTGGTTTATCTCGGGAAGAAGTGATCGATAATCTCGGTACGATTGCTAAATCCGGTACGCGAGAATTTTTGGCTCAAATGACCGGTGACCAAAAGAAAGATGCGACGCTGATCGGTCAATTTGGGGTAGGTTTTTATTCCGCTTTCATGGTGGCTGATTCAGTTACTGTGAATACTAGAAAATACGATGCCGAAGCGAATGAAAGCGTATCCTGGCAGTCCACGGGCGATGGTGAATACACCATTGAATCAATTGAAAAACCGGAACGTGGCACAGAAATCATCTTAAAGCTAAAAGATACTGAAACTGAATTCTTAGATCAATGGCGTTTACGTAATATCATCTCCCGCTACTCTGATCACTTAAACATTCCAATTGAAATGCAAAAGCTTGACGATAAAGAAGAACCTACGACTGAATGGGAAGTAGTCAATCAGGCTAAAGCTCTGTGGACGTTACCGAAAGCGAGCATTACCGAATCGCAGTATCAAGAATTTTATAAATACATTAGCCATGATTATGAAGCACCCTTAGCTTACACCCATAACAAAATCGAAGGGGGTAACATTGATTACACTGCGTTGTTATTTCTTCCAGCGCGTCCGCCTTTTGATCTTTTTCAGCAAGATAAACATTTTGGTTTAAAATTGTATGTGCAACGCGTTTTTATTCTCGATCACGTTGAACAATTTTTACCGCATTATTTAAGATTTATGCGTGGCATTATTGATACCAATGCCCTTCCTTTAAATATTTCTCGTGAAATTTTGCAAGATCATCCAACGCTTAATAAGCTAAAAGGTGCGATCACGCGCCATAGTTTAGATATGTTAGAAAAGTTGGCAACTGCTGAACCCGAAAAATATCAACAATTTTGGCAAGCGTTTGGTAATGTTTTAAAAGAAGGTCCTGCAGAAGATCATTCCAATCTTGCCAAGATTGCAAAATTATTACGTTTCACTACCACCCGAAATTCTGCTTCGCAAACCGTTTCTTTGACTGAATACTTAAAAAACATGCCCGAAACACAAACCAAAATTTATTATGTAACGGCAGAAAATATTCCTGCAGCGCTCGGCAGCCCACATTTGGAAATTTTTAAGAAAAATAATATAGAAGTTTTATTGCTGACGGATCGCATTGATGAATGGTTAATGAGTCATTTAAATGAATTTGAAGGGAAATCGTTTCAATCTGTTGCGAAAGGTGATCTTGCTTTGAATGAATTCCCCGAAGCGGACCCGGATAAACAAGAGAAAACTGAAGAAGATGAAACGGCACTCAATGCTTTAATACAAAAAATGAAAACAACTTTGGGCGACAAAGTAAAGGAAGTGCGCTTGTCACATCGACTCACAGAATCCCCCGTATGCTTAGTACGAGATCATGATGCGTTAGGGCCGCAAATGGAGCGAATGCTGAAAGCAGCAGGACAGCCTATTGGTGAAGCTAAACCTATTTTTGAATTAAATCCTGCTCATCAAATTATTAAAAAACTTCAAGTAGAAAATAATAATCAACTTTTTCAAGAATGGGTTACTATTTTATTCGAGCAAGCACTTCTTTCGGAAGGCAGCCATTTGCAAGATCCAGCAGCATTTGTAAAACGTCTTAATAAGTTATGGATGGAAAATCTTTAATAAACTTTTAACATTTCATTAGGAGTACATTGGCATGATGCAAAAACTTAATTATTACTTTATTAGGAATTCATCATGCTAATTGGTGTCCCAAAAGAAGTTAAAAATTTTGAATACCGTGTTGGTTTAGTTCCCGGCAGTGTCCGGGAATTAACTGTACGCGGTCACCGGGTGTTAATTCAAAAAGGGGCGGGCGAGCGAATTGGTTTCGATGACCTAGCTTATCAACAGGTGGGTGCGGAAATTATTGAAACCCCTGCTGAAATTTTTGAACGCGCAGATATGATCGTGAAGGTTAAAGAACCACAACCTAATGAATGTGCGATGTTACGCAAAGAACAAATTCTATTTACGTATTTACATTTAGCGCCCGATCCAGAGCAAGCAAAACTATTGCAGCAGTCCAATTGCATTGCTATTGCATACGAAACGGTTACAGATCCGAGTGGTGGACTTCCTTTGCTTGCTCCCATGAGTGAAGTTGCTGGTCGGATGTCGATTCAAGCTGGTGCGAATAGTTTGGAAATTAAAAATGGCGGACGTGGAATATTATTGGGCGGTGTTCCCGGTGTCGCACCTGCCAAAGTAGTGGTGTTAGGTGGGGGCGTTGTAGGGACGAATGCTGTTCGAATGGCCATGGGCATGGGTGCGCAAGTGGTGGTGATTGATAAATCCATTGCCCGTCTTTATCAGCTCGATTTACAATTTGGTTCCAAGCTCACTACTATTTTTTCAACAACTGATTCCATTGAAGAGCATGTATTAACTGCAGACTTAGTTATTGGCGCTGTATTGATACCAGGTGCCTCTGCACCCAAGCTTCTAACGCGCAAAATGCTCAGTGGCATGCGTAATGGTGCAGTGGTGGTTGACGTCTCAATTGATCAGGGGGGGTGTTTTGAAACCTCCCATGCAACCACGCATACCGATCCAACGTATGTTATCGATGGCGTGGTGCATTATTGTGTAGCAAATATGCCAGGCGGTGTGCCTCGAACATCTACGTTTGCCCTTAATAATGCAACATTGCCCTTTGTTATCGCGTTAGCTAATTTAGGCTTTGAAGAAGCGATGCGTCGCGATACTCATTTGCGTAATGGTTTAAACATTTGTCGTGGTAGGATAACGTATCAAGCTGTTGCAGAAGCATTAAATGAACCTTACACCCCGGCTGCAGAAATGATCGGAGGCTAAATGCCAACTTGTTTTTTAACGGAACGTCCATCCCACCTTATTCCGATCCAGATTGTTGCACAGCAGGACTATGCAGTCTGGTCAGAGGCTCAGTCCGATGCTATAAAAATGTGGTTGCAATCTCTCAATTTTCGACCTGAAATCGGTGCTTTTCTCTGTGTTCCTAATGATTCAGGTCAAATCAATTTTGTCCTCTGCACACTTGTCGATAAGCAGAATTTTTGGCAAGTCGGTCATTTGCCCAATTTACTACCTGCAGGCAATTATTTTTTCCAAGATTTACCCGATGCCTTATATGAATTGTATGCGCTGGCTTGGGGGTTAGGTGCGTACCAATTTACCCGCTATAAAGCTGCCTTAAAAGTACCTGCAAAGTTATATTTACCCGAAAGTGTTGATAAAACAACAGTCGTAAGTCAAGTCAATGCTATTTATTTAATTCGCAATTTAATTAACACACCGACGGATGATTTGGGACCCTCTGAATTTGCAAAGTTTGCGAAAGAATTTGCAGAAAAACATCAAGGTGAATTTAATGAAATTGTTGGAGAGACTTTGCTCGTTGCTAATTACCCCTGTATTTATACCGTAGGAAAAGGCAGTGACGATGAAGCTCGGCTGGTCGACATCAGGTGGGGTAATAAGGAAAACCCTAAAATCACATTGGTTGGCAAAGGGGTGTGTTTTGATACGGGTGGTCTCGATTTAAAAAGTTCAGCGCATATGATGTTAATGAAAAAAGATATGGGTGGTGGCGCGCATGTGCTCGGTCTTGCGCAAATGATTATAGAAGCTAAATTGCCTGTTAGTTTACGCGTGCTAATTCCCATGGTTGAAAATGCCATTGATGGGAATTCATACCGACCTGGTGATGTTATTAAAACCCGCCAAGGTCTTACTGTCGAGATCGGTAATACAGATGCTGAAGGCCGGTTAGTATTAGCCGATGCATTGAACGAAGGTGCGAGCGAAAATCCAGAACTTCTCATTGATTTTGCTACTTTAACCGGTGCTGCTCGGATTGCTGTGGGCACCGAAATTGCCGCAGTTTTTTCCACGCATGAAAAAGTAGTCACAGAAGTTATGAAAGAGGGAGAAAATTTACTGGATCCTATCTGGCAATTGCCAATGTATGCTCCTTATCGGGATTTACTGTATAGCTCAATTGCAGATCTAAATAACAATGCAATGGAACCTTACGCAGGCGCAACGACTGCTGCATTATTTTTAGGATATTTCGTACCAAATAGCGTGCCATGGCTTCATTTTGATTTAATGGCTTGGAATCTTCGAACGCGCCCTGGCCATCCACAAGGCGGAGAGGCAATGGGGGTTAGAGCAGTATTTAGTTATTTGAAAAAGCGGTTCCCACCTATTGATCAACCATCCGCTTAAGTTTTTGCTTTTACCACCGTACATTGCTTATCGTTTGGGTACGCAAAAGCTAAACGGAATAATTTTCGGATGCTCCTATGATTTAACAGACCGTGCTAGGGTTACCTTCTCCTACACCAGCCTGGAAAAAGCCATTAAATCAAAATTTTATGGGATACGATTAGCATGTTGGTTTTTTGGTTTTACCTGTCGTGTTGACCGCGAGTTATTATTGTTACTATCAAATAAACGCACCATTGAGTTGTTATTACTTTCACGCAACGAATTTGTTTTTAGGTTTTCCTTATTAGCATCTTCTTTAGCATTTTGTAGAATAGATGCTTTTGTAGGTTTATCAATAAAGACAATAAATTCTTTGCAAAGATTATAATTAAAATTGATCACTTCTTCGATCTGTAATAAATCACGACGTATTCGAGCAGTAATAGCGTAGTGATAAGCTAGAGGATTGGATGGGATTTTATTTTTGTCATAAGCTTCAAGACTTCTAGTTTTAGGTTTGACAAAAAAGGTGGAATGATTTGGTAAATAAAGTTTCGCATAAGTGTGTTCCTGCCTGGTGCAAGTTCCATCTTCATAATCTACCCATCGAAGCTTGGATTGATAATTTTCTTCTTCAATTAAATTGGTAAGGTCAATAGATTCATTTTTCTCTTTATTTTCTTCATCTTTTTGAAATTTTTTATCTTCATTTTCTAAATCAACTGATGCGCAATACCCTTCGTGAATATTTAAAAGTTGATCGATAACAGTTTCAAAGTGATCGCAAATCGCTAATGTATTGAGTTGAGATTTATTTTGGATTCTTTCAAAGTTCCACGATTCGTTCAGTAAAATCTGAAGTTCTATTAATAAAGGTTTAGCTTGATGAAGCTGGTCATAATTACGAATTTTACGTAGCGCTTGCAAATTGGTATTAATTTTTGTAGCTAGTTCAGTCGGTAATATTGATAAGTTAAGAATATCTGTCGTAGATTGATTCTTTGCATTCTTTGCATTCCTTGTGTTCTTCACATCCTCAGTCTTAATACTACTTTGTGAAAATCTAAATGGCTCGGTTTTTTGAATAATAGAAATTGAAGTTATTAAATCCATAGTTATTGCTTTTTCGGATAATGCAATCAAACGTTTAACAGGGGGTAAGAATAATAAATTTTCTTCAAAATGAGAAGCTGGCATAAAATCGTCAAGAAGCACTTGTTGTTCGCAAAGCACAGGATTTAATTCAAAAGATTGATTATTGTTATAACTACTCCTCTTCATTCCATTGGTAAGTGTAATAGGTTTTGCTCTGCATGTAGGTAATATTATATCTTCGGAAGGTTGCTTTATCTCGGTCGATGGCGTCATTATTTTCTGATTTCTTTTTCTCTTAGGTGATTGGATGTCTGTCGATTCGACAGTGTTTTGCGTAGATTTGGTTGGTTTAGTTTGCACAGAGGACGCTGAATTTTTAGTGGATTTTGTTTTCACAAGTTTAGCGTGTTCTTCTGCTACCCTAGTGTTTACGTCAAATTTTTTACAGTCTTTAATGAGTTCTTTAACGACATTATGAAAACTTGTCGGATAATTATAAGGTAGTTTTTTTTCTGCCTGAATTTGCGCCTCTAAATTATTTTTTGCTTCATTATCTAAAACATGAATGGTTCCCTTGTAATGACTTTGATCAGAAGTTAGTTTTGTACCTCCATACAGAGAAAGGTAAGAGGCAGATGTAATCACACAGACTAGATCCTGAGCGTCGCAGCGTTTTAAAAAAATTGTAGGTTGTTGTAAATCTTCATGTACTGAGGAATCCCCCTTTCGGTAACGACCCCTTAATCCGTCCATGACGCGTTGTCTATCATTTTTATCACGGTTAAATATGATAACCCATTCATCGGTCTTCTGTTGATTATTAGAATAGATATTATTGTTATTATCAACATCAGATTCATCCGCCATAATAATATCATTTACGATTGAGGTAAAATCATAAGGAATATTGTAAGTCCAGGATGGTTGAGTTGGTTTTCGATTTAGCATAGTCGAATTGTTCCAATAGAAAATTTAAATAATGAATATTGAAACAGATTATGATTAAAGCTTTATTAAAAAACCCTTTGGAATTTTATTTTTATTAAATTTTTATAAATTTTGATTGCTCAGCAATTTATTTATGTCATGGTGTTAAGATTTACTTAAGATTTATCCTTTTACGTGGAATTTGTATCGTATTATTTACCATTTAAAATTACTTTATAAATTCACCTGTCATAATCATTTCAAAAGCCTTTTGATAATCTCTTGTGGATAATTCACGAGTGACAATAGAGGTAATATCAAATCGCTTTGCAAAATCGTAATCATTTGCAAGTTTAATAATTTATCGAGCGTAAATTCCATCGAAAGTTAAGCCTTTCATAATAACTTGTAACTAATCAATCATCGTGATTCAAGTAATCAACTAAGTAAGGGCTAGACGTGCAGATACAGAACTTTTTATCGATTTCACGACCTTAGGGTGTTGTTCGGTTGCGAAGGGTGTTTAGTTACTTGAAGATTTGGTTTGAAAAAATTCCTGAATAAAGGATGGGTAGCTCTGATTGGTAGATAGGTATTTTGCTCTAGAGCTTTAATGCGCCCTTGTTTTCAGGCCTTCTATAATTATTTCAGCAGCTACATTAAAAGGATTGAAACAGCATCATTAAGGTAGTATTTTTAATTCATTTTTAGTTAAGGATTTGACTTATGACGAAAAGACTCATAACAACTGTGTTATCAATCATTCTAGTTACTGGGATGACTACCGCTCTGGCTGATCATCAATACGAAAGAATTCATTGCCAACCTATCAATTATTATCTGGAACCGCGAGGTAGCGATTATTATATGGTTAAATTTCTTTGCAAAGAAAATTTAGAAAAGCTTTTTAATTCTCCAACTGGCATCGAATCACCCTATATGGCTTTAAACTGGATTAACAAAACTAAATATTCTGAAAATTTGATTAAGGATGCTATTAAGTCCCACAAATATTATCAAGTTGTTACAGACGGTCCTTATTTTAGAATAGCGCAAACGTTCGATGGTATTAATGTTTCGTAATAAAAAAATTTAGGTTAGTGTTACCATTGACCGGTCCTCAGTTTGGCTAAAGGCGACACTAAAGCTCGAAGACTATTCACCACCTTAAATGGAAGATGCCGGCAGTTTTTGCTCGTTGTTCGTCCCAAAGTTCTCTATCAATTAGTTAAGTGAAGTTAAAGATGCGAGAGTGTCATTTTTATGCTTAATTTTAGCAAATAATAACCTATTCGGCTTCTTACTATTTTCTTTGCTATTGGAATTTTATCTAATGATGCTAAGTTTTAAGCTTAATGGTTTGTGAGAGAAAATATCGTACCGTTTATAAAATTTAATTATTTTTATTTTTATACTTTTCAAGTTAGCTTCGGAATAAATGTAGCTTCAGTAACAAATTAGCGATGATTTCAGCATCGCTAATTTGTTATGCTTTGTATGGGAATGATTCAGAGTTCACTTGCACCGAGGATATCAGTTCAATTTAATTAGCTTTCCCAGTTTAAAACTACCTTTCCGGACTCGCCCGACCTAATAATTTCAAAAGCTTTTTGATAATCACTTGCGGGTAATTCATGAGTGATGACAGGGGTAATATTCAAACCGCTTTGCAACATCGTAATCATTTTATACCAAGTATCATACATTTCACGGCCGTAAATTCCTTTGAAAGTTAAGCCTTTCATAATGACTTGTGACCAATCTATCATTGTTGATTCAGGTAAGAAACCAAGTAACGCTACCTGCCCTGCATGATTCATATGGGCAATCATGTCATTAAAAGCTTGGGCATTGCCGGACATTTCTAAACCCACATCAAATCCTTCGACCATGCCAAGGTCTTTCATCACTTGGGACAATGAAACTTCCCTTGTGTTGACAGCGCGGGTGATACCCACTTGCTCTGCGAGTTTGAGCCGATATGGATTCACATCGGTGATCACAATGTGGCGTGCGCCTACGTGCCTTGCAACCGCTGCAGCCATGATGCCAACAGGGCCTGCACCTGTGATTAAAATATCTTCGCCCACTAAATCAAATGATAAAGCAGTGTGGGTTGCATTACCTAAAGGGTCAAGTACGGCTGCTTCTCGATCCGAAATAGAGGCAGGTATGGGGTAGGCATTGGTGGCAGGTATGGCTAAATATTCAGCGAAGGCACCATGTCGGGTTACACCGACGCTCACATTGACGCGACATAAATGCGCGCGACCCGAACGACAATTTCGACAATGACCACACGCGATGTGACCTTCTCCTGATACGCGATCACCCATTTTAAAATAAGATGTAACTTCCTTGCCGATTTCTACCACTTCACCAACAAATTCATGGCCAATTATTTTGGGTATCGCAATATGTTTTTGGGCCCAATCATCCCAATTATAAATATGGAGGTCAGTTCCACAAATTGCCGTTTTTTTTATTTTAATTAAAACATCATTGGTACCAATGACTGGCTCTGGAACTTCTTCTAACCAAATACCGAGTTCAGGTTTCGTTTTAACGAGGGCTTTCATGCTTAAACTCTCTTTTATATTGAAAGGACATTCAGTTGCTTACCCACTTTTTCAAAAGCAGCTATCGCTTGATCGAGATGTGCTTCGGTGTGTCCTGCTGACATTTGGGTGCGAATGCGCGCCTGATTGAGAGGCACAACGGGATAGCAAAATCCAATCACGTAAACCCCTTCTTTTAACATTAGATCGGCAAATTGTTTTGCTAATTTTGCATCACCTAACATCACTGGAATAATAGGATGATCACCAGGAACTAAATTAAAACCAAGTTGCATCATTGCTTTGCGAAAGTACTGGCTATTGGCGTGCAATTTTTTAATGAGATGATGATTTTCCTCTAACATTTGTAAGACTGTCATGGAAGTTGCAGCGATGGTGGGTGCTAATGTGTTTGAAAAAAGATAAGGACGTGAACGTTGACGTAACCATTCAATCATTTCTTTTCGACCACTGGTGTAACCTCCTGAAGCGCCACCCAATGCCTTTCCTAATGTGCCGGTTAATAAATCAATGCGCTGCACGACATGATGATATTCATGGGTACCGCGACCATTTTCACCCATCAATCCAACAGCGTGTGAATCATCGACCATCACAAGGGCATTATATTTATCGGCTAAATCACAAATCGCTGGCAAGTTGGCAGTTATACCATCCATCGAAAAAACACCGTCTGTTGCGATAAGTTTAACCCGGGTATCTTGTGCTTCTTTCAACTTATTTTCTAAATCATGCATATCGTTATTGTTATAACGAAACCGCTTTGCTTTACTTAATCGAACGCCATCAATGATGCTTGCGTGATTAAGCGCATCACTAATAATGGCATCCTCAGGGCCAAGTAAAGTTTCAAAAAGACCTCCATTTGCATCAAAACAAGAAGAGTAAAGAATAGTATCTTCAGTCCCTAGAAAAGCACTCAACTTATTTTCTAAATCTTTGTGAATCGATTGCGTACCGCAAATGAAGCGGACCGATGACATCCCGTAACCATAATCATCAAGCGCTTTTTTAGCGGCTTCGATAAGTTGGGGATGGTCTGCTAATCCTAAATAATTATTCGCGCAAAGATTAATAACTTTTTGTCCGCCAGCAAGTTCAATCACCGCTTTTTGGGGAGAGGTAATAACTCGCTCACTTTTGTAAAGCCCCGTAGCTTTTAATTGGTGAATTTCATCATTAAGAAAATTCAAAAACCCTTCACGGTTCATGACATTGCTCCTGGATAGTGTAGTCATTCATTACGCCTTGATCAAAATATAAACGTTGTGCAAAAGTTGACACAATTATGGCCTAAACACGCGGGTGATGACAAGCGTTTAATGGGTAGCCGCAGGTGAGGTTATAATAAACAACAATAAGAATTGATCCTAAATTGCCGATCAGATACGTGGTGTTTTAACCCCATCAGATTCCTCAGCCGGGGAATCATTGTTGGGTTTATCATTTGTGTTATCAAGATTAGGCAATATCGTCCTTGCATTACTTCGCGGCCTTCCCATTGTGGGTTCCCTTTGCGTTTCGCCGAGTGAAGTTGATTCATTATTAAATTGCTCAGCTGAGGAGTTATTGTTGTGGTTATTATCATTTTTATGATCTATATCGGGCACTATCGCACTTGCATTACTTCGCGGCCTTCCCATTGCGGGTTCCCTTTGCATTTCGCCGAGTGAAGTTGATTCATTTGAATTAAAGCTTATAGGCTTATTCAAAGTAGGAGAGGTAGGCGGGGTTTTGTTGGCTACACCAAAAGCTTGCGCCAATTTCGTCATAATCGTTTGCGTGTCCCCTTTTGCGGCAGACTTAATTGTAGGATGTGAAGCCTGACCTAAATTAGGACTTGAAGCAGGGCTCACGTTAGGACTAGTAATAGGACTCGAACTCGGACTGTAGATGGGATCAGGGTTTATGATACCAAGATCAAATGCTGCTATGACATCATATTTGTACCTCTTGTTGTGACCCACTGATTCTGGATCAGAATAATATTCATGATAGCGCTCTTGGGCATGATTCCTATGTTTAGAATGATGATACATCGAAAGAACCCGAAAAATATCTCGTTTAAAAAAATTTTCCGGAGTTTTATCTTTGGCGCCGGGAAGATAAACAGGTAAATTAAAAAGATAATTGGTAACAGCATCTTGTATAAATTTGTTGGCGTGTGTTATGGATTTTGCAGGAATGGCTTCATCGTGTTGCTTTTCATTAATAAAATCGTTAAGAATGTTTTTAAGTTGAACTGAAATATTTTCAAATGCCATTCTTAGTTTCTCTGCTTCTTCATTAGTTACAGGAAGCTTAAGCGTTTTAAAACTAATTTTTTCCTCTTTACTGAGCATTTTAAACGTCTTTGCTATTCCTGTAGAACTTTTTTCGAATTTCACAATATTTTGATTTTCGCCTTCACCAATTAGAAGATCCTTTTTGGAGTCAAAAACACGATGCTCATTGTTAATGAGATTTTGAATAGAATTGCCGTAAAGTGCGTATAAGTTATCTAAGTGAGCTCTAACCTTCTGCTCAAGTTCGTTGTCGTTTTGTCTCAACATTCGCTCTCTCCGAGTTCATTTTAACCGCTTGGGTCTTATCTTTAGTATAAGACACTGAAAGAGATAAAAGATTAGGAAGTACTTGCCGTGGGGTTTTTTAACCCATTGAATAATAGAATTTAATAGATACAGAGGGTTGTAAATGCATTAAAAATATCAATCATTTTTTAATATCCGGGGAAATCCTCCGTACGAATAAAATCTTCATCGATCTGCATTTCTGCTAAGACTTCTTGTAGTGTGGTTACCATAGTTGGCGAGCCGCAAATGTAGTAGGTCGGTGCATTAAGATTTTTGATGTATTTTTTAATCATAGCGTTATTGATGAAGCCACTTTCCCCTTGCCAAGAACTGGGAGCTTGATCCATGGTGGGTATGAAATGAAAAGTGGATGAGACTAAAGATTGCAATTCATTTAAAAAAGCTGCATGTTGGGGCGTTGCATTACCATAAAATAAATAAATTTCTTGTTGGGATTGATGAGCTTGATGATGTTTAATTATGCTGTAAAAGGGTGCAACGCCAATGCCGCCCGCAATAAAGACAGCGGGTTTTGAGACATCTTCATGTAAAGTGAAAGTACCAGTTGGTCCTGCAAATTTAATTTTATGACCTGGCTGTAATTCGACTAAGCAACGCTTATAGGCTGAGTGCTTCAGCCCGGCATCAATTCTTGTCGCAATCGTAATATGGGTATCCTCAGGTGTACTGAGTAAAGAAAACCGTCGGGTAATACCGAGCGCATCTGTTTCTACAGGATTTAATAAAGTAAAACCGCCATATTGTCCTGGTTTAAAATTGAAGCCTTCTGGTTTTTCAAAAGTAAAAACCAGTGTGCCTTCCGCGACTTTCTGCTGCTTCGTTAGTGTTAATTCATAAATAGGCATGCGATAACCTCGATCGACTAAGTCGCATTGTAATACAGATGAAGAAGAAAAAAAGCCCTACTTTATTTTTTAAGCCGAGGTGATGTTAACTTTACTTCTAATTGTTGTCTTAACTTAGTGATAAGTGCTTCATTGTGCGGGGTCATTAAATCTGGATGGTCTTTAAATAAAAGTCCTATGTAAGTATCTATCTCATCCTTACCTTTTCTCCCAGCTTGAATCATTGCATAATCTTCCTCTGGACGTTCTGGATTTTTCATCGTAAGCAGCACAAGATCCTTGCGCACATTCTCACGTGAATCGGAATTTATCATTTCAAGGTTTTCTAAAAATAAAGTAAGCGGTCTTTTTAAGTCTTTTTGAGAATTTTTATTGTCTGACATTATAAGTCCTACCTGTGATAAAGTACCCTTCTTTTAGTATAGCGATCTCTTTAGTTAAAAGATTACTGTTATGTTAACAAATCAAATGACTCCACAAAATTTAAATAGAATAAACAACTTAAAAGCGTTGAGCTGGGCCTGCCGCCGCGGTATGTTGGAACTCGATATGATTTTAGGCGCCTTTCTCACTGAAAAATACCTAACTTTAACCGATGCACACAAAATATTATTCGTCGATTTACTCGCGTTACCCGACCCTTTACTTTATGAATGGCTTCTAGGCGTCCAGGTCGAAGTGCACGATGAATTTTTACCTCTCGTCGAATTGATTCGCTGCCATGCAAGATCACCAATTTAATCTTTCTTATTCTCGCTTTTATTTTCTCTACTTATTGGTATTAAGTTTAACCAGCATGGTGGCGCTAACTGTTTTAAACGTTTCAATGATGATTAAATTACTGATCAGTCTAGTGATTGTGAGTTACTTCATCTCTCGATTTCGAGCGCTTATTTTTTTTCAGGCTAAAACATCGATACGATCTTTACGCGTGCAACAAGGTGGGGTGTGGATTTTAGCAATGAACGATGGGGTAGAGCGCGCCCAACTCTTAGGCGAGAGTGTCGTTACACCTTTTGTTAGTATTTTACTTTTCAAAATGGCAAAACAAAAATTACCGAAAGCGTGTGTCGTTTTTTATGATGCATTGACTCCAGAACAATACAATCGTTTATGCGTTGCTTGTCGAACGACACGATGGAAAAAAATTCATTATTAACGTAATACGGGATGGGGTTTCCTATCTTCATTAATCGCAACAAAAGTAAATAAACCATGTGCTGCTTTCTTATACCCATCCGCTAGAGATTGTGTCCAAACTTCCATGCTAATTTGCAAAGACGTGCGGCCCACTTTAACGTGTTCTGCATAACAAGCAATGGTATCGCCCACGTAGACTGGTTTGATAAAAACTAATCCATCTATTGCAACAGTGACAACGCGGCTTTTTGCAAAGTTCCGTGCTGCAATACCTGCACCCATGTCCATTAAAGAAACAACGAAGCCACCAAAGATATCGCCGTTGGCATTCGTATCGGCTGGCATGGCTACAATTTGTAACGCTAACTCACCGCGGGGGCCAGTGTCTGACATGCTTTACTCCTGATATAGTCGTTGATACTTTCAACAAAAATACGTTACTATCATGCCCCTTATTGGACAGCTAAATCATGCGCAACGTTCGCAATTTCTCAATTATTGCACATATTGACCACGGTAAATCAACACTTGCCGATCGTTTAATCCAACTTTGTGGAGGTTTAGCGCAACGCGAAATGCAAGCGCAAGTTCTCGACTCCATGGATTTAGAACGAGAGCGTGGCATTACCATTAAAGCCCATAGCGTTACGCTGCATTACAATGCCTTGAATGGTGAAACCTACCAATTAAACTTTATTGACACACCAGGCCATGTGGACTTCTCTTACGAAGTATCCCGCTCCCTCGCTGCTTGTGAAGGTGCCTTATTGGTTGTTGACGCGGGGCAGGGAGTGGAAGCGCAAACCGTTGCTGTTTGTTATACCGCTATTGATCAAGGGCTAACCGTTGTCCCTGTTTTAAACAAAATTGATTTACCTCAATCTGACCCTGAGCGAGTGATTCATGAAATTGAAGATATTATTGGTATTGAAGCTCAAGATGCAATCCGCATCAGTGCTAAGCAAGGCTTAGGGATCCCTGAGTTATTAGAACGAATTATTACCGATATTCCAGCACCCGTAGGCGATCCCGACGCACCCTTACAAGCATTGATTATTGATTCATGGTTTGATGCCTATTTAGGCGTTGTGTCTCTGGTTAGGGTAAAAAATGGCACTCTAAAAATGAATGAAAAAATGCAAGTCATGTCGACGGGTCGTGCTTATGAAGTCACAGGGCTCGGTGTCTTTACTCCCAAGCGCGTTGCGATGGGTAAGTTAAGTGCGGGTGAAGTCGGATACGTTATTGCAGGGATCAAAGAAATTAATGGTGCACCCGTCGGTGATACGCTAACGCATTCATATCATGGTTCAACCCAAGCTTTACCAGGATTTCAAAAAGTTAAACCGCAAGTCTATGCGGGTTTATTTCCTATTCATTCCGATGATTTTCCTAACTTGCGTGAAGCATTAAGCAAACTACGCTTAAATGATGCAGCTATGTTTTTTGAGCCCGAATCATCGGAAGCGTTAGGCTTTGGTTTTCGTTGCGGATTTTTAGGCATGTTGCACATGGAAATTGTGCAAGAACGCTTAGAACGTGAATATAATCTCGAATTAATTACTACAGCTCCTACAGTAATTTACGAAGTGTTAACCAACAAAGATGAAATTTTGCATGTTGATAACCCGGCTAAATTACCCCCCATTAATCACATTAAAGAAATTCGTGAACCGATCGCCAAAGCCCATATCCTCGTCCCACAAATTCATTTAGGTAATGTCATTACATTATGTATAGAGAGACGCGGTAGCCAAAAAAGCATGTTGTTTCATGGTAATCAAGTTGCGCTCATCTATGAATTACCGATGAGTGAAATCGTACTCGATTTTTTTGATCGATTAAAATCGGTAAGTCGGGGCTATGCTTCGCTTGACTATAGCTTTTCTCATTTTGTCGTAGGCGATTTAGTCAAACTAGATATTTTAATTAATGCAGAAAAAGTTGATGCATTAGCATCTATCGTCCATCGCGAACAATCGCAATCGCGTGGAAGATTGGTTACAGAAAAATTAAGAGAGTTGATCCCCCGACAAATGTTTGATGTGGCTGTGCAAGCGGCCATTGGTGGACACATTATTGCACGGCAAACCATCAAAGCAGTTCGTAAAAATGTTACTGCAAAATGTTATGGGGGTGATATTAGCCGGAAGCGTAAATTACTCGAGAAACAAAAAGAAGGTAAAAAACGCATGAAACAAGTGGGGAATGTTGAAGTTCCTCAAGAAGCTTTCTTAGCTGTGTTAAAAATTAATGATAAAAAGTAAAGACTGTATTTTTGGTTGTATGTTGACTGGATCAATCGTCCAATTTGCAGGCAACATTAATAATAGGAATGATTATGAATTTAGATTTTGAATTAATTTTATTTTACGCAATCGTCATCACCGGTGTATTGTCATTAATTGATGTTGTTTGGCTTGCGAAACGACGTAAGCGCTATAGTTACGGCTCGATTACTGAAACGCCCAAACCACCTCTTTTGTTTGAATATGCGCGATCATTTTTTCCTATTCTAGTCATTGTCTTTTTATTACGTTCCTTTTTATTTGAACCGTTTCGCATTCCTTCAGGTTCCCTGGAACCCACTTTGTTGACTGGTGATTTTATTTTTGTTAATAAATTTAATTATGGAACGCGCTTGCCGATTCTGCACACCAAATTATTTGGCAAAGGGGAGCCAGCTCGTGGGGACATTATGGTCTTTTTATGGCCACCCGACCCTTCTTATAAATTTATTAAACGCGTTATCGGATTACCGGGCGACCGTATTAGCTATATCGATAAAGAATTGTATGTGAACGGAGAAAAAATCCCCCAAAACGATTTAAGCTCGGGCATCGCCAGCCTTCCATCCATCGCCCATGGCTCGGTTATTGAGAAGCAAGAAAACTTTTTTGGTGTTAAACATAACATTTTTGTTATGCCTGATCGAGAAAGTCGCAACTACTCCGATGTCACTGTGCCTCTTGGCATGTATTTTGTCATGGGTGATAATCGAGATGATAGTGCAGATAGCCGCTATTGGGGTTTTGTGCCAGAAAAGAATATTGTCGGCAAAGCTTCCCGGGTCTGGATGAGTTGGAATAATGATAAATGGAGCATCCGGTGGCGACGCATTGGTCAACACATTCAATAATAGGGCGAGCATGAGCGATGCGTTACTAAAAAAGTTGCAATATACCTTTCGCAATCCAGAATTGTTTAGGATGGCGTTAACGCATCGAAGTCGGGGTGCAGACAATAATGAGCGTTTAGAGTTTTTAGGGGATGGCATGGTTAATTTTGTCATCGCCGAAGTTTTATTTCATCAATTCCCACAAGCGAGTGAAGGCGAGCTGAGTCGGTGGCGGGCTTCCCTTGTTAATCGCGATACCTTAGCGCTCCTTGCTAAGCAATTTGATGTCGGTGATTATTTATTTTTAGGCCCAGGAGAATTACGCAGTGGGGGCAATGAGCGTGGTTCTATTCTATCTTGTGCGATGGAAGCACTCATTGGTGCGATTTACTTAGACGGGGGATTTGAAATCACGCGTGAAAAAATCATGACGTGGTATGATCCACTTATTCAATCGCTTTCTTCTGCTGCCAGTCACAAAGATCCTAAAACGGTGCTTCAAGAACATTTACAAGGTAAACGCTTACCCTTGCCCATTTACACCATTGAAGAATTGGAAGGGGAGGCTCACCAACAAGTCTTTATTGTAAGTTGCCAGGTGGAAGGTATATTTGAAAAAACATTTGGCAAAGGTACATCCCGACGCCGAGGCGAACAAGAAGCCGCATTAGCTATGTTAGGAATATTAAAAAAATGACGATAACCCATTCAGGTTTTGTAGCACTCATTGGCAGGCCCAATGTTGGTAAATCAACATTGCTTAACCGTTTAATTGGAGAAAAAATCAGTATCATTTCTCCCAAGCCCCAAACAACACGTTGGCAAATTTTAGGCATCAAAACACTTGATTCAACCCAAATTATTTATATCGATACGCCCGGTATGCATCAAGGCGAAACCGATGCAATGAACCGGTATATGAACAGAGTAGCCCATTCCGTGCTGCATGATGCAGATGTCATTCTCTTTTTGGTTGATGCGAATGAATGGGATAAAGATGATGAATTGGCAGTTAAAAAATTACAAGACGTTGAAAAGCCCATTATCCTTGTCGTTAATAAAGTGGACATGGTTAAAGATAAATTAAAACTGTTACCGTTCATTGATAAAATCAAAGAAAAAGCTAACTTTGCCGAAGTGATTCCGCTCTCAGCAAAAAAAGGTGAAAACGTTGAGGCACTTGAACAAACTATCATGACATTGTTACCCGAGGGTCCTGCGCTTTATCCAACAGATCAGTTAACGGATAAAAATATTCGTTTTCAAATTGCTGAAATTATTCGTGAAAAATTAATTAATGCAACTGAGCAAGAATTACCTTATGCAACTACAGTTGAAATTGAACAAATGGCAGAACGCCATGAGCCCGATAAAAAAGCGTTAACAGAAATCAGTGCCATCATCTGGGTGGAACGACCTGGACAAAAAGTTATTGTTATTGGCAAAGGCGGGGAGAAGCTGAAAAGAATTGGGACCAGCGCGCGAATTGATATTGAAAAATTACTTAGTACGAAAGTTTTTTTGCGACTCTGGGTCAAAGTAAAAGAGCATTGGACGGATGACGATAAGGCGCTTAAAGGTCTAGGATACGATTAATGAAGCGCGTCCTCCTGTCGCCTGCCTATGTCTTGCATCGACGGGCTTACCGCGAAACGAGTCTGCTTATTGATTTATTTACCCCAGATCATGGCCGTCTCAGCGTTATTGCCAAAGGAGTTCGTAAGCCTCGTTCAACGCAAGCCTCTCTCTTGCAACCCTTTGTTCCCCTTTTAGTTTCTTGGACAGGCAAAACAGAGCTCCTCACCCTTATGCACGTTGAAATGAATGGCGGATGTCAAAGTTTGCGGGGTGAATGTTTATTTGCTGGTTTTTATTTAAATGAATTATTAGTCGCCCTCTTGCAAAAATGGGACCCTCATCCTGAAGTGTATACACTTTTTGAGCAAACCCTTGTCAAGCTTAATGACCCTACCTTACCGCAAGGGGCGTTACGCACTTTCGAAAAACAATTATTAGAAGCGCTAGGTTATGGATTTTTTCCACCCACAGCGCTACTGTCTGATACATTTGTTGTCGATCAATACTATCGTTTTATTCCCGAAGAGGGTTTCGTTAAAAACGAAAATAATTTAAATGACGGCGCTGCAACCTTTTTAGGAAAAAGTTTAATCGGTATTGCAAAAGAAGCATGGCATGAGGGAGCAGTTTTACATGATGCTAAGCGATTAATACGGCTGGTTTTGGCACCTTTATTGGGTAATAAACGGTTACACAGCCGCCGTTTATTTACCCAGCCAACACATGCAAATTGATGTAATTGAGGTACAATTAGCGTTTATTATAAGTCGCCTCGCAATTTCGTGAACGGCGGAATTCAAACTTTTTTGGTAAAAATAAGGCACAGTATGTACATCCAACCTATTGTTCTGGGTGTTAACATTGATCATGTTGCAACTTTAAGACAAGCTCGGATGGTTCGGTATCCCGATCCCATTGCTGCAGTTTTTGCAGCAGAAGAAGGGGGTGCGGATGGTATCACCGTTCATCTACGTGAAGATCGTCGGCATATACAAGAAAGAGATGTGGAATTAATCCAGCAAGTCTTATTAACTCGTCTCAATTTAGAATTAGCAGTGACTGATTCGATGCTTGCCTTTGCCGAGCACATCAAGCCTGCTCATTGTTGTTTTGTTCCAGAACGTCGCGCGGAATTAACGACTGAAGGCGGACTCGATGTGTTGGGAAATATTTCTAAAATAAAAGAAGCAGTGCAACGCATGCAAGAATGCGATTCCGAAGTTTCTTTATTTATTGATCCAGATATCGCTCAAATTGAAGCGGCCTTAGGGTGTGGTGCAGAAGCAATTGAAATTCATACAGGTGCTTACACTGATGCAGAAACGGTTCGCGATCAACAAAAAGAATTAGAACGGATTAAGAAAGCGGCCCACGTTGCTCATCAAGCAGGTTTAATTGTCAATGCAGGGCATGGTTTAAATTACCAAAATGTTCATGCCATTGCACGGTTACCTGAAATTTATGAATTAAATATTGGTCACAGCATTATAGCGCGTGCTGTTTTTTCCGGATTAAAGAAAGCTGTTGTTGAAATGAAATTAATCATGAACTCTGCTAGAGAAGGATTACGATAATGACTGTGCGCACGCGTTTCTCCCCAAGTCCGACAGGACGAATACATTTAGGAAATGCCCGTGCTGCACTTTTTAGTGCGCTTTATGCAGCTAGCAAGCGTGGTGTTTTTATTTTAAGAATAGAAGATACAGATAAAACTCGTTCAGAAACACAATATACCGAGTTATTACAAGATGATTTACGCTGGCTGGGCATTGAATGGCAAGAAGGTCCGGGTAAAGAGGGGGCTTACGGGCCTTATTTTCAATCCCAACGTCAAACTATTTACGATAAATATTATCGCTTATTGGAAGAACAAGGATTGATGTATCCGTGTTTTTGTTCGGACCAAACATTACAACTTTCACGGAAAATGCAATTAACCCGCGGTCAACCGCCCCGTTATGCAGGCACATGTTTACAATTATCACAAGATGACATTGCCACAAAAATTGCCGCCGGGGAAAAACCTGCATGGCGATTTCGCGTGCCCTTAAACACGACCATCACCTTTGAGGATGCGGTTAAAGGTCAGCAGCAATTTAAAAGCGATGATATTGGTGATTTCATTATTCGTCGTGCTGATGGCACCCCACCATTTTTATTTTGTAATGCAATCGATGATGCAACGATGCAAGTTTCTCATGTCCTTCGCGGTGAAGATCATCTTGCTAATACACCAAGACAACTCATGCTGTTAGAAGCAATGCATTTGCCTTTACCAAGTTATGGCCATTTATCCTTAATTGTTGGCGATGATGGCGCGCCACTTTCAAAACGTCATGGCAGTTTTAATTTAGCGCAATTGCAAGCGCTTGGATATTTACCTCAAGCTGTACTTAATTATTTGGCTAGATTAGGTCACGCGCATGATCAACCCAAATTATTAAGCTTCGATCAATTAACAACTTATTTTAATTTAGAAAAACTAAGTCGATCGCCTGCCCGATTTGATGAAAACCAATTACTTTTTTGGCAAAAAACCGCCGTACTTGCACTTACTGAAGCACAGTTTTGGGCATGGCTTGGCGAGGACATTAGTAAGCAAATACCAGAATCTAGCCGAGCGTTATTTGCAGGCACCATTAAAGATAACATTACGTTTCCCCTGGAGGCTGCTACGTGGGCCACGATTTTATTTGCTGATGAATTAAATTTTGGTGGTGATTCACTTCAAGTTATTCAAAATGCGGGGCCGCAATTTTTTACCGAAGCCTTTGATGCTTTTGTAACCCATGGTATTGACCTACCAAAAGTCTTAGCTCAAATCAAACAAAACTTGAGTGTATCAGGGAAAGCATTGTTTATGCCGCTGCGCATTGCTTTAACCGGACTGACTCATGGTCCGGAAATGCTTCCCCTTGTGCAACTACTAGGCTTGGACAACATTAAAAAGCGTTTGCAAACAGCTGCTGAGCTTGCTAAGGCTAACGTTGTTGGAGCGGATTAGCCATGTTAAAAATTTATAATACCCTCAGTCGTAAAAAGGAAGTTTTTAAAACCCTTCAAGATAAAAAAGTTAAAATGTATATCTGTGGTGTAACGGTTTATGACTATTGTCATTTAGGGCATGCGCGAACTTATGTATCAGCCGATATCATGGTGCGTTATCTACAGTTTCGTGGTTATGAGGTGACATATGTGCGTAATATTACTGATATTGATGATAAAATTATTCGTCGTGCCCAAGATGCCAAAAAAAGTTTTACTGCAATTACTGAAGAATTTATTCAAGCGATGCATGAAGACTTTGCTGCCTTGCATTTAACGTTGCCGCATCATGAACCCCGTGCAACGGATTATATTCCGCAAATGATTGCGTTGATTCAAACCATGATAACCAATAAAAATGCTTATGTTGCCGATAATGGCGATGTATATTTTAATGTGCGTAGTTTTCCTGAGTACGGTTGTCTTTCGCATCACAACATTGAGCAATTAGAAAGTGGTGCACGGGTCGAAGTGGTTGACGTTAAAAAAGATCCACTTGATTTCGTATTATGGAAGGTTGCAAAACCCGATGAACCTTCTTGGAATTCACCTTGGGGTGTGGGTCGACCTGGGTGGCATACGGAATGTTCTGCAATGTGTCTCGATTTATTAGGCGATCAATTTGACATCCATGGTGGCGGTCGCGACTTAATTTTTCCTCATCATGAAAATGAAATTGCCCAAGCTCAATCGGTTACGAAAAAAAATTTTGCAGGGTTTTGGGTGCACGGTGGGTTTTTACAAATTGAAAAAGAAAAAATGTCAAAATCTTTAGGCAATTTTGTTACCATTCGCGATGCACTTCAATTACATCAACCGGAAGTATTGCGCTATCTTTTAATTGCCAGTCATTATCGCAGTGCATTAATTTATTCTGATGATTTGTTGCTTAAAGCAAAACAATCATTAAACCGACTTTACACGGCACTACGATTTCAAGCTGTGGCAGCAGTTCCACCAAACAGCGATTTTGAAATACGTTTCGTTGAAGCCATGGATGATGACTTTAATACTCCGATTGCGTTAGCCGTATTATTTGACCTTGCCCATGAAATCGAACGTTTACGCGAGGCGGATTCACAATCAAGCGCATTCCATGCCGCATTATTAAAAAAATTAGGTGGCTTGTTAGGGCTGCTAAGCAATGACCCTGATGTTTTTTTTCAAGCAGGGATTCAGGTTGATGTTGAAAAAATTGAAAATTTAATCGCTGCACGCAATCTTGCGCGACAAAATAAAGAATGGGAAAAAGCAGATGCTCTTCGTAAGGAATTAAGTGAACTTTCCATCACGATTGAAGACGGCGTGCAGGGCACAACCTGGAAAAAGCTTATCTAATAATTTTTAATTTTAAGTAAAGAGTAAATAAAATGTTTAGTAGACCCTGGTTGAGTAAACTGTATGGCTTATTTGCACCACAAGATAACAACTTAAATGATTATTTTTACAGTTCAGGCTCTGTAGAAAAACAACGTTATCACTCAACGATTAATGAGGAAGATAAACTGATTGATTTAATCCAAGAAAAATCAGGCATGAATCCTAATGCTTCAATCTTTGCCGTAACGCATACTGTCAATAAAACACTAACGTTTTACTTTGAAATGGGTAGAGGCAATCCTGAATTTGCAACAGAGATGGAACAATTTCTCCATCATATCAAACCTAATCTTAAACAAACATGGACGACTAAACAAAATCGTTTTCATCCGGAAATTGAGAATCCAGTCCTCTTGATTAATTTAGGTGATATGAAGGATTTAATAAAACGGTTGAATGCAACATCAGTTTTACAACCTCATGCAAAGGAAACGAATACAGTTAGCAAAAATCGTCCTTAACAAAGCACGAAGTAACTACAGGTGCGAAATTTCATTTACGTGGGGAATATGATAACTTAACCATTCTTTAGTCAGAACCACGATAAGGAAAGATTATGCTTAGTTTATGGAAAAACAGGGTTCGACGTCATCACGATGATACGTATTATAGTATGGGCATGTTTGGGGGAAATTCTAACGTCATTTCCCATCAAGAAGATGAGTTAATCAACCTCCTCACGCAAAAATCGGGTTTCATTGATTCCCGTAGTTATATTTTCGCGGTTACCGACCGACATAAAAAATTGGTTAAATTACATTTCTCTTATGGTTATTTGAATGATGAAAGTTTTGCTGACGCAATGAAAATCTATTTGCAAAATATCAAAGCTGATTTGAAGCAAAAATGGGAAATCATCCAATCCAATGGCATTGAAGATCCGGTGCTTACTATTTCTTCGAAACAATTAAATGATTTGATAATTCGTTTAAGAGTAGCGCCCGTCGAGCCTACTCAACTTATCATTAAACGCCAAGCGGAAAAAGTTCGTCCCATGCATGGAAATAGTTTAATTTTAAAGTGATGAATTGAGCGTCTTGATGTTTATAATAATTAAGACGCTCCATGTTTTACTGGAGTTATGTGTTTAAGCAACCATTCCTCGCAACACATACTGTAAAATCCCACCATGCTCGTAATAAGCCATTTCATTTTGTGTATCAATACGACTTATTAAATTCACCTTTATTTCTTCACCATTTTGCCGGGTGAGGGTTGCAATTAATTTGCAGCTTGGTGTGAGTGTATTTATGTTCAAAATACTGATGGTTTCATTACCAATCAAGTTTAAAGTTTTACGCGTTACCCCTTTCTCAAATTCAAGTGGCAAAATACCCATACCAATTAAATTAGAACGATGAATGCGTTCGAAGCTTTCCGCAATCACTGCATTCACGCCTTGAAGTTTAGGTCCTTTTGCTGCCCAATCGCGTGAAGATCCTGTGCCATATTCTTTCCCTGCAATGATAACTAAGGGAACTTTTTCTTCTTTATAACGCATGGCTGCGTCATAAATACTTACTTCATCACCGCTTGGAAAATGTTTCGTAAAACCGCCTTCGGTACCTGCAAGCATTTCGTTTTTGATGCGAATGTTTGCAAAGGTTCCTCGCACCATGACTTCATGATTACCGCGTCTTGCACCGTAGGAATTAAAATCAACGATTTCGACCCCTTGTTCTTGTAAGTAACGTCCAGCGGGACTATCTGTTTTTATGGAACCCGCAGGCGAGATATGATCAGTCGTAATACTATCGCCCAATAAAGCTAAAATTCTCGCTTGATGAATATCCTTAACAGCTTCAGGTTCGCGCTTTAAATTTTCAAAATAGGGTGGATGTTGAATGTAGGTGGAATCTGATTGCCATTGATAAGTTTCTCCTAAAGGTGCATTCAATTGTTGCCAGGCTTTTGTTCCGGCAAAAACGTTTGCATATTGTTTTGTGTACATTGTGCGATTCACACTTTCTAAGGCTGCCATGATTTCTGCATGACTTGGCCACAAATCTTTGAAATAGATTGCTCTGCCATCTGCGGTTTCAGTGATGGGATCAACATCTAAATTGATCGATGTCGTTCCTGCTAAGGCAAATAAAACAACTAAAGGCGGTGACGCTAACCAATTTGCTTTAACTTGCGGATGGATTCGACCTTCAAAATTGCGATTGCCGGAAAGTACAGCGGAAACGATAATATCATTTTCAGAAATTGAATCAGCAACGACTTGCGGCAGCGGGCCGGAATTGCCAATACAAGTCATACAACCATAACCCACGGTGTCAAACCCAAGCTGATCAAGATATTGTTGTAATCCGGATGCATTCAAATATTGTGTGACAACACGTGAACCTGGCGCGAGTGATGTTTTAACCCAAGGTTTCACCCTCACTCCCAACGCCACAGCTTTTTTAGCAACTAAACCTGCAGCCATTAAAACACTAGGATTGGAAGTATTGGTGCAACTGGTAATCGCAGCAATAACAATGTCATGATGATGCAATTCAAAATCACTGGTGGTTGCGAAAGATTGATCTTCTTCGTTCTCACGTTTGTAGCTTTTCAACAATTCTTTTGTTTTTGGTTTGAGCTCGGCTAAAGTTAACCGATCTTGGGGACGCTTTGGTCCTGCCACACTCGGTTTAATTCCCGCTAAATCAATTTTTACAATTTCAGTAAACTGAGGCGATGGTTGCGCACTGTCATACCACAATCCTTGCGCTTTAGCATAAGCCTCTACAAGTGCTATGGTTTCTTCTTCACGACCCGTTAGATGCAAGTAATTAAGCGTTGCTTGATCAATAGGAAAGAAACCGCAAGTGGCACCATATTCAGGCGCCATATTCGCAATCGTTGCGCGATCCGAGACGGGTAAATGTGCTAAACCAGAACCAAAAAATTCGACAAATTTGCCTACAACACCAAGTGTCCGCAGACGTTCCGTGATGGTTAAGACCAGATCAGTTGCCGTTACGCCTTCATTAAGCTGTCCTGTCAATTCAACACCCACCACTTTAGGGACGAGCATGGAAATGGGTTGGCCGAGCATTGCAGCTTCCGCTTCAATGCCGCCAACGCCCCAACCTAAGACCCCTAAGCCATTAATCATAGTGGTGTGACTATCGGTTCCGACTAAGGTATCTGGATAGGCGAGAAGGCGATCTCCTACCTTACTATGCCAAACTGTCTTAGCAAGATTTTCTAAATTGACTTGATGACAAATACCCGTTTCAGGAGGGACGACACGGAAGTTAGTAAAGGCTTCTTGTCCCCAACGCAAGAAAGTATAACGTTCAGCATTGCGTTGCATTTCTATCGCGGCATTCTTTTCCATTGCGTCGTTGCGCCCCGAAAGATCAACTTGAATCGAGTGATCAATGACTAAATCGACAGGGGTAAGCGGGTTAATTTTTTCAGGATCTCCCCCCAGAGCTTTAATGGCATCCCGCATTGCACCTAAATCCACCACTGCAGGCACGCCAGTAAAATCCTGCATGAGGACCCGTGCAGGCCGAAAAGCGATTTCTTGCGATGACTGTTGCTCGGGTGACCAATTCGCTAAGGTTTCAATATCCTTCTGTGTCACGGTATTTTGATCTTCGTGACGTAATAAATTTTCTAATAGGATCTTAATAGAGTAGGGTAGAGAGGGGATTTTGTTAAATCCGGCTTGTTCTAGTACTTGCAAGCTAAAATAATCATATTGTTGATCATCGATAGTTAGGTGACATAAAGTTTTATAGGAATCGTTTGAGTTCACAGCGGGTCTCCACTTTCATATGAGGCATGCAATGCATTTGATACAAATTATAAGTACGCGACAGCACGTTTATTTTGGCTTATTATATACACGTTTTTTAGCCAGTGTGACATCCTTTAAGAGGGGCTCGCTCACATGATTGCTGCACCTGATGTTGTTCTTCTATCTCGCCTTCAATTTGCCATTACGGCGCTATATCATTTCCTATTTGTACCTCTGACTTTAGGTCTCTCAACACTCCTTGGCATTATGGAAACCGTGTATTTCATGACCAATCGGCCGATTTGGCGGACCATGACGCAATATTGGGGAATTTTGTTCGGCATTAATGTTGCCATGGGCGTCGCCACCGGTGTAACCATGGAGTTTCAGTTTGGAACGAATTGGGCATATTATTCCCACTACGTGGGGGATGTGTTTGGTGCTCCATTAGCCTTGGAAGGCTTAATGGCTTTCTTTTTAGAGGCGACTTTCATTGGTATTTTCTTTTTCGGCTGGGATCGCGTCTCTAAAGGCGCCCATTTGTTTTCTACTTGGATGTTAGCAGCTGGAGCAAGTTTTTCAGCCCTATGGATTTTAATTGCCAATGCTTGGATGCAAAATCCCGTGGGTGCTCACTTTAATTTCCATACCATGCGAATGGAACTTTACGATTTTTACAGCGTAATCTTTAATGAAGTTGCCCAAGCTAAGTTTGTCCATACTATCAGTGCAGGGTATGTGACAGGATCGATGTTTGTTTTATCACTCAGTGCCTATTTTTTATTGAAAGGTCGAATGGTGGCTTTTGCAAAACGCTCCATTACTGTTGCTGCAGCATTTGGTCTTGCTTCTGCACTTTGCGTTGTCATTTTAGGCGATGAAAGTGGCTACTTGGCTGGGTTGAATCAAAAAATGAAAGTTGCGGCTATTGAAGGGATGTGGGAAACAGAGCCTGCCCCTGCCGCTTTAACGCTTATAGGTCTCCCTGATCAAGCGCACCGGGCAACGGAATATTCACTCAAAGTTCCTTACCTTTTGGGGCTAATTGTCACCCGATCTATCAATCGTCCAGTCTATGGAATCGTGGATTTAGTTGAAGAAGCGAAACACCGTATGTATAGCGGCATTTTAGCTTACGATGCCCTAACGGCTTTGCAATTGGATCCCACCAATAAACGCGCGGAAGATATACTTGACGCTAATCAAAACAATATTGGCTACGGATTATTGCTTAAGCGCTACACCGACGATGTCTTGCATGCTACCCCTGAAATTATTGATCGTGCTGCTTGGGATACAGTTCCTGATGTCTTTGTGATGTTTTGGACTTTCCGGGTGATGGTAGCTTGTGGTCTATTTTTTATTATCCTCTTTGCCTATGCATTTTATCTCAGCTTACGCAGGCGCATTGTCAAAACACGATGGTTTTTGTGGATTGCGCTTTTTAGTCTACCTTTACCATGGGTTGCCTCTGAAATGGGTTGGATAGTTGCTGAATACGGCCGTCAGCCCTGGATTGTTGATGGCATGCTTCCGACCTTTATGGGCGTTTCCTCCCTTTCAGTCACAGATGTTTGGATTTCTATCTTAGGTTTTGTCTTGTTTTACTCTGCATTAGCAATAGTAGAGCTTTATTTAATGATTAAATATATTCGTTTGGGGCCTGATCAATTATTTCCAATCGAAGACTTTAGTATTCAGCCTAGAGTTTTGCAACACGAAACCCCTAATACTGCTAAAGACTGAGGCTTTCCATGTTTGAATTAGAAACTTTACGGATGGTGTGGTGGATATTGTTAGGTTTTTTATTTATTGGCTTTGCGCTTTTTGATGGATTCGATCTAGGTACTGCTTGTTTGTTTCCCCTTGTTACTAAAAACGAAGCCGAACGTAATGCAGTTTTGGAAACAATCAAACCTTTTTGGGAAGGCAATCAAGTTTGGATTATCGTGGGAGCTGGCGCTTTATTTGCGGCTTGGCCATTTGTGTATGCAGTCGCCTTTTCCGGCGCCTACTTTGTTATGTTACTGCTTTTATTAACCATGGGCATTTCACGCCCCGTGAGTTTTAAATATCGAGAAAAATTACCCAATTATTTTTGGCGACGAACTTGGGATTGGCTGGTATTTGTTGGAGGTTTTGTCCCAGCTCTCTTATTCGGCATTTTAGTTGGCAATATATTAATCGGTTTGCCTTTTCGTTTTGATTCGGATCTTTCTCTTACTTATGAGGGGAAGCTGTATGAACTGTTTTCCTTGTTTCCTTTACTTTGTGGTCTTGCAAGCATTGCCATGCTAGCAATGCATGGGGGTGCTTATCTCGCAACTAAAACCTATGTACCTATCAAAACACGGGCACTCTTTTGGACGCAATTTTCTGGGATAGTTTTAATTGTGTGTTATGCAACCGGGGGCATCATGATTGCTAATACGGTTATAGGTTATCAAGTAACCAGTGTTATCGATCCTAACGGCTATTCAAATCCATTAAATAAAACAGTGATTCAATCACTAGGGGCTTGGTTAAACAATTATTCACTGCATCCTTCATGGATGCTTAATCCGCTTGCCGGTTTCCTAGGGGCAATTGGCGCCGTATTGTTTGCTTTTTTAAAGTTTCCACGACTTGCGTTTTTTGCAAGTTGTATCAGCATTTGTGGGATTATTGGTTCTGTTGGCGCAAGTATGTTTCCGTTTATTTTGCCTTCAACAACACATTTTAATTCGAGCTTGCTTGTATGGGATGCATCGTCGACAAAACTTACTCTCATGATGATGCTAGTTGCGATCATCATTTTTATGCCAATTATCATGCTTTACACTGCATGGGTCTACCGTGTTTTGAGTGGAAAGATTCGTGTTGAAGAAATAAAAAATAAACATTAGCGAGGTTAAGAAATGTGGTATTTTGCCTGGATCTTAGGAACAGCCTTTGCTTGCAGTTTTGCAGTTTTTAATGCACTATGGCTCGAGCTTGAAAGCGATGATGACAATGACGGCTTTTGACGAAAATAATTTGATTAACCCCTCGCAAGTTATTCAAGATATCAAATCTTATTTACTCAAACTACAAAACCAAATTTGCCAATTCGCAGAACTTGAAGATGGCAGGGCTACGTTTATAAAAGAGACTTGGCAGCATCATTCAGGTGGCGGCGGTATAACATGTGTTTTGAGCGACGGCGCAGTTTTTGAAAAAGCTGGCGTTAATTTTTCCCATGTTTGCGGGGATGAATTGCCGCAAGCGGCAACCAAATTAAGACCTGATCTTCAAGGCGTTTCATTCGAAGCACTGGGCGTTTCGGTGGTGATGCATCCAAAAAATCCTTATGCGCCCACATCACATTTTAATGTGCGTTTTATCTTAGTTAATACCAAAGAAAAACCTCTGTGGTGGTTTGGGGGTGGTTTTGATTTGACCCCTTATTATGGATTCGATGAAGATTGTAAGCATTGGCACGCGATGGCAAAAACTGCTTGCGATTTTCTTGGTGTTGATGTGTATCAACACTATAAACAATGGGCGGATCGATATTTTTATTTGCCGCATCGTCAAGAAGCGCGAGGTATTGGCGGCATCTTCTTTGATGATTTGAATAATCAACCTTTTGCCCAATGTTTTGAATTTATGCAAAAGGTCGGTGAGTATTATTTAAAAGCGTACCAACCTATTATTGCGAGACGAAAACAAGTGCCTTATGGTGAAAACGAACGTGCATTTCAGCTTAATCGTCGAGGCAGGTATGTAGAATTTAATTTGCTATATGATCGCGGGACTTTATTTGGGTTGCAATCAAAAGGTCGGGTTGAATCAATTTTAATGTCTTTGCCTCCGCTTGTGGCCTGGTCGTATCAGTCTCAACCTCAAGTAGAAAGCGCCGAAGTTGCACTTTTGGAATATTTTTTAAAACCAAAAAATTGGCTTGAATAGAAAGGAGTGGAATGTGAGTGACACAAGATCTTTAGATCAAAAATTCAGTTTTGGGACGAGAGAAATGAATGCTTTAATCGCGCAATTAGCTGAAGAAGAAAGTCGGAATGGTGCGCAAGTTAAGCAACACACTCTAACCGTACCCAATAGTAAAAGAGAAGATACCGAAATCAATTTTTACGAAATTAAAAAAAAATATAATCAAACTCTTAAAAGTATTGTTTTATTTGAAGTCAATAAAGATGCCGATGCAGCTGATAATCAATCAGATCTGGTGCCGATTAGTGAAATTTTGAAGTTAATTTGTCGTAATCGCGAAATGAATAATAGCACGATTTTGTTACCTATGATGCAGTGTCGGGGCCATTTTAAATTACCTGTCAACCTTTCTTTAGAATGGATGAATATTTTTAAATTACCGATGAACATCTGTGAGCGGCTGAATATTTTTTTGCAAAAAAAACATATGGTTTTAGTTGAAGTCAATTTAGCTAAGATGGAGATTACTATTCATGATTCTCAAAAAGATTATAATAAGTTAATCAAAAATTTTTCCACCACCGTTAAAATTGAACCCTATCCTAATAAAATTGAAGAAGTTATTGATGAATTAAATAAGCTGGAAAATCTATTTGCGCGAGATTTTAAAAAACGAGACAATCTGTTTTACTTGAGAAAGAAATTTTATGAAATGCAGAACGATCGTATTCTTGGTGCCGTCTTTGTACATAATTATATTTGCTCTTTCCTCAAACAAGGACATGCTCAAGAATTCCCTTCTATTCAAATTAATATTGGAAATAAGCCTGCGGATCAACGGCCGGATTCACATATTGTTTATATGGGTGATGAAGACAAGAATATGTACCTTCGTCAATACTTAGGAAATTGGGATACAAGTGAGGATTATAATCCTGCCGCAGATAGTTGGGATTTTTCTTCGGACGAATTGGATTTAGAACAAGCTGCTAAGAAAATCTTTGATGAAATAACTAATAATTCCCAATCAAACTATAATAGTCAACGTTTGTATCAGCCAGTCCAAGAAATTAAGACGCAAGAAAGAGAGCATAACCTTAACAACTATTGCCCGACGAATACTAAAAGACCAATGAGTTAAGATTATTTAACAGCTTCAATGTTTTGCTCCATGTTTCCCGCGAAAATCTTTTCTGCTTCAATGTCCGCTTGAGATTCGCAATAAGTTTCCTTTAAAAACAAGGTAAGGAAAATACCTAGGGCAACTCCGATGGGAACGATACTAAGTGCAAAAGTATAATCGCTGGCCGAGTAGACGGGTAAGCCATCGGAGCCAATGGGACTTTTTGAATGCATATCTAACAATTTTCCGACAATAGGTTGGAAAATCGCACCACCTGCCATGATCAGCATGTTGGTCACAGCCACAGCAGTTCCTGAAATTTGAATAGGGTTGCTTTCCTTGCCCAACGCAAAACACAAAGGGTGAGCGCCGCAGCAAAAACCGATGAAGAAAAAGATCAAATAGAGATGTCCGACGCTCAGGTTTGGGAAATAGAAGACGACTCCGAGTAAAACCGCTGCAAAAAATCCGGTTGCTGTTAACGGAAGTCGTCGACGTTTGATTTTATCCGAGATGAAACCAATAATCGGGCCAGAAATAATCCATCCGTAAAAAGTGTAAGTTGAAATAGCCACGGCTTGGTGGGGACTAAGATGGTAGACGGAAGTGAGATAAGGAATGCCCCATAAATCCAAAAACACTGAAGAAGGCAAGTACAGTAAACAACCAATAATACCAATCAGCCACATTTGTGGATTCGTACATATAATTCGTAAGGCTGAAAATAGATGAGTCATGTCGATGGGTGCTTTCATTTCATGGATCACATTATCACCATTCATTGGACGATTTCGGACAAAAAATACAACCAATAGGCTTAAGATTACGCCGGCGATTAAGGCGGTTTGTAGAGATTGTTGATAGCCAATCGTTTCGATGACTTTAGTAAGATGATTTTGTGCCATTGCACCCGCAATCATGCCACCTGCAGTGGTGAGACCTGCAACGGTTGCAAAACGATTGGCTGGAAGCCAAACGGAGGCGAGCTTTAAAGTCCCAATATAGGCAAAGGCACAACCTAGCCCAATCATTAATCTACCCATGCCAGCCATATTGTAACTATTGGCAGTGATAAAAATGCCCAATCCAAGAACTGCGACCAAACAGGCTGCGCATAATACAAAACGGACCCCAAACTTGTCATATACCATACCCGCTGGCACTTGCATGGGTGTATAGGACCAATAATAAAGGCCGGCCAAGGTACCAAATTGTGTTGCTGTGATATGAAAAGCTTGGGTTAATTCGCCCTGCATAACACTGGGGGAAACGCGGAGAAAGTAATTATAACAATAAAATAGCATTCCACAGGCGACTATAAGCCAAGGATAAAGGGTTTTAAAAAAGGGAGCAGGAACTGAGCGGTTATTTTCTAACATTATTTTTTCCTTCCTTCCTTCAGCTAAATATGGTCATGGAAAAATGAAATACACCTTCTATACATTTAGCTGCTTGAGAATTTTATTCTTTTTATAAAGTTAGCGGGTTGCGTAAAGCTCAATTACGAGCAATTTCGATTTTTAGTACTTTTTTCAAGCAATATCCTGCGAAGCAAAGAAGGACTTTATAGCAAAATCATTTGGTCAAAGTCAATTCAGGGGCAGGAAATTTCGAAATCCATAGAAAAAAATTAGTTAAATTTGAAAGGGTTTAAGGTAAATATGATTTAAAATCAATCAAATGAATCGACCTATAGGGCAAAAATTAATGGCAAACTAATTTTATTTAGTATTTAATGACTAACCTAAGAGGGTCTAATTTAATAGGAGAAAACATGAAATTGAAGTCGTTAACAATGGTAATTGCGTCTAGTTTACTGGGAGCTACCTTCGCCTACATTGCACCCGCAATGGCAGATGACGAAAACGATGAAATGGGGCAGTCCATGATAATGGCCTCCAATGACTCAAAAACTACCAATAATATTGGTGATTTAGCCGAAAACAATGCATCAGATCCTAACGATGCCGGCGCACCTGATACTGCAACAGGGGATGATGATTACTAAATACTCCCGCATACCCCTTACTGGCCCACTTTAGTTTTAGTAAGGCAAGAGGATGGGCAAGCCTCTTTTCTGTCCATCCCCCCTCAACTTATTGGTTTACGATGACCAAGTCTGTAGATCGCGGGCAGAGGGTCTCACCAATCCCCTAAGAAAGTATGTAAGCTGGGATTTTCTCCCTTTCCTTTATTCATTTTCTTAGTGATTCGCATAAGCTTCACGCCTCATTGCTAAGTTGTAAAATTTTAGGCAACATCTATCCAACCGATACTTAGTGCAATGACGTCTATGAGTTATAAAGCCAAAATAGCAGCGATCCTTTCTATCTTATTGTGGGCATCTGCTTTTGTAGGCATACGGGCGGGACTTACTGATTTTTCACCGGGAGGTCTTGCGTTATTGCGTTACGCGGTGGCCTCACTGGTGATGGGTGGAATCTACTGTTTTTATCGTTTTCCCCAAGGTGTAACTCGACGTGATGTATTTGGACTTTTATTTGCTGGAGCGTTTGGTATAGGACTTTACAACATGTCCTTGAATTATGGCGAGGTGAGTGTTTCCTCGGGCGTTGCAAGTTTTATTATCGGACAATCTCCCATCCTTACTGCGATTATCGCTTTGATACTTTTTGGTGAGCGGCTTACATTCTTACGCGTCATTGGTTTTGGTGTTAGCTTAGCAGGAATTATTTTACTCTCAGTTGCAGAGACTACTTCGCAAGCAAAGTGGGATGGATTTTTATATATTCTAGTTGCAGCAATCTCGGGCAGTTGTTACTCGTTTCTGCAGAAACCATTCTTAAAAAAATACCATGCCATTCAAGCAACCACTTTTGCAATATGGGGAGGGACACTCCTTCTTTGTATGTATATGCCACAGCTTCATGCTGATTTAGCAATCGCGTCCTGGACTTCGATCTCAATCGTCATTTACCTAGGCGTTTTCCCGGCAGCCATTGGCTATGCTGCATGGAGTTATGTTTTAGCAGAAACTTCTGCCGTACAAGCGGGTACTTACCTTTATTACATTCCTTTTGCCACCCTTTTAATTGGGTGGTTATGGTTGGGTGAAATTCCAACGTTGCTTGCCATTTGCGGCGGGATTTTGACAATGATTGGCGTGTGGTTTGTTAACCACTCTTATTATTTGCAACGGCTGAAAATTCAACTTCAACTTAAAGCTCAACAACCATAAGTCAATGTTTTAGAGATGATTCAATAAAGCTTTCAACATTTCTTTTTCGTTAAGTTGCGTATAATCTTTTTCAATTTGAGTTAGGGGATATTTCTTTAATTCATGTGGAAAATGTTTAAGCAACAAACCCATAAAAGCGGGCGGCGCTACTAAAATAATATCTTTAAATTCCTGTCGTAAACGTCCTTGCTCTAGTACATGAACAAGTTCATAAGCAAACTGATCCGCTTCTTGTAAGTGGGGCGGGGTAGTCGGTTCAAACCGGGTTGTGCCAAAAGGCCCCATGAATGAACCCATTTTATCCGCCACAAGTTCAGCTTGTTTCAAGCGGCTTTCAACATGAGAAAATTCTGCTAGGAAATGTAAGTCATCGGTTTTCGCACCTTCAATAAAAATTTTCGCTTTATGACAGCTGTAAAGACGCGCCTTACTGGCATCGGCGATAACCAACCAGGTGAGTGTTGAACTTGTCATAATCATTCCATGAGTCGTAAATTTACAAATTACGCGAGCGTTACGCCTGTTGCAATGGTTTTAAGTTGCGCTGATAGTGATCAGCAATAATTTGCGCCACACAAGCTGTTAATTTTTTACCGGTTGGAATATGGAGGAATTCATTCGGACCGTGGGCATTTGATTCAGGGCCTAAGACACCTGTGATAACGAATTGAGCCTGGGGAAATTTTTCACCCAGCATTCCCATGAAAGGAATTGAACCGCCTTCTCCCATACACATAGAAGATTGGCCAAAATGTTCTAGGGATGCACCCTGAACAGATTGATTCAGCCAGTCAGCTTCCGCAGGTGCATTCCATCCCTTACTTGCTTCTTGAAGAGTAAATGAGACTTTTGCTTGATAAGGTGGATCTCTTTCTAACGCTTTTTTTAAAGCCCGTCCTGCTTGCTCAGCATCACAAGTTGGAGGAAGTCGAATAGAAAGTTTAACGGAAAGTGAGGGAATAGTTACATTACCGGCATGCTCAAGGATAGGTAATCCTTCCAGTCCAATAATTGATAAAGCGGGCTTCCAGGTTCGTCGCAAGATAAGTTCTTCTATTGATTCGGCTTCAGGTTGTACGTGGGGAATAAAGGGGAAACCTGCAACCAAAGACGATTCCAGTACGCTAGCAGCTTGTTTAGCCTGATCCTTACGCCTTTGAGGAATCTCTACAGAAAGATCTTTCAATACCATGTTACCATTCGCCTCTTCCTCAATCCGATTGATCAACTGACGCAAGAGACGGCAAGGTGAGGGCACGACGCCGCTGCCAGCGCCTGAATGGATCCCTTCAGTCAAAACATCAATGGCTAGAACCCCGCCTAGAAGTCCTCGTAGGGAAGTCGTAAGCCATAACTGTTCGTAATTACCGCATCCCGAATCAAGACAAATGATGAGACTGGGGGTGCCAATTTTTTCAGACAGTGCTTCTATGTAAAAAGGTAAATCGTAACTTCCACTCTCTTCACAAGCTTCAATTAGAATGATACAGCGACTATGGGGTAAGTTTTGACGATGCAAAGCAAGCAAGGCAGTGAGAGAAGCAAATGCTGCATACCCATCATCAGCCGCTCCCCGTCCATATAAGCGATCGTCGCGTAACACGGGTTGCCAAGGTCCGAGATCGCTGTGCCAACCTGTCATTTCTGGCTGCTTGTCTAAATGACCATATAACAAAATAGTTTCTTTCGCATCGCCCGGGATTTCAATATAAATAAGGGGAGTGCGATGCGGCAATTGAATCATCTCCAAAGTCATTCCCGGGTAAGCGTGCTGCTCACACCATTGCATAATCAGCTGTACAGCTTCATGCATGTAACCATGTTCTTCCCAGTGGGGATCGAATTGCGGTGATTTGTTCGGGATTTTTACATAGTCTATTAAGGTCGGGATAATACTTTGATCCCACAGATCATTAATAAATTTTTTCTCAATTTTAATCGGTGACATGGTATTTCCTATTTATAAATTTTTAAAAGGATAGTCATTTAAAGGAATATTCTCACCTTCAATATCCTTATCTTTTTCAGTCGTTAAAATTTTAAAAAGTCCGAAAGCAAGTGTAGCTGAGGCAATCACGGTTGAAGAGACCCTTGCAAAATGGGCGATAGAAGTAGCATTATCTTTTGTTTTAGATTCTTTAGCGTTTTTTGAAGATTGGAAAGCAGTTGTTTTGAAAGTGAATAATTCTTCTGAAACCTGCGTCGTTAAAAAAAGTTTAAGGGTTTGATCACACCATTCCCCATAATTAGTTAAACTTGGTAAAAAATAAGGGACTTGAATAATTTGTTCCACAAGTTCTGGCGCATTTTTAGTTAGCTCTTGTATAACTGCGCCGACAAAGGCTCGGATTACTTGATCGGATTGCTTATTCATTAAAGATAACTGATGATTCCAACACATAAGATTAGCAAGGTGAGGATTTATATCGCCATTTTTTTCTAGCAAACTTTTGCAACCTAAAATAGCTATAGTTTTTATATAGTTTTCCAAGCTTTTAATTTCATCTTCGTTAAGCTGAAAATCCTGCAATTTGTTTTTTATCACTTTTTTTTCAGCTGGGGTAATTTTGATATTTGTATCTGCAAAAGATTCAATAAATCCTTTGGTAGTGAGCAGAAAAGATTGCAATTGATTTGTTGCTACTTTTTCTTTCGCCTTGTTAATTTCATCCGTTTCGTTTTTCAATGAATGAATAAACGCTTTCGCTTTATCCTTAGAATTTGTGATAAATAAAGCTTTAACCTGCTCCCCAACGGTTTTTTCAGTTTCTTCTTTCTTAATTTCATGAATTGCACGCGTGATAATCTGCAAGATAATTTTTTCTAAAGTCTCGATGCTTTCAGCTCGTTCTTCCTTGGAAAGCAAGGAAGGAAACTCATCAAAAGTTCGATTGACAAAATTCCCTTCAATTCGTTCAATGCTATGTTTCCTTGCTGCAAAATATTTGTCGGGATCGGTTTGAAAAGTCTCGATGAGACGTTGAATAAGAGGAGGCCTCGTTGTGCTCATCTGTGTGTCCTTAACAGTTTTTTTTATAAAAAGTTTTATACGATAACATAAGACTTTGTAATCTTGTAGGAATGCGACTATTGGCAGTTTGTAACGATGATGCTTTAATAAACTATTCGCAGCTTATTGAAGGATTGCTTAATGTCGGTTCCTCCATTCTTACTAGTGGGTTATGCATCCGGTGTTGCGGGGGTAAAAGGTCAATGCGCGGAAGGCCCACTGACTATTATGCAGTCAACTTATTTTGCTGACTGCCTTGCTCAAGGTTTACCGTTTCAATGGCATTCGACATTTTATCCTCAACCACCAGAGCAAGATGCCGAAGATATAGTCTGCGAGTCAGCTGAGCGTATGGCGCGGACTATTGATGATCTTGTAAAAAAGAAAGAGCGTTTTTGCGTTATTGGGGGTGATCATACCTCGGCACTTGGTACATTTAGTGGCACTGCCGCTGCAATAAGAGAGCAAGGGGATTTAGGCTTAATTTGGATTGATGCGCACATGGATAGCCATACTCCAGAGACCACTGAATCAGGTCGCTTGCACGGCATGCCCTTAGCAGCCTTGCTTGGCTATGGCTCTCCTAAATTGACTGGGATTATGTATCCGGGGGCTAAGATTAAACCTGAAAATGTTTGTCTGATTGGTGTTAGAAGTTTTGAAACAGCCGAAGCTCTCTTTTTAAAAGATTTGAATGTTCGTGTTTATTTGATGGAAGAAGTTAATCAACGCGGATTTCTTAATGTCTTAAAAGAAGCACGAAGTCATGTCTCCCAACGAACTTATGGTTATGGCATCTCCCTTGATTTGGATAGTATCGATCCCGCCGATGCACCAGCTGTCGGTGTGCCTGAACCCTTTGGGTTGTCAGGGGAAGATGTGTATGCAGGATTCGCTTTACTTGCGAGTGACAAACACTTACTTGCAACAGAAATTGCTGAATTTGACCCTTCGCATGATAAGAACAAAATAACTGAACGATTACTTGTGTCTTTCCTTGAAGTTTTAGCCCAGGCACCTCAATAGAGATGCTATCTAAAGGTATGTCATATGAGTATCAATCTTCATGTGCAAGTTAACATTCAAACGCAACAGCTTCATATTGTGGTCGATGAGCAAATTATCCAAACTTTCATTATTTCAACGGCTAAAAAAGGCAGGGGACAAATCAATGGAAGTGAGCAAACGCCGGAAGGAAAGCATATCATCCGGGCAAAAATTGGTAATCAATGCCCGCTTTATACGGTTTTTGTAGGTCGTCGTCCGACAGGTGAGGTTTTCTCCCCGCTTTTAAAAGCCCGGTTTCCGGACCGAGATTGGATTTTAACTCGAATTTTTTGGTTAAGTGGTCTAGAGAAAGGCAAGAATCGTTTAGGCGAGGTTGATACCATGCGTCGTTACATTTATTTGCATGGCACGTCGGATGAAAACTCACTGGGTTTTCCAAGTTCGCATGGGTGCATTAGAATGGCAAATTTGGATATTATGCAACTTTTTGATCAAATCCCTGTCGGTACGCTGGTTCATATCTCATAAAATTTAAAGGTCACGCTGGTTCTTTTCAATCCAATGCGTTGAATTTTAATAATAAACCTCTCAGGATTGATCTATGCTATGCTGAGAATTAAGAGGTATTCTGCGCATCTTTTCAACATACAAGAGGGCTGTATGACTGACAAGATCCATGAATTATTAAACTTTTGGTTTGGCAATTTAGGGTCTGCTGACTTGCCAACGAGCGATAGAACCAACCTTTGGTTTGGTGAAAATGAATCGGTCAAAACCAAATTAAAAATGTTTACTTCTGAATTTGATTTGGCAACCGGAGGTCAGCTAACTGAATGGGCTGAAACACCACGAGGTCGTTTGGCGCTGATTATTTTACTAGATCAATTTCCCCGTTATTTTCATCGACGCTCAGCACGAGCTTTTGAATATGATGAAAAGGCACAGCGTTTATGTGTTGAGGGCTTGCGCGAAAATATGGATCGCTCTTTAACTTTAATTGAGCGTGTCTTTTTTTATATGCCCCTGGTACATGCTGAAAGCGGTGAATCGCAAGAAAAATCCATTCGACTTTATCAAGATTTAGTTTCCTTATCCATGAGTGAAACCACCCAGATTTACCAATTGTTCCTTGCCTACGCATATGCACATTTTCGCGTTATTAAAGAATTCGGACGTTTTCCCCAGCGTAATAAAGTCTTAGGTCGAGATTCTACGGATTCTGAAGTTAATTTCCTGAAAAATACTTAATTCTTTCTTACTGCTTTAGCGGTAAAATTCATCCATTTTATCCTTATCAATCTTTATTTACTTATTGCTGGCAAAATTTACTGCCATAGCAGTATTTTTTTTCTATTCTCCTCACAAATTAAGAAAATCTAATGGAAAAATTATAAATTTACTGCTATAACAGTAATATATCCTTACTTTAAGAGCTCATATGAATTCTCATGAAATTGCTCAGGTTATTCGATTTTGCCGAAAGCAAAGTGGCTTGTCCCAGCAAGGACTTGCTCAGCTTGCGGGGGTGGGTAAAACCGTAATTTTCGATATCGAAAAGGGTAAAGAAACAGTTCAATTAAATTCACTCCTTAAAGTCATTGATATCTTAAATATTAAAGTAAAACTCGAAACACCTTTTGACCTAACTAAGCAGAATTAGACATGACTAAAGCGCATATTTTAGTTAGCGGTGAAATTGCAGGGGTATTAGAGAATTTAAATAATGGCCAATATCGATTTCACTATCAACCTGATTATGCCGGTCCCCCTGTTTCTCTAACGATGCCGGTCCGCACGACAGCTTATGAATTTAATAAATTCCCGCCATTTTTTGAAGGATTACTCCCTGAAGGTATTTTACTTGAAGCGCTATTACGTAAATACAAAATTGATCGACACGATTATTTTAAACAATTATTAATTGTAGGGCATGATGTTGTCGGCGCTGTAACGATTGAGGAAACATCATGAAGCGTTGTCCTATTACTTATGATCCTATTGGCGAGAATGAAATATATTCGCAGCAGGGATTGCGCATGCTTTCCCCGCAATTAAAAATACTTCATCCTTTAGCATTTGACGCCGCAGAACAACGCTCAGAGGCAATTGCACGCGTTGGTAAAATGTCGATCCAGGGAGTGCAAACTAAATTAAGTGCCCAATTACAGGTAAAAGAAGGTTGTTTTTTACTCGTCGATCAACAGGGTCGATATATTTTAAAACCCCAAAGTGACCACTTTCCTCAATTGCCTGAGAATGAAGCATTAACCATGACACTTGCGGCCGTGGTGGGTATTGAAGTGCCGGTGCACGGCTTAATTTATTCAAAAGATCATAGTTTAACTTATTTCATTAAACGATTTGATCGCGTTTCTCATAACAATAAATTAGCCATGGAAGATTTTGCTCAATTATCTGGATTAACACGCGATACAAAATATGAAAGTTCAATGGAAAAAATAGTAGATGTCATTCTGCGTTACTGTACTTTCCCAAAAATTGAATTTGTTAAACTTTTTAAGTTAACTTTATTTAATTATTTGGTAGGTAATGAAGATATGCATTTAAAAAATTTTTCCTTACTGACCCGTGATCATATTATTGGCATGTCGCCAGCTTATGACTTACTTAATTCAACAATTGCAATGCCTACGACTGAGGAATTAGCTTTACCTTTAAAAGGTAAAAAAAAGAATCTCACCCAAAAAGATTTTTTTGTTTACTTTGCATTAGAGCGACTTCAGTTGCAGATAGCAGTCATTGAGCGGGTGATCGATGAATTTAAGCAAGCCCAACCGAAATGGGAAAATTTAATTAGAAATAGTTTCCTCTCATCTTCAATGCAGGATAAATACATGACATTACTTCGGCAAAGATCTGTCCATCTAGGTTTAATAAGGGAAGCGAGTTGAAGCATTGCCCCCAATTTCATTGATTTTAAATAGGCGAAACTATATATTTAGGACCTTATTCTTGCACGCCATCTTTAAATCATGAGGGAAAAATGAAAAAAATAGCAAGTGCACTTTGCGGAATCATAGCCATTGGCCTAAGTTGCGGATCGTATGCGGCTATAAAAGCAAATACGGTAGCGCTAACAGTAGGTGGTGATGGATTCTTTTTTTCGAATAAGCGTGACTTAAAAAATTCTGGCGGTCCTTTCGTTTCTGCAATGTATCATTTCACTGATCATTGGAGCCTTGATGCCATGCTCAGTAGCTTTAATACTAATTTTAAACCTTCAGTAGATGACACTCGCAACGTTAATGGAACATCATTTGCCTTGGATGTATTTTATCATTTTGCACCTTACTTTCGTTATCCCCAACTTCAGCCGTATGCCATGATTGGCGCAGGGATTACCGGTTTTAATCATAATCAGTATGATGCTAATAACGAAGGCAATATGAATGTAGGATTAGGTTTGCAATATTTTGTGGATGAAGTTGTTTCCTTTCGATTTGAAGCACGCGATTTATATACTTTTGTTGGAAGTAAAAATGATGTACTTTTGGCTGCAGGCGTAACCTTTACTATCGCAGGATGTTAAGAATTTCTCTCACATAATGCAAGACGTTTACCTTTTTAACTTGCACGGGTTGATTTATTAGGATTCATGGGTGCTAGCGGTCGATGTCTTGTTACGGAATGTAAATGGTCATAAACATTATTATTAGGAATAATTCTTTGTATTGAAACTTTCGGTATTAAGTTGTCGCAATATTCATAAATTTTCTTATACAACAGAATTGTATTGGCATCACGCAGGCCAAATCTAAAAAACCCAATATTACTTTGCCGCTTTTGATTTAGCATACTGGTAATTTTCTTGAGTAAATTATAATAATCCTCTCCTGGAATCTCATCTATGGGATAACTTTTAAGCAGGGTTTGTATTGCTAAAATAATATGTGCTGCGCTGCTTGGATATTTTTTTTCGCCTATTTTTCGACCGAAACCATGATGCAATTTAAAATTATCAGTTTCTTGAATTAAATTCATAATATAATTTAAATGTTCCTTGCGAGTCGCAGTATTTGAAATTGGTTTGTCGTTAGCAGAAGGAATTGACGGTTCAATTTCCAATGCGGAGATTTTGAATTCAATCGCTCGCTTACTTGCATTATGCTCACTTGCATTATGTCTGTTATGAAAATCTAAATATTTCTTTTTTAAACTATCCCAGGAAAGACGAGCATGGCTTCTATTTGCTTTAACACCACTACTTTTTCCGTAATGGACACCCGGGTTCATGGTTTGGTCGTTTAAATATTGAATTAATGAAGTTACAAATACCTGGAGCTCAGCTCTATTAAGCCCAAACGATGCAAAATCAATTGCCACGCGATTTCCACCCTGGGGTGTATTTAATTTATTAGGAAATCGAATAAAAATAGCTAGATTAATGGGGAACTGTTTATTGAGATTTTTTTGTGAAAGTTGTTGTAATAAGTACTTGAAAAATTCATCCGTTTTTTTTGCATCGTAATCAAAAAGTAACCCCATCTCGGTGATCGCACCCATCAGCAAAGCTTCAGGTCCCATGATAGCCGAGGGTGAATTAATGGTTGTAGTCGCAGCGGATTTGGATTCACGCATCATAGTAAACTTAAAAAGTTTAGCTAAAGTTTTTGGGTGTTTTTTTGCAAGCCACGGTAGGAATTGCGTTGCTTTCCAGGAACTATCGCAAACTTGCGTTTCATCTTTGCCGTGGTTAGGCATATTCCCATCCACCCACTCCCATTTCGTCATCTTAACGGGTGTATCGGTGTGCAATCCCACAGCCGGAAAGATGATGGCTCTATCATTTAAACTAGATTGGTGCGAAGCGATATCGTTCTTAATGCTTTCATGAAATTGTCCAAAAGTAGAATATTCAATGGTGCGTTTTAATTTTTTTTTGGTCGGCCATACTTCTATATCAATTCGCGTTATGATGCCTAACAATCCTAAACTCGGATGGTTACAAACCAGGTCAAAATCTTCATCTTCTCTAGAGAAATATTTTTCTTCTCCACTGGGTAATAATAATTGAATGCCCTGGACAATATCAGCTAGATAGCCAGTCGCTGTGTGGCTATTGGTTGAAAGGCCTCCGCCAAAACTCATGAAGGGCAAGGTGCCAGTTAAAGTGGGACAATGATATCCCTGGTCATATAGCATTTGATTTAATTCAATCAACATAATATTAGGTGTAATACGACATATCTGCTTTTTATCTATGTCCACATTATTTGATGATGGCAATTCAATGTGTGGTTTCCAGGCTAATTCCATAAATACGTCGGTTCCCTTCCATAAGTTACCGATAGAGTAAGAATTATTATTCCCACCCCGGCCGCCGCCAATCACTGAAGTCGTTATGGGTTTTTCGAGGGTTTGATTCATCTCATTTATTTTTTTGATGAAATCGGGTAGTTTGGCTGGGTCTTTAAAGGTAACGATTAAGCCTTTTTTGTTTTGGTCTTTTAAAGTATAGGTAAATGATTTGGGTGTGCTTTGTCGCCAGGTAATGCCATTTGCATCGCAAAATTTCACTAACTCGTTGAGTTGATTGCTTTCTATGGTCATAATTTTCAACTAGTTCTACTATGAGTGAATAAATTATTAGGGTATGTGTCTATGTTCTCATATCAACCTTAACCTAAGCTTACCGGATAATTTATTTATTTATAATTATTTATCATTAACTTAAAAACAATCCTGCAACCCATTTCTTCTCTCCTTATGCACTATACTAAGTTATCGATATGAAAACATGTTGAGGCCTGTTTTATGTTCCATCGCAAAGAATTTAATTTACCCATTACCAGAACCTTTGATCAGCGGATGGAAATCGAACTTCACAGCCATCGTGATTTGTGGGTAAAGATGGTTGATGCTTCAGAAACGGATCCAAAGAAAAAAAAGGAATATAACGACTACGTACAAATTCTAGTGAAGGAATTTATTTATGTTCTTAACACTAAAAATATTAATGAAACGAATCTTAATAAAGATACAGCGAGCAAATGGTTTGCGAAATTTTTTTCTAATCTGAGACTGCATTTATTGAAACCGGGCGTGCTTCAGGAATTAAATAAAAGTTTAATTGCAGATGATTTACCGAAAATAGAAGCAATGTTTAATAACAGATCTTTGCGAGCTTTTAATATAAAAATTTCCTATCATGATTTTTTGAAACACTTGAATCAGCAACAAATAAAAGGAAACAATGCTCAACAACTCTTGCAACAACCTAAGCAGCCTGGATCGCATGCGCCTCAATCCGTCTTATTTTCTCCACCAAAACCAAAATTAGATGCGACTGCAAGGCCGAGGCGTCCGTTGCCTTCTCTACCTCAGCAACCTAATAATATTAAGAAGAGTGCGCCACCGAGACCTGCGCGTCCGCAAAATCCTTTAGCTCCCGCAAATGTTAAAGGACGATCAGCTGTAGAAAAGTCTAGCGCACCGCCCATTCCACCGCGTCCTTCACGTAAAAATTAAATCTATTCTCTTTTGGTTACAGGTAAATAAGCTCTCTCTTTATATCCTGTATAAAGTTGACGGGGACGTCCGAGACGATAGGGATTACTCATCATTTCATTCCACTGCGATACCCAGCCCACAGTTCTTGCCAACGCAAAAATGACGGTAAACATATTGGTAGGGATACCAATCGCACTTAGCGTAATGCCTGAATAAAAATCAACATTGGGATAGAGTTTCTTTTCAATGAAGTATTCATCCTGTAAAGCAATTTTTTCTAATTCCATGGCAAGTTTGAAAATTGGATCGTCTTTGGCGCCGACTGCTTCTAAAACTTCATAACACGTTTCACGCATGACTTTCGCACGGGGATCATAGTTTTTATAAACCCGATGGCCAAATCCCATTAAACGAAACGAATCTTTTGGATCTTTAGCGCGCTCAATATATTTCTTAATGTTGGAAGCATCGCCAATTTCATTTAGCATATTTAAAACTGCTTCATTAGCGCCGCCGTGTGCTGGTCCCCATAAAGCGCCGATGCCTGCCGAAATACAAGCGAAGGGATTTGCACCCGTTGAGCCTGCTAAGCGGACGGTCGAAGTTGATGCATTTTGTTCATGATCGGCATGTAAAATAAAAATACGATCTAAAGCGCGTGCAAGAATGGGATTAGGATGAAATTCATCGCAAGGTGTACCAAACATCATCCGTAAAAAATTTTCCGCATAAGAGAGTTTATTCATCGGTGGCATGAACGGTTGGCCCACTGAATATTTGTAACACATGGCTGCAATGGTGGGCATTTTCGCGATTAAGCGCAACGCTGAAGCAGTGCGGTGTTCGGGATTTTTGATGTCTAAGGTATCGTGGTAAAAAGCTGATAATGCACCGACAACACCCACCATAATGGCCATAGGATGTGCATCACGACGAAAACCATTAAAAAAGTGGCTAATCTGTTCGTGGACTAGCGTATGTTCTGTGATGAATTTACAGAACGATTGATACTCCATGGCCGAAGGCAGTTCACCATTTAAAAGCAAATAGCACACCTCCAAAAAATTTGAATGGCTGGCTAGCTCTTGAATAGGGTAGCCGCGATAGAGCAAGGTACCTTTGTCACCGTCGATAAAGGTAATTTTAGATTCGCAGGCAGCAGTTGAGTTGAAACCCGAATCAAACGTAAAATAACCATGTTTAAATAATGAGCTGATCTCGATTACATCAGGACCTAAGGTGCCCGAGAGGATGTCAAACTCAATGGTTTGATCATCGATTATGAGTTTTGCTTTTTTATTGGCCATACAATTTGCTCCCTGGTCAACGTATGTATATTTTAAACCTGTTTGCCGCGCATGGTACCAGAATTGGCATATATTGCATCAAAATGAACCGGGACGGTGTGAAAAAATGACAGATAAAGCCCAGCCTGGTTTGATTTACAACGGTGTCAAGAATATAATCACGCCCGATGGCATCTTCTTTATAAAAGGAAAAAAGCGTGCAGCGTAATCGGCCGAAAAATCTTAATCTATTAACGATTCATTTTCCTATACCGGCGATTGTATCCCTTTTCCATCGAATTACAGGGTTCGTACTTTTCTTGATGATTCCATTTTCTGTTTTGCTCTTACAACACTCCTTAAGTGTGCAGGGTTTTGCCGATTTACAGGAATGGCTCAAACAGCCTGTTATTAAAATTATTTTATTGTTTTTACTTTCCCCTATTCTATTTCATATGGTAGCGGGCATCCGCCACTTGCTTAGCGATATTCATATTGGTGATTCATTGAGAATGGGTCGTTTCAGTGCTTTTGCGACTTTTATCCTTACTGTTCTTTTATTAGGCTTAGCAGGAATTTGGTTATGGTGAAATCAGTTTCGAGTGTTTATCATCAAGGATTACAAGATTGGGCCATTCAACGCGTCTCTGCGATTGGGATGTTAATTTATATCCTTTTTTTATTTGGTTTTTTTCTCAGCCATCGGTCTTTATCGTATTTTGAATGGCATATGCTTTTTTCCTATCAAGTCATGAAAATTGCAACTTTCCTTTTTCTCATTGCTATGGTCTATCACGCTTGGATTGGTATGTGGACAATTTTTACGGATTACATTAAGCCAACTGTGTTACGTATCATTGCAAATTTAATAGTTCTTCTTACCCTAGCAGCTTCATTAATTTGGGGCGTAATGATTTTATGGAGCGTTTAATTAAATGAAAGTGGCAACCCATACGTTTGATGCTGTCATTGTTGGCGGCGGTGGTGCGGGTTTACGTTCGGCTATTGAGCTTGCTCAGTCGGGTTTAAATGTAGCAATTATTTCTAAAGTCTTTCCTACCCGATCCCATACGGTCTCAGCACAAGGCGGTATAAACGCGGCTTTAGGCAACATTGAGCCCGATGATTGGCGTTGGCATATGTATGATACGGTGATTGGGTCTGACTTTTTAGGTGATCAAGATGCCATTGAATACATGTGCGAAAATGCACCCCAATCGATTTATGAATTAGAGCATATGGGCTTGCCATTTTCACGTCTTGAAGATGGAAAAATTTATCAGCGTGCTTTTGGTGGTGCGACACGTGATTATGGTAAAGAACAAGCACATCGAACTTGTGCCGCTGCGGATCGTACAGGTCATGCCATGCTCCACACGCTTTATCAACAAAATATTGCTGCTAATTCGACTTTTTTTAATGAGTGGTTTGCTATTGATTTAGTGAACACACCTACAGGGGTTGCGGGGATCACCGCGATCTGCATTGAAACGGGTGAAGTCGTTTTCATTCAAGCCCGGGTCACAATTCTTGCTACGGGTGGCGCTGGACGCGTTTTTGCCTCCACAACGAATGCACATATTAATACGGGTGATGGCTTGGGAATGGTTTTAAGAGCCGGCTATCCACTTCAAGATATGGAATTTTGGCAATTTCATCCCACAGGAATTTATGGCTCCGGCTCATTAATTAGTGAAAGCGTGCGAGGCGAGGGTGGCTATTTATTAAATAAAAATGGCGAACGCTTTATGGAGCGTTATGCACCCCATTTAAAAGATTTGTCGTGCCGCGATATTGTGGCGCGCTCAGCGGCAATTGAAATTCGAGAAGGACGAGGGGCTGGGCCTAACGGTGATTATGTCTTATTAAAAGCCGATCATTTGGGTGCGGATATTATTAAAGAACGTTTGCCCGGTATTCGTGAATTAGCCATGACATTTGCAGGCGTTGACCCAATTAAAGAACCGATTCCAGTTGTGCCAACTTGTCATTATCTCATGGGAGGGATTCCCACCAATTATCATGGGCAAACGCTTACCGTTGATGCTAATGGTTCTGATCAGATTGTTAGAGGGCTTTACGCAGCAGGTGAGACGGCTTGTGTTTCGGTACACGGGGCAAATCGTTTGGGCGCGAATTCGTTACTCGACCTTGTGGTATTTGGTCGTGCCTCTGGTAAACACGCCCGAGAAAGTATTGAACAAGGGTTAGATTTCAGTGAATTTAATTCCGCCGACATTGAGCGCGCGCTGGAAAGGCTTTATCGTTGGAATGGTAATGATAAAGGTGAAACGGTCGATGAAATCCGTCGGGCTTTGCAAAAAATCATGCAGGACGATTTCGGGGTGTTCAGGTCTGAGGAACACATGAAAGAAGGTTTCGTGAAGCTAGAAGAATTGCGTGATCGTCTTAAGTATGCTTCGATAAAAGATAAAAGTCAGCTTTTCAATACTACGCGCATCGAAGCGTTAGAATTAGACAATTTGATGTCAACGGCTTTAGCATCGGCTTATTCTGCAGAAGTACGCCAAGAAAGTCGCGGGGCTCATTCACGATCTGATTACCCGGAGCGCAATGATCAGCAATGGTTGAAGCATACTATTTACTTCGAAGATGGCCGAATTGCTTATCGTCCAGTCAATATGAAGCCGAAGGGGATGCCACCCATTACGCTTAGAAAAAGAGAAGAAAACGCTGTATAGGTTATTAACGTCACGAGGGCATAACGATGCGATTCTCCATCTACCGCTTCAATCCAGAAACAGATAGCAAACCATACATGCAAAACTTTGATTTAGACGTCAAAGAGTTTAATTGTATTATGGTTCTTGATGTTTTGATTACCATCAAAAATCGCATCGATGAAACTTTAACCTTACGTCGTTCTTGTCGAGAAGGAGTTTGTGGCTCGGATGGAATGAATATTAATGGTAAAAATCGATTAGCTTGCACCACTGACTTAAGAAGTTTAAAAGAACCTATTATTATTCGACCATTGCCGGGGCTGCCTGTTATTCGTGATTTAGTTGTGGATATGACCCAATTTATCGATCAATACAAAAAAGCTAAACCATACTTACAAAATGATACACCGGCGCCTGCAATTGAGCGGTTACAATCGCCTGCAGAACGCGCCAAGTTAGATGGATTATATGAATGCATTTTGTGTGCGTGTTGTTCATCATCGTGTCCCTCCTATTGGTGGAATCCGGATAAATATATGGGTCCGGCGGCATTACTGCAGTCCTATCGTTTCATTGCCGATAGTCGAGACACGCATACCCAAGAACGTCTTGCAGATTTAACGGATCCATTCAGCGTTTTTCGTTGCCGTGGTATCATGAACTGCATTGATGTCTGCCCAAAGGATTTAAATCCTTTGGAAGCTATAAATAATATTAAAGAAGACATGCTTAAAGAGTCTGTTTAAGCGCTTTTGCCAACCCCGACAAAACGAGTAGAAAAAGCGACATGACCACGTCATCAAAGTCCATGCAGGCGCTTTGGCAAGATTCTTATCTTGCGCCAGAAAACGATACTTATTTAGAAAATTTATACGAGACTTATCTCAGTGACCCCGAAGCGGTTACCCCTTCTTGGCGTCAATATTTTGATCGTCTCCTTAAAGATAATCCGCGAACCATTGCTGATGTTTCTCACGCAGCTGTGATTGAGGAAATGAAGCGCTATGCTGAACAATCAGCGCGGAGTGCCTTGCCCGCCGAGATGACAACGCGCAGTGATAAAGATCAATTTCGTGTTTTAGAATTGATCGCAGCCTTTCGTCGTTCGGGACATATGCATGCGCAAATTGATCCCCTTGAACTCATGACTCGCGCAAGTGATCCAACCCTTACGCTTGAGTATTATGGTTTTACAGAGGCGGATTTAAATAAAACATTTAATGCTGAATCATTTGCAAGCTTACAAAAATCGCAAGCAACTTTAGGCGAAATTTATCAAAAGTTACAAGAAGTTTACTGCGGACACATTGGCTTTGAGTATATGCATATCAATCGCATTGCCGAAGTCGAGTGGATTCGAAATCGCATTGAAAAAGATTGGGCTAATTTAAGTATTACGCCGGATGAAAAAAAACATTTATTAGACCGCTTAGCCGTTGCTGATGCTTTAGAAAAATACTTAGGTTCAAAATATGTGGGCCAGAAACGCTTTTCTTTGGAAGGTGGCGATGCTTTAGTCCCTTTACTCGATAAAATCATTACACAAAGTGTCGTGACGGGCGCTAAAGAAACGGTCATTGGCATGGCGCATCGTGGGCGGTTAAATGTATTGGTCAATATTGTTGGTAAAGATCCCACTAGTATTTTTAATGTTTTTGAAGGTGGAATCGATGTTACAAGTAATAATTCTGGAGATGTTAAATATCATTTAGGTTTCTCCTCTAATGTCGATACACCTGCTGGACAAATACATGTTGCGCTTGCATTCAATCCTTCTCATTTAGAAATTGTATCGCCTGTTGTGCAAGGATCGGTACGTGCGCGACAAAGGAGACGGAGTGATAAAGATCAACGTCAAGTATACCCCATCCAAATTCATGGCGATGCAGCTTTTTCCTCGCAAGGCGTTGTCATGGAAACGTTTAGCATGTCACAAGCCCGTTGGTTTACGGTGGGTGGTTCTGTGCATATTGTTATTAACAATCAAATCGGTTTTACGATCAGCAACCCCAAAGATTCGCGCTCAACAACTTATTGCACTGATTCTGCCAAAATGGTGGAAGCGCCGATTTTGCATGTGAATGGTAATGACGCAGAAGCGGTTTATTTTGCTGCTCTCTTCGCAATTGATTATCGCCAAACTTTTAAGCGAGACATCGTAATTGACTTAGTTTGTTATCGACGTCATGGGCATAACGAAGCGGATGAACCTTCCGCAACCCAACCCATTATGTATAAGAAAATTAAAGCACTTCCGCCTCCCTATCAAATTTATGCAAAGAAACTTATTGCTGAAGGCGTTGTAACTGAAGAGATTGTGACGCAATGGATTAACCAATATCGTCAAGCTTTAGACGATGGTCAACCTGTTATTAAAGTGAGTAACGGGGGCAAAACCCATTCAGCTTATCAATACATGGTCAATTGGGACCCCTACGTGGGTCAGCCCTGGACAGATAAAATTTCAACCGCTTTACCCATGACTAAGCTCAAAGCGTTAGGCGAAAAATTGATTACCTTGCCAGATGGCTTTGTCGCCCAGACTCAAGTTAAAAAAATGTTAGATACAGAAAGAAAAATGCTAAATGGTGAAATGCCTTTGAATTGGGGTTATGCGGAGAACTTGGCTTATGCAAGTTTATTAACCGAAGGCTACCCTATCCGATTGTGCGGACAAGATTCTGCACGTGGCACTTTCGCACATCGCCATGCTGTTTTGCATGATCAAAATACTGATGCGGTTTATATTCCCTTAACGCATCTAGCTAAAGATCAAGCACAAATAAATATTGTCGATTCATTATTATCAGAAGAAGCTGTGCTTGCTTTCGAATACGGGTATGCAACTGCGGAACCTAATTATTTAGTCATTTGGGAAGCACAATTTGGTGATTTTGCAAATGGTGCTCAAGTGGTAATTGATCAATTTATCAGTTCGGGTGAGCAAAAATGGGGAAGGTTATGTGGCTTAGTGATGCTTTTACCGCATGGTTATGAAGGCCAAGGTCCTGAACATTCATCCGCTCGTTTAGAGCGTTATTTACAATTGTGCGCTCAAGATAATATGCAAGTTTGTATTCCGACCACCCCTGCGCAAATTTTTCATCTCTTACGCCGGCAAATGATTCGACCTTATCGTAAACCGCTTATTGTGATGTCACCAAAAACACTATTACGCCATCCTTCGGCAACATCCACGCTACAAGATTTAGCAGAAGGTGAATTTCAAACTGTCATTCCCGAAATCGATCAACTCGATGCGAAGCAAGTGGAGCGCGTTGTACTTTGTACCGGAAAGATTTATTACGAATTACTTGAAGCGCGTCGCGCATTACAAGTCGAAAATATTGCAATCATTCGACTTGAGCAGTTGTATCCCTTCCCGCAAAAACTTTGCGAAGCAGTGTTGAAACCTTACCATCATGTTCACGATGTCGTTTGGTGTCAGGAAGAACCACAGAATCAAGGCGCATGGACAACCATGATTCCTTATTTGCAAGCTTTGTTAGGTCAAGATCAAAAATTACAATACATAGGTAGAAATGCTGCTGCATCTCCTGCCGTTGGGTATCACGCCGTTCACGAAAAAGAACAAAAATTGTTAGTGGCTACGGCTTTAACAATAAGGAAAAAGCAATGACGATAGAAGTAAAAGTGCCTCAGTTGCCTGAATCAATTGCTGATGCAACGGTTTCAACTTGGCATAAAAAAGAAGGTGACACTGTTTCTAGAGACGAGAATCTAGTTGACCTAGAAACAGATAAAGTCATGCTTGAAGTCCCATCGCCCATTGATGGAGTAATCAAGCAAATCGTTAAACCTGCTGGCACGACAGTGAAAGCCCAGGAAGTTCTTGTTATTATTGAACCCGGGAGCGGTGCAAAGACGGAAACTCCAAAAGAAGCAAAAGATGAAAAAAAAGCTTCTGCAGAAGAAAAGCCAGCAGAAAAATCGGCAACGCCTCCCCCTTCGCCCCAAGCATCAAACAAAGAGCAGGATAACCAACCGACAAGTGGCCCCTCAGCGCGTCGTGCTGCTGCCGAACATGAAATTGACCTTGCGCAAGTTAAGGGAACCGGGAAAGGTGGTCGTATTACAAAAGAAAATGTTTTGTCTACCCTTGGCAGCACGCCTATGGGGAATGAAGAAATGTTAAGTTCATCTGATCGTCCAGAAAAACGCGTTCCCATGTCTCGCATGCGGGCACGTATTGCTGAACGCTTATTAGAAGTGACCCAAACGACTGCAATGTTAACGACATTTAATGAAGTTAACATGGCTGAAGTAATGGCGATTCGTAGCCGCTACAAAGAAAAATTTGAAAAGAAATACAAAGTTCGTTTGGGATTTATGTCATTTTTTGTTCGTGCTGTTGTTGAAGCCTTAAAGCGCTCACCTATTGTCAATGCATCGATTGATGGGAACGATGTTGTTTATCATGGATATTATGATATTGGGGTGGCGGTTTCCACGGAACGTGGTTTAGTGGTCCCGGTGTTGCGCAATGCTGATAAAATGAGTATGGCTGAAATTGAAGCTAAAATTGGTGAAGCTGCGGAAAAAGCAAGAGCGGGTAAACTTACTTTAGAAGAGATGCAAGGCGGCACTTTCACGATTACCAATGGTGGTGTTTTTGGTTCGCTCATGGCGACACCGCTTTTAAATGCGCCGCAATGTGGCATTTTAGGTATGCATAAAATTGAAGATCGCCCGGTGGTTGAGCATGGACAAATTGTAATTCGCCCAATGATGTATGTGGCGCTCTCCTATGATCACCGTTTAATTGATGGTAAGGAATCAGTAACATTTCTAGTTTCTATAAAAGAAATGCTTGAAGATCCCACACGTATGGTTTTGGAAATATAATAAAAGAGGTAATTGTCTGTAATGAATCTTCATGAATACCAAGCAAAACAATTATTAGCTGAATTCGGGTTGCCGGTTTCTCAAGGCCGGGTCGTTAATAGTGTTGAAGAAGCGGCCAAAGTGGCAGGAGAAATGGGTTTATCACGATTTGTTGTTAAAGCCCAAGTCCATGCAGGCGGTCGCGGTAAAGCAGGTGGCGTCAAGCTAGTGGATAATAAGCAAGCCGTCCAAGACTTTGTTGCTAAACATTTAGGCACACACTTAGTTACTTATCAGACAACCGCGACAGGTCAACCTGTTAATCAAATCCTAATCGAAGCACCCTGCGAGATTGCACAAGAACTTTATTTAGGTGCAGTGATCGATCGCTCAAAGCAACGTATTGTTTTCATGGCATCGACTGAAGGCGGGGTTGAAATTGAAAAAGTTGCAGAAGAATCCCCAAATAAAATTTTAACCACAGCCATGGATCTTATTGTCGGTATGATGCCTTATCAAGGTCGCGAACTTGGATTTGCACTCGGCATGAAAGGACAACTACTGAAAGATTTTGTGCAATTACTTTTAGGTTTAGGAAAATTATTTGTTAATTGCGATTTAAGCATGTTGGAAATTAATCCCCTCGTCATTACCAAAGATGGCAAATTACTTTGTTTAGATGCCAAAATTAATATCGATGACAATGCGCTTTATCGTCAGCCAAAATTGGCAGCATTACGCGATGCTTCTCAAGAAGATGAGCGCGAACATCATGCACGCGAATGGGAATTAAATTATATTGCCCTTGATGGTGATATTGGTTGCATGGTGAATGGTGCAGGACTTGCTATGGCAACGATGGACATGATTAAACTGCATGGCGGTAATCCTGCAAACTTTCTTGACGTAGGTGGTGGAGCCACAAAGGAACGCGTTACGGAAGCTTTTAAAATCATTCTTTCTGATCCTAAAGTTAAAGCTATTCTGATTAATATTTTCGGTGGAATTGTTCGTTGCGATTTAATTGCAGAAGGAATTATTGGTGCTATTGCTGAGATTGGTACCGATTTACCCGTTGTTGTGCGGTTAGAGGGAAATAACGCTGATTTAGGTCTCAAATTATTAACCGAAAGTGGTCTTAACATTATTGCTGCAAGTAGTTTTACCGATGCTGCTAAAAAAGTTGTTGCTTCAGCTAAAACGCGGGTGAATTCATGAGCATTCTTATTAATAAAAATACAAAAGTTATTTGCCAAGGTTTTACAGGTAAACAAGGCACGCTCCATTCTGAACAGGCAATAGCCTATGGTACAAAAATGGTAGGCGGCGTAACTCCTGAAAAAGGTGGTCAAACCCATTTAGGATTACCGGTATTTAATACGGTTAAAGAAGCCTATGAAGCTACCCATGCTGATGCTTCAGTCATTTATGTTCCCGCACCATTTTGTAAAGATTCCATTCTTGAAGCGCTTGCTGCAGGAATTAAATTAATTGTTTGTATTACAGAAGGTATACCTGTTTTAGATATGTTGGAAGTCAAAGCCTGTTTACAAGAACATCCACAAGCGAGATTGATTGGCCCGAACTGTCCGGGTGTAATTACACCGGGTGAATGTAAAATTGGCATCATGCCAGGATATATCCATACACCGGGTCGGGTTGGAATTGTGTCACGTTCTGGGACATTAACTTACGAAGCCGTTAAGCAGACATCGGAAGCTAAATCCTCATCAGGTGAAATATTAGGTCAAAGTACTTGCGTTGGTATCGGTGGCGATCCAATTCCTGGAACTAATTTCATCGATGTATTACGTTTGTTTGAACATGACCCAGAAACTGAAATTATTCTCATGGTGGGCGAAATTGGCGGTAGTGCAGAAGAAGAAGCGGCTGATTTCATTAAGCATCATGTTTCCAAACCGGTTGTTGCTTATATTGCTGGTGTTACTGCACCGCCTGGTAAGCGTATGGGCCATGCCGGTGCAATTATTGCGGGTGGTAAAGGAACAGCTGCAGATAAATTCAAAGCATTAGAAGCGGCTGGTGTGGTAACCGTACGCTCTCCTGCCGAGATGGGTTTAACTGTTGCGGATGTATTGGCTAAGGTGACGAGTTAATGCTTGATCCGAAACGCATACGCCAAGACATTGACGCCATCGCCCAAGCTTTAATGACACGCGGATTTAAACTTGACGTGACTCGTTTTAATGAACTTGAAGAAGCTCGCAAACGGTTACAAGTTAAAATGCAAGATTTGCAAAATGAGCGTAATAAACGTTCAAAAGAAGTTGGTTTTGCAAAAGCACAAGGCAAAAACATTGATGAAGTCAAAAGCAGCCTCAAAGCTTTAAGCGATGAATTGAAAGCACTCGAAGAAGAGTTTGCTCAAACGCAGCAAACTTTAGATGAGTTTTTATCTTACTTACCAAATCTTCCTCATACCAGTGTGCCTATTGGTAAAAGTGAAGTAGATAATCAAGTGGTCCGCACCTGGGGAACACCAACCGTCTTTTCTTTCCAACCGAAAGATCATGTTGAGTTAGGGGCAAACCAGGGGTGGATTGATTTTGAAACTGCAGCAAAAATTACCGGCGCACGATTTGTAGTGCTCCGTGGACCACTTGCTCAGCTAGAACGAGCACTCGCGCAATTTATGTTAGATATGCATACTCGTGAACATTGCTATGAAGAAATAGCTGTTCCTGCAATTGTTAATGCTGCGAGTTTATTTGGAACGAGTCAGCTACCGAAATTTAAAGAAGATATGTTCGCGTTGGATGGAGAGAGTGAAGATACGCGTTATCTCGTTTCAACGTCTGAAATTCCTGTGACCAATACTGTTCGTGATGAAATAATAGAAGTGTCGCGTCTGCCTCTGAAGTACGTTTGTTATAGTTCTTGTTTTCGTAGTGAAGCAGGTTCGTATGGTAAAGACATGCGGGGTATGTTACGTCAACATCAATTTCAGAAAGTAGAATTGGTTCAAATCGTCAAACCTGAATCGTCTTATCAAGCTTTAGAAGATATAACCCGACATGCTGAAAATGTATTACAAAGGTTAGAATTACCTTATCGCGTCGTTGCTTTATGCACGGCAGATTTAGGTTTTGCCGCAGCAAAAACTTACGATTTAGAAGTCTGGTTGCCCGGACAAAATCTTTATCGCGAAATTTCTTCTTGTAGTAATACAGAAAGTTTTCAAGCAAGGCGCATGAAAGCCAGATTTCGTGATGTTAATGGCCAAATTGAATTAGTCCATACTTTAAATGGTTCTGGATTAGCCTTAGGTCGAACTTTAATTGCAGTTGTTGAAAATTATCAAGATGAATTAGGACGAATTCATATCCCTGCCGCATTACAACCTTATATGCATGGACTCAAAGTAATTGAGTAAAGGATGTTAAGATAGCTTCATCTTCGCTATGTTAGCCTCATGCTGAAACTTGTCCTAAGACAATGGAGATAAAAAAAATTGCGCATTATTAGCTATTTATTTTTGTTAGTAGTTATTTTATTTGGCATTACATTTGCAGCACTTAATTTGGAAGCTGTTTCTGTAAATTATTATTTTGCAGAAAGTTCCCTACCGCTTTCTCTTTTACTCGTCATTGTTTTTGCTCTTGGTTGTATAGTGGGAATGTTTGTTGGATTCTGGTTGCTTTTAAAAGCTAAAGTTCGTCAACATCGTTTGTTAAAGCGTCTCAATTTAGCCGAACGCGAAATTGAAAATCTTCGTGCCATTCCTTTGCAGGATAAAGTGTAATGAAACTCTTGATGGGTTTTCTTTTTATTCTTCTTCTTTTTGTAGCTTGGTTAATTGGGTATCGCAGTAGACCCAGTGCTGTCCCTACACGCAAAGTTAATCTTCCTAAAGATTATTTGATTGGCCTCAATTTTTTATTAAATGAAGAAACAGATAAAGCTGTCGATATTTTTATTAAAATGCTCGAAGTCGATAGTGATACGGTTGAAACCCATCTTGCGGTTGGAAAATTATTTAGACGTCGTGGGGAAGTTGATCGAGCCATTCGCATTCATCAAAATTTAATTGCCCGGCCACAATTAGAAAAAGTTTATCGTGAGCAGTCACTTTATGAGCTAGGCCAAGATTACTTAAGCGCGGGCATGCTTGATCGTGCGGAACGCATTTTTCTTGAATTGGTTAATTCAAAGTCGCATTCACCCCAAGCTTTAAAAACATTAATTGATATCTATCAGCAAGAAAAAGATTGGCAGCATGCTGTGGAAATTGCTATTAAATATGAAAATGTTACTCGCCAGAGTATGCAACCGGTCATTGCGCATTATTATTGTGAGCTTGCAGAAATCGCTTTCCATAAAAATCAACAAGATCTTGCTTTAGAGCATTTAGAACGCGCAGTCGTAGCTGATCGGGGTTGTGTGCGGGCAAGTCTACTATCTGCCAAAGTGTATATGGCCAAGCAAGATTTCAAAACAGCTTCTAAACATTTGAAGAAAATTAAAGATCAGAACCCCGATTATTTGTCAGAAGCCATTGATTTACTTGCCTGTTGTTATGAATCCATGGGTCAAGGTGAGGAATTAGTTAGTTACCTTAAGCGTTTAATGAATGAACACCCGCGTATTCCCATTGTTTTAATATTAGCTGAGCGGATTCGTAAGTGGAAAGGTGACAAAGTCGCAGCCAGTTTCGTTGCAGATTATGTTAGGCGTTATCCGTCACTGCGAGGTATTTATTTATTCATCAATTTATATATCTCTAATGCTGAAGGCCGTGCTCGTGATGATTTAGGGATATTGCAAAATTTAATGAAAAAAATTCTCGCTGATAAGCCAGAATACCGTTGTGCGTCGTGTGGCTTTTCCGGTAAATCTCTCCATTGGCAATGTCCCGGTTGTCGACATTGGAGTTCGATGCTTCCAATTCATACCACTGAAGAAGTGTTAGGGTGAGAGGTGACGTTGTCATCTAAGTTGATAGATTAGTTTAAATACTAAAAAGTTTAGCCCTTCTGGATTCGAACTGTAGGTAATCCTAACTGTAAATCTCTCCCTATCGTTTTCTATACTTTCCTTTATACCTATGCTAAAAAGTTTTTCTTATACTAAAACTAAACCTTAATCTCATCTTATGATTTACATAACAAAAAAAATAATCAATCGTTTATTAAATTTACAAGAACAAAAGAATGTACAAAACATTCATTACCAATCCGAAGGACCAAGCGGTTATTTTGATCGCTTTCGCTACTTCGTGGAAGGAAATCCCAATGCTTGGCGCGCGCGCGATAGTGAAGCGCCAAAATCTGATATTAAACCCATTATTATTTGTAATAGTTTTTTAACCAATCGATCCCTGTCATTGCTTGAAATTAATTTATTCAATGCACTTTTTAAAAATTTTGTTCTTTATCCATGGCCAGGCGACCGAGTATCTTTGTTTCAAACGCAACCGTTTACTCATGTCGCTGATTTATGTGAAAGAAAAAATGCCATAAATTCAGCAACTAAAGAAAATATTGAAATAAGTCTGTCCGAAGTTGGCTTGTCGGCGCATGATTTTATTATCTTAGATTATACAAATTACCAAAATCTTATTCGCAGTTTACAGATATGGTCTTCGTTTTATCCGCTCAAAAATCCCCAATTTTTAGACTTAACTTGGCACTCCTTAATTGATGCTAATGATAGAGATGAAATATTAAAATCTGTCGATACTAAAAACATCATCATGTTAAAATGCAATGCTCTCAATCTCGAAGTTTTAGATTGGATAAACATTCATTTTCCTAATCTAACCACGCTCAAATTTGAGACTATAGCAATCGAATTAGAAAGTGCCCTTCAGGATGCGGGATATCAATTAAAAAGAAACAAAGCCCAAGGTCGATATCAGCAATGGATGAAAATACCTAATCAAGTCATCAATGTTGATGTAAAAAGTACTGCACCTTATGCGCAAGCAACAGATCCAAGCAATCTTAGCTTAATCGATTGTAATTTCGATCAGTACGTAGAAAAGTTATCTCTCAATGAACGCAATGCGGTTGTTAATCTTGTCATCTATGGTGTTTTGACAGAGATTGATTTAAGTCTCTTTCCTAATCTAAAACGTATTGAAATTCATAAAACGAACACTTCAAAATTTGATTTTTCAGCTTTACCACAACTAGAAGAAGTTTTAATTGAAAATTGTGAAGCGTTAAATCAAGTCAACTTTAAAGATAATCAACAAATAAAAAATATAAAAGTTCAAGGATGTAAATTGTTAAATGAAATAGGGGAGGCGTACCTACCATACTTAGAAGGCTTTATTTTCAAATCATTGGACAATGTTAATGTTAATTTAAATCATTATCCTTCATTAAAGAAGTTGACTTCATTTGCTGCTAATCTTCATTTGCAAGGCGAATCAAGGGCCCTTGAATATTTACATCAAGCAAATGATAATTTAAGTCTGCCAAATTTTTCATTAAGTTCTATGAAGGTTATTGAATGGCATGATTGTCTTCTTCCACAACAATTGCAACTAATAGACAATGAACAGCTAAATTTTCTTACAATACATTATTCTTCATTAGAGTCGGCAGTTCGAATACATACGCTTGATCTTAAAAATTTATCAGCCCTCAAAAAATTACATTTATTTAATTTATCTCAGATGCAAAAACTTCATCTTGAGAATTTATCAGCGCTTCAAATAGTAGATATTGGATATGACAATCAGTTAGTTGGCACGAAAGATGTTGTAATACTTCATTGTGATCAATTGAAAACCCTGAAAATTGATACTAAAAACTGCGATAGACTTATTTTGCAAGATTTGCCTAGTCTTACTTCCTTGCATATTCTAAATTTTTCGCAATTAGGTGTCACGCAATTAAAGCATTTACCAAGCGTTAAGAATTTAATTATTGATTCTGCCGTTGGGTTAGATTTTATTGATTTCAATAACCTCGAAAATATCGAAACATTAACCCTCATTAATGCTTGTGATCTTGAAAAAATAGATTTATCAAAATTCATACATTTAAAATATATTACCCTTGATAAATGTAACGCATTAAAGGAATTGATTTTACCACTTGCTACCACGTTAGAAGTTTTGCATATTGATAGTTGCAAAAATTTACTTACTATTGATAATCTTGACTCAACCTCGCTTACAAATTTAAGTATTAATAATTGCGATAGGCTTGCCAAGATTAAATTAGAAGGCAGTAATCACTTACAATATTTAAAGCTTAATAACTTGCCTGAATTACAATCGGTTAATTTATCAAATAAACCTTATTTGAAAAAAGTTAAAATTCTCAATTCTGGGTCTGATATACAAATTGAGGAAACGCCACAACTCCGCAAATTATTTTTAGTTAATACACTCAATGCCCTAAAAGTAACACTCAATGGCTGCAAAGCTTTAAAAAATCTTATTTGTATCAGCGAACAAGACAGCCAAATATTGAATCTTAGTCAGTGTACTTCCCTGGCTACGGCAACTCTATCCATGCCCAATGAAGCCCAGCATATCTTAAATTTACCCCAGCAATGTTTATGGGAAAAAATATCAGCAGCAAACATATCTTCTTCGATCAATACCGATAATAATGTACGTCATAGCTTTACTGACCAAGAATTGAAGCTTAATCACAGCAATAAAATTAGCGCAACTTCCATCATGTCATCAACTATGCTCAATGCCAATATTCCCGTGAGTGCTTATACTGGAAAACCTAAGCCCTACCACGCAGAGGGCAATTTAAAGTTTACTTTAACAGAAAAAGACCCAGTCGATTGTAATCATTATCGGTTAAATATTATCGATCAAGTTCAATGGATTAAAGGTAAGTTAGTTTTTGTTAATAAGATAGAGCCTACTGTTTTGGAATTTTTACCCGGTTCACATCCTCATTTTACAAGTCATGATGTAAACAATTTAACAGAAAAAGTAAAAAGAAATGCGAGCGAAGGGTTTGGTTATTTTGAAGGTGAAGTCGCGTCTTCGATGTGGATACCCTTAGCATCACAAGAAACGATGAGTGAGCCACCTATGGTTAAATGTAACCCTCAAAATGCTATTGAATGTTACTGGCATCCGGTTCATAAACAAGCTTATGCCCGCCTTAAACCGCAAATAGAAACTCAACATATTGAAATTCTTTATGAATATAAAAAAAATAATAATTATTATTATCCAGAAGGAGAAGCTGTAACTCAAAATCATAAGTTAATTCCTCAAGTTCTGATTGATAACATAAACGCACTCCAGTCGGTTATCAAAGATGACCATGATTTAAGCTTTATATTTAATCCAAAATTATCCATCTCTAAAAAATTGGAATTATTGAAATTATATTGCTTAAGGTTTCACGAAACGGATCAAGAAACTAATAATAAGTTGTCAGATATTGACACTTTTATTGGTCAGATGATCAATCAAGAAGGGTGGTGTTCACACCGCGGACAAGTCTACATGGTTTTAGCTCGCTATCTCGGTGTGCCTGCACGAATGATTGCAAGTGAGCAACATGTTTATTGTGAAGTGCCCTTTCAAGGGCGTTCTTTGCAATGGGCTCTTATTGACTTAAATGGTACGGCGCGACTTGATCTAACTCCTTTAGACCAACGCACTAATACTCTTTTATCGCAAAGTCAGAAGGGTAATTTGCATTTTTCTAAAAAGAAGACAGATTTTCTTAAGCGTTTAAAAAATTATCTCTTTAAGCCTTTTTCTATCCATCAATCGCAATCATTGAAATCAAGTCAATCCAAAAAAAATTGTGATCAATTAAAAAATTATTATTACGCGCAGTTTTTGCAATGGGTGGAGCCTGAAGTTTTGCTGAATATCCCAACGTTAATTGAAAAACGTCAACCCCTTGCTCCGTTGATAGAAATTCCAGCAGGATATAGTGCAGTTGATGTTAATTTATTATTAACGAATTCTTTTCAAGAGCTAGGCTATTCAGTTTTTAAAAATTATTGTTACATTGATTCCGCGGAAGAATTTGCGCATTATCTTCACCCCTACCAATTTTCGGGGGGGGAAAGAAAAAAAATTGCGGGACCATTGCAATCCATCATTGAGCGAGGCGGTATCATTGTTGTGAACTGGTCTAACTTTTCTCCCGAAGAAATTGCAAGTTATAAAAGCATTTGTGATGCTCGTCCTACCTTACTAGGAAATCCGGTTAACTCCCAAGTTCAAGTCATTGGACTTATTCAAAAAAATACCTTAACTTGCTCTGCATTCTTATCCCGCACTAAGCCTTATACTTTATCTACTCCATTAATCGAAAAAATGGTTCAACATAGAAATGAGCCTGTTATTGATGGAAATAATACAATTACTATTGATCTGTTTCATAGTGTAAATTGGCAAAAATATTTACTGGGTGATATTCAATTTAAAGATAAAAAAATTCTTTTAAATGAGGGTGCGCTCATTAAAGCTATTCGAAATAATAAAAGCATTATTATTTATAATGCACCTAAAAATAACGCTAAATTTAATTTATTAATGCGTCGGTTGCAGGATGAAAAAGTCTTACATTTTAACGGTAAATTATTGTACTTGCAAAATCAAACTATCATTTCCAATCAAGAACGTACGCTCAAAAGTCATCTTGATAATGTGAAAATAAATACAACAGCTTACCCTCTTGATCGAAAGCCAATTTATTTGGGTTTATATAATTTGCATGAGTGTTATGAGCAATTGCAAGTAAGAGCTGACTCACATTCAATACATGAATTGCCCGGATTGTTAGCGGAATATAACACTCAGAAGAATTTCTTTTATCTCACCGAATCATTACCCTTAAGCGATTGGCAAGAATTACTAGTCTATATTGAAGAAAATTTTCCTAAGCAACAGTTTGAATTTGTATTAAGTGATGGCGTTGCCATTGAAAAAGTAGCCTATGCTTCGCCTACGTTGAGAGATAAGAAATCCAGTCATATATGGATGAGTAATGATCCTGATTATACTGCACAGCAATTACAAATTCAGAGTAGTAAGCCAACTTTTATTATTGATATTACGCCAAAAACTTCTTATACGGATCTTATTGCTAAATTAAATATTGAGGCGAATAATTCAGGCGAACAATTTGATTTTAGCTTTGACTTTCAAGATGCATATCTTGCTTTGATCAAAGGTCATAACATTATTCTAAATGGGGAAATATCGCCTCTTCTATATCATGAGTTATTGCCATTATTTTCAGGCGATTCCATTAAAATAAATGGTGAAGCTAAATTATTGCCCGGACAATTAATGCTTGTATTGCCCCAACTTAAAAATAATAGCGTAGGTGCATCAGCTCAAAAAGTAAATGTGTCGCTTGAAGATTACAAAGCAATGTTTCCTACTACACAATGGCCGACATTGGATAAAATTGCTTGCTTTTACCAAAGGGTAGACCGTATTCCCCATCGTGGTATTGGCTTACCACCCCGTCCCGCTCTTACATTTGCTAGTATCACCCGTTTTTTGAATAAATTATCACATCCTGACAAAATTGGCCGTAACCCTATTAAAGGCTTATTTCTTTATGATTATCCTAAAGAAAGTGCAACGTTTGCGTATATAAATGTAATGGGCAAATATTTATTTGGAAATCAAAGTGATGACATTGTTAAACAAAGAAAGTTACGAAAGTTATTTCAGCACTACAATATTCGTCATTTGGATGACGTCGAAAATCATGTGTGGCAAATTTTAAATTGTTTGAGTCCCAAAAAAATTAAAACCATTTTGGGTGCTAATTTGGATGAAAGTATTAATTATCCAAAAGTAAGTCATGCAACTTTAGAAGCTATTTGGCAAGCTATTATAGAAGTATTAGCAAATAGATATAATGATGAGCCTGACTTATTCAAAACAGAAAATCATTTCAATCGTCTCTTACACGATGAAAAGATACCGATTATTTTTTTAAAAGGCGAAGCTGGTACGGGCAAAACGCGCTCTTATAAAAAAATTAAAAAGCGGGTTCAATTCCCTTGTTTTGAAGGCGAAGACGGATTGGTAGCCTGGTTAAAACAAACACCAACTTGTCCTACCGTATTATTTTTAGATGAAGCCAACATGGAAAAACCTGGCACCTGGAATTTCTTAAAAGGTCTCATGCGTAAAGATAAGGTTGTTTATTATCATGGAAAGAAATATGAGCTTTCATCCTTTCATAAAGTTGTTATTACGGGCAATCCTGAATCTTATCCGGGACGTTTTTATCACTCTATCTTTCAGGATAGTGCTGAGACAATCTGGTTTAGCATGCCGGATGATTGTTTTATTAAAGATAATATTTTGAAGAAGAAGCTTACTGAATTTAATCTGAATAAAGAGCATTATATTGATGCCTTACTTAATACTTATCATTTGATTGCCAAATTACATCCTACTTTTATCTTCTCGTTACGTGATTTAAAAAATTTGGTCATGCGTTTTTGTGTATTAATGCAAACTCACTCTGATTCAATTGATCATTGGCAGGATTATATTTTTCGTGCCGCTTGTGCTGAATTTGCAGGTACAATCCAAGACACAAATGCTCGAAATCTATTTGTTTCAAAGCTTAGACCTCATGGTTCTCAACTATTTCTTCATTCTGATTCTCACTCGCCTCTAATCTTTATTGCCAGCCATACTGGATTACCATCAGATGCAGCAATGTTGTTAGAAAGCTTAGAGCAAGATTTATTGTTACGCCAATTTGCTCTACAAAATGCTGCAGTACACAAACATTGTTATTATAAAAAAGGTGTTTTACTGATCGGTCCACCTGGAGTGGGTAAATCTTTTCTTTTAAAAACTTTGTTAGAACATCATGGTTTTCATCCGGATGCGCCTTTGTCTTCACAAAAATATTATGAAATTTCTGTAGCAAAAGAAAAAGATATTGCTAAAACATTGACCCGTGCATTTCATGAGGGTGCTATTGTTATTTTGGATGAAATTAATTTAGATAACACTTTAGAAAAATTACTTAATCAATTATTGACCGGTCGAGATTTAAAAGGTCAACGCGCCGATCACCCAGGGTTCATGATTATGGCTTCGCAAAATCCAAATTATTTCGCAGGTCGCCAATCGAATTCAAAATCATTATATAATCGTCTTTCTGTGCGTCATTTTGATTCTTTTTCTGTCACAGCCTTAACGCAAATCGCCCGTAACCACCATATTCCTCATCCAGCGGCTTTTGCAAAAGCTTTCAAACAATGTGAACTCACTTATCCAGCCCGGGCTACGCTTCGGACATATTATAATTTCGCTAATACTTTTTTTAATAATAAAAAACGAAAAGCAGATTTAACTTTACCATCCGTTCATCGAATGAGGGTTAACAGTAAAGCCTAAACGGTATAAAATTAGCTTTTGCCAAAAATAATAAACGCTGATTATGCCTTTGTTCGCTGTTGCGCCCATGATGAATTATACGGATCGTCACGCGTGTTTTTTTATGCGCTTGATTTCAAAAGATATTTTACTATATACCGAAATGATTACGGCCGCGGCGCTCTACTATGGTCGTCGCAATGTCTTATTAGACTACGATACTTCTCAAGCTCATCTCGCCTTACAAGTCGGAGGATCTGAACCCACTTTGCTTGCGCAAGCGGCTAAAATGGGCGAGGCTGCAGGGTTTGACGAAGTTAATTTGAACGTAGGGTGTCCCAGTCCGCGCGTAGTGAGTGGACGATTTGGTGCTTGTTTGATGCTCGAACCTAATTTAGTCGCAGATTGTGTAAAAGCAATGCAAGATGGGGTGACCATTCCTATCACTGTTAAATGCAGAATTGGTGTTGATCATTATGACAGCTATTCGCTTTTGCAACGATTTATTGAAACCTTGGTTCGTGCAGGCTGTAGGACATTCATTATCCATGCGCGCAAGGCTTGGCTCTCAGGATTATCTCCGAAAGAGAACCGAGAAATTCCGCCACTGTGTTACACTACAGTTCGAAAAATTAAACAAGACTTTCCAAGTTGCACGATTATTTTAAACGGTGGACTTAAGTCCATAACGCAAATTGCAGCTGAAAATCATGGAATCGATGGCATGATGATTGGTCGAGCTGCTTTTACGAATCCTTATTTGCTAGCAGAGATTCAGTCAAAATATTTTGGTGGCATGGTGCATTCCAGGGCTGAGATTGTCTCCCAATATATCCCTTATGTAAGAAACCAACTTGCACAAGGTGTAAATTTTTCTTTATTAATTCGGCCGCTTTTAGGTCTTTTTCATGAGCAAAAAAATGGTGCCAACTTTAGAAGATATTTAAGTGAAAATGTGCACCGTCCCTGTAGTAATGTTGAACTTTTTGAACAAGCTTTACGATTAGTATCCTAGAGGTTTATGTATGAATTATTTTCAATTAGCAGATGTTATCGGTATTATCGGTGTATTTATTATTTTGGCAGCTTATTATTTATTAAACATTGGCAAAATGAATGCATTAAATATTTATTATCAACTTATGAATCTTGTTGGTTCCGTATTAATTTTATTTTCACTTTTTTATCAGTGGAATTTGCCAGCTGTTATTATTGAAGTTTCTTGGATTATCGTTAGCTTCATCGGAATTTTTCGTATTTTAAGATTGGCAGGTAAGTTGGAAGATGGGGATGTTAATTGATCTAAATTGAAATTAATTAAAATTGCGCTGCCCCATGATCCCAGTTACATGACACTAAATCGGTAATATGTTTATTTCCCAGCACACGCAATTTAAAAACCCGTGTTTAGACAATTTGCTTATAAAGTTACCGTGGGTTTAACCACCTCTTTTTTCACTCATATAAACCTTGCATAGCGTTTCCACTTTGATAACGAAGAGCAAAGTTATGCAATAAAATCAAATGATCAAAAGCGTGGGTATTTGTCCCAAGACAATCTTCTTCTTTCAATGTGCGGACTCGTGCTTAAAACTACTGCTCATCAGTTAATGCTGATAGCAATGAACTGAAGTTTTACGTCTTAACTTTAAGACAGTAAGAGATTGATTATAAATTAAACACTGTATTGTATAAAACTTTACAAATAAAAGGCATTCTTTTACTATTAACCTCCATAAAATATTTAAATGATTAAATTATGCGCATATGGCCAGTATTAAAAAAAACCGGTGAAAATTTATTGCGTGGCGTACTGGGTGGCGCAGGGATTGGTGGAACGCTTGGGCTGGTTTCATGGCCGGCATCCGCCATATTTGGTTTTCTATTTCTATTTTTAGGGCTCATGCTCAAAACAGCGGGTGTGATGTCAGTTATCTATTTTTCTACTGCGGCATGTTTACTATGTCCACCTGTATCACTTGCAATTGTCGGTATAGGATTGGGATTATGCTGTGGTATGGCCAATACAATTGTAGATTGCTTTGAACCTAGAAAATATGGCCCAATTAAATATCTCCAAGATTTATTTAATCCTAAAATTGGGTTTGATGAATTAAAGTATGTAAAAAAACCAAAGGTGTTAATGACATCGCCCGTAAATACTTCTACGCATGTCAAACAGTCGCCTTGTGAATCTAACGTCACTGTAACGACTGACTTCAATAAGTTAAATCAAAAGTCTACATGGAGCAAAGTGGGAGATCGTTTATCTAAATTATGGAAGGGCGATAAGTCAGAAAAAACAATTGCTAAACATGATGATGGTGCAACAAATAGCGTAAGTAACAGTAACGTTCTTCAAAGACAATTTGTAAATTATTCATCGCTACCCACGCCAGATGTTTTATTAGATTCTCAGAGACAAATGCGACCGTAAGAACCTATATAACCTCAATAATTTTATCAATGAAAAGTAGCAGTAAATTGATAATAATTTTCTTGAGCATTCCCTTAGTTTGGACTGCATGTATCTTTTACTTATTGATAGAACGAAAACTATACATGGTTTTATAATTTAATGATTGATGTGATTAAATTGACGGTTACATTGTTACACAATGCACGCCTCAGACAAAGTTCGATAGCGTTACTTCTCATGAGGAGCAAAAAAAGGATTGGAAGGAAGTAGGGAAGGAAAATAATTCGCGCCATAACTAACATTAAGAAAGTAGGGCGGGAAAATACCTTCACGCCCCAATACCTTTATTTAAATCATTCCTCGTCCCAGCTCAACGCCCCACCGGTTTGATACTCAATAACGCGAGTCTCAAAAAAGTTTTTTTCCTTTTTCAAATCCATAATTTCACTCATCCATGGGAATGGATTGGTGGCACCTGGATATTGGGGTAACAAGCCAATTTGAGCGGCGCGACGATTGGCAATGAATTCTAAATATTCTTTAAACATTTCAGCATTAAAGCCAAGAACACCACGTGGCATCGTATCCTGTGCGTATTGATATTCTAAATCTACACCTTCTTTAATCATGGTGATGACTTCTTGTTTAAATGCTTCAGTCCACAAATGCGGATTTTCTATTTTAATTTGATTAATTAAATCAATGCCGAAATTAAGATGCATAGATTCATCACGTAAAATATATTGGAATTGTTCTGCCGTCCCAGTCATTTTATTGCGACGACCCATAGAAAGAACTTGGGTAAAACCGACGTAAAAGAAAATACCTTCAAAAATGACATAAAATGCGATTAAATCACGTAATAAACGTTGGTCATTTTCGGGGGTACCGGTATTAAAATGAGGATCACCTAAACTTTGAGTATATTTCAGTGACCATTCTGCTTTACGTGCAACTGAAGGAACTTCGCGATACATATTAAATACTTCTGCTTCATCCATCCCTAAACTTTCAATAACATATTGATAAGCATGTGTATGCAAGGCTTCTTCGAAAGCTTGACGTAGTAAGTACTGTCGACATTCGGGATTCGTGATGTGGCGATAAACAGCAAGTACTAAGTTGTTGGCAACGAGCGAATCGGCAGTCGAGAAAAAACCCAAGTTACGCAAAATAATCATGCGTTCATCTTCAGAAAGACCCAGTTCATCTTTCCATAAGGCTACATCCGCTGACATATTAATTTCATTGGGCATCCAGTGGTTTGCACATGCATCTAAATATTTTTGCCAAGCCCATTTATATTTAAACGGTACAAGTTGGTTAAGATCCGCACGACAATTAATAATTTTCTTATCATCAACCTGGAGACGTTTTGCACCCATTTCAAATTCGAGGCCCGTCGCCCCGTGCTGAACCGCAGTAGCCATTCGTATTTCTCCTTTTAAATTTTTTAGATCTCAAGTATTTCAGAAATCAAACAAAAGGGTGGATGTCACATTGGAACCACCCTTCAAAGTTTTTACTGACATGCTTCGCAAGTAGGATCGGTAATCAAACAAGCTTTTGCCCCATCATCTGTACCTGAATCAACTGCGTTCAACGTACGATCATCGACGGTTGCTTTCTCCGCGTTGGTTGCGCCCATACTACGTAAGTAATAAGTTGTTTTTAATCCTCGTAACCAAGCGTGTTTATAAAGCTGATCAAGTTTCTTGCCAGAAGGTTGAGCCATGTATAAGTTGAGTGATTGAGATTGATCAATCCATTTTTGACGTCTTGCACCCGCTTCAACTAGCCAAATGGGATCAACTTCAAAGGCAGTTGCATAAATCTTTTTAATGGAGTCAGGAACACGGCTAATTTTAGCAACGCTACCGTTGTAATATTTAAGATCGTTAACCATGACTTCATCCCATAATCCTTCGCGCTTAAGTTCAGCCACGAGATAAGGATTAATCACCGTAAACTCACCTGACAAGTTGGATTTAACAAATAAGTTTTGATAGGTAGGTTCAATGGATTGTGAAACACCACAAATATTGGAGATGGTTGCTGTGGGTGCAATAGCTAATACATTTGAATTGCGCATTCCCACTTCTTTGACGCGCGTTCTTAATGTATCCCAATCTAGTGTACGTGAACGGTCCATCTCTAAATAACTACCGCGATGCTGGGCTAAAAGCTCGATGGAATCGATCGGTAAAATACCTTGATGCCACAATGAACCTTCATAAGAAGAATAAGTGCCACGTTCTTCCGCAAGATGAGTAGAAGCTTCAATCGCATAGTAACTAATCTGTTCCATTGAACGATCAGCAAAATCAATGGCTTCTTGTGAAGTATAGGGAAGATTCAAAAGATAAAGCACATCTTGGAATCCCATCATTCCCATGCCAACGGGACGATGTTTTAAGTTGGAATTTCTCGCTTGGGGAACAGAGTAGTAATTTATATCGATGACATTATCTAACATGCGTAACGCTGTATGAATCGTGCGGCGTAATTTAGTTTGTTCAATTTGGCCGTCTTTCATATGAGCTACTAAGTTAATACTTCCCAAATTGCAAACCGCTATTTCTTCGCGATTAGTGTTGAGTGTAATTTCAGTGCAAAGATTTGAACTATGCACGACGCCAATATGTTGTTGAGGTGAGCGCAAGTTGCAAGGATCTTTAAAAGTAATCCAAGGATGGCCCGTTTCAAATAACATAGTTAACATTTTACGCCATAAAGCGGTGGCAGGCATTTTTTTCCAATTCTTAATTTCACCTTTTTTCGCTTTTTCTTCATAAGCAGCGTAGGCTTCTTCAAATGCTTTGCCATACAAGTCATGCAAGTCAGGTACTTCATCGGGAGAAAATAAAGTCCAGTCTTGATTTTCGAGCATCCGTTTCATGAATAAGTCAGGGATCCAGTTAGCAGTGTTCATATCATGCGTACGGCGTCTTTCATCCCCAGTATTTTTCCGTAATTCTAAAAACTCTTCGATATCTTTATGCCAAACTTCCAGATAAGCGCACACCGCCCCTTTACGTTTGCCGCCATTATGCGCAAGACCAGCTACTGTCATATAAGATTCATCACCTTCGACTTTAAGATCACAGACAAAAGTGGTCGCCTCAATTGCTTCAACGCTCTTTATACGGGTATAAATGTGATTGCCATGCGCTATCCAATTTCGTTTGGTTAACGGTTTGCAATTCATACGCGTAGCGAGCTCAGCAATAGCAGGAATACGAATATCATAAGTAGTGCATTCCCCATCGAATGAGATAGTGGAATGATCAGAGCGTGTGCCAGTATGGGATTGTTGTCTAATCCGTTTATTGCCAGTGGTCGGGACACCTAAGCGCAATAATTGATATCGTAACCCTTCCGCAAGTTGCTGCGAGGTGCTGCAAAAACTAATCTCTGTATCACGCGAAACGTTTCCATCAGTTTCTAACAAGCCTTGTACCAGCGCTAATGTTTGTTCGCGGGGTAAATGCGCAAGCCGTGGTGCGATATGTTTGTTCCCTTTTGCGTCATATAAATCTTCATAAGCAAAGGGCAAGGTTGACATGCCACTACCTACATAGCGACCGTTGGTGGCATTACGTACTGCACCTTTACCTGCCGCCCAGTGGATTTGCAAATACGTTTCACCCCGTTGGGTTTGCCAATAATGGATGCCCCGTGCTTGCAAATAATGATAGACAAATTCTAAATGGCTATCTCTCGCTGGATTCCCCGATACGTCCCACTGCATTCCATCTTTAGATAAATGACCATCACCTAATAAAATGCCATAAAGATGGGCTTCATCTTCATTGATGCCAGCGACAGGAACGATTTCACTCGGAATGGTTTGAGCGACATAATCACCGGTTTTTAATTGAGAAGCTTCGACCCATTCGGTTTTAACTTTGCGTTTTTGTAACCACGCTAAGGTGCGCTCCGTGCTTTGTTCCAAGGGGACATTGCAGATTGCATAAAAAGGATGGCCTGATGTGACGCGAATAGGGTCAATTGCATGTTTCACGTTTAAAGAAACCATTGGTCCATATTGATTGTAAACAAAAGTTTTAGTGACTGCTCGATAGGTGCCGCTTACCCCCAAAACTAGATCGCCGACTTTTACATTCGAGATTGGTGCAATGCCTTTGGCAGTGTAAATGAGCGTATCAGGTGAAAAACATTGATTAACGGCAACAGCGGTTGCGTTCGCCACATTCAGGAAGGGAACAACACCCAGAGATTTGCCATTCGTGCCTTTAATGTGTGAGCCAAGTGCACGTACATTCGTCCAGTCATTGCCAAGTCCGCCTGCATATTTAGACAATAAAGCATTGTCTTTAATTGCACCATAAATACCATCTAAGTCATCAGGTACAGTGGTTAAATAGCAACTTGAAAGTTGAGGACGTAATGTTCCGGAATTAAAAAGTGTGGGCGTTGAACTTATAAAATCAAAAGAGGAGAGCAAGTTGTAAAATTCAATAGCGCGCTGTTCCCGATCGTCTTCTTCCATCGCAAGGCCCATGGCAACACGCATAAAAAAGATTTGGGGAAGTTCAAAACGCATACCATTCCAATGAATGAAATAGCGATCGTATAAAGTTTGCAAGCCAAGGTAGGTAAATTGTAAGTCGCGTGAAGCTTGCATGGCATCGACTAATCTTTCTATGTCATAGGTTTGTAACCTTGGATCTATTAATCCATGCTCAATACCTGTTGTAAGATAAGCTTTGAAATAATTTAAAAAACCTTCTTTTTTTAAGGTATCGCGCGGCAATTTTAAAAAGTCTAACCCTTCACACTGTAAATCATCGAGTAATAATCGGGCTGCAACATAAGCATAGTTGGGTTCTTTTTCGATAAGGGTTCGCGCTGACATGATTAATGCTTTATTAACTTCGCGCACAGGTACTTTATCAAATAAATTACGTTTCACATCTTCTAAAATTAATTCAGGATTAACATCACTCAAATTAATACAAGCATTTTCAATTTGCCTTCTCAACCCTTCAATATCTAATAATTGAATGGCTCCATCATCTAAAGTGACGTGTAAAGTGAAAGCAGCTTCTTTATTTTCTTTTTGTGCTTCCGCATCACGTAAACGTCGGCGGTCTTCTCGATACAATACATAAGCTTTCGCAACTTTGTATTCGCCCGTGCGCATTAATTCAAGTTCAACCTGATCTTGAATTTCTTCAATGTGAATCGTTCCACCGCCTTTTAGTCTGCGTGAAAATGTATCAGTGATCTTTTTGGTAAGCGCTGCTACTTTTTCATGGACGCGGCTCGAATTGGCAGCTGCATCGCCTTCGATGGCTAAAAAGGCTTTGGTTACGGCAACGGTAATTTTGTTGGCATCGAAAGGCGTGACTGTACTGTTGCGGCGGATGACTTTAATTAAGCCAGGGGCCGTTTGACTAATATCTAAATGGGGAATATAGGCAAGTTGCGAGGTTGATTGGGTGTCCATATTTACTTTTTCTCCACAGTGGCAAGATGTCAGAATTGATGACAAATCAAAAAAGCAGGTAAACGACAAAAACACTATATGTAGTTGTTTTACTACGCTAAGATAACAAGATAAAGGATAATTTGTTTGAGTGCAAGGAAATCTAAAGCACGTTTATTATGGTCTAACAGCGAGGAGGCGCAAAGCGGTTTTTCATTCTGACGGTGAAATAATAAAGTAGACAACAAGGCTTAATTGGCGAGGGGAAAAAAAGGCTCAGCATGGCATTTTTTGATGCAAGAGAAGAGGTAAAATACGGATAGGAAGGGTAGAATCATTGAAGAATCATGAGGCTGCGCTTCTTTAAACTTATTTGACAGACATCTTTTCCCTCCCTACAATGCCCCCATGCCTGATAAGTTTATACCCGAACATATCGACCCCTTTCGTTTTGCCGAACAAAAACTAGGGTTAACCGGTACTGTTAAAGTCGCAGATATGCATCGCCTGAGCACAAATTTGAGCCCAAGCGATAACCTGGTTTCCGTTAACTTGCAGTTCGGTGTTGATGAGCAAAATATTTCGTTTTTAAAGGGACACCTTGAAACTAATGTTACCTTGCAATGTCAGCGTTGTATGGAACCCTTTATTTATGAAATAATATCCGACTTTATTCTGGGGATCGTCAATACGCTTGACGAAGCTAATGACTTGCCCGAACGATATGAGCCGGCCTTAGCGAAAGACGGACACTTGGCACTTAGAGAATTGATTGAAGACGAAATTATTTTGAATTTGCCTATTATTCCGCGCCATCTTCCAGAAGATTGCAATGTGAAACTACCTTTGCAAGGCCCGCGTTGGGAGAAAGAAAAAGAAAAAAACCCTTTTCAGGTATTAGAATCCTTAAAAGACAAACGGAAGTGATTAACAGGATCTAATTAAAATAAAGCCATATCGGCTCATATTTTAGTTATAAAGCCTGGTTATCCAAAATTTTTAGCATTAGTTATTGATAAGTGGGGAGTTAAAATAATGGCTGTTCAAAAAAGTCGCGTTACACGTTCGAGACGGGGAATGCGTCGCTCACATGATAAATTAGAAAAACCAACCTTAGCGATTGATGCGGCCACGGGTGAAACCCACCGACGTCATCATATTAGTCCAGAAGGTTACTACAAGGGTCGCCAAGTCATTAATAATAAAGCGACCGTTGAAGAAGATAGCAGCGACGAAGCGTAGTAGATTTTAATTGTGACAACCATCGTCATCGATGCTATGGGAGGGGATTTTGGCCCCTCCACTACTGTACCCGCTGCATTAGAAGCCCTTCATCTCCATCCTCATCTTCATTTAATTTTGGTGGGTGATCGCCATGCTTTGCAAGGCGCGCTGCAATCCCATTCCTATGACAAAAATCGTATTTCCATAGAGCATGCTACAGAGCAAGTTGAAATGGGCGAGTCACCAGCGAGTGCTTTGCGTACCAAAAAGAAATCCTCGATGCGTATCGCCATCAATTTTGTTAAGGAAGGTCGAGCTGATGCTGCAGTAAGTGCTGGCAACACGGGAGCACTCATGGCGACCGCGCGGTTTGTCTTAAAAACTCTTCCTGGCATTGACCGACCTGCAATTATTTCTACTTTTCCAACTTACGTAACTAATAAAAATGTTCGCATGCTGGATCTTGGCGCCAATGTCGACTGTACAGCCGAACATTTGGTTCAATTTGCTGTCATGGGTTCTGTTTTAGTCAGCGCTATGGAAAATATAACGCAACCTGCAGTTTATTTGCTTAACATCGGTGCTGAAGAAATTAAAGGAAATGAGCAGGTTAGAAAGACGGCGCAATTGCTAACGGATAGCAAAGTCATTAATTATGCGGGTTACATTGAAGGTGATGCAATTTATAACGGACAAGCTGATGTCGTCGTGTGTGACGGTTTTGTGGGTAATGTTGCTCTAAAAACATCAGAAGGCGTGGCGCGTTTTATTTCTCACTTAGCAAAGCAAGCTTTCCTAAAAAATTCATTTACAAAATTGTTAGGCTTATTAGTTAAGCCCGTTTTGAAAAACTTAAATAAACGGATTGATCCTGCTCAATATAATGGCGCTATTTTTATTGGTTTAAATGGTATTGTCATCAAGAGTCATGGTAGCGCTTCAGTCAAAGCATTTGCGCATGCCATTGAAGAAGCTATGATCTGTGCGACTTGTAAAATTCCTGAGCGCATCCGTTCTCAAGTTGGACAATTGCTAAAACCATCTTTCCCTACTGAGTGAAGCCAACCATGTATACAAAAATATTAGGTACGGGTAGTTATTTGCCTGAAAAAATCCTTACTAACTTTGAATTAGAAGAAGCGGTTGATACCACAAATGAATGGATCATTGAGCGTACGGGTATCAAACAACGTCATATTGCTGCTGAGAATGAAAATGTTGTCACCATGGCGGAGCAAGCAGGTCGCAAAGCACTTGAGGCCGCTGGGTTAAAACCAGAAGATATTGGCATGATCATCGTCGCTTCTACGACGCCCTTCATGGTTTTTCCAAGTACAGCTTGTCTTTTGCAAGAAAAATTAGGAATTGCTGGTTGTCCTGCCTTTGATTTAAACGCTACGGCTTGCGCTGGATTTATGTATGGCTTAAGCATTGCTGATCAATATATTCGTACTGGCATGATTAAAAATGCTTTAGTGATTGGCAGTGAAATTATGTCGAGAATTATTGATTGGAACGATCGTAGCGTTTGCGTGCTTTTTGGTGATGGGGCAGGAGCAGTTGTGGTGGGCCAAAGTGAAGAACCGGGTATTCTATCGACCCATATTCATGCAGATGGTACTTATAAAGATGTTCTTTATTTGCCGCTCGGCCATTCAAAGTCCCCTAATATTGAAACGGTAAAAATGGTTGGTAATCCCTTATTCAAGCTCGCCGTCAATATATTAGGTGACCTGTTCGATGAAACCCTCCAAGCAAACAAAATGACTAAAAAAGAAGTGGATTGGTTGATCCCTCATCAAGCTAATATTCGTATTATTCAAGCGATGGCTAAAAAGCTTGATTTACCCCTGTCACGTGTTGCTATTACTTTAGATGAACAAGCGAATACTTCTAGCGCATCCATTCCGCTTGCCCTTGATAAAGCAATTCGTGACGGCCGCGTTAAACGGGGACAAATCTTATTATTAGAGGGATTTGGTGGCGGTCTTGCTTGGGGATCGGCTTTGATTCGCTACTAAATTCTTGGGTTTATCTTTGCATAAAGTGAGAAAACATCATGCATTCTATGGCAGTTATTTTTCCCGGGCAAGGTTCTCAACAGGTAGGGATGCTATCCACCTTTGCATCCCGTTACCCTCTTGTTCAAGCGACGTTTGATCGCGCTTCAGCTGTCCTTGATTTTGATTTATGGGCGCTTGTTCAAAATGGTCCTGATGCTTTACTTAATAAAACCATCCACACGCAGCCTGCCTTATTGGCTGCATCGTACGCCCTATGGCAAATTTTAAAGCAGGAAACGGATCTTTCTCCACAAGCTTTTGCAGGCCATAGTTTAGGGGAGTACACAGCGCTTGTTTGTTCGAATGCATTAGGATTTGAAGATGCTATTCAGTTAGTGCGTTTGCGTGGTGAATTAATGCAAGATGCTGTGCCAGAAGGTGAGGGAGGGATGGCAGCACTATTAGGCTTAGAAGAAGCTTTAGTCGAAGAGATTTGTGCAGCTTCCCGAGGATTCAATGAAGTTCTGATGCCGGCTAATTTTAATAGTTTAGGTCAAATCGTTATTGCGGGTCACTTAGTTGCCGTTGAGAGAGCCATTCTTTTAGCAAGGGAAAAGGGAGCTAAACTAGCTGTCAAATTGCCAGTGAGTGTGCCTTCCCATTCTACATTGATGGAACCGGCTGCCTCCCAACTAAGCAAGGCATTGAATTCTATCGTGTTAAACAAGCCCGAAATTCCTATCTTAAGTAATTTTGATGCCAAACCCTATAGCGATGTCGATTCGATTCGTGAGGGGTTAGTGAAGCAACTTTGTTCACCTGTGCAATGGGTTAAAACGATCCAAGCTTTCTCCAAATTGGGGGTTTTATCTGTGATAGAATGCGGTCCCGGTAAAGTATTAACCGGGCTTAATAAGCGGATTAATAAAGATTTAGAATTAATGTCTACTGCTGAAATAGGACAGTTTGATGCAGTGCTAAAACGTATGCATGAGGGCTAAATGATGTCGGCTAACACTGTATTAAAAAATAAAATAGCTTTAGTGACAGGCGCAAGCCGAGGCATTGGGCATGGCATTGCTTTGGCCTTAGGAAATGCCGGTGCGACAGTGCTTGGTACCGCAACGACTGCAGCAGGTGCAGACCGGATTTCGAAAGTATTGAAAGACGCCGGTATCGTAGGGCGGGGTTACGCTTTAAATGTCACTTCTCAAGCTTCGATTGATGAGCTAATGGAACAGATTAAAGCTGACTTTGGTCCTATTCAAATCCTGGTTAATAACGCGGCGGTTACGCAAGACAATCTTTCATTGCGCATGAAAGAAGATGAGTGGTTACAAGTTATTGATACGAATCTCAATGCCATTTTTCGTCTTAGCAAGGTTTGTATGCGTGACATGATCAAAGGGCGGTTTGGGCGTATCATTTCAATTGGCTCAGTCGTGGGTTCGACGGGCAACCCGGGTCAAGCTAATTATTGTGCGTCTAAAGCCGGTGTCGTCGGATTAAGTAAAGCGATCGCTCTTGAAGTGGGATCGAGAAATGTGACGGTGAATGTTGTTGCGCCAGGCTACATTGCGACTGATATGACTAATATTTTATCTGAGGAACAAAGGACAGCTATATTCGACCGTATCCCAATGAAGCGCCCCGGTAGCATCGAAGATGTTGCTGCAGCGGTGGTATTTTTAGCCAGTGAATCAGCTGGATATATTACTGGTCAAACTTTGCACGTTAACGGCGGGATGTACATGAATTAAATTCCAACTTGCAAGTTGATGGTTTTTGAATAAACTAGCACAAATTATATTCTGCCAAGAATTGTTCCAGCCCAATTTATTTTAAGAGGATTTTTTATGACGATGAAAGAAAGCGAAATTGAAACACGCGTGAAAAAGATTGTAGTAGAGCAATTAGGCGTTAAAGAAGATGAAGTTACGGTGGATGCATCTTTTGTTGACGATTTAGGGGCAGATTCCTTAGATACCGTTGAATTAGTTATGGCCTTAGAAGAAGAATTCGAAACAGAAATTCCTGATGAAGAAGCAGAAAAAATTGTCACCATTAAAGATGCTGTGAAATATATTGTAAGCCGTGCGGAAAAAGAAGGTAAAACGGGCTAGGTGATTGAGAAGGTAATGGTTAGGTCTTGGATTACTATGTTTCCCCCAATATTAGCTACCTCCTCCTTGGAGCTTATAGGTGGAGAAAAGCGTAGTCATCCAGGACCTGCTACCATCTTCGTGCAACAATTAAAAGTTTCAAAGAGGGCAGACATTTGAGTAAGCGTCGTGTAGTGGTAACAGGGTTAGGCATGGTAACGCCTGTAGGCAATACGGTCGAAGAAAGTTGGAAGGCTATTTTAGCAGGCCAAAGTGGTGTTACAGCGATTGAACATTTTGATGCAACCGATTTAACTTGCCGGATTTGTTCGCATGTCAAAAACTTTGATGCAACGCTCTATATGCCTGAAAAGGAAATGCGTAAACGCGATGTTTTTGTTCAATATGGCATGGCAGCTGCTGTGCAAGCCATTGCAGATTCTAAATTAACAGTAAATGATTCAAATGCAGATCGCATTGGTTTTGCGATTGGTTCAGGAATAGGTGGCTTACCCAGCATTGAAAAACACCATGAAACTTTATTAAATTCGGGTCCTCGCAGGATTTCACCTTTCTTTATCCCTGGCGCCCTCATCAATATGATTGGTGGTAACCTCTCTATTCAATACGGCATGAAGGGACCTAATATTGCTCTTGTTTCTGCTTGTACAACAGGAACTCATAATATCGGTCAAGCATTCCGCACTATCCTTTATGGGGATGCGGATGTAATGATCGCTGGCGCTTCTGAAATGGCTACAACAAAACTTGGTATTGCAGGTTTTGCTGCAATGCGAGCCCTTTCTACGCGCAACGATGAACCAGGCAAAGCAAGTCGACCTTGGGATAAAGATCGTGATGGATTTGTCTTAGGTGATGGTGCAGGCATATTAGTTTTGGAAGAGTATGACCATGCCAAAGCACGCGGCGCTCATATTTATGCCGAAGTGATTGGTTTTGGAATGAGTGCAGATGCTCACCATATGACTTCCCCGGATCCGAATGGCGCGGGCGCTGCATCTTCAATGAAGTCCGCCTTACAAGATGCTGGAATTGCACCGCAAGTAGTCGATTATATTAATGCGCATGGTACTTCAACGCCGCTTGGTGATGAGCTAGAAGTGTTAGGCATTAAAAACACGTTTGGTGAACATGCAAAAGCTTTAGCAGTTAGTTCTACAAAATCTATGACGGGACATTTATTGGGTGCTGCGGGTGCAGTGGAAGCTATATTTTCGATTCTCGCGATTCGGGATCAAGTTGCACCGCCTACAATTAATCTTGATCATCCGAGTGAAGGTTGTGATTTAAACTTTGTTCCGCATCATGCACAGCCTATGAAAATTGATGTTACTTTATCAAACTCCTTTGGATTTGGTGGAACCAACGGTACATTAATCTTTAGAAAAGCTGATTGAAATGTGACTCAGATTGAATGAGTAAAAGTAAATCTTACTTATATAAATAATTGAGAGTAAGTATACACCACGTAATATCCCATCTGTATGCTTCTACGCTAAGGATGTGCTGATGATGATTGCTGAAGGTTTCCCGCGTCGTTTTGCTCTTCTCGTTTTACTCGGACTTGCAATGTTAGTCAGTGCAGTTTTTATTACCTTATCAACCTCACGCGTTAAACCAAAAGAAGGTTTAATTTTTTATCTTCGTCCTGGTTTATCTCACAAGCAATTCGTTAATGAATTGGCGGATAAAAATATTGTCTCTTCCACTATTTTTAAAATCTTTGTGGAGTTACAAAGTCAGGTTCAACTTAAAACGGGAGAATATCTACTTCCGGAAGGTGCAAGCGCGTGGCAAATCTGGCGCCAAGTCACCACAGGAACGGGACACTATTATCGATCTTTCACTATTATTCCAGGTTGGTCATTTGCACAGTTACGCTTGGAACTCGCGAAAACTGAAAGCTTACGTCAACTTACTAAGGATCAACCCGAAGAAGTGATCATGGACCGCCTTGGTGGTAGTTATCAGCAAGCAGAGGGCGTGTTTTTTCCCGAAACTTATCTCTATACACGCGGCATTGCTGATTTGGTTATTTTAAAGCGTGCTTATGATTTAATGCAGCTACGCTTACAAGAAGCCTGGGCTACAAAAGATTCAGGTTTACCTTATCAAAATGCTTATCAAGCCTTAGTGGCTGCATCACTCATTGAAAAGGAAGCTTACCTTGATACAGAACGTCCTCTCATTGCTTCCGTACTCATTAATCGCTTGAGGAAAGGTATGCTTTTACAATTTGACCCCACTGTCATTTATGGGTTGAAAGAACGATACCAAGGGCATATTACTAAGGCGGATTTGATGGACCCCAATCTTTACAACACTTATATCCATAAAGGCTTGCCACCTACGCCCATTGCTATGCCGAGCTATGATTCAATTTACGCAGCCTTGCATCCTGCGAAAACAAATTATCTTTATTTCGTAGCAAAGGGTGATCACAGTCATCAATTTTCAACTACGTTAGCTGCACATCTTGCAGCGGTTAATTTTGCCAATAAAAAAGCCAAAGTAGTCAAGCCTCAGGAAAGTTATTTTAATCGGAAAATTATCAATCAACGCTTAGATAAAATTTTGGCGAAGAAGAGGGTGGGGATTGGATGAAGCAGGGACAATTTATTAGCATTGAAGGGATTGAGGGAGCAGGAAAAACAACAGCCTTAGCATTGATGGGTGAACTTCTTTTGCAAGCTAAGTATCCGTTTATTGTAACCCGCGAGCCGGGTGGAACGCCGCTTGCTGAGTCGATGCGTACATTGCTTTTGCAACATGAAGGCGAGGAAAAAGTGACAGCTCAAACTGAATTATTACTTTTGTTCGCAGGGCGACATCAACATCTACAACATCGTATCCTTCCTGCTTTAGCTCGCGGCGAGTGGGTGTTGTGTGATCGTTTTATCGATGCAACTTATGCTTACCAGGGCGGCGGGAGAGCGTTGAGCCACGACGAAATTTTCCATTTAGATCGCTGGATTGTTGGATCACATTATCCCAACTTAACCCTTTTACTCGATGTAACACCTGAGCTGGGGCTTAAAAGAGCAGCAGGACGAAAGCAAGGGCGCGATCGTTTTGAGCAAGAAGAGTATGAATTCTTTAATCGAGTCCGAGACACTTATTTACAACGAGCTGAAGCACAACCTGAACGCATTAAAATTATTGATGCAACCGGTACGCAAGCGCAAGTCTTCGTGCAAATTAAGTCCATCATGACAACTTTCCTGCAGGAGATGGAGGACTAATCATTTCCGGATTAGTAGCCTACTTTTCCAGATTCGAGTACCATCAATTAACGACCAAACCTACGATATAATCTCATGATTCTTCCTTGGCAAACCCATTTATGGGAAAACATGATGCAGACGCTTGCGGCGAATCGTTTACCGCATGCCTTGCTTTGTGTTGGCATGAAAGGCATTGGCAAAAGCGTATTTGTGGAAGCGCTAACCCAAGCATTAGTTTGTCAGCACCGTGCCAAATTAGGACGTGCTTGCAGCGAGCCGGACACAAGTTGTCATGCTTGCCATTTACTCATGGCCAAAACACACCCTGATGTTTTGTGGGTTGTACCCCAAGAAACAAGCTCGATCATTAAAATTGATCAAATCCGTGAGATAGCAAATTTTGTTGGGCAAACTGCTTTCCAAAGTGAATATCGCGTAGTGATCATCAATCCTGCTCATGTAATGAATAATCAAGCAGCGAATGCATTATTGAAAACATTAGAAGAGCCTGCAACAGGGGCCATTATTATTTTAATAAGTGATCAAAGTGGACAATTGCCTGCAACTTTACGCAGTCGCTGTCAACGCATTAACTTCGTCAAGCCGGATAATAAACTTGCTTTGTCGTGGCTTGAAACTCAATTGACAAAGAGTAAGACACGCGGTGCCGCTGATTTTACAGCGGATGTTTTACTGCGGGTGGCGCAAGGTGCGCCGCTTTCGGCCCGTCTCTTGCAGGAAGGAGATGAATTAAAGCTGAGAGCTCAATTGTTCGAATCACTTTGGCAAATCAGTTGTCAACAGACCGATCCTCTTAAAGCCGCCCAGTCTTTGTATAACACTGCACCCGCAACGCTTTGTCATTTAATGCTAAGCTGGTTAATTGATTTGCTGCGCATCCAATTGCAAGCAGACCAAACCATGCTGGTGAATTGCGATTACCAACAGCAAATTAATCAGTTAGCAAAGACAACACGCCTGCAGAAAAACGTGCAGTTAATGACTGAAATTAAGGCGTATCAACAAGCAGTTGCAAGTAGCATCAACTTGAATAAGCAATTAATGTTAGAATCATTATTCATCCGCTGGTCCGATTGTTTAACATAGGTTTGTATTATGGTTTTGGTTGATTCACATTGTCATTTAGATTTACTTGCAAATGCCGATCCAACAACATCGATTGCATCATTTGTTGCGCGTGCTCAATCAGCTGATGTTCAACATCTGTTAAATGTGTGTGTGGCAATTAAAGATTTTCCGCAGGTTTTAGCCACCGCTTTGCAATACACTTTTGTGGATACGAGCGTTGGTTTGCATCCTAACAACCAAGATGAAGAGACTACGATAGAAGAATTAGTAGCATTGGGTCAACATTCAAAAGTTGTTGCGATTGGTGAAACGGGACTCGATTACTATCGAACTAATCCCAATACAACGTGGCAGCACAAACGTTTTATTAACCATATTGAAGCTGCAAAACAATTACAAAAACCCTTAATCATTCACACTCGCAGTGCACGAGACGATACAATTCGCATTATGCAAACGCAAAATGCAGCAGACATTGGTGGTGTGATGCATTGTTTTTCAGAAGATTGGGACACGGCTAAAAAAGCACTCGATATGGGCTTTTACATTTCATTCTCAGGTGTGGTCACTTTTAAAAATGCGAAAGACTTACAAGTCATTGCTCAAAAAATTCCGCTCGATCGCATATTAATTGAAACCGATGCGCCTTATCTTGCGCCCGTCCCGCATCGTGGTAAAACTAATGAACCCGCTTTTGTTCGATATACAGCAGCATTTTTAGCTGAGTTAAAAAATATTCCGATTGAAGAATTTGCAACAATCACGACGGATAATTTCTTTCGTTTATTTAAAGGAGCTAAACCGCAATATGTTTAGACCAGCCGCTTTATTTATTGGTTTACGTTATACCCGTGCCAAGACACGGAATAATTTTATATCCTTTATTTCGCTTGTTTCAATGATCGGTATTGCATTGGGTGTAATGGTTTTGGTGACAGTGCTCTCCGTTATGAATGGTTTTGATCGAGAAATTAAAAAACGGGTCTTTACCATGGTTCCTCCCATGACAGTCAGCAGTGCTTCTGGTTATGTAGAAAACTGGGCTGAAGTTCAAAAATTATTAATGTCTTATCCGAGTATTACCGCGACAGCTCCTTTTGTGACGGGAGAAGTTTTAATTAATTTTGGAGGCTCCGTGCAGCCTGCATTAATTACTGGTTTATTACCCGACGAATCAAAAAAAGTATCGGCAGTATCTGAGAAAGTGGTAAGTGGGAAATTTACTGATTTAAAACCGCACGAATTCGGCATTATTCTCGGACAAAATTTAGCAAATCGTTTGGGCGCGAACTTGGGCGATAAAGTGACTTTAGTCACTTCTAAAGTAGTACTTTCGCCTATGGGTGTTTTTCCGCAATCAAAACGTTTTACGATAGTGGGATTATTCCATGCGGGTGGAGGGTTTGGTTTTGATGCAGGACTTGGCTTTATTCATTTAGGTGATGCGCAAACGCTATTTGGTTTAGGTAAAAATGTTTCTGGCCTGCACGTTAATATGAAAGATGTTTATGGCGCGCCTCGTCTTGCTCAACTACTCCGAACTGAATTAACACCCACCGCTAATATCTCGACTTGGACAGATCAGTTTGGTGAGTTTTTCCATGCGGTTCAATTAGAAAAGACTATTATGTTTTTTATTTTAATGCTTATTGTGGCGGTAGCTGCTTTTAACCTCGTGTCAACATTAGTAATGGTTGTAAATGATAAACAATCTGATATTGCCATCCTTCGAACTTTTGGTGCAACGCCTGGAATGATTATGAATATTTTTATTATCCAAGGGGGTTTGGTGGGTGTTTTCGGTACGTTGTTAGGTATTATTGGTGGTGTGCTACTCGCCTCTAATGTTACAGATATTGTGAACTGGATCGAACATGTATTTCGGGTTCAATTTTTATCATCAAGCGTTTATTTTGTTAACTATCTTCCCTCGGAAGTTAAAATAGGCGATATTGTTACAATCAGTATTGCATCGCTCGTATTAAGTTTAGTTGCAACTCTTTATCCCGCTTTTCGTGCCGCTAAAATGAACCCTGTGGAGTCGTTACGTTATGAGTGATCCAGTTCTTGCTTGTCACGACCTATCCAAAACTTATTTGGATGCGAATGCAAAAATTCAAGTGTTGCGCAAAATGGATTTTGCCGTGCAGAAAGGTGAAATTGTTGCGATCATCGGCACATCAGGATCGGGCAAAAGTACTTTTTTGCACGTATTAGGGGGACTAGATCGTCCGACCACGGGTCGCGTTTTACTCCATGGTAAAGATTTAGCAAGCATGGCAGAAAGTGAAAAATGTCGTTTGCGCAATCGCTATCTTGGTTTCGTTTATCAATTTCATCATTTATTACCCGAATTTTCTGCACTTGAAAATGTTAGTATGCCTTTACTCATTGGCAGTGAATCACCCCGTGTCATTAAAGAAAAAGCTACGAATTTATTAGTGAAAGTAGGTTTAGAAAATCGGCTCAAACATCGTCTTGGTCAACTCTCTGGCGGCGAACGTCAACGGGTTGCAATTGCCCGGGCGCTTGTTGCAAACCCTTTATGTGTTTTAGCCGATGAACCTACAGGTAATTTAGATCCTAAAAATGCCGACCGAGTTTTGCAACTTTTTTTCGAACTTCAGCAGGATTATCAAACCAGTGTGGTCATGGTGACGCACGATCCTAATATTGCTAAAAACGCCCAACGCATCCTTTCTATTGAAGATGGTACACTTGTGACGGTAAAGGAATGATGGTTTTAAGCTTATCAATTTCTTAGTTTTTCCTCCTGATATTTCCATTCTTATTAAAAGCTCGGATTAACGAGTTTGTGTTCTTTGTTACGCTCCGCAGTTAACCAAACCTTCATGTAGTAGCCAATTAACCAAGTCACGCTGATAAAACACTTCTCTTTTTTAACTGTGTCTCATTCCTTTATTAAAAAACCTGTAGGACTAAGTCATGACTCTTTTCGTTTTATCTTTTTTGCTTGGGAATGTATGGGTGCAAACCTTGACTGAGCTGCCAAGCAAAACATCAATTATTTCTTTACTAGGTTTTGCCCTTATCCTCTTATTTTTCTCCAGAAAAAAATCGTACTTCGTTATAACAATAATAGGCTTGCTGCTGGGTTCTATTTTTACAATCTGGTATGCCCAGGCGAGATTATCATGGTGTTTAGCTAAAGAGTGGGAAGGGCAGACGGTTAATCTCAAAGGTTATGTAGCTTCAATACCTTTGACGGAATTACATCAGACGCGTTTTAAATTTTTGTTAAGGGAAGTGATCTTTAAAGGCGAAAAGCAAAATGTAAATGTTTATGTGCAATTAACTTGGCGTGATTGCAAAGTCACTCTACATCCCGGCGATCTCTGGACGTTACACGCGCGAATGAAACGGATTCATACTGTACAAAATCCCGGAACATTTGATGCTGAAGCTTTTGCTTTGCAAAATGGAAGTCGTGCACGGGGTACAATTGTAAATCATGCACCCAATAAAAAGTTGGCGCATAGTTATCATTTTCCCATTGAGCAAGTTCGCGAAATTATTTTAACAAGAATACTGCACGTTTTGCCCCACTCTCATGTTTCTCATTGGTTGCTTGCTCTAATGATGGGTGAGCGGCGGCAAATTCCACAAGAACATTGGCAAATTCTGCGAAATACCGGGACGAACCACTTAATGGCTATTGCAGGCCTTCATATCGGTGCGCTTGTCGGCTTCACTATTTATTTAATACATTGGTTATGGTGTCGTTCAACGCGATTGCTTTTATGGATACCTGCAAAGCAAGCTAGTGTCAGTGTGGCATGGATTGCTGCAATTTGTTATGCCGCTTTAGCTGGTTTTTCAATTCCAACCCAACGTGCTTGTATCATGCTGAGTGTAGGAGTACTCGCCTTGTTATTGCGGATCAAAACCAACCCTTGGGTGGTTTGGTCGCAAGGATTATTACTCGTTTTAATCGTTAACCCCTTGTCTGTGTTGAGTGAAAGTTTTTGGCTTTCATTCGGAACCATTGCAATCATTATCATGACAATGCGCGGCAGAATTCACCCTGGCGGATGGTGGTGGCATTATGGAAGGATTCAGTGGATTGTAGGAATTGGGTTGATTCCTTTATCTATCTATTTTTTTCAGCAACTAACGCTTGTGTCTTTTGTCGCCAATACTATTGCTATTCCTTGGGTTGCTTTTCTAATCTTACCTTTTTGTTTCGTAGCTTTAATCTTTTTATTTTTAGCGCCCAATGTTTCGTTATTTTGTTTATATTGGGCGGATCGAAGTTTAGCGCTATTATGGCAAGTTCTTTCGCAGTGCGCGAAATTCAAATTCGCATCTTATGATATTGCATTACCTGATTTTACCCTCGTGATATTACTAGTGATTGGTATGATTGCTTTACTCTTACCACGCGGTATGCCAGGAAAATGGTTAACCATACTCTTCTTTCTACCTTGTATTTTCCATGAGCCAACTACCCCAAGTAAGGCTTCGTATTGGTTGACTATTCTCGATGTGGGGCAAGGACTTTCTATCGTGGTGCAAACGCAAAATCATACTTTACTTTATGACGCAGGACCTCGCTATAACGCTGAGGCAGATTTGGGCGAACGCGTTGTTTATCCTTACCTCATCCAAGCTCATGTTAAACACCTTGATAAAGTGGTGGTTAGTCATGGTGATAATGACCATAGTGGGGGCATAGTATCGGTATTGAAGCATTTTAACCCTACCGATCTTGTAACTAGCGTTCCTGCAAAACTCAAACCTATGCCTGCTCGCTTATGTTTGGCCGGTGAAAAATGGACATGGGATGGGGTGCATTTTTCTTTTCTTTATCCAACGCAGGATCAACTAGACTTAGGGAATAATAGCTCATGTGTTCTTAAAATTGAAAACGAATTCTGCACCAGTCTTTTAACTGGGGATATTGAAAAGTTAGCTGAACAAAGTTTGCTAAAACATCAATCTGGACAGCTTCCTGCAATGCAATTAGTAGCTCCGCATCATGGTAGTAAAACATCAGGCTTACATGCTTTTATTGAAACCGTTCATCCCAAGTATGTTATCTATGCAACAGGTTATCGCAATCAATATCATTTTCCGCATCCAAGTGTGACGGCTTATTATGACAAAATAGGAGCATTGCAATTAAATACAGCTAATAGTGGCGCCATTACTTTTCGATGTGACCCAACAAATAGGGGTTTAAAGCCTGAGCAATATCGCTTACTACATCACCGTTATTGGCATGACTAACATCATTAATGATTTTTATCTTCGACTTTTTCTCTACCATGCAACAGTAAATCAATAGCCATTAGTAACGCGGTATTATCAATTGGTTTTTCAAAAGAAACTGAAGCACCTAAGGATTCTGATAAATCTAAATAGCCTGCAGGATCCAATCTGCCGCCGCCCGAAATTGCAATAATTTCCATGTGCGGATGGCGATTTTTAACTTCTGATATTAGAGTAATGCCACTCTTTTTCGGCATAATAATATCAGTAACCATAATGTCTGGTTCATGTTTTTTTAAATATTCCGCCGCTTCCTCTCCATCAACGGCACTAATGACTTCGTGTGATGCGCGTTGCAAAATTTGCGTTAACATATCCCTTACTAAATCGTCATCCTCAACGAGAAGAATGCTGGCCATACTCCCTCCTTAACAGTTGCACATTATTGCTCTGGTAAGAGAATTGTAAATTTCGTACCATGCCCTAATTGGCTATCTACAAAAATTTCACCCTCATGTTCCTTCACGATCGTATGCACAATCGAAAGCCCTAAACCGGTCCCTTTTCCGACCTCTTTTGTTGTAAAAAAAGGTTCGAAAATACGTTCCATCGTATGCTGATCCATGCCGCGACCGGTATCACTAATTTCAATTTTACAATATTTTCTCGCTTTACCTTCAGTTAATTGCTTCAGATAAGGATGATTATCGGGTACAGGGGCCATGGTAATATAAATTGTTCCTTCACCATCCATGGCATCCACAGCATTGTTAATAATATTGACTAGGACTTGGTGGATTTGAGTTTGGTTGCCTAAGACCTCAGCATCAATGGGCGCAAACTGAATCATAACGCTTGCCGGAATCGTGGGTCGAAGGAGTCCAAGTGCCGCTTCAATCGTAGTTTTTAAATCAATCACTTCAAAATGATGATGTTGACGGCGACTAAATGCCAAGATACGCGCGATTAAGTCTTGACCTCGCGCGGTTGCCTCTAATACTTTCCCTAAATTTTTATAAATTACGCTATCTTTAGCAACATCTTCCCGCGCCATTTCAACATAGCCAATGACCGCATACAAAATATTATTGAAGTCATGAGCAATGCCACTCGCAAGCGTTCCAATGGATTGCAATTTCTGACCTTGCAAAAGGGCAACTTCTAATTTTTGTTGAGATTCTTGTGCGACGATTCGTTCAGCAATTTCATTTTTTAAACTTTCATTCATTTTATCGAGCGAGGCTGCCCGTTGCTGAGAAATATTCATCATTTTGAAAAGAATAATAATGAGAAAAACAATGATCAGGCCGAGGCCAAGTACCAGCCAGGGATGGTAGGATTGGGTGGGAAGACCTGTATAATAGGCGAATTCTTGGTCAATGAGATACCATAACAGCAAAGAACAACAGAGGAAAAGGGCTGTAAGAATATAGGGAAGCCATGTTCGTTTGGGCGTGTAAAAAGCCATCTTTAGCCCGAGTTCCTTAAAGTTTAGCCTACAGTGGAAGGGAAAAATGTACCTTTTTCTGGTATTTAACAGTAACTTGCGCTACAAGAATATAGCTTAATCGATTTAAAATAGGGAATCTATTAAAATAGGCTAAAATAGGCGCAACCTCCTAGGGATTAAATAATGCAATTATCGAAAATTAAATTATCGGGTTTCAAATCTTTTGTGGATCCAACTTCTATTATGCTGCCCAGTAAATTGGTGGCGATTGTGGGACCCAATGGTTGTGGCAAATCCAATGTGATTGATGCTGTGACTTGGGTCATGGGGGAGAGTTCACCCAAATATTTAAGAGGGGAATCTTTAACCGATATTATTTTCAATGGTTCGAGTGCTAGGAAACCGGTAGGTCAAGCTTCTGTTGAACTTGTTTTTGATAATTCTGATGGCACCCTTGGCGGTGAATATGCCAAATTTTCTGAAATTTCCGTCAAACGTACACTAGGCCGCGAATCGGATTCGACCTATTACTTAAATGGCGTTCGCTGTCGTAAAAAAGATGTGGTTGATTTGTTTTTAGGAACGGGGTTAGGGCCACGCAGTTATTCCATTATCGGCCAAAATATGATTAGTCGGGTCATTGAAGCTAAACCCGATGAATTGCGCACTTATTTGGAAGAAGCTGCCGGTATTTCCAAATATAAGGAACGTCGGCATGAAACAGAGTTACGCATTCAACATACTAATGAAAATTTGAGTCGCGTTAATGATTTAACCACTGAACTAACCAAACAATTAAGTCATTTGAAACACCAAGCGAATGTGGCAGAAAAGTTTAAAACTTTAAAACAACAAGAGCGAGTTTTTCGTGCCGAATTGTTATGCATTCAATGGCGTTTTTTAGATAGCAAAATGGTCAATCATACTTTGCAAATTCAACGCGCCGAAACCGCACTTGAAGCCCGTAATAGTGAAATTGCCAGTACTGATCGGGAAATTGAACAAATTCGTCACGAGCAGCGGGTTGCGCATGATGCTTTGCAAGAGGTTCAACGTCGTTACTATTCGATAAGTAATGAAATTACACGCATTGAGCAAGATATCTTGCATCATCAAGAACGCGAACTTCAATGGCAGAATGATTTAAAGCAAACCGAAGGAGATTGGCAACTCATTAAAACACAACTTGAAGATGCAGATGATGAATTAAAAACGCTACAGCATGAAATTGAACGTCTTGAGCCAGAACGTGATGCTGCACAACAAAATTATGATCATTTATCTAAAAAATTAATGGTCGCTGAAGAAGAAGTACAGCGCTCGCAAGCCGCATGGGATGAATTTAATCAAACCGCTGCTTTAACAACGCAAACAGCACAAGTCGAACAAACGCGTATCCAGCATTTGGAACAAAAATTTGCTTCTCTAAAAAAACGTCAGGAACAATTGCAACACGAACAAGTACAATTTAACTTTTCGGAGTTAACGAAAGAGTTAGAAGGATTTGCGAAGCAAGCTTACGAAGCTTCTGATCAATTGTCCCTTCAAAATGAGCAACTACAACAAGTCCGTAAAGAAGTTTCTCATTTGCAATCAGCTCAACAAGATTCAGGAAGTAATCTTGATAAAGTACGTAGCGAATTACAGCGATTGCGCGGCCAACAAGCTTCTCTTGAAGCTTTACAACAAACTGCACTAGGAAAACGCAACAATCCATCTCATGATTGGATCGTCGCGCATCAGTTAGATACTAAAAACCGGCTTGCTCAACATATTGAAGTAGAAAAAGGCTGGGAATTTGCTGTAGAAAAAGTTTTAGGTTCGCATTTACAAGCTGTCTGTGTTGATTCATTAGAAAATATTACCAATCATTTAGATGATTTTAAAAATGGCAACTTATGTGCGTACGTTCCTATTGAGGCACCTACATTCACTGAAGCAAAACCCAACAAGAGTGGTTTGCTTGCAACAAAAATAAAATCTGATTTGCCTGTTCAAACTTTGCTAGCTGGAGTTTACGCAGCAGAAACAATGGAAGAAGGCCTCGCCTTATGTGAAAAGTTAGAGGCTTTTGAATCTGTCATGACTAAGGACGGGATTTGGCTCAACCGTTCTTGGTTAAAAATTCTTAGGGAAGAAGATCCAGCCGTTGGTGTATTTCAGCGTGAACAAGAATTGAAACAATTGGCTCTACGAATTGAACAAATGCAAGTAACGCAAGAAGAGCTTGAAAAAAATATTAGTTTGCGTCGTGATCAACTTCAAAAACTTGAATTACAGCGAGATACTCTTACCCAAAGCCATAGTCAACAACAAGCAAAATCAGCACAACTCCTTGCGCAGCAGAAAATGAAACAAGAGAGAATCGCCGAGTTAAAACTTCAGTCGGAGCGGTTTTTACATGAACAAGATGATACGCATGCTCAATTACAGCAAACAGATACAGATCTTAAAATTGCGAAGAATGCTTGGCAATCTGCATTAACCCAATTGGAAGAGCAAACTGGAACCCGTGAAGCGTTAACCAAAGCAAAAGAAAACAGTCGACAATTATTTCAAAATTTACGCCAGGAAGTTAATCAAAATAAAGAACGAGTGCATGAATTTGATATCAAATTACAAACTTCACTTTCGCAGCAAGGAGGCTTGCAACAAAACATAACCCGGTTGCATGCGCATCTAGCTTCATTGAATGACCGTAAAATAACATTAAAAAGTGAACTTACTTCAATGCCGCCCCTTGAAACGATTAAAAAGTCGTTGACCCGTGCATTAGATAAACATGTGAGTATGGAAGTTGAATTAAATACTGCGCGTAGTGGGGTCGAAACATTGGACCAAGATTTTCGTCACTTGGAAGAAAAGCGTCAAATCATCGAGAAAGATATTAATAAAATTCGAACTTTATTAGAATCCTTACGTCTTGAGTGGCAAGGTTGGAAAGTGAAATCGGATACGATTTTAGAACAATTAAAAGAAACCGCCTTTAAATTAGAAGATATTTTAAAAGAGTTACCCCAAGATATTAAACCAGATGAATGGCAAATTAAGTTGGATCAAGTTGTCCAACGTATTGCGCGATTAGGGCCCATCAATTTAGTTGCCATTGATGAGTATGCAACTTGTCTTGAGCGTAAAGAATATCTAGATAGGCAAGTGGCAGATTTACAAGGTGCGCTTGCTACGTTAGATGAGGCCATTAGCAAAATTGATAAAGAAACCAAAATACGGTTTAAAGAAACTTTTGATAAAGTTAATGAACGTTTCCAGGAACTTTTTCCTACTGTTTTTGGTGGCGGTAAAGCCTCCTTAGAACTGACGAGTGATAATCTTCTTGAAGCGGGTGTCACAACCATGGCGACCCCACCTGGCAAACGTAATAGCACTATTTATTTGTTGTCGGGCGGTGAAAAATCTTTAACTGCAATCGCGCTTATTTTTTCTATCTTTCATTTAAATCCCGCACCCTTCTGTTTACTTGACGAAGTTGACGCAGCGCTTGATGACGCAAACGTTCTCCGGTTTACCCGTTTAGTTAAAACGATGGCGGATAAAACGCAATTTCTTTTTATTAGTCATAACAAATTGACTATCGAAATGGCAGAACACTTAATCGGGGTAACGATGAATGAGCCAGGCGTTTCTCGACTGGTTAGTGTCGATATTGAAAAGGCGATTAGTTTAGCAGGGTCTTAGAAGAGTGTATGAATAAAAAAAACTCTAATAACAAAGAAAATCCGCAAGTTAAAATCGCGGCACTTCAAGCCAAGATTAATGAGCACAATTATCAATACCATGTGCTTGCTAATCCGCTGATAAGCGATGCGCAATACGATGAACTTTTTGAACAATTAAAAGAACTCGAGGCACAATTTCCTGAATTTGTGACTTTTGATTCACCGACACAACGTGTGGGTGCTGCGCCCCTAAAAGCATTTAAGGAAGTGCAACACGATGTTCCCATGCTTTCGCTTGATAATGCTTTTACCGATCAACAAATTGAAGCATTTGATCAACGCATTAGAGAGAAATTACATTCGGAGCAATTGATCGAGTATATCTGTGAACCTAAACTCGATGGTGTTGCAATTAGCTTACGCTATATTCAGGGCGTGTTGTCCCAAGCCGCAACCCGAGGCGATGGATCCCGAGGCGAAGATGTTACTGAAAATATAAAGACCATTAAAATGGTTCCGTTGCGCTTACGGGGTAGCAATCTACCTGATGTATTAGATGTTCGTGGCGAAGTATATTTGCCGCTTAAAGGATTTGAGAAATTTAATGAAGCGGCACGTAAGCAAGGAGAAAAAGAATTTGCTAATCCGCGCAATGCAGCTGCTGGTAGTTTGCGACAATTAAATTCTAAAATTACCGCCCTGCGACCCTTAGAAATTTTTTTTTATGGGACGGGTCTTGTTCAGGCTGGAAAATTTCCTGAGCGACATAGTGATGTACTAAAGCAATTAGCTGATTGGGGATTACGGATTAATCCTTTAATTAAAGTGGTTCGTGGTTTTGAAGCTTGTTTGCAATTCTATCAAAAGATTTTAAAAACCCGCGTGACGCTGCCTTATGAAATTGATGGTGTCGTCTATAAAGTGAATCATCTCGCTCTACAAAAAAAATTAGGATTTGTAACGCGCGCACCGCGCTTTGCCATTGCGCATAAATTCCCCGCGGAAGAAGCTTTCACAACGATTACTGATGTTGAATTCCAAGTGGGTCGCACGGGTGCACTAACCCCGGTTGCACGCCTTACCCCTGTTCATGTACGTGGCGTTACAGTGAGCAATGCAACTTTACACAATATGGATGAAATAAACCGCAAGGATATTCATATTGGCGATACCGTCATCGTACGGCGTGCAGGTGATGTCATTCCAGAAGTTTTTGCTGTCATTAAGGATAAAAGACCACCCTCTGCTAAAAAAATTATAATGCCCCACCAGTGTCCAGTGTGTGGCTCTGCCATTGAACAAATCGCCGGCGAAGCGGTGGCAAGATGTAGCGGGGGATTGTTTTGTAGTGCGCAACGTAAGGAAGCCTTGCGTCATTTTGCTTCTCGACATGCTTTTGACATAGAAGGACTTGGCGAACGGTTAGTTGATCAATTAGTTGAAGCTAATTTGGCTCAAACGATTGCAGATCTTTATCATCTCAAGCTCGAGGATTTAATTAATTTAGATAGAATGGGGAAAAAATCTGCAGAAAATTTATTAAAGGAATTGGAGAGCAGTAAGTTAACCACATTTCCTCGCTTTTTATATGCTTTAGGAATTCGAGAAGTAGGTGTTGCAACCGCAAAGCAACTTGCTTTGCATTTTAATACCCTAGAAAATTTATTAGATGCATCCGTCGAGACTTTGCAAAATGTTTCTGATGTAGGCCCGATTGTCGCAGCTCACGTAGCGCATTTTTTTCATGAACCACATAATCGCAAAGTAATTCAACAACTTCTTGATGTTGGAGTCAACTGGCCCAAGCTTGAAAAACAAACTGATTTGCCTTTAACAAGCCAAACATTTGTTATCACCGGCACATTGATCTCTATGTCTCGTGACGAAGCCACCGAACGTTTAGAATCATTGGGTGCTAAGGTTGCCAATAGTGTTTCAAAAAAAACAAGTTATGTTATCGTCGGCTCCGATGCTGGCTCTAAACTAGAAAAAGCTAAAACATTAAACATTCCCTGCCTCGATGAAGAGAGTTTCCAAGATTTTATAAAAAACTTGTAATATGATATAATAACACACAATAAAAATTCTAATTTATTCAACACCTTCATAATAAAAATTAAAGTGGTGGGTTCATTTCATGCTCAGAAATCATTTCATTAGATATACGCCCGAGAAGATTGAGGAATCGAAAGCGGCATTGCAAGGGTACGCTGTTCAAGCTCAGCAATTAAAGTATGTTTTGCAAAGGCGAGGGGTGAACAGTGAGTTGTTTGCCCATTATAATGCACTTAAGCCCCCATTAGCGGTTGGGCCGTTAATCAAAAGTCTTCAAGATACTCGCTATACCTATTCAGGAACGAATAACTTACTGGAAATTTTGAAAGCAATTAATGAAGAAGCTCTTCATTTAAAACATCTCGAAGAAAACGCCACTGCTTTTCTTCAAAATTTATCTTTAACGCCGGACTCCGCGTCTCAATGTTACGAATCAAAAGCGAAAGCAGAAGCCGAAGTAAACAGCATAGCGGAAAGCATTAAGAAAAAGTTTATAAAGTATAGAGAAAATTATGTCGTAACTGATGATGAAATTTATCAGCATGTTTTTAACATTGAAGCAAGAATAGATTCTATTTCACGTCATCAGTCAAACCGTAATTGTGGCGTTGGGGATTATACTTTGCAAGAACGCTACGTTTTATTATGTGGTTATTTGTGGAGCCTCATGTATTTAATTCATAATGGCTCATTCAATGAAACCCAAAGTGCGTTTGAGGAAATGTATTTGGACTTGATTAGTCAAATTCATTTGCCGTTCAATTTCCGCTATTTACCCCATTTAACTTGCGCAGATTTTTTTAGAAATTTCAAAGACGATCCTAAACAATATTTAATCTTTAATCCCAATGATTTCTCAGAACAAAGAATTAATGATTACCAACAATCATTGAAAAAAATTCGCAATGAAATTCAAAAGAGTAACGAGGAAGATCTTCTCTGTCTTCAGGGGGAGTCCTTAGCTAATGCGATTGAACTTGAAAATAAACATACATTAAAGAAATTTGAATCTTTAAATCCTGCGCAAAAAAAACAGTTTGCTTTTCACTTAGCGTCATATACCACTATATTGAACCAAGCCACCCAAGCTTTGAAAGATAGAAATCCTGCAAGTCACATTTTCGGTAGTATTAGAGATTTAAATGGGCGCGGGGACGTTTCAGCTGCCGTTAAAGGTGCTGCGATAGGTTTTGGCGCATTACTACTGATTGGATTAGGCATTACTGTTTGTATTGGAACCTTTGGTGCAGCATCACCGGTCGGTTTAGCGGGCATGGGGTTAGGCGCACTCATTCTTTTAAAAGCTCTTGGTGTAACCAGTATTGTTAGTGGCTCCCTCTTATTAGTTCCAAGCATTTGTTTTTTTAAAAAGGCGCCTAATCAAGGCGTATATCGAGAGGCAAAATTATTCGAAGCGGCAAACAAAATGGTTACGCCTCGAGCTTAATTAAATAATACTGTCTAATTAATCTAATCCTCTAGAGGAATATTTATACCTACAAATAGAGAGAACTCTTTTACTTTTTCTTATTTATAAAGGTAGGAAAAGTTTGCAGGTTTTATTTACGCAATCACTTCACCTTCATGGTTATTTTTCTTAGTGAATTGGGTGATAATTTTACTTGCCGGCAGCGGTCGACTTAAAAAATAACCCTGGATAAGATCGCAATTACGTTCAGCAAGATATTGGATTTGTTCAATTGTTTCTACTCCTTCTGCGATGACTGCTAAATCGAGATTATGAGCCAAGGCTATAATGGCACTGGTAATCGCCATATCATTTTGATTGTGGGGAATACCTTTAATAAAAGTCTGATCTATTTTTAAAATACTCAAAGGAAATTGCTTTAAATAACTGAGTGATGTGTAACCTGTACCAAAATCATCGATTGAAATCCGCACGCCCATCCCATGAATAGCATTGAGTCGATTAACATTAGCTTGTATATTTTCCATTACTGCCGTTTCAGTAATTTCAATTTCTAACATTGTGGGATCAAGTTCGGATTCTTTTAACGCATCCTCAACCATTTTTACAACATCTTGATGATGAAATTGTTTGGGAGAAATATTGACAGAGACACTGATAGGATTGTACCCATTAAGTTGCCAGGAACGACAGGCTTTGCAAGCTTCGCGAAGTGCCCATTCGCCAATAGGAATAATTAGTCCCGTTTCTTCAGCAAAGGGAATGAAAGTTTCAGGACCCACGACGCCAAGTTCAGGATGATGCCACCGAATCAATGCTTCAACGGATCGAATAACGCCTTGTTCTAAATCCAGTTGGGGTTGGTAATAGAGTGTTAGCTCATTGTTTTTCAGTGCGTTCCGTAACGAAGATTCTAACTTAACATGCTCATAAGCGGCGAGAAACATTTCATGGCGATAAAATTGGTAAATCCCACCACCTTCGTGCTTAGCTTTATATAAAGCAATATCAGCATGATTTTGTAAGTCTTCTAAGGATTCACCATCATTTGGAAAAATAGCAACACCAATACTTGCAGAAAAATTGATAATTTCTCCATCAATGATAATTGAAGGTTTGCACACTTGAAGTAATTTTTCCGCAACAGGTCCTGCAAGTTTAGGATGATCAATGTCATTTAATAAAACAATAAATTCATCACCTGCCAGTCGGGTAATGGTATCACCCGCACGTAATGTATTCATAAAACGTTGACTAATTTCTTTTAAAATTAAATCACCGCGCACTTGACCTAGGCGTTCATTAATTTCTCGAAAGTGATCAATATCCACCAATAAAATAGCTAATACTTTACTGTGGCGTTCAGCGTGTTTGATCGCTTTATTTAGCAATTCATTAAAAAAAACACGGTTTGGAAAAGCTGTCAAAGGATCTTGATGGGAAGCAAGGGTAGGTGCTGAAAGATTATCTCTAATTTTAAAAGATTTTACCGACTCTCTCGTAGTGGTAGGTGATTGACGTTGAGATGAATCTATAATAACGGGATGATCTTCAGTGGAAGTCATTATTTTTGCAGGTAATATTTTATTTAAATCTTTTAAATCTTTTAAATCTTTTAAATCTTTTGTGAGTATTCGGGCTACGAGCCAAGCAACATAAGAAATTGCAATAGCTGAAAATAATTCTGCGATTAAAAAATAATTAAGAAGTAAAGCATCCCCTCGGTGTGCCGGTAAAAACCGTTGTAAAATAAAAAGTATGATAAACGAAGTTAAAGTAATTACGATTCCACTTGTTAAGACTAAAATCATAATTTTAGTTTTTAGGTGCATAAATTCTCTTAGACAACATCCTAGTTTAAATTAAAATAGTATGCCTTCTCTCAGTTTGACTAATTGATGGGTAATCGTATCGGCATCTTGAGGATGCCCCAAATAATAACCTTGCAAAATATCACAATCCTGAAGGGTTAAGTACTCGGCTTGATTGGCAGTTTCGACTCCCTCGGCTATCACTTCAAGCCCTAGATGATGAGCAAGGGAAATAAATGCGTTAGTAATAGCAGTATCATTTGGCGTATCTGGTGTGCCCTTAATAAAAAGTCGATCAATTTTCACTGCAGTAAGCGGAAAGTGTTTAAGTTGGCTAATAGAGGTATAGCCTGTGCCAAAATGGTCGAGCACAATTTTAACACCTAATCGATGAATGTCTGCCATAATTTTCCCAGCATTATCCGTATCAGACATAATTGTTGATTCATTAATCTCAAGTGTTAAATAAGAAGCTGTTAACAGTGAAATACGTAGTGCATGACGAATGAGTGGGACAAAGTTCGGGTGATAAAATTGTTTGGCAGAAATATTCACTCCAATATCAATGTGTTCATAGCCTTCATCTTGCCAATATTTATTAACCTTACATGCTTGCAGAATTGCCCATTCTGAGATTTTAACAATTAATCCAGTTTCTTCTGCTAATGTTATAATTTGCGCAGGAGGAACGTTGCCAAGGGTGGGGTGATTCCAACGTAATAAGGATTCAACACCTGTAATGCTTCCTGTTTTTACGCGAATTTGAGGTTGGTAATAAAGGGATAACTCATTTTTTTCTACAGCTTTTCGAAGCTCGTTTTGTAATTCCAAAAAAGTTTGTGCGAGTTGATTCAACTCGGCATCGTAAAATTGGAAACTGATGTTTGAATCGTTGCGAATTTTATCAATAGCAGAATTGGCTTTTTGTAAAAGTTCATCAACCTCTAGACCATCATGAGGATAAAGTGCAATGCCAATTTTAGCGCTTAGTTTTATATTGTGATGATTACGCTCAAATGGTGTTTTAAAAGTGTGTAAAATTTTTTGTGCGACTGAGCTTGCAAATTTTTCTTGACCAATATCACTAATTAAAATGATAAATTGATTTTTTGCGGGTTGCATTATAATATCTTCAGCACGCAAAGTCGCAAGAATACGTTTTAAAATTTGTGCATTCAAATCGACATTTTCTTCATGCAAACGTTCAATCTCAATTAATAAAACAGCATTTGATTTATTGTGGCGCTTTGCATAATTATTTGATTTACTAAATATTTCATTAAAGAAAAGTTGATCTGGCAGGAGGAGTTCTTGTTTTGATGCAACTTCGTTGTGTGGTGAAGGAGAGGCTTGTTGTATTGAATCTGCCTTGTTTTCCACAGGCTGCGATTGTTTTGCTGAAGTGAGTGTCCCAGTAGCCCAAAGCGTAAACAAAACACACAGGGGGGTCAGAATGGAAAGAAGGAGGGGCGAGTAGGCTTTTATGAGGATAATAATAAAACTTAACCACACAAGGCTTAAAAGAAAAATCTTGTCAGCCCGGATTCGCATTCTTCCTCCGATAAATCAACTACTTCCGGTTCTTTATTCAGCGAATGGTTGATGAGGTCTCATTCAGCATTAAAATTACCCATAAAATCATCATATCATGCTTCTTGCTACCCGCACATTAGCCAGATATATTAAAATTGTAACTTGATGAATCTAATACTTGAAGTAGGTGATTTTGGCTGACGAGGCGCAAAATAAATCAAGGGCTTATCGTTCCTGAATTTAAGTGCATTTAGAATAGTTAAATGTAATACCTCATTCAAGTATATTTATGGCGGATTAATTTTTTATGCGGAGAAAAGGACGATCTGATCTCAAAGATCCACCCATAAAAGGTCACGTCGAAGATTTTAAGATCTTGCTCCGTTATATTAATCATTTAGCTAATCATAAGCTTGGATACCCTGTCTCCTTACTCACTTACTTAGGTGTCGTTGATAATAAAATTTTAGGGATTGAACCTAACAGTTTAGCGAATGTTTTGTTAAACAATGTAGGTGATCCCTTTAAAGATTCTGAAACCTCACTGATGGAAGTTAAAAAGCATGAACGCGATCTTATTTCTATATTAGAAAGACATTATGGCTTAAAACCTCAAGGTGCTCGGGGCTATGTGACAACGGGTGGAACCGAAGGAAACTTTGCCGGTCTTTGGTGGTCCAAGCGCTTCCTCATTAATAGCGCTTTACCTAAGTTAATTAATTCTGATGATCAAATTAAAATCCAATTAAAGGAAGAATTAGATTTAACTGTAGCGTTGGGTAAAATATCCAAAACTGATCATAAATTAATAAATGAATACCTTCAAAAAATTATTGATTTAAAAAATACGGTCGCTTTAAAACGTAATACCGTACAACAGTTATTAACCCCCACGGTATTTTTCACTAAAGGTCACACCCATTATTCCATTCCTAAAATTTCAGAAATTTTACATTTAAATATTCGCCCGGTTGAAGCCAATAAAGATGGCTCAATGAATTTAGAAAGTTTTAAAAAGGAATTAATTTTAAATCGCGGTGCTTATCCTGAAAGTGCGATTGTTGTCATTGCAAACATTGGTACAACCATTACTGGTGCAATTGATGATGTTCCTGGAATTTATAAAATTCTGAGATCACTCCCTCATAAACCTTTTTTTACTATTCATCTTGATGGGGCACTCACTGGATTTGTTATGCCCGTTATCAAACCTTTTGGAGAGGTTGAGAATTATTTTGGGGCGATTGGTGTTAATACACTTGCGGTTTCTGCACATAAGTATCCAGGATTGTCGCAACCGTGTGGTATTCTTTTAGCACGAAAAGAATTTTTTGCGAAAGCGTTCGAAAAAAGTGAAAGAAGTATTGATTACGTCGGTAATATTCTTGATGTAACGATTACAGGTTCTCGATCGGGTTTGAATGTGCTGATGTTTTATAATGCGCTTCATAGTCTGGGACTTCATAAAGATCAGAAAAAACTTACAAGAATGGTACAAGAAAATCTTGCTCGCGCGCGTTATCTCTATCAAAGGTTAAAAGAAATTTATGGTGCAGATGAAGTTTATTATCCTTACCATTTTAATGTCATCTTCCCGCGGCCTTCGAATACGATTGCTAAAAAATATCAACTGATGCTGACTGGGGATCGCGCAACCATTTGCGTTTTAACGAATGTTACAAAGGAATTGATCGATCAATTTATTATTGATTTGCAACTTGATAAGGAGGTTTATATGAATAAGAAAGTACTCGACAAATCTGATTTAAGTATTGAAACCTTAACCCCAGCTCATGCTAAATCAACCACTGATTTATTAGTAAGAAGTTTCTGTGATAGTGAACCCATTACTAAATCGTTAAATATCGCTTATGAAGATTACGAGCCTTTTGTGAAAGAAGTTGTCCAAAAAGCCACGAAAGAAGGATTGAGTAAAGTAGCTGTAGATAAACAAAATCGTGTTATTGCGTGTACTATCGCTGAAGATTTGTCTGATCCCTTCATCCCCAAAATTGCACACTACCCCCGGTTACGTCCTGTTTTTGCGTTGATTGAAGAATTGTCTCGGCCCTTCACAGGTGGGAAAAAATTTCTAAAGGGTAAAATTGCTCATGTGTGGATTGCGGCAGTGGATCCTGAATTTCGTGGACAGCATCTATTTGTAGGGGTTGACATGGCGTGTATCGAAAATGCAGCACGCAAAGGTTATGATTTTGCCTATGCAGAATTTACCAATCCTGTAAGTGAAAACGTTACGCATCAATTCAGTGTTTTACAGTTATGTAACCGCATTAATCTCAAAGATTTCAAATTAGGTAATCAACAACCCTTTGAAGAAGTGGAAGGTGCGGCAACTTCATATGTTGCAGCGATTAGGCCTGGTGTTAAGCTTGATGCATTAGAACGCGTTTATACAATCGAAGAAGTTTATTAACCAGGACTAGGAAATAATGGATATAGATGTTGATCAAAGGCAAGTAACCCAGGATGAAAAGCTACAAATAACTCAGCAAGTCAAAGCTGAATTAGTTGATCATCTTTATGAGGGCTGCTTGCCGGGGACTATCAGTGGTGTCGTCATCAGCATTGCATTATTTCTAATTTATTATAAACAGGCTCAGACTTTCTGGCTTTTAGCCTGGCTTGCTTTTTTTAACCTCATGATGGTTGCTTTAACAGGGCTTTATTATTTATATATCCGTCATAAATCAATGTTGTCTTTACAAAATTGGGAATGGGCTTACGTAGGATTAATGGCAGGATGTGCGATTGCATGGGTTCCTGGTATTTTTTTACTTCCACAGGATTTTACGCGCCAATATTTAGCCCTTACTACATTTTTTTTAGCAACGACTGGTTATGCTACGGGATCGATCGGCCAATTTGGTTTGTGTGTTTTAACGCTCAACATCATGTTGCTTCCATTAATGGCATGGAGTTTTTATCAAGGGGGTCTTTTTTATAACATCATCGGTGTTTATTCTCTCATTTATATGGGATTTATGATTGGAATTAATTTACGAAGTACCCGATGGTTTAAAGAGTCTCTTAAGCTAAAATTGGAAAATACATTGGTTAGCTATCAAGCTAACCATGACTTATTAACTGACTTACCCAATCAACGTTTACTTCCTCAATATGTCGAATCAAGTATCGAATTTGTGCAAAAATCAAATCAGACTTTTGCCCTTGTTTGTTTTTCATTAAATCGAATGGAAGTCATAGAAGACAGTTTAGGTGCGCAAGCGGGTAACGCCATTATTCGCTCTGTATCTGATCGGCTTAGTTTACTTCTGCAGCAGTTACAAAAATCTCAGAATGCCCCGCGCGTTATTACAACAATTTCGCGCAAAGATACTTTCAATCTTGTATTTGTACCTATGGAAGAAAGTGAAGTGATGAAGTATGTAGAACAACTTTTTTCTATTTTAGCTGACCCTTTTTATTTAGAACAACGTAGTGTTCGGATGACTGCAAGTATTGGCATTAGTCTCTATCCAAAAGATGGGCTAAGTACCCAAGCCTTATTAATTAATGCAGATGCAGCCATGCTTTCTGCAAAACAGTTTGGTGGTAATCGTCTTGAGTTCTATCGTGAAGAAATTAATGCTCAATTACCGAAACAATTAGAGCTTGAATCAGATTTGCATACTGCGTTACAAAATAAAGAGTTTCAACTTAATTATCAGCCTCTTATCGATATTGAAACGCGGCAAATATATGGGATGGAAGCTTTAATACGTTGGCCACATGCAATTCATGGCTTTATTTCACCCATGCATTTTATTCCGATTGCCGAAGAAACAGGTCTTATTATTCCTATCGGTGAATGGGTGCTCCAAGAGGCTTGTTTCCAAACCAAACGCTGGCATGACATGGGTTTTAAAGGATTAAAAGTTGCAGTTAATTTAGCCGAAAAACAATTACGTCATGAAAGCATTATCGATACCATTAAACGTGCCATTTTATTAACAGGCATCGATCCACTTTGCCTGGAATTGGAAATCACTGAAACTGCAATTTTAGATGAGAAAGTCATTCCCATCATTCAGCAAATAAAATCGCTAGGTTTGTCGCTTGCGGTTGATGATTTTGGTACAGGCTATTCTGGCTTGAGTTACCTTAAACGTTTTTCAGTGGATAAACTTAAAATCGATCAATCTTTTATACGTGATATTCCTGATAATAATGACAGCATGACCATTGTCTCTGCAATCATTGCTATGGCAAAAGAGTTAAAATTGAAAACGCTTGCAGAAGGGGTTGAGACACTAGCGCAATTAGATTTTCTTACTATTAAAGGTTGCGATTTCGCACAAGGGTATTATTTTAGTAAACCGGTTCCTGCCAATCTTTTTACTGAGATCTTAGAAAAGCAAAAAAATGCCATGCGGAATATTGAAGCCGAAAAATAATGTTTACTTTGAAGGTAACGACATCTAAGAGGTAAGATAAAATCTTAGATGTCGTTTGAAGTTTATTTATCGCTTATCATCCACGGGTGGAATCGAGGCATTATTGCGGAGATCACCTAGTAATTCACGCATTTTTGCTTTAATCATATCGATGGCAATTCGGTTGCCGCCACCACGAGGAACTATGAGGTCTGCATAACGTTTAGAAGGATCAATAAATTGCAAGTACATCGGTCGGACTGTTTCTTCGTACTGCTTCAAAACTGAATCCAATGTCCGCCCGCGTTCTTTAATATCTCTTTTTAAGCGCCGAATTAAACAAATATCTAATGCGGTTTCCATAAAGATTCGGATATCCATTAATTCGCGTAACTGTTTTTCGACAAATAATAAGATACCTTCTAATACAATAATGGCATGTTGACCAATCCGTCTCGTTTCACGTTCACGTAAATGCATGGCATGATTGTAAATGGGAACTTCAACGGTTTTACCCATTTGCAATTCCATAAGATGTTGATAAAGCAGTTGATGGTCGATGGAGTCAGGATGGTCATAGTTAATTTGCGCGCGTTGTTCAAAGGGAATATTACTATGATCTTTGTAATAAGAATCCTCTGAAATAACGACGACTTGATCCGTGCCTAGCTCATTGACAATTGTATTTGCTAATAAACTTTTCCCCGAGGCAGAAGCGCCAGATATACCAATGATGATGGGACTTTTTCGATTCAAAATAAGTCTCCTTTATTTTTGTCGTTTTGTGTGTAAGATAATTGTTTTAATAAAACATAAATTGCACCACGGTTACCGTGTAATGGTGCAGCAGAGCAAAAAGCTAAAACATTTTGTATGTCACGTAGCCAGAGATTCAATTTATTCTTTAAAATCGGCTTTTGGCTATGATGGCCTTTGCCATGAATAATCAGCACTACTCTAATTTCTTGACTCAAACATTGTTTTAAAAAATGAATCACTGCATTCCGAGCTCCCTCAGAAGTTTCACCATGAAGGTCCAAAATTGCTTCCACATTATATTGACCTTTGCGTAATTTGCGAAGAAATTTATCAGCAATACCCGGCTGCTTGTAGGAAAGAAATGATTCGCTATCGACTTCAGCTAGGGAGGCTGTTTCATTTAAGACAAAATCATCATGAGGGTCTTGGGGGGTATTTAAGGGTTGCGTTCGCACTAATACTTTTTTGGGAGCAAGTTTTACTTTTTTTTGTGTTAAAGGTTTTGTACCAGCAACTGCTTGATAAAAAGCATCCAAATCTTCTTTTGTAATTTTAGTTTTTTTGGACATGAAAAATACAATCCATATCGCGCTCCGTCTGTTTAAAATATTCTACCTTTTACAGCTGGGAAAAGGTTAAAAAATCAACGTTTGAGATGGTAAAATCTTCGCTTTTTGCGTATCATTGTGCATCCCATCATGGGACGAAATTGCTTTAGATTACCCTAACCCTTGCGGAAATAAACTCATGAATAATAGCGATTTTATTCAAAGATTTTTATTTGAAACCTTACCCGTTCGTGGGGAATATATTTTTCTTCACCAATCCTATCAAACGATAATCGCCCAACATGAGTATCCCCCAGCGATTAAACGCTTACTTGGAGAAGCTTTAGCGATTAGTGGGATGTTAAGCGCTATCATTAAATTTGAAGGACGACTTACCGTACAATTTCAGGGAAAAGGTCCATTAAAGTTATTATTAGCGCAATCGGATCATCAATTTAATTTACGCGGGCTGGCGCAATGGAGCGAAGACCTTACTTATGAACAATTAATGCAATCGCTTCATGAAGGGATTCTCGTCGTTATGGTCGATCCGTTTAAAAGCCAAAATCGTCAGCAAGGTGTAGTGGAATGGCGTGGAAATTCATTGGCCGAGTCGATTGAACATTATTTTCGCGTTTCAGAACAACTTCCTACTACCATCCATTTAGCTGTGGATGACCAATCGGCCGCAGGATTTTTGTTACAACCTATACCTGGCAAACGCGATAAAATTATTTTAGAAGAGGAAGAAATCGATGCTTATCATCTTAAAGCCCAAAACCTCAATTTAAATCCGACAAGTCTACTTAAAGGTGATTTGCAAACTTTATTACCAAGTCTCTTTCCAGAAGATGAATTAAGAATTTTTGATAAACACGCTGTAGCTTTTAAATGCACCTGTTCAAGAGAACGTAGCGGCGAAGCAATCTATATTTTAGGCCGGGCGGAAGCAGAGGCAGAGTTGAAGGATAAGCAAGTTATTACTGTTACGTGTGATTTTTGTAATCAAGAATTTAATTTTGATCGTCATGATGTGGAATATATTTTTATCTCCCATGAAGAACCACCTAACGCAAACTTACATTAGTGCATCCTATGATAAAGTATAAAAAAATTTGTATCGTATTGTTTGGTTTGATAGCTTTGCTAGTTGTTTGGTTATATATAAATCATTCCGTAAAAGCTGCAAAAATTGAAAACCCATCTGTGTGGGTGTCAGCAGTGAAAGTAAAACCATCTCAATTGGAACGCAAAATAACAGCGGTTGGAACATTATTTACTCGGAGTGTAGAAATTACACCAGAAGTCGCGGGACATATTAATGCAATTTTATTTCAAGATGGTGTTGAAGTAAAAGCTGAAATGCCTTTATTTAAATTTGAGGATGCAATCTATCAATCTAAATACGAATTAGCTCAAGCTAAGTTTTCTTACAGTAAAAATAAATACGAGCGAATTAAAATACTGAGTACAAAAGGCATCGTATCAAAGCAAGCGTTGGATGAAGCTGAAGCTGAGTATAAAGAGAAAAAAGCTGATGCGGATGAGAGTCGCGTTATGCTTAGTAAAATTAAATTAACAGCACCTTTCGACGGTATATTGAGTCGAAGTAAAGTAAATATTGGTGAATTCGTTACCATCGGTCAAAGTTTAGTGACCCTTACTGATACAACCCATTTGCGTGTTGAATATCATGTACCTGAGACTTTCCTTCGTTATATTAAACCGGGTCAACCTGTCCAAATTACCACACCCGCCTTTCCTAATAAAAAATTTTTTGGAAAAGTTGCCTACATTGCTCCTACACTAAATTCAGATAATCGGTCTCTTTCCCTTTATGCGGAAATTGAGAATCCAAAGCATGAATTATTATCGGGGATGTTTGTGAATGTTGAACATTCATTAGGAAATAGTGAGCATATTTTATTGATTCCTGCGCGCAGTTTAGTACCAGGCTTAGAAGGCGAACAAGTGTTTAAAATTGTGGATCGAAAAGCCCAGCCTGTACCCGTTGAAGTCGGTACGCGACTTGCAGCTGAGATACAAATTGTCAAAGGATTAAGCGCAAATGATATTGTCATCACGGATGGGCAATTAAAAGTTAAAAAAGGTTTGCCCGTTGAATTCAAATTAGAAGACCGCACATCGTGAACTTACCTGGATTTTGTATTCACCGACCCGCTTTTACGATCGTCATTAGTCTCCTATTAATCATTGTTGGCGTGATTGGCTATATGAATTTGCCGATTCGCTGGATTCCGAGCGTCATCCCACCTGAGGTTAGTATTCAAACAGCGTATCCCGGGGCAAACGCTAAAATAGTTGAGAAAGATGTTACTAAAGTTATTGAAGAAATGTTATCAGGATTGAGTGGCGTTGAAACGCTTACTTCTGCAAGTCGTCAAGGCGAATCACAAATTTCAATTACCTTCAAACTTGGTAAAAATATGGATACAGTGGTGGAAGATGTGCGTAGTAGCATTGAACGAGTGCGAGGTATTTTACCACGAGAAGCGGAAAATCCCATTGTCCGCAAAGCCGATCCTGATAATCAACCCATTATGTATGTTTCATTTTTTAACCCAAATTATTCGCCCCGTGAACTTAGTGATTATGTTGAGAAATATATATTACCTTCATTTGAAACGATTGAGGGTGTAGGAAATGCGCCTTTGTACGGTAAACGAAATACTGCATTAAGGGTTGCACTCGATCCATTGAAAATGGCAAGTTCCAAAGTAAGTATTGAAGAAGTTAATCAAGCTTTACAAGAGCAAAGTCTTTCGTTGCCCACCGGTCAAATCAGAGGGATTGATCGCAATTATAGCGTTGTGCTTAATACCGCATTAAAAACTGAAGATGAATTCAATCATTTAATTATTCGCAAAAATCAAAATCAACTCGTTCGCTTAAGTGATATTGGTGATGCTAAGTTTGCGCCTGAAGATACTTATTCAGCTTTCCGTGTGATGACCAAACCTGCGCTTGCCATAGGGATAGTGCCGCAATCCACAGCAAATCCATTAGATGTTGAACAAAGAGTGCAAAAAACTTTAGCCGATCTTAAACGCAGCTTACCCGCGGGCATGATAATGAGTGTTGAATACAATCAAGCTGATTACATTCGTGCTTCAATTCATAGTGTTTACGAATCTTTTATTGAAGCAATACTTTTTGTTTGGATTGTTATTTTCGCTTTTTTATGCAGCTTTCGTGCCACCCTTATTCCTATTATCACCATTCCTGTGTGCTTAATTGCGTCATTTGCTTTTTTATATTTCTTGGGATTTTCCATTAATACTTTAACTCTCATGGCACTTGTACTTGCCATTGGACTTGTGGTTGATGACGCCATTGTGATGTTAGAAAATGTCAGTCGTCATATTGAAAATGGCTTGCCTGTTTTTCAAGCTGCGCTTATTGGTAGTAAAGAAATAATTTTTCCTATCATTGCTATGACGATTACGCTAACAGCTGTTTACGCGCCCATCGCTTTTACACCAGGCTTACTAGGTGTTCTATTTAGAGAATTCACTTTTACTTTAGCTGGTGCTGTATTAATTTCGGGTATTGTCGCGCTAACCCTATCTCCAATGATGTGTGCACGTTTTCTCAAAGCAACATCAGGGGCGCCGAGTCGCTATTCAGTTTGGCTGACAAAGGGTATGACTGGGTTACAGAATCGGTATAAATTACTTTTGCAACGGGTATTTGGTCGTCGCAAATGGGTCATGCTAGGACTCATCTTAACTCTAATTTCTGGATTTGGTTTATATCATTTTATTTCTGCTGAGTTATCCCCAGCTGAAGATATGAATGAAATTAACGTTTATGTCATGGCTCCTCGTAGCGCAAGCTTTGAGTATACGGACAGTTATGTTCGCCAACTTGAAGCGATATATTCAACTATGCCTGAAATAGAATCATTTTTTAGTCAGGGAGGCAGGTATTCGCCTTCCTTTGCTTATCAAGTTTTAAAATTGAAACCTAAAGGATTACGCACTAGAACCGCTGATGAAATTATTCATGCTATTACTTCGCAAGCAGACCGCATTACTGGCATTCGAATCAATGTATTTACACCGAAACCTGCGCTCGCTGAAATTGCGCAAGGTGATTCGGGCGATAATTTAGGTTTAGTGCTCATGACAACGAATGAGTACGCTGATTTACAAAAATCAACGCAACAAATTATGGAGCTCATTAGGCAAGACCTTGGTTTTGTGCATGTAGAAAATGGATTGAAGTGGGATACGGAGCAGTTTGAATTGAATATTGAAAGAGATAAAATTGCTGATTTAAATGTATCTCTCAATACAATTAATAACACCTTATCTACTTTAATCGCTGGAAAAAAAATTGGCAAGATCGATGATGCTAATATACTTGTACAAATGAAAGATAGCTTCCTCACTGATCCAAATTTATTTCAACAACTGTATGTGCGAAATTTACAAGGTAATATGATCGCGCTTTCTCAATTAGTATCAATTAAAGAAACAGTAACTTCGCAAGTTTTTCGGCATTACAATCGTCTACGTTCTGATACAATTGCTGTTACTTTAGCGCCGACGTTTAAATTAGCCGACGCTATTAAGAAATTAGAAACTATTGCTAAAGCTAATTTGCCGGATAGTATTAAGTTCAGTTTCACCGGAGAAGCCAAAAGTTTTCTAGAATCAAATGGGAAAGTCATCTTTACTTTTACGTTAGCCCTCATTTTTATTTATTTAGTTTTAGTTGCTCAGTTTGAAAGTTTCATCGATCCCTTTGTCATTCTGTTTACCGTTCCTTTTGCGGTCATTGGTGCATTTATAACCCTCAAATTATTTGGCGGTACGTTTAATATCTACAGCAACATAGGCTTAATCACGTTGATTGGGCTGGTTGCGAAGCACGGCATTTTAATCACTGATTTTGCAAATCGTTTGCGGAGAGAAGGGTATTCAATTAATGATGCAATCATACAATCTGCTATGCTACGAATTCGACCGATCCTCATGACGACTGCAGCCATGATTTTAGGTGCCATGCCACTTGCTTTTGCGTATGGTCCTGGCGCTGAGAGTAGACAGCAAATTGGCTTGGTGATTACAGGAGGATTGTTTTTTGGGACTGTTTTCTCCTTATTTGTGGTCCCCGTGATGTATACTTATTTTGCACCTTTTAGAAAAATATCTATCCTTAAAGAGCAGACTTAACTATGAAATTCCTTTATGACATTCTTCCGGTTTTTTTATTTTTCATCGCATTTAAATTCTATGATATTTACGTTGCGACAGTTGTGGGTATTATTGCAACGCTTCTGCAAGTTTTTATTACACGCCTCTGGCATGGGAAATGGGATAATAAAGAATTAATTACTTGTGGCGTCTTTATTATTTTTGGCGGCATGACGCTTTATTTTCATAATCCGATTTTTGTCAAATGGAAACCTACTATTGTATTTGGTATTTTTTCAATCGTAATTTTTGCTACCCAATTCATTACAGCGAAGCCTCTGATGCAACGGTTAATGGAGAATGCTTTAGGTGAAAAAGGCATCGTTCCACCTAAAGTTTGGTTGCGCATTAATTTAATTTGGAGTGCGTTTTTTCTTGGTATGGCTGCGTTGAATCTCTATATAGCTTACTACATGAGTAATGAAGCATGGGTTAATTTTAAATTTTATGGCATTTCTCTGGCGCTAATCGGTATTAGCGTTGTGCAAGCTGTTTATTTGATTCGTTTTACCTCAGAGACAGATAAAAACAATGGTTAATGCTGTCAATAAAAAAGAGCTCATCATCAAACGTTTGCAAGAAAAATTTTCTCCAGTCTTACTGGACGTGATTGATGAGAGTGATAAGCATATTGGACATGCTGGCCACCAAGGTGGCGGTCGGCATTTTGCTATTATCATTTCAAGCGAAAGTTTCATTGGATTGAATCGAGTTGATGTACATCGAAAAATTTATGCTTTATTTAATGATTTGATCCCAGATGAAATTCACGCACTACGCATTGTAATTAAGCGCTGATTCAATCTTGAGCGGCAAGAATTGTGCTGCATTCATTAAGCTGCTCTGCTGTTAATAACAAAACACCACCTTCGCTCTTTTCAAAGTCAATCCATGTGAAGGGGATATGACCAAAGTGTTCAGTCAGTGCGTTTTCAGCATTTCCAACCTCAATAATTAAAATACCATCTTTATGTAAGAAACTTTTGGCTTGCTGCAGAATTTGTAAAACGATGTCCAAGCCATTTTCTCCTGCCACTAAACCTAGTGTGGGTTCATGGTTGTATTCATGCGGAAGATTGGCCATCTCATCGTTCGTGACATAGGGCGGATTGCTAATAATGATGTCATATTTTTTTTGAGGTAAGGCGGTAAACAAATCTGACTCATATAGCTTGACTTGATTTTCTACATTGTGACGTAAGATATTAATTTTGGCGACAGCTAATGCATCTTTTGAAATATCACTGGCATCGACTTCTGTTTCTGGAAAATATTTAGCACAAGCAATGGCGATACAGCCTGATCCCGTACATAAATCTAAAATTTGATGTACATGATCCTGATCAATCCAAGGTGTAAAATGCTTTTCAATCAATTCAAATAATGAAGACCGGGGAATTAATACGCGTTCATCGACATAAAAAGGAAGATGAGCAAACCAAGCTTGATTTGTTAAATACGGAACGGGAATACGATCTTTAACCCGTTTTTCAATTAAGTTTTCTAATTTCTGTTGTTCTTGCTGAGTAAGATTGGCATTAAGAATAACAGGATTAATATCGGTGGGTAGATGCAAAGTATGGAGAACCAACGCAAGCGCTTCATCCCAAGCATTATCTGTACCGTGTCCATAGTATAATGTCGTTTCAGCAAAAAGCGTATTTGCAAAACGGATGTAATCAAGTATCGTTTTCAGTTGGTTATATTTCAGCATTAATAGTATCTTTTTTTTGCCATCATACCAGGGAGTTTTGATTGAGCGCTAGTGAAATCAAGTTTAGGCAGCATGCCGGATACTACATATCCATCGATAATGCGTTTATACTTGATATTTTTATTATCAAGATGGTTACGAATGGCTAATGCAACGTTAGGTAGTTTGATTATTGATATAGAAGGGGCAGTGCTATCGCCTGAAGAAAGGGAATTATTAGCTTATCCGCTTGTCGGCGGTTTAGTTTTATTTGCACGTAATTATGAATCGCGCGCCCAACTTCGCGCACTTTGTGCATCAATTAGGGCCATTCGAGCCCAACCCTTGCTCATTCTTGTTGATCAGGAAGGAGGACGAGTACAACGTTTTCAGGCTGAATTCACTAAACTTCCCGCTCTATATAAAATTGGACAACTTTTTAACGATGACCCGGTTAAAGCTCTCCACCTTGCTCATTTGGTCGGATGGGTGATGGCAGCAGAACTACTCGCTGCGGGTTTAGATCTTAGTTTGGCCCCCATCCTTGATCTTTATCATCCGGAAAGTAAGGCCATTGCTAATCGAGCATTCCATACAGACCCTCAAGTGGTTATTGTATTAACTCGCGAACTTATTAAAGGAATGAATCGAGCTGGCATGGCCGCTTGTGGTAAGCATTTTCCAGGTCATGGTGATATCTTACTGGATTCCCATGTGGCGATGCCTACCGATCCACGCAGCCTCGAAACACTTTTAAATCGAGATTTAAAGCCTTTCATTGCTTTAATCCAAGAAGACATTCCTGGTATTATGGCGGCGCATATTATCTATGAGGCTGTTGATTCAAAGCCGATTGGATTTTCCAGTGTTTGGCTAAAGGATATTTTACGCAAGCAACTGGGGTTTAAAGGACTAATTTTTAGCGATGATTTAAATATGGAAGGCGCTAATGTTTCCGATAACTATGCAGACCGTTTTCAAATTGCGCGCGCTGCAGGATGTGATTTTATTTTATTGTGTAATAATCGCCCCGGTGTCATTCAAATTTTGGATAACGTTAGAATTAAAGATCATCAAGTACAAAACCAATGGCAAATTTTACGCGGGAAGCCTCACCCGTCCTATAACGCTGCCGATCCTATTTGGCAAGCTTTAAATCAAGCTCAAAAAAAATTGGCTGAGTTTAGTGAACGTTCTCAACATTAATTTTAGGTAATAAGATGTTAAATATGATGACTCGACCCGATGAACTCCAAGCAATCTTAACCGAAGCTGAGTGTATTTATAGCTTTGATGAAATCAATGAAGCATTAGACCGCGTCGCCTCTGAAATTACGGAAGAATTAAAAGAGACGAAACCTTTAATTTTAAGTGTAATGACGGGGGGCTTGATTATGACGGGACACTTAGTGACTCGTCTCCATTTCCCTTTAGAAATTGATTATATTCACGCAACCCGTTATCGCGGCGCAACCCGAGGTGGTGACTTGCATTGGCTTGTTGAGCCAAGAATTGATTTGAAAAACCGAACAATTTTAATTATCGATGACATTATGGATGGTGGCTTGACCTTGTCTGCGATTGCCGATTATTGCGAACAAGCCAAAGCCAGTGCAATTTATAGTGCAGTGATGGTTAACAAACAGCGTATTCGTGAGCCCGGTGTGACTTTGGAACCCAATTTTGTGGGTGTCACAACACCAGATAAATTTTTATTTGGTTTTGGATTGGATTATCACGAATATTTACGCAATGTCCCCGGCATTTATGTGGTACCTGATCGTTTTTTAGATAAAAAATAATTCAAGCGCAAGGATAGCTATGAGTCACTTTAATGTTTTTCAAGCCCTTTATTTATCGTTTACTTCAAAAGCATTATATCGCGATGTAGCAAAACGGTGGGGGGCTAAAGTTTTTTTATATCTTCTTTTCTTAGTTGCTTTGTCTTGGGTTCCGTCTATTTTTCAAATGCAACAAGTTGGTAATGCCGCGTACAAACGTAATGCTGATCAAATTGTAAATCAAGTGCCTGTCATTACAGTCGCTAACGGTAAAATTAAGACGCCCGAAAATCGACCCTACCTTATTGTGGATCCTGAAAATAAACAAAATATTGCAGTCATTGATACTTCAGGTACTTATAAAACATTAGAACAAGCGAATGCTGGTATATTAATTACGGAAACGCAACTCATAAGTAAACCCCGGACCAATGAAACGCGCTTTTATCAACTTCCCGCCACGCTAAATATTACAGTTGTTCCTAAAACAATTAATCAATATGTGCAAACGTATTTGTGGGTTGTTTGGATTTTTTTATTTTTTATCTTCACTATTGGGAGTTACATTTATCATTTGGTGCAATCTCTCCTTTATGCGGTGCTAGGAAAAATTATGGCTAAGATTGCGCATGTTACGTTAACTTATGAAGAAATTCTGCAAATTACGCTTGTTGCAATTACACCAGCAATTATTCTTTCGACTGTATTTGATTTTTTTAATATCATCTTTAATTATCGCGCTTTATTTTTCTTTCTTTTAACGCTTGCTTATTTATATTTTGGAATTGCTGCAAATAAAACGAGTGCTGATAAAGTTTCAACGCCTAGCCCCTAACTCATCACTGCTATTATAATAAGGAAATATTTATGCTTGTCTGTGGTTGGATTCTTGCTTTTCTCATTGTTTGCGGCACACTCTCTTATCATCGTGCTTCCCTCATTATTTGGACGCTTTCTCTCATTACATTGCTAGGGATGGCATTTGCTTTTCACGGGGCAACACCCGCTTTAATTATCCTAACAGTTTTATTAGTTGCTATTTTATTACCGTTAAATCTAGTTCCTCTCCGAAGAAGATTGATTAGTAAACCATTGTTTAATTTCTATAAAAAAATTATGCCCTCGATGTCTCGTACAGAGCGAGAAGCCATTGGCGCAGGGACAGTTACTTGGGAAGGTGATTTATTTCGGGGTGATCCAGATTGGGATAAGTTGTTAGCGCTTACGCCGGCCAAACTTTCTACGGAGGAACAAGCTTTTATAGATGGCCCGGTTGATGAACTTTGTCGCATGATCGATGACTGGAAGATTACGCATAATGATGCGGACATGTCACCAGAAACCTGGCAATTTTTAAAAGACAATGGGTTCTTTGCGCTGATTATACCGAAAGCATTTGGTGGAAAAGAATTTTCAGCTTTTGCTCATTCGCAAATTATTGCAAAAATTAGTGGTCGTAGCGTGACAGTATCTTCGACAGTCGCTGTACCCAATTCTTTAGGACCGGCTGAATTACTTCTCCATTACGGCACAGAAAAACAAAAAAATTATTATCTTCCTCGTCTTGCACGCGGCGAAGAAATCCCTTGTTTTGCACTTACCTCACCGGAAGCTGGAAGTGATGCAGGCGCTATGACCGATTATGGCATTGTCTGTAAGCAAGTTTATGAGGGTGAAGAAACCATTGGTATTCGGTTAAATTGGGATAAACGCTACATTACACTCGCCCCCGTTGCAACGGTGATTGGTTTGGCATTTAAGCTTTACGATCCTGATCATTTAATCGGTTCAAAAGTTGATATTGGTATTACCTGTGCCTTGATTCCACGTGAGACCACTGGAGTCACCATTGGTCGACGGCATTTTCCTTTAAATACACCTTTTATGAATGGACCCATCAAAGGTAAAGATGTATTCATTCCACTGGATTGGATTATTGGCGGTGTTGCTAAAGTGGGTGCGGGCTGGAAAATGTTAATGGAATGTTTAGCGGCCGGACGTGCTATCTCTCTCCCCGCTAATGCAATTGGTGGGGCAAAAGTTCTAACCTATGCAACAGGTGCTTATGCACGCATTCGCAAACAATTCAATGTATCTATCGGAAAATTTGAGGGAATAGAAGAACCTCTCGCTCGGATTGCTGCTTATACTTATATTATGGATGCAGCAAGAACCTTTGCATCCGCAACCATTGATGCCGGAGAAAAACCTTCTGTCGCTTCTGCGATTGTTAAATATCATGTAACTGAAATGGGTCGCAAAATTGCTTGTGATGGAATGGATATTAGTGGTGGAAAAGGTATTTGCCTGGGTCCTAAAAATTATATTGGACGAGGTTATGAAGCTGCGCCTATTGCGATCACAGTTGAAGGGGCAAATATTTTGACGCGGAGTCTAATCATTTTTGGTCAAGGCGCAATGCGATGCCATCCTTATGTTTTAGCTGAATTAGAAGCTGGCAAAGATACCGATGCAAAAGCCGGCTTGATTAAATTTGATCGTGCCGTCATTAAGCATGTTGCTTATGGATTCAGTAATGTCGTTCGTAGCCTCTTCTTAGGCTTAACAAGCGCGATAATGGTACGTGCACCGCAAGGCAATACTAAAAGATACTACCAGCAAGCGACGCGTTTTAGTTCAGGTTTTGCTTTAATGACTGATGTTTCTATGCTTGTCTTAGGGGGTAATTTAAAACGGAGAGAAAGTATTTCTGGAAGGCTAGGGGATATTCTAAGCCATCTATACTTATTATCTGCAGTTTTAAAGCAATATGAAGTCCAAGGTCATCATAAAGAAGATTTCCCATTGATTGAGTATGCCAGTAAATATTGTCTGTTTCAGATCCAGGAAAGTTTTTCAGAGATTTTGCGTAACTTCCCCAATCGCATTTTTTCTGTTGTACTCCGCGGTTTGATTTTTCCTTGGGGAATGCGATTTGGAAAGCCCTCCGATCGGCTCAACCACAAAGTTGCCCAATTGATTATGGCGCCTACTGCAGCACGACAAAGATTATCGGAAGGCGCTTATTTAACGCCTCATAAAGAGAACGTGTTAGCAGAATTGCAAGACGCTCTACTTAAAACGATTGCAGTTGAAGACATTGAGAAATTAATTAAAACAGCCCACCATGATGGAAAGATAACAGGATATACTTTCCACCAGAACGTTCAATCCGCGTTAGAAAATCAAGTGATCAACCAAACGCAATATGATGCAGTGATGGAAGCTGAAGTTGCTCGCAAAAAAGTAATTGCGGTTGATGATTTTACGACTGAAGAATTAGCCCGAGTAAATAAACCTAAAGATGATGTTTACGCACAATCAAATGGTACGCACGGGTAGATCAATACGAGGGTTATTCTTTCCTCTTATTACATTAACCGTTTTTTGTATTTTGTTTGAGATAAGTTTTTTTATTCAATGTAATCAAACTTATCTCAACGATTTTAGTCTTATCTCTTCGAATCTGAATATTCCTTGGCGTGTTTTTCCTGACTATTTATTTTTTTTAATGGTTCAACTTGCTTTACACTTTTTGCTAGTCAGCATCATTTTGTTTTGTACCATAAGTATAGGAAAGCTATTTAATCTTCCTATTCATTTTGACTTTAAGTTAAGTATTGCACTTTTTATATGGTCTTGGCTGAACGTTCTGATTGCAAATCAATATTATTATCCCCATTCCAATTATGCTCATTTAATGGGAGTTTTCCTTACAACTGAAACCCGCGTGACCGTCGGTTTTTTATTATTTTCTGGAATAAGTTGCATTATTATTATTGCAAGTATGGTCTATTGGATTTGTACTTATCCTAAAACAATGCTCATTGCGAGTAGCGTGTGGATAGGGCTTTATCTAGCTTCAATCGCACCGATGCCGAAAAAGCCAGGTTTATTCACCCCACAATCTAATGTGATTATTGTTGGCATTGATTCCTTACGGCCTGATGTCGTTGGGTTTTTTGGCAGTGATACGCCTACAAAATTTATTGATCAATTTTTAACTGAGGCAACCGTTTTCAGTGAAGCCATCACACCCATTGCTCGAACCTTTCCTTCATGGATAAGCTTGCTTACTGGAAAATATCCCAAACAGTCAGGCATTCGTTTTAACCTCGCCAAGCTTGAATCATTAGATCTTAAAACGTTATTGCCTATACGCTTTCAAAAAGCAGGCTATGCCACGGTGTATGCAACAGATGAAACACGGTTTAGCAATATGGATAAAAGTTTAGGTTTTCAACATATTATTGCACCACCCATGGGTATTAATGATTTCATTTTGGGGAGCTTCAATGATTTTCCATTATCAAATCTGTTGCTCAATACGCAGCTTGGCGCATTCTTATTTCCTTATACTTATGCCAATCGGGGTGTGTTTTTCGCTTATGATCCCAATCAATTTTTAAAGCGTATTCAATCGGCTTTAGGAAAAATCAAGCAAAGACCCGTTTTTATCGCTGCTCATTTTTGCTTGCCGCATTATCCTTACCATTGGCGAGCTTTCTCTCCGGTCAAAACACCCTTACAACTTTACCAAACCAGCATTGCGCGTTTGGATTCTCAATTAGCCAATTTTTTTGAACTCCTTAAAGCTGAGGGTCTTTTAGAAAAAGCAGTAGTAGTTCTACTATCCGACCACGGTGAAGCTTTGATGCTCAATGGCGATCGCTTAACGGAAGAAAATTTATTTTCCACAACAAACGTACCCATGCCACATTTTTATCCGAGTGAAACTGACGAAACTGTTAATCAATCAGCAGGTCATGGAACTGATGTAATGGGATTAACTCAATATCATACGCTGCTTGCGATCCGCCAATATGGCGAGCCAACCATGCAGACTAAAAAGGATGTAACTGATGTTGTATCCCTGATAGATATTTACCCAACCTTGATTGAACTTGCCCAGCTTGAAGAAAAATCTTTTGAACATAATAGTAAATCGATGGCAGAGTCGAGTGAGGGCGTGTCATTAGCGGGTTATTTGAAGGGGAAGAACGTGATAGCCCCTTCTCGTCATATCTTCTTAGAGAGCGATTTTACTCCCGCAGCGATTAGAAGCCTGTACCCTGATATAAAAAAAGCAATTCTTGAAAGTTTAAATATTTACGAAGTAAATGTTAACTCCATGCGGTTAACAGTCAAGTCTTCCATGGCTGAGAAAATTATCTACAGCAAACAGTATGCCGATATTTACCAAAAATGGATGCTCGCTTTTTATCCCCAACCTAACGATTTTCATTTACCTATTCTGATTAATTTAGAATCGGGTCAATGGACACATGATTTATCCTCATCCTTGGCTAAATTGGCGCCAGTCAATCGAATGATTCGTGCGCTTAAAGATCACTACGGTACAGAAATTCGCTACGAAGAAGAAACAATTTTGTTCACAGATTAATTTCAAAAAGAAGTTGCATTTACCAATCACTATCGATTCAACGTCTTAGCGCAGATCATATCATTAAGCAATTGATTTTTAGAACAATTTTACTTGTGTGCATTAAATGGGCTTTTCGAGTAAACGCCCAGTTATATGGTATTTACACTAGTTTTCGATAGGTTACTCACAGACTTATCCACAGATTCTGTGAGTAACTTTTCCCTGTCGGGTTCGGCCAAATTGTGAATGATTGTTCCCGACTTATTTTTTGTTAATACGGCTAAGACTGAAATTCATTTTATATAGTGTTGAAAAATTCATCCGGCTTCTCAATAAATGGAAAATGCCCAGACTGAGATACCACAATTAATTTGGCATTAGGAATAGCTTTGGCAAGATCTTGTGCTGTCCATAAGGGAACGAAATCTTGTTCACCATGGATAATGGTCGTCGGTACGTTAAGTTTGTTTAACTGCGGTAATAGATTATCAAACATGTCTTGCATCATCAGTTGAGCGACTTTAAACCCACTCAATGATGATTCTACCGTTATATCCAACGTTAATTTTTCAGCATCTTCAGGTTTGTAAAAATAAACCGAGAACAGTTTGCGAGTTAAGGCAATAATTTGTTCAGCAGTTAATTTCTGCAGTTCATTATAATCACTTAAAGGTGCAATTTCGTTTTTGAAAGGTTCGATTCGCTGATTTAAAGCGTTTGCTGCAGCCATTTTTCCTGACAAATTTGCTGGCATGCTGTCGATGAGGATAAGTTTGGCAGCATGGTTTGGATATTTGATTGAGTAATTCAAGGCAAGCAAGCTGCCCCAAGAGTGACCGAGTAAAATAAATTGTTTAAAACCTAATGTTTTTCTTACAGTTTCGATATCATCAGTAAATTGTTGAAGGTTGATAACATCGCGATTCATTCCAGTTTCTAAAGATTTTCCAGAACCGCGTTGGTCATAAAAAATAACCTCATAATTTGCAGCAAGACTGAGTAGTTGGGGCTTGAAGTAACCGTGATCTAATCCGGAGCCAGGTCCGCCGTGCAATACGAGAATTGGCGTCCCTGAGCCATATTTCTCGTAATATAATTTCCCTTGCTTAACAGGAATATAACCAGAAGATTGGGGAGATAAAGCAAAGCTGTAAGATAGTAGTAGAGTGGATAAACAGAAAATCAATGTAAACTTTTTAAATAAGTCGCGCATAAAATCCATTTCCTTTATGTGATCATAAAACTCAACAAGGCTTGCATAATATCTGAGAGTTAGCCCAATTCAAAGTTCACATGACTTTCTTTAAAAAGTATAACTTAGCCATCATATGAGCGAGCCATTAACAGTGTAGGTATCTCAAGTTGAATAGGATCGTTGGGGCAGGCCTCAAAACTTACAATTAAGTTTCTGTAACGCGAAAGCTTTAACTTTGAGCGCCAATTTCCGTAAAGATATTTGTAATCCGTTAGGCTTTCCGTGCTGTCAATAACGATCGTCAATTTCAATTTAATCAATCGTTAGCCTAAAATTATAAGCTTACAACTAGCAAAGTTCTTACTGGCTCCAACCTTACGACAGGCGTTATTTTCACGCACTTTTAAAGCGCTATTAATTATTGTAGAATTCTCAACTCATATAAGGAAAAAATTATGCTTAAGCGATATATTGGTTTAATTGTCTTATTTACCTGTTCTTTCGCAGCTCATGCAGCTTTTCTTACTGTTCATAACCATACTGAATCCAGCCTGAGTTATGCTTCTGGCCTATGTTATCCCATCAAACCTTTTAGCGAAGAAAAAGTTCCCGTGCGGCATGAGGGTCATTTTTATACAAATTCTCACTGCAACGGTCCAATTGTTGCATCTCTCAATCTCAATGAAAAGTATGGGATTGAATCAATAAGAGTTTACGGGAAAAATATGACTTTTCAGGCTAATAGATTTGACTTAGTTATTACTCAACTTCAAGCGTCAACCTAATAACTTTGCCTGATACGGAGCAGCACTTTCCTATATTGTTACGGTTGTTGCTCCCCATCTTTCAAAAGAAAATTTGCTAACACATCTCGTTAACTCTTTATACGCTATACGTTTGAATAGATATTAAGACCGTTTCCTTGCAATTTATAAATTGAGATTAATATATAAAGTCAGGTATGCTCCTCATCTGTAAAAAATTATCAAAAAAAAAAATAAAAAATGAGACAATATGAGGAGCAATTATTTAATGAAAAGTAATTTTACGCTAGAGCAACTTCACCATGAGACAAGAGAATTAGCATTGCTTTTGGAAACCAGTACTCGACGTATTGAGACACCTAGTGCTAAAAACATGCGAACCTATGGTACACATCGGGCTCGTTGTCACCCTTTTAAATATGCTACATCATCCCCTCCGTCTCATGACCTGATTGATTTAGATTTCAAACATAAAGACAGCATGCTTGAAGCTATAATTAATACAGCGAAATATACTTACATGTTCTTAGATGCGCAGAAAGCAATGACTTTAATTGACCATGCTTTAATGACTTCTTTAGGGGAGCAAAAACCTAAACGATTCCATTTGTTTCATCTTAAAGTAGATCCAGCTGCGGAGCTGAAGTGTTTTAAGATTTTTCTTGAAAATTGTATTAAAGCTGACAACGATGCGATTGAAGCACAGCCAAGAGCAGCCCTATCCGGACGAAACAGTTAATTTGATTGTGCAGGGAACGGCATGCTTTGTTAACTTTTTAAAGTCGTATTCTTAATAGTGGATTAAGCATCATCCAATCGACTAAGTATTAGATTGAAGTTTGATACCCACCATGACAATTTTAATATTAAGTGAAGTGGCGGGTATTTACTTGTTAAAGACTCAAAAATAAGATTCTAAAAGCCGCGCTAAAACTTGTAGCGTAATCTTAGAAAAATAATCTATAAATGATTATAAAATTATTTTTTTGGAGCATTTATCTTTTCGGCTCTTTAGGCAAGGGTTTAGCTAACGCTATAAGCCTTTTACAATTTAAGATACCGCTTGCTTCTCATTGATTAGATAAAAATGTCATTTTAACCACTGCATCCATCTTAATCTCTAAATAAAGAAAATGAGTTTTACCGCCTTCTTGGTGAGGGTGGGATGGAAGAGGTTTTATATTCATTTTGGAATTGACTTAGTTGTTTTTTTAAATCGGCATTTTCTTTCTTAAGATCAGCTAGAGTTATCGACATTTCATCTTGCGACTTAGGGTCTAACTTATTTAAAATTTTTTCTAAGGTTCCTTCTACATTGATGTGCGGATTCCAGCCGCTACCACTACCGACATAATCTTTTGTTGTATAAGCTGCATTTAACCCAACAGCTTGTAAAATGGCAACATAGTCTTGTAGTTGTTTAACATAGATATCCTCATACTGTCGGTACTGAATTTTAGTTTTTTCTTTATTGTAGCCATTTGCATCGGATACAGCATGAAAAACCATCATTTTTTCAAAACTAATGACGAGCGAGTCGAAGTTAGGGTTTGAAAGACTGCGGTTAATATAAATACTTACCTCATTGTTGAGCCCCAGTCGATTTAAAATTAGCTCACGAATTTTATGCTTATCATTTTTCTTTATTCCTGAATGCTGTCCAAACATAAAAAAATTCCAACTTTTAATGGTTAATAATTAAGGTATGTCTTAGTCATACCTTGAAATCTTAAAAATTTATATACTATTATCGTCCAACAGTGTATCGCCTAAATCTAAAAGCGAAGAAGCCTCAGTTAAGCTTATTAAGTGGAACCCATATTTGCACTCTGTTAAAAATATTTAAGTACGCGGAACAAATTCTAATACAAGTTAAATAAAAAATCGTGTTAATTTTTTAATTCATGAGATATGGTTAACGTAGGAACGGAAGCCAAGGGAGAGGGGAAGGAGTTATTAAGTTGTAATGTACCAGCCAGAAAGTTTATAAAAACATACCGTGCAAAACGTTCTGGCTAAGCCTTACAACATATCAGATTGTTTGTTGGATAACTGTAATAATCACGGAGGATGTTAAATGTTAGTTTTCAAACGCTTTTGTGCTGGGCTAGTTTTTATGTTCACCGCTCTATTGGCATGTGTTACATGGGCGGAGCAAACAATTAACATTCCGATCCTCTGTTATCATAATTTAAATCCTACTGTACCCGGCAGTATGAACTTGAGCCCACAAAAATTTGAAAGCCAAATAAAGTGGTTGAAAGATAATGGTTATACAGTCGTTCCCCTAAAAGAGGTCGTAGACTATTTACAAGGTGCACGCCAAACATTACCTCCTAAATCCGTCGTCGTTACAGCTGATGATGGATGGCAATCTGTCTATACTTATATGTGGCCCATCATACGAAAATACAATATTCCCGTTACCTTGTTCATATATCCTCAAACAATTTCACAAGGTAAAAATGCGATGACGTGGGAGGAATTAAAAGAATTACAACGGACTGGTCTTTTTGATATACAAAGCCATACTTACTGGCACCCAAACTTTAAGAAGGAAAAGAAAAAGCGTTCTGGCAGTGCTTATGAGCAATTCGTATCCGATCAATTACAAACTTCAAAAAAAATATTAGAAGATAAACTCGGTATTAAAGTCACTTTATTAGCTTGGCCTTTTGGAATTTATGATCATTATTTAGAGCAAGCCTCATCCAAAGCTGGTTACGTAATGGCATTTAGTATCGATGCGCGCACAGCTAATCGAAGCTTTCGACCCATGGCACAACCCCGCTTTATGATTGTTGACGGTTTATCCATGAAAACCTTTACTACTATTATTCGGGGAGCAAGTAGCTAAATTGTGTGTATGGGGGCTTGAGGGCTCCCATTTATACCCTAGCTTATCGAATTGTAGCGAATTTCCTTCCGGAAGTTTCTTAACCTACAGGTATAGAATAAAATTACTATGCATGCTTTCTAGAATGGAGATTTTCTAACTTAAAAAAATTTGTACTTATTCCGCGCATAAGATATCTTAAGCACGCTCTATTTAATTACAAAGGAACTGTTCATGAAGCGTTACTTACATTTATTTAGCTTTCTTTTTTCTACATCTTTATCTATGCCCTTGTATGCTGAAGATTATAGTTTGTATCTGAAAAATCATACCGAACAAGTGATACGTATAGTTAGAACAAATGGATCTTATATCGTTTTACCCGCACAAGGCTTTCTCTTTAGTGCGCGATTCCGTGTGGGCTCTGAAGTTAGCAATTATATTAACGGGAAAAAAATATGTAGCTGGGTTATTTCAACGTCTAATCGTTGCAATAAAGTCATGGGTTTAAGCTACGGACCCAATGCACAGGGGATTATCGGTTGTAATGTGGAAACGTTACAACGTTCGCCATGTTATTCACAAAATTTAAAATAGTTGATCATTTTTGCGTTAGTTAGAAAAACGAAAGAATCTAAAATTTTTACGCAACATCAACACTATAAATTAAATTCTGCGGCGTAATCGTTTGAAACTAACTTTAAAAATTTCTTCAATAATAATATGTATTCATTTGTATTGTAAGGAGTAAGGTGTGGCTGGGTTTTTTAAAAGTAAAGTTAAGCGTCGAGTTGAAGATCAAGAAAGTATTGATCATTGTGAAGAGCAAACGAAATTATATGAAAACCTTGCGCGGGTAAGTTGTCGGTCAGCCAAAAGTTCTGATGTACCTGAAGAAAAGGCACAATGTAAAGACGATTCGAGCTGGTTACGTCACTCTATTCTTAATTGCAATAAATTAATAACACAAATAAGGAAAGAGGAATTAGACCGGGATCCCACGTTGGAGCATTATAACCTTGGTGATGGAATATTTACCCCAACCAAAGTTAGGTTATAACCCATGCACTAATCTTATTTTTGCTTTGAATTACCGAATTATCTCTCGACATAATTTATTGAAAAAGCAAACTTAATAAGCAAATTTTTTTTAGGTTCTTAGTAAGAGTAGCGGTAATAATTAAAACTTCATGCAAATGCAATGTAATAAATGCTGAAGAACCAGGGTTATGCGGCGAAAAAAGATTTTTTTTGCGGTATTTAGAAAAATTAACGCATAGCTTAATGAGAAGGAACGCTGATTATAAAGCACGTTTCTTGATGAAAAAGGCGGAGCTAAAACTCGCCTTTCTTTTTAACATCAATGCATGGGTTATAATTCAGTTTTTCTTCCTAAACCTGGGGTACGTATTTCTCGTTCTGCTAATATTTCATTTACCTCTTTAACACAAGCATGTTGCGGTTTACTGAGCACCTGCAAATTGTGAGATGTAAAATGCGTATAGTAGCGATAAATATCAGCAATCATGGTTTGTTTCTGGTTTGCTGGCAATTCGTCATAATTTTCTTTACCATAAAGCTCTTCTAATCGATGCTCGATATATTTTGAAAATTGCTTTAAGGTTTTAGCATCTCTGAGTGGAAAAATAATTCCATTCCACAAATCACAAATTACCGCGTTAGGATAAAGTTCCGCTAAGCCTTGAATATTGATATCTTTTTTGAAATTAATCTGCTTGTCCTTGCTGCTGTGCGGCAGCACAACGGCTAACGTGTGTCCTTCTTCACCTGCAATCTTTTGCGATAATATACCCATAGGCAAACCTTCAAAGGCTTTAACCTTTTTAATTTTTTGTAAAGCAATACGGGCCATTTCATCGCACATGCCGAGTATCACTTTTTGATTTGTTTCAGGGACATTAATCGTCATTAACTCATTGGTTGTTGCCATTTTAAGATGCATCATGCTGTAATGGTAAGCAATGACCCCTGTTTGCTCAGGTTTGCAATTTGCTCGATAGTAGGTCATCAATTTCTTTGCTTCCTCATCTAGAATTTCTCTTTCCTTTACCCGGGTTTCATCCAGATATGTTTTCTCTTTAGGACTGCAATGATTAGGTTTTTTTCCAGGCAAGGCTACGACATAGTCCATTTGTTTAATACTACGAGCTTGCACACCGTCAGTATCTTTATTGCATGTTTTATGGGTTGGAAAGGTTATCTTGTTAAGTTGACTGAGTAATTTATCAGTATCATCATTCGTTTGCACACTAGCAGCGCTTATTGTGTCAGTCAAATTTGCAAAAAATAATGTCGACATAAAAAGCGTCGTTTTTATACCCGGTTTCAAAAATTTTATTGGATGATGCGTATGGGATACTTCATCCTTGGGAAATGGATTATGCTGAAAATGCTCATGAATAGCTGACCGGGGGTCTGTTATAGATCGGGTTGCAATCCTGTTTGAGATTGCTCCAGTAGAATGAGACCGCTTAGATAAAAATTTAGAAGGTCTTTGGGCAGTATTTAATTCCCCTTTCAATCTATTTTGTTTTTCTTTATAACTTTTTCCCTGGTTCTCGTATGGCATTTATAAACCCTCAAAACGTGAAATTTTTTCATCGTATCATGCAATCCATTAAGACTTTATTAACACCTTTACGGAAGCTAGAACAGTAAGTTTAAATCTAATACTTTTCTCTTAATTCATATCCTAATTAAGATTCTGTTAAGTTTTAGTCGGAATTACCCAAATCATTTCATTCGTAAAATGGGTTACAATAAAATATAACGCAAGAACGACTCAAATCCATTCTAACGAGAGTTACAAAAAAGACTGATGTTTTAAGAGTTTCAATAATGATGCCGCGAGCCGTTCTACAATAAGTGCATGATTCATAATTTTACATTTTTTTGCATGATTAAGAGAGTCTTAAGGCACGTTTAATATTCTCACCTAGCTTATTTAAGTAAATTATAAAAACCGCATTAATATTATATTAATAAACTAATTCTATAATAATTAATATAAATCCGAGTCCTACAATGAATAATCGATTAGATCCTAAAGATGTTAAAAGCTTAACCCTACATCCCAGTTTAAGTCGGGAGGTTAATCGTCAGGTTATTATTCCAAAGCAGTTCCTTGGTGAACTCAAAGTTAGCTTGGAATCATTTATCGTGGGTGATGACAAGGTAATCGATGAATTGCTTCGAGCTAACGAATGTAATCCTGACTATTTTAACAATCTAAACCTAAACGTTGATAACCTGAACACCTGTGTGCAGATTAGAAATATTTTAAATCTATTTCTTATTTTAATTGATGAGAAATTTCAAATTTTTATTGCTCAAAGGAATGATCGAGAAAAAGTACAAAAAAATTATGCTACATTCTCTAAATCCATAGTTTTTCTTAAATGTTTCATTAAATTGTTTGACGAACTCGATAAAGTTGACCCCAGTGAATTGGATAGAATTGAAACATTACTTTTTAATTATCAACAAGCACGTCTATCTCTTTTAGAGATTAAAGAAAAAGATGCTATCGTCTTGACTGAAGAGAAGAATATATTAAAGCATATCGCGCGTTTGAGAGGTGAAATTGCAAAGATAGACCATACCTCTCCGTACTTACCCGCTGACCCTGATTTTTTTAATTCACTAAAAAATAAAGATCGAAGAGTGCGAAGTAGTCTCCTTCGCGGGCTTAAAGACTCTTTAGAAGCTGAAGCACAATATAAAAAACAAAGAATAAGTAATCAAGCCGCTTCCAAGCAATTAATCAATACCATTGAAATATTATTGCAGAAAAGTCTAGAAAATATTAAAAGGGAAAATATCACATTAAAAGATTATTTTTATCTAAGTACTTTAGATTACGCCATTTTAAATGACTTATTATCGATTTATGCTAAAGATCCTAATCCTACAATACTTCATCTTCTCGCTATATCCATCCCCAATGCCCATTTATACCAATTTGTGAACCAATTTGCTTCCCTGCAAGGAAGTAATACTTCACATTTATTACTTGCGATTCAGCAAACAGCCAACCTACCTACAAGACAGTATCATTTCCTAGCGCTTGTTTTTAAATATAATAATTTCGATAATCACTATTTAAACACTTTGCTAACATCAATATTTAGTAATGGCTTATTGAGCAACGCAAACCTCGCTGAAGATGACTTGGGGAAATTGGCTGATCTTTTCAAAAAAAGCGAATCAAATGCTCTTATTCAAAAAAATATCATCAGATTAATAACTTACCCAATAAGTTCCAAGCAGAGGATTAAAGCATTAATTACGTATGCTCAAAACTCAAATTCGCCGCTTGAGGATATTTCTTATATCCGAGCGCACCGGATAAAAGCGAGAAAAAGTGCAACTGACAAAAAGCAAAATTTAGATGGACTTCGATTAATACAAAAGGTTGAAAAAGACTGTGCTGATCGAGATGGAAGAAAGCGTCAGAATGATATTCAAAGAGAAAAAGTTAAACAGCAGAGACAGGCCATATTATTACGAGAGGAGGATCTTGCTAAGAGTATAAGGGAAATTTCATCCTCGCATCCCACTATTACGGATAGCAAGACAAATGCAAATATTGACCTAACCCAGAAGAATATTGATACCCCTCACGCACCATTAGACACAGTTGAAGAAATTTCCAGTTCAGATGATGTTACTAGACAAAGTGGAACTACTTTAAATGTTGAATCAATTAAGACAACTTTAGAAAACTACTTACATTCTAATACAGACTTAACGTATAGCTATTGCGCTCAACATATCCGTAATATTATGAAAGTTGATATGAGTAATAGTGACCGCTTAAAACTATTGCAGGAAATTTTTGTATCTGTTACTCATCGTGCGGACTCGGTTACTTCAGACGATGATCGTTCATTTAAATCAACTTCAAGCTTGTTCTTTAACCACAATATTTCTTCGCGCGACAAAAGACATGTTCGAGCCTTGAAACAATGTTATTACGATGTATTAATCAATATTCTCGAAGACAACAGTGTCGATGAAAACACTAAATCAAAACTGATTAAAGAAACGAAAAACAGTAAGAATATCATTAACTATAATTGGCGTTGTCTTTTATTTCAAACCAATTCCCGCAGTTCTTTGGATCGCTCCATTCATTATTTTCAACGGCAAGGTTTGGTACCAAAAAGTTAATCCTGTAAATTAAAGGCTTAAATATACCCTATTGAAACTTAGGCAAAGTATGAACCTTTGTGTTGTCATTGAACACTCCCTAGCCGTAACTGTACATTATTTGTTGCATTTATAATTTAATGAATTATAATATTTCAATTTCCGCCGCCCTGGGTCTTGCATTCCGAATGTCTAGTCAAAGAATTGTCAAATTTTTAATCATTACGCTTTGGTTCCTCATTGCCAGTACTGCTTTGGCATATGCCTATTTACAGCCTACATTACCTATAAATCTTTTGAATTATATGGCCAGTAATCCTCTCCGGCCCTATGCTTTATTTTGCCTTGCCTCTGTTTTATGCCTCTTAGCAGTAGCGTCGGTCGGAATATTCCGTAGCCAATGTTTTTATAAAAGAGTATTTACTATCGTAGTCTTGGTTTTGCCAATCATTCTATTGCTGCTAGGGGTACGTGCAGTGCCAGAATGGATTTCATTTTTTGATGATTTCACTATTATTTTATTGGGAATTATAGTCGGTCTTATCTACAGTGACCCAACCAATCAATTAGTAAAGCCTTCCCGCACAATCAATCTGGCTACGAATATAAATTTAAAAATTTTATCTTTTCTTACATTGCTAACATTTATCTTAAGCTTTGCTGTAAACGTTTATTCGGATCCCCTCCTGCCAACCATGTTTAAGGATTTCCTATCTAGTCAACCCATTCAGAATATTTACCTTGAAAGAATAGGTATGGTGAGTACCCTGCTATTTCCCTTTTCGCTTATTCTTTTATTTTTCCGTTTAAACATTGCTAGGTACCTTTTTATCCTTACGACATTTGGAATGCTTATGAGTGATTCGATGCCAGCTGATGCACTTTCGGGTTTAAGTTCATTGAGCGGGTACTTTCTCATTATTTTAATGGGGATATTAAGCGCCATTATTTGGAGCAAGCGCTTATCTCAACAATTTATATTTTTTAAGAAGAAAAGAAATTTTTTACGGACTTTCATTTTATCTTTTTATTCCAAAAGCTTTTATCGAGAAGTTGCATTTAAATGGAAAGGTTTTGGTCTATTTAATTTATTAATATTAGCAGGAATCAGTGCTTATTTTTCCTCAGATCATTTTATAGAAAACAATTCGGCTAAAAGAACATTAGTCAGTCTCAGTGCAGTAACGGATCAAATGCCTAATTTATATATTTATAAAAATAATCTTTCTATTAAAGAACCGGTTCCTTATTTTTTTTACGATAAAGATAAAAATATAGTCGCTATTATTGACACTTCAGGAAAATATAATACTTTAAGTGCGAATGACAAAGCGAAACTATTGATTACTAAGAACACTATTTTTATAAAGGATTCAATTGATTATAAGGTAAAGGCATTGCCTATCTCATTAAAACAGGCATACTTAACGATAAACAAAAACGAAGTTCAAGTTATGTTTGGATTTATCAAATTTATCACGTTAATGGTGTTTTTCTTTTTATTCCTAATTATAAAGTTTGTTATCTATTTATTATTAGTTTTATTAATTGCATGGTTAGGTGCTAGTGGTAGAAAGCTAAAGGTCTTGAAACTAGATTATAAAGCACGTGTTAGACTAATTATTCTTGCTTTCACTCCTGTTGCGCTTATCAATGGACTCACACAATTAATAGGCTGGCTTCCGATATTCATATTGTATTTTCCATTAATTATTGCAGTATATGTCATTTATTCCAAATTTATTGTCAAAACGATTTCAACAGAAGTAATGCAAAGGGCAAATCGACAGGCTCCTGTTTAGTCCATTTCTACCTATAAAAAATTTCAATACTAACTATAATTAAAGAATATTATTCAATTCTTTCTTTTATACGTATCTTTTCGGTTGTTCATTCTACTTTTAAAAATACAATAAATTGATAAGGATCAACAATGCAGGATAGACAATCAACTTCTACGATGCTCTCAGCGCTAGGCAAACATCCGGTACCTTTTTCAAACGGTGACACATCTTATTCTCCACAAACCGTAGCGGAGGGTCTCAAAAAAGCACACGGGGTGCACGCAACAATTAAAGGAACGATAATAGCTACCTTTAATGCGACGCATGCCAGTAAGCAATGGACGTGCCCTGTTTCTAAGGGAAACTTTAAGCCCGATGAAAAGAATGGCTATGCCCATCATCTTCATATGGGTACGACCCGAATTTGGAATGCCGATGGCAGCATTAATGAAGAAAGATGGGATAAATTTGTCGCGGCAGTTACTGCAGGGCAAGATGAAGCCAAAGAAAAAATTGTCACACTGAGTGCTTTAAAAAATTATTTGAAAGTTTGTTACGATCAAGATGAGCAAGATTTAAATTCTGGTAGAAACACACATGCACTTTTTTCATCTAAAAAGGTCCAAGGCTTTGCAGCAACTGCGGCGTGGGATGAGGTTTATGATAGGCTCACTTGTGGATGGAAGCCCATAAATAGTCAGTCTCTCGTGCTTGAACCTTATATTACTTTGTCATTAATCCGTTTGTTTTTTGAAGATTCTATTGTTGCTTTTAAAAAAGCAGAAGAAGGAGAGCTACCGATCCCTAAACCATATGTCGGTATTACGCCGATGGGTAAGCGTTCTTAAGCCAGTTTTTAGGGGATAGTTAAATAATTGTTAGCTTGAGAGGGGTTCGCAGTTGCGTGGACCCCTCATTTTTTGGTTAATGTTGCTGCGTCAAAGCTTTTTGCCGGATGAAAAGTTAGTGGAGGTTTAAAAAAATAATAGGGGTGATCCATTTCATGATTACCAATACAAGTCAAATGGCCCGCAAATGTATGATAGTGTTTTCAATTGTGAGCAGTTAAGTAACTCCTATCTTTGCAGCAGGGGACTTCAAAAACTCTCCAAACGCTGACCTTCCTATTTTTTCAGACGACCGTGCCCTAGATTGTCATTCATTTTTTGAATTCCACTTTTAAAAAGTTCTCGAAGCTGAAGCGATTATTTTCCTTTCATCCATGCTTTTCGGTAAATAAACAGCTTTACAAAAAAAAAATTATTCATAATAGTATTTTTAATGTAAAATCATATAACCGACAAGTAAGGAAGCTAGTCATGACTAAAGCAAACAGTAAGCACGCAATTGCCAAGGAAGACCAAGGCCTTGTCAAAAGCTTGAAAGATTTTTTGAAGTCTATTACCACCTCGACGCCTAAACGGCGGTCTAAATCAGCAGCAGCAAAAGCTAAGAAAGGTAAGAAAGCTAAAAATGCTAAAAAAGCTAAGGGTAGTAAAACAAAGTCTCTTACTAAAAAAGCATCTCCGCGTAAAAAGCAAAAAGCAAAATCTCGTAAAACGAATCAACGTAAAAAACTAACGTCAACAAGTGTTAAAACAAGTAAACGTAAAGCTAAATCGAAAGTGGCAAAAAAGGGAAGTGCTAAGCGGGGCGTAGCAAAGAAGCGCGGAAAAAGTAAAAAGAAAGCTGAAATAACACTCTAGTTCGCTATGGGTTGGTTTCCGTTAGGGAACCAACCTCCATTATAAAGTCATTGTATCTGCAAATCCTCGTATTACCATCCAGCCTAGTAATTGTTGTGCTTAACGTAGCTAAATTAACGTATGCATGATTAGGGCCACGTTAATAAGGTTTAACGATGACTTTCGTACCCTGTGTGGCAAAATTATGACGAAGCCAATAAGCATCCTCAACACTAATCCGAACACATCCGTGGCTCATATTGCGTCTTGCTAACTGGTTTGAGCCATGTAACCCTTGGTTGCCATTGAAGAACATACAATATGGCATGGGCGCCCCTCCGCGCGGCAAAGGATATCGACTTGATTTGCAGGCACGACTGCCGAGCGAGAAAATTCGAAAGCTACCCGAGCGAGTGCGGCATGAACGTCCTATGTCGGGGCACCAGTTGGCTCCTGCTGAAGCAATACCAGATCGCAATAATTGACCACTACTGCTATATGCAGCCCAGCTATGCGTATGCGGATCAACCACAATGAGTTTTTCCCCGGGGGAGGCAATACGGCGGGACATCCGTGATCGATCTGCCACTTGCATGTATTCATCTTCTTCTTGAAAGGATTCTTGCTGAGATACTTGTTTTGCTATACGGCGATGCGCTTTCCGGGGAGGTTCTTGTTGATAATGTTCATTGGCGAATTCTTCACTTGGGAAAGCTTTTTCTAATTCTGCACTAGCGTCTGCAGAAGAATAATAATCTTGATCCGCGTTATAGCTACTGACTGAATCATTAGAAAATTCATTTTCCCACTCGGCAGCAAAAACTGGTGGTGCAGCTATCGTAAGAAAGATAATACTGAGTGTACCGAAAGCTATTCTCTTAAGAATATCCATGACCACGCTCGTTTTATTTTTTATGATTTAATTATTTTACCGCATAAAAACAAAGCGATTTTGTATAAGAATTGGCAATCCCTTGACTAATCAAACTAAATAAAATTTTTCCTTATCCAAGTAATACATAAATGAATGCTGATTAAAGTAATTTTGCTGAAAAGAGGGTGAAGTGACAACCCCTTATAATTTGTTAAACACTTGAATCTTCATCTTTTCTTAAATACGTCAGTCTATTTCAATGTAATAGAGTTTTAACTCTTAATATTCATTAGTTATAAAATAAGCTGCAACCATTATTAATGCACGTAGTGATCATACCACCAGCAAGCCTTGTGTGATCTAAAGTGGCCTATCCTTGAAGGGAAGAGGTGCAATAATTTCTTTGGTCTTTATTGCCTACAGGGCATCACAACGCTTACCTTGAATCAATCATTAGGCAACGAGCTTTACATTATTGTTCACAGGAGGTTTCTCTAAAATTTCCTTTGCAGCATCTGCTTGTAAGTCACGCTGTAATCGCGCAGGATCATTAAAAATGACCGCAGCTGCCTCTCGATCAAGGTAATGACGGGCTAAGAGATTATACGCAGCTTTCTCATCAAACTGATCTTCAATGACAACAAACCCATTCTCAGACATGGCGCCTTCGCCATAATGCAATCCAAATCTTTTACTGAAATATTGCAAACTTATTTCTTGGGCACGAGCTTGATGTGAGACGGCAATGATTAAACCTAATTTTTTTATATCGTCGGCAGGCATCTTACTTAGCCAATGTTCAATTTTATTATTGAGTAGGGTTAATTCAATGGCACTCACTATTTTAATAGCTTTAAAAAGAAAAGGACGGACAGCAGTATAGTACGTGGTTAAATCTGATTGCGTCCATTTTGATTTACTTATAACTTTTTCCAAAAATTGTTGCGTCATATTTACAATCGTCGCACAAGTGAATTTAGCATCCGATGATAGGTGTAGAGAAGGCAACATGGCGCTTGCTTGTGCTACATGTTTACTCATAAGCTGTAATTCTTCTTTTATTTTATTATTTAAATGTCCGGGGGGTTGTTGGGTTAGGGTTAAAAAGATGTTAAATGCGCTATGCGCATAAGCTTTAATTTCTTGATATTCAGCAGGTGTAATTTCAACCGTCTCAGTTTTGCCTTTGTATTTTAAAATTAATATACCACCTAGATTTAAAATAATCGGTCGACCTCCCACAGTACCAAATGTACTTTTTATTTGATTAATCCGCTTTTCATAAGCGTGATGAAAATCACAGTTCACGAGTGCCAGGGGACCGGTCTTGGGTTGAAAAAAAGGAAATTCCGGGCAACTTAGTGGAGGTTGTAGGGTTTGCGCCTGTAAAGACTGTAAAAAACAACAAATAATTAAAGCCACTTTTAAAATACGCATGGGTAGCTCTCGTAAAAGAAAATTTATTTAAGGTAACCCTCAGCGTTTTACATAGCAATCTTCATATTTGTTTAATATTTACACTGTACACTGGAATGAGTAACGTGTCATGATGCAAATATTTGAAAATATTAATAAATATTATTCAGAGACCACGGAAATTGAGCGCTCAATAACTTTCCTACGTCTCATTTAATGAGATAAATAAATGAAGAAAACCGCCCATCAAATTAAGAAGATTTTAAAAAAACGAGCCAAAAACGGCATAGAGTTGAATATCATTAAACAAAAATTAATAGTATTAACTCGAAATCAATCCGCTCATGAAAGTCACGCGATTAAATTAATGAGCAAACCCAAAGGTACCACCTAAGTTACAATGCAAATCATTGTAACGAACTCTTTTAAGCGCTTTATTCATTAAATGCGAAATCTATTCAATCTTAGCCATTCAGCGGCCACCACAGACATAAGCCTATTAATTTATTGTCCTAAAGGTCTGCTTAAATAATTAAGATATAGCGCTCATTGCAATTGTTAAATCTTTTAATCATTACGATAAAACAACGCGAGTCATCTTTCTGTGGATCAATTCTATAAGTAAGCGGATGCGACACGAGCTGGGTCTTTGCAATCCCTTTTCTTTAACAATTAAAAAAATCCAACTAGATGTTAACGTTTAAACTTCATTGCAGTGAAATTTGGAAGTGCGTAACTGTCTTTATAAAATCCAACTGCCATAACATCTGCAGGGCCATAAGTGCAAAAGACAACCGTGTCGCTGAAGCGTGTAGCATAAGGTGCATTTATAGTGGTTGTTTGGTGTATAACTTCTTTTCCTCGCGCAATTATATTTGCCTCATTCGGAAAGCACACTTCAAGACCATATACAGAAACCACCCATGCATAATGGCTTGTAGAAAAAGCTGGTTTTGATGAGTTTGCTACATAGCCGGTGTCATTCCGTCCAGCTGTATCAATTTTGTTAGCAGCTTGTTGAATAGTGCTAACTGAGGGGCACGGTATTTTATCGTCACCAGCTCCTGCATAAGAAAAGGATGTTACGGCTAATAATAATAGAGCACTAAATTTTTGTATGATGCCTAAAAACATATTCACTCCGTATCTAATAAAAAAAATATACTGTCAAAGATGGTAAAGCGAGGAAAGTGTAACATTGGATAATAATGAAAAATATCATTTTGGAAAGTTATTTACCGAATCGACTTCGTGCATTTTAAACCAGGTTATTAATGTAATTTAAGCCTTGGCCTTGTTTTTTTGCTGAGCGCATTAGCCAAGGTGAGAAGAAGTGTGCGCCAACGACCATGTAAAACAGACTGATGCTGTTTGTAAAGATATCGATACAGTAATCGTGCGATGAAACCTTCAATCATTATATTGTCAGTGATCCTACCCATTAAATTTCCAATAACCTGATTTTGGCTTAGCGTAATTAAAGAACCATGGTCACGATAATAATAAACAGGGAGTGGTTTGTTCGTTAGATAAAGAGGAATAGTTTTCGCTAGAAAAATAGCTTGTTGATGCGCTGCTTGTGCTCGAGGTGGTACGAACTGATGTGAATTTTTTTGCGGACAACTTGCGCAATCGCCGAGCGCAAAAATATCTTTATCCACCGTCGTTTGTAATGTTGAATTAACTATTAATTGATTAATATAGTTGACGGCTAAACCATCCAAGTGACGTAAAAATTCAGGCGCTTTGATGCCTGCAGTCCAAACTTTAATGTTAGCTGGAATTAATTTTCCGGATACTGTCTCTATACTTTCAGCTGTAACCTTTGAAACTTTTTCATTTAATTCAACTTTAATTCCTAATCGTTCTAATTCTTTGAGTACCATGCTAGATAAACGTTCGGGTAAGGAAGGAAGTAAGCGATTAGCGGCTTCAATTAAAGTAAAAGAAATAGTTTGAAGGTTTAAATCGACTCCATAATGTTGAATCATATGGATGGCATGGTGTAATTCTGTTGCTAATTCAATCCCGGTTGCGCCACCGCCTACAATCGCAATATTAAATTTTTTATGCATAACTGTTTGATGGGATAAACTCATCAAGTTTTTTAGTAAATTTTGATGGAAAAAACGCGCTTGATCAGGATTGTCGAGGAAGATGCAATGATCTCTTACCCCTGGAATATTAAAATCATTGGCAACGCTTCCCACTGCCATTACTAAAACATCATAAGCAATTTCACGTTGAGGAATGTATCCTGTTTCTTCAGGCGTAAGAATTTGCGCCAATTCAATGGTTTTTATATCGCGGTTCAAACTTTGCATGGTGCCAAGCGAGAATTGAAAAAAATTATTGCTCGCACAATAAAGATAATCTAATTCATCCTCGGGTGAGATCGTTCCAGCTGCAATTTCGTGCAGCAAGGGTTTCCAAATGTGCGTAGGGGATGCGTCAATAAGTGTTACGGTCGCATTATTTTTCTTCCCTAGATGATGACCCAACAAAATTGCGAGCTCCAAGCCACCTGCGCCCCCTCCGACTATGACAATACTTGGAGTTTTGCTTTGCATCATCGTGGCATTCCTGCGGATTGAAGAAGGGGGTTATTTATAACAATGGCCATTGTAACCTAAACACCTCGTGTTTGGTCAACGTGCTAGAGTAGATCGCGGAGAATCAACTTGTCGTTTGGTGCCTTCTGGCATTGCAATTAATTTTTGAGCTTCAGCGATAACCCTTCTTGCTTTCAATTCCAATGGTCCTGGACGGAACAATAAAAAATCAATAAAGGTAGAAGTCCGAGTGATACCCATTACATTAGGGCCCATGAGAAAGCCGTTATGCAAGCTGTTAATAAAAGGTTTTTCACTTAAATTTATAAAACTAATAACAATCCCAATGGCGATACCAACGCTCAATCCTATCGCGCTAATTAATACCGCTCCAATTGCCCTTGCAAAATTGATGGGAGCTGAGGGGATACAGCAATTTTTCTTAAAAGTCATAATGGCATTAAAATCGTGTTCGTAACGATTGCCTGCAACTTTGCATTTTAATGCTCTCAGTAGCTTAACTGTTTCTGAGGCAATATTAGGTGCGTAAGAGACTTCGGAAATACCCTGCGGGGAATAGCCTTCTTTGGCAATCTTATTTACATCTACAATGAGCTCTGTATTCAACCATAATAGTGAATAAATGAAATTAAGTTTTTTGGAATTATTTTCTTTAGCAAGTAATGTAATTTCATCATGCAAATCTAAAAAGGTGCCCATAAGCTTGGTAAAATCTTCACAAGGGCATTTGCTAGAGTCGATTTTGATAAAGTTGGCATGGCTGAGGAAGCCCTGTCTGACAGAAGGATAGGATAAATCAAAAAGACTTTGTAACTCACTTTGCCAGAAAGTTATATGGTTGCAAATGAACGAATCATTAATATTAATAGTATCATTTTCAATTGCATTAATTCGCGCGCTCAGGCCTGTACATTCTGCTATACGTGATTGTATTAAACCATTAATCGTAGCTAATTTTACTGTTTCATTAGAAAGATTCTGGTTAATATGGGTACTTAATTCAGTCAGTGCGCGATGATTGGTTGTCATGTGTTGAATTTGTTATTTTAATGTAAGCCAAAGTATATCTTATTTTGATCAAAATTAAAACTAGACTGCCCCATTACCGGATCTAATGCACTCCACGCTAGAAATTGGAAAAGCTCAAAGGAGGCGAATTAATTTTAATCTAAGTTCATGACTTTTTTCTTTAAAATCGATAAAATACACTTTTTACACCCGCCCAAAAAAAACTACCCCTAGTCTAAATATGCCGTTATACTCTGGCCTCGAATGGCATCCGTTTCGTAAAAATAGCATATTAATTCGTTAGGAAAAGGAAGGTATGGATATGGCTAGTATCATTAGTGTATTTGTGATGCTGGGTCTGGTTTGCATTGCTGCATTTTATAAGCTCTCGGTAATTCGCTGGACCACCCTCATTGGTATTTCATTATTATTAGTTACAATTTTTTTAACGCCAGCTTGGCCTTTACTTATTATTTATTGGCTATTGTTTTTAGTGGCTGCGTTGTTTGCGAATTTGCACGAATTGCGCCAACGTCACATTGTAACGCCCGCTTTAAAACATCTTAAAGCGCAAATGCCTGCCATTAGTGATACTGAGCGAGAAGCCATTGAAGCAGGAAATACCTGGTGGGAAAAAGAACTTTTTTCTGGCGATCCCCAATGGCCGCAACTTTATAGTATTCCTAAACCAACCTTAAGTGACGAAGAAAAAAAATTCTTAGACACGCAAGTTGAACATCTTTGCTCGATTGTGAATGATTGGGAAATCGTTAATGACCTTCATGATTTACCCGCCAATGTGTGGGATTATCTAAAAAAAGAAAAATTCTTTGGCATGGCTATTCCCAAAGAATATGGTGGTTTAGGTTTTTCAGCGCTTGCGCACTCCACGATTGTGGTTAAAATTGCTTCGCGTAGTGTTAGTACTGCAGTCAATACTATGGTGCCAAATTCTTTAGGGCCTGCAGAATTACTCATTCATTATGGAACTGAAGCACAAAAGCAATATTATTTACCCAAGCTTGCGACGGGTGAAGAAATCCCTTGTTTCGCTCTAACTGCACCGGAAGCTGGCAGCGATGCGGGATCGATTCCAGATAGCGGCGTGGTGTGTAAAGGTATTTATAATAATGAAGAAGTTCTTGGGATCCGTTTAAGTTGGGATAAACGCTATATTACCTTGGCACCCGTTGCAACAGTATTGGGTCTTGCCATTCGTCTCAATGACCCGAACCACTTATTGGGTGATAAAGATGACATTGGCATTACACTCTGTTTAATCCCCACAAGTCATGAAGGGGTTGAAATAGGATCGCGACATTTTCCTTTACAACTTGCATTTATGAATGGTCCTACACGTGGTAAAGACGTTTTTATCCCATTAGATTGGATTATTGGTGGCGAAGAAATGGCGGGGCAAGGGTGGCGCATGTTAATGGAATGCCTTTCCATTGGTCGATCTATTTCCTTACCTGCGCTATCAACAGCTTGTGGTAAAATCACTTATCGTTATACGGGCGCATACGCCAAGGTCCGTCATCAATTTAATACTGCCATTGCCAACTTTGAAGGAATCGAAGAATCACTTAGTGATATTGCCGGCTATACTTATCTATTGGAAGCGGCGCGGATTATGACTGCTGGAGCAGTTGATCTTAAGGTCAAGCCTTCCATAGCCTCTGCTATCGCAAAGTATCATATGACAGAATTATCACGACATGTGGTCTCGCATGCAATGGATGTGCACGCCGGTCATATGATTCAAGCAGGTCCAAGAAACTTTCTTGCTAACGTTTACTTCGCGGTGCCGATCAGCATTACGGTTGAAGGTGCTAATATCCTTACCCGTAATCTCATTATTTTTGGCCAGGGTGCTATTCGTTGCCACCCTTACTTATTACGGGAAGTTGAATTAATCTCGGCGGAAGCACCAGATATTGCTGCCCTCGATAAAGTCTTGATGTCACACATTGGATTTTTTACCGATAATTTTATTCGCAATTTAGCTTACGGATTAACTGCGGGTAAATTCATTAATGCGTCTCAAGTCAAAAGCTCTGCTGTAAAAAAATATCAACGGCAATTGACCAGGATGAGTGCTGCTTTAGCTTTGTTAGCTGATATCAGCTTAATTTTATTAGGTGGAAGTTTGAAACGTCGTGAAAGAATTTCGGCACGCTTGGGCGATATATTAAGTCAGCTTTATTTAGGTTCTACAGTTTTAAAATATTTTCATGATCAAAATGAACCGCAATCAGATGTCCCTTATGTTTGCTGGGTTTTGCAAGATTGTTTGCAAAAAATTCAAGTTGCGATTGATGAATTATTAAATAATTATCCAAATCGTATTCTTGGTAAATTGTTACGTGCACTCGTATTTCCTTATGGTCAAGCTTATTATAAGCCGACAGATCAACAGGGTAAAAATTTATTACCAGCAATGCTCCATCCCTCTGAATTACGTGAGCGCCTCACCGCTTTTTGTTATAAGAGCAACAATCCAAATGAACTTACTGCGCGACTCGATCAAGCGCTTGAACTCATTACCCAAGTGGAACCGCTTTGGAAAAAATTAAATCAAGTTGTTAAAACAGGCTTGGTATCACGTCGTAGTTCATTTGCTCAGAAAATAGCAGCAGCAGAAACTGCTGGGATAATCACTGCAGATGAAAGCCGTATTTTAAGTGATTATGATCATTTGAAAGATGAAATTATCAAAGTAAACGAATTTTCATTCGATTTGAATACAGTGCTTGCCTAATGATAAGGAAGGAAATGCCATGATTGGAAATAATGCTTCGTTGATGCGTGATGTGTACATCGTGGATGGAGCGCGCACGCCATTTTTGAAAGCAAAAGGAAAACCAGGCCCTTTTTCTGCTTCTGATTTAGCAGTTAAAGCTGGAAGTGAATTGCTTAATCGACAAACATTTTCCCCAACGGACATCGAGGAAGTGGTCATTGGTTGTGTGATGCCAAGTCCGGATGAAGCCAACATTGGGCGGGTTATTGGTATTCGGTTAGGATGTGGAAAAGATGTTCCTGCATGGACTGTGCAACGTAATTGCGCATCAGGCATGCAAGCGCTCGATAGCGCAGCGAATGATATCGCAACGGGACGTTATGATTTAGTGCTAGCTGGTGGTACTGAGGCAATGAGTAAAGCACCGCTTCTTTATAATGATAACATGACAAATTGGTTAGCAGGACTTGCTAGCGCGCGAACCTTTAAAGACAAATTAAAACAATGGCTCCAATTTAGACCTTATTTTCTCAAACCGGTCATTGCTTTATTGAAAGGTTTGACTGACCCACTCGTAAATCTCACTATGGGGCAAACTGCGGAAAATCTAGCCTATCGTTTTAATATTACCCGCAAGGAAATGGATCAATTTTCATACGAAAGTCATCGACGTGCAGCTGCTGCACAAGATGAACAACATATGCCTGAACTTGAAACAGTTTTTACTAACAATGGCGAGGTTTTTTTAAATGATGATGGGATTCGTCGTGATAGTTCGGTAGAAAAATTAGCGACCTTAAAACCATTTTTTGATAAAAAATTTGGTGCCGTGACACCTGGTAATAGTTCCCAAATTTCCGATGGTGCAGCCATGGTGCTTTTAGCAAGTAAAGAAGCGGTGATCAAATATAATCTTCCAGTGATTGCACGAATAAGTGAAGTAACCTGGGCGGGTGTAGATCCTGCTGAAATGGGTCTTGGTCCAGTTTATGCGACAGATAAGTTATTGAAGAAACATAACTTGCGCATGGAAGATATTGATTATTGGGAAATCAATGAAGCCTTTGCGGCGCAAGTGTTAGGTTGCCTTGCTGCCTGGGAAAGTGATGAATACTGTCAAAAAAACTTAGGACGCTCTGAAGCATTAGGTAAAATCGATCGTACTAAATTAAATGTTGATGGTGGCGCAATTGCGCTCGGACATCCTGTGGGTGCGAGTGGTGCACGTATCGCATTACATTTAGCGGAAATTTTAAAACGACAAAATGCAAGGAAGGGGATTGCTACGATATGTATCGGTGGCGGTCAAGGGGGAGCCATGTTAATTGAAAATGTAACCGAGGTAGTACAATGAACTTATCACAAACTTACAAGCATTGGCGGTTAGAAACGGATGAAGATCAAATTTTGTGGCTCTATTTCGATAAGCAAAATGCATCAGTTAACACTATTGATCGTGCCGTCATGGAAGAGTTATCTAACATTGTGGATACACTGGCTCACGATACAACGCATAAAGCTGTTATTATTGCCTCGGGTAAGAAAAATGGTTTTATTGCGGGTGCCGATATTTCCCAATTCACAAAATTTAAAGATATTGATGAAGCTATTTTCGCATTAAGTTCTGGTCAGCATATTTTAAATAAACTAGAAGCTTTAAAAATGCCTACCATCGCTATGATTGATGGTTTTTGTTTAGGTGGCGGTATGGAACTCGCTTTAGCATGCCGTTATCGAGTAGCCGATGAAAGTGGCAAAACCCGCCTTGGGTTACCTGAAGTTAAATTAGGAATTCATCCAGGTTGGGGTGGCACAGTGCGTATGCCAAAGTTGATTGGGGCTATGCAAGGTCTCAACATGATATTATCTGGCCATACGATCAGTGGAAAAGCAGCTGCGAAATTAGGGCTGGTAGATGTTGCAGTACCAAGACGACAATTAGTTCACGCTGCTAAATATTATGCACTTAATAAACCTGCTCCTCATCAAGCAACCACACTGCAAGCGTTAAGCAATAAAAAATTATCGCGACAAATGATTGCGCCCTTCTTAAGAAAAAAATTAAATGAAAAAATTAGTCCGCTTCATTATCCCGCACCTTTTCATGCTTTAGATAATTGGGAGCATGTTGGCGTTGAAGGTGATGCAGCTTATGAAAGAGAAGCAAAAAGCTGTGGCAAATTATTTTTTAGTGATACAGCGCAAAATCTTGTTCGTGTGTTCTTTTTGCAAGAAAAATTAAAAGGCCTTGCCAAAGACGTTAAATCAAAAGCAAAACATATTCATGTTATTGGTGCGGGCACTATGGGTGGTGACATTGCCGCATGGTGTGCCATGCAAGGTTTAACGGTAACCTTACAAGATTTAGAGCCACGTTTTATCTCACCTGCTATTAAGCGAGCCCATGCGTTATATAAAGATAAATTAAAAGATAAGCACTTGGTTCAGCAGGCGATGGATAGGCTTATTCCTGATGTAAAAGGAAATGGTGTTTACAAAGCGGATATTATCATCGAAGCAGTTGTTGAAGATTTAGCGATAAAGCAAAAAATGTTTCGTGATATTGAATTAAAAGCTAAGCCATCAGCGATTTTGGCGACTAATACTTCAAGTATCCCACTCGATGAAATCAATACTGTTTTAAATAATCCCGAGCGTTTAGTTGGTATTCATTTCTTTAATCCTGTTTCGAAAATGTTGCTGGTTGAAGTGGTAAAAGGTGAAGCAACTAGCCCTGAAATTCTTGCGCAAGCGATTAGCTTTGTACGCAAAATAGACCGGTTACCTTTGCCAGTTAAAAGCAGTCCTGGGTTTTTAGTTAATCGAATTTTAATGCCTTATTTACTTGAAAGCATGAATTTAATAAACGAAGGCGTTCCCATGACAGCAATTGATAAAGCCATGACTCAATTTGGTATGCCGATGGGTCCGATTACACTTGCTGATACTGTTGGGCTTGATGTGTGTTTATCCGTTGCTAAACACTTAGGCAAATATTTCGATGCACCCATTCCACCTAAGCTTATTGAAATGGTTGAACAACGAAAGTTAGGCCGTAAAACAGGTGAAGGTTTTTATAAATACGATAAACGTGGTAAACCGATTAAACCTGAACAAAGCTATGATCGACCTTTGGAAGATATTTCGGATCGCTTAGTTTTGCGGATGTTAAATGAAGCATTTGCTTGTTTACGTGAAGGTGTGGTGGAAAATGATGATTTACTCGATGCAGGTATGATTTTTGGCACAGGATTCGCACCATTCCGTGGCGGTCCTATTCATTATGCTAAAACTCAAGGTGTGCAAGAGTTATATCAACAATTCGTTAAACAACAACAAGCTCGCGGTGAAAAACCTGAAGAAGTATCCAATTGGGAAACGACTTCAGCAGCGTAAGTTACCCAAAAATAAAAATCCCAGTTTTACTGGGATTTTTTTTAACTTCATCTTAATTTAGCAACTCATTAATTTTTTCTATTCGGTAGTTAAATTAATTCCCTTCGTTTCTTTGACAAAAAATAGACTTACCAAAAGTGTAATGCCAGCACAGATAGCAATATAAAGAGCAGGTGCAATAAGAAGATTGGTTTTGAAGAATAACCATTCAGAAATAAAAGGGACCGTTCCACCTAGTAAACCATTCCCCAAGTTGTATCCAAAAGAAACCCCTGTGTAACGCGCTGGCGGAGGAAAGTTTTCTACGATGGCAACGGAAGTCGTTCCTTGTTCTAAAGAACTTGCAAAGGTAAAGATAACCAGGGTAAAAATAATCAAAATTGAGCTGCTAAAGTTTAAAAGGTAGAATCCGGGCACAATAATTAAAAAAATAAAAGTTGCATTAAAGACTAGCATTTTTTTTCGGCCGAATTTATCACATAGCAATCCTGCTAAGGGTATCAAAATAATCATCAGTAAAATGAGGCAAGACATTAAGATAGAAATATGACGTATCGATAAAGTAAACTGTTGTCGTAAATAAAGTGGCAGAAAGATAAAACAAAAATAATAAAAAGTCGTACCCATGCAAACAAGCCCCAATGTTCTTAATAATTGAGGAAGGTTATATTTGAAAACAGTTTTAATCGGATTCTGAGTTAATAAATTCTCAGCACGTAAATATTTGAATACGCTAGTTTCCTTGAGATTCAAGCGATAATAATAAATAAATAAACCCAGCAATCCACTAAGCACATAAGGAATGCGCCATCCCCAATCATCTAATGTTACTGGTGTAAAAAGGGTGGTCGTAATAATACCAACAATCGCAGCAAGTAAAATACCAATGTTTGATCCCATGCTTGCACAAGCTGTAATAGCGGCACGATATTGGGTAGGCGCAGTTTCTGCTAAATAAATTAAGTTGCCGCTGTACTCCCCACCAATACTAATACCTTGCAGCATACGAATGATGATAAGCAATGTTGGCGCGAAAATGCCAATTTGATCATATGTGGGTAAAAAACCAATAAGTAGTGTGGGTAAAGTAATCATTAAAATAGATAAGCGGAGTGTTTTAGCGCGTCCCGTGCGATCGCCCAAATAGCCAAAAATTAACGCGCCAATAGGTCTACATAAAAATCCTACGGCAAAGACGCCAAATGTCGCAATCATTCCAGCTTTTTGATCATAAACTGGAAAGAAAAGTCGGCCAAATAGAGCAGAAAAAATAGTGAATAAGCCAAAATCATACCATTCAAGTACATTGCCAATACTACTACTGACAATCGTATTGGTATATTTCATGATGGCAAGATGAACTCCATTACGTTTTCCATTTAATGTTGCAACCAAGGCTTGCTTTTTGGTCCGGGTTGATAGGTTCATGGTGAAGCAAACTATCTAGTGCTTGTGTTAAATCCCGACCTGTAACCGGTTTGCCATTTCCTGGGGTTGCATCATCAAAACGTCCTCGATAAACACAATTTAATTCGCCATCAAAAATATAAAAGTCAGGAGTGCAAGCAGCCCGGTAAGCTTTCGCAGTTGCTTGCGTTTCATCGTATAGATAGGGAAATGAAAAGGATTTTGTTTGCGCTTCATGCTGCATAAGTTGAGGGGAGTCTGCGGGATATTTTGTGACATCGTTTGAGTTGATTGCAATAAATACAATGTCATGTTTTTGATAATGTTTAGCCACTTCAATTAACTTTGCTTGAATATGTTTAACATAAGGGCAGTGATTACTAAGAAACATAATAACTGTACCTATGGTTGATTTTAAATTTTGCAAAGATAAAGTTTGTTGGGACACGGTATCAAACAAGGTAAAATCGGGCGCTTTTGAGCCCAAAGGAATCATCGTTGAGGGTGTTTCCGCCATGATAGTGGTCTCGATTGTATTGGTTGTTTTGTTATTCAAATACGGTATCCTTATAAGTCTTTTAATTCAAGCAGATTAACGCGCTTGAATGCTTACTAAGTTTTAGGAGAGGACGTTAAATGAAAGGTTTCACAATGGCCCGAAGCATGATGGTCCTATGCGCATCTGGTTTATTAGGCATATCCAACCAGACATTGGCATCAGCGTTCCAACTATGGGAACAAGATGGTGCAAGTATCGGTAATTATCACGCAGGTTATGCAGCTCTCGGTGCCGATGCAAGTATTGCTTTTTACAACCCTGCCGGAATAATGCGAATTAAAAATCAACAGCTTGTCCTTGGTACTGCAATCATTCCTGCAAACTTTAAGTTTCAGGGCCAAGTTATGGTTGTTGAGCCACCTTTTTCACAAACTTTTTCAAATGTAACGGCTCAAGGTGGCACGTTTAATGTTATCCCCAATTTGCATTATGTTGCACCCATTGGCGAGCGCGTTGGCTTTGGGTTTAGTATTACGGTTCCTTTTGGATTGAAAACAAGTTATGGCAGAACGACACCTTTACGTTATGCAGCAACTCTAACCTCAATTCAAGCGATCGATTTCAGTCCGGCACTTGCTTTACAAGTTACAGATAAAGCATCGCTCGGCGCGGGATTTGATATACAGCGTGTTAGTGCTGAATTTGATAATGTGGGTATTTTATTATTTATTCCAGATTCTAATACTGAGAGTACTAACAAGGCTACGGGAACAGGATACGGCTATCACCTCGGGGGCATGTATGAATTCTCTCCTCAAACGCGTGTGGGGTTAAGTTATCATTCCAAAGTTGCTCATCATTTAAGTGGAACGAGTAAATTTGTAGGTCCAGTTGCTGATGCATTAAATGGCGGAACGCTAGAGTCGGGGCGAGCTACCACTGGCTTTACATTGCCTGCATATACTGCGCTTAGTGGGTACCACAGAGTTCATCCTCAAGCTGCCGTAATGGGAACGGTTATCTATACACAGTGGAATACAATTCAGAATTTAACCTTAAACAACATCGCAGGCGCCATTGCTTTACCACCGCCTGATCTTATTGCACCAAGCACTTCAATCTCAGTCACGATTCCTCAACATTTTCGTAATACTTGGAATTTTTCCGTGGGTGCTGATTATTATCCAACCGATCGCTTCACGCTACGAGGTGGTATTGGTTACGATCAAACTCCTGTTCGAAATGCTTACCGCAATGTTCAGTTACCTGACAATGATCGTTTTATAGTTGCTATTGGTGGTCATTTCCAAGCAAGCAAAACAGTAGGTTTTGATTTGGGATGGTCGCACTTATTCGTAAGTGGCGTGACAGTTGCGCCGCCACCGCAAGCGACAGGGGGGCAAACAGTGATAACTTCTGGTCGTGTGACGGGAGGTGCTGATGTGTATGGTTTGCAAATGATTTGGAATTTTGACCAACCGGTTGAGGTTTAATTAATACCCCATGCGAAACAATTTTTTTGGTTAATTTCGCATGGGGTGACCGTAGAACGGAAAATTGATGAACTCTATTTTCCACCCATTATATTAACTTCTTTGCCGCTGCCTGATACTGTAAAGACTTTTTGATGATTGTTAACACTGCTTACACCCGTTTTAGAGTCTACGGTTACAGTCGCAATTTTACTTCCGCTACAAGACTTATTCATATAAACCCAGACTTCACATTTTTTTGGGCAATATAAATCAAAAATGGCTTGAGGTATGGTAAGTGAGGAATCGGGGTTTAAGATACCTTTAGAGCCTGCGATAGAAGAGCAAGGGCTCATATTGGTTTTTGCCGTCCCATAGCTTTTGGTTTTATTGTTAATAACGAGTTCTGCAAAGCCACTGATCGGAAGCATCGCAATAATTGCCGTAGCAATAAGTTTTTTTGTGTTCATAAATACCTTGTTATAAATTATTAAAAAAGTTGAAGTTCCTAAGCGTGATAGAGGCACTCTTAGGAACTGAGTTGTTATTTCTTTGAAGCGAGCTGCTCAACGCGGATGCTAAAAGCAGTCCATGTTACTTTGTAAGGCACATCTTTCGCTATACCAACTTGTTTAATACCAGTTTTTACGCTTAAGGTAACGGTAGCTGCAATAGGACCGGTGCAGTCGTTCGTCATGTAAACATCAGCTTTGCAATTATCTAAATTTTTCATGCAAGCCATGCGAAGTTGTAAGTCTTTAACAATTTTTGTAGTTCTTGCTTTCGTTATTCCATCCTTCCCCATGATGGTGGTAGAGCAATATCCTTTGTTAATCACCGAGGTCGAATCTTTATCAGTATTGTTAACAATAATTAAGTCACCAGCATGTGCAAACACAGGAACACAGAGTGAAGCAATCAATAGCGTACTGAGTAGGGTTTTCTTTAACGACATACCTAACTTCCTTTTTTTAAAAAAAATAAAGAAGTTGATTCTAACTAGGTAAAGAAATTGGTACTACTATTTTTTCACCTTCTTGCAAAGAATTGTCATCAATAAAATTAACAATTCTTAATGCGGAAGCAGAAGTATGAAATTTTTGAGCGATTTTTGCAATCGTATCACCGCGTCTTACTACATAAAGGGTGTCACCCCGCGTAATTTTTTTGTTGGCATTAGGCTGAGATAACGTTTTGCTTGCATGCGTAGGAATAATAAGTTGTTTGCCAGTTTTAATATCACTGCTTTTTAGTTTATTAACTGCTAATAAAAAATCAGGATGTATTTTGAACCGTTGCGCAACACTACGAAGCGTATCATTTGAACGAATCATGTAAACCGTATCGCCGGGCTGCAAGCTGTAATTTATTTTTTTTAGATTAATTTTGGAAACTATCGTATTGCTTGCGGTTACAATAGGTGAAATTAATTGTTTCAAGTGTGTTGGACGAGAAGCATTTTTCTTATTATTTGCAAGGAGTTCCATAATTGGAACCATAGCTTTCGTATCGCTCAAGGTATTAGGAATTAATAAATTAGTATCAGGATATATTGTATTACTTACGAGGTGATTTAGCTTACGCACATCGATCATGTTTGTATTAAATTTTTTTGCAACCGTGGCTAAGGTATCTGAACTTTTAACTTTATAATGAAACCATTTAACTTGAGTATTGAGCGGGGATCTCGCTAAATTTTCTGAAAACTGTTCGACATTTTCAATAGGCAGTACAAGTTTATAAGGACCTTTTGCAGTAGTGCTATGACTAAAACCGGGATTTAGTTCCATTAAGTTTTTAAAAGACAGCCCCGCAAGATTAGAAGCATAATTTAAATTAATTTGTCGGCCTATTTCAATTTGTGCAAGGTAAGGTGCGTTTTTGACTGGAGGAAAATAAAGTGGGTAAATATCAGGGCGACTTATAATTGCAGCTAAGGCTAATAGACTTGGCACATAATCGCGTGTTTGTTGCGCTACGGGTAGCGACCAAAAATCAGTGCGTCTTCCGTCTCGAATATTTCGCTTAATAGCAGAAAGTACATTTCCTTCACCTGTATTGTATGCAGCGATAGCAAGCAACCAATTGCCTTCAAAAAAGTTTTGCAAGTAAGCTAAATAATTGAGGGCACCGCGTGTCGAAGCAATAATATCGCGACGTCCGTCATACCATGCGCTTTGTTTAACACCGAATCCTGTTGCAGTCCCGGGCATTAATTGCCAAAGCCCTGCGGCGCCAACGCTTGATAAAGAAAAAGGATTGTAACCACTTTCAATAATGGGTAATAAAACAATTTCAGCAGGAAGATGTTTTTTCTTTACTTGGTGCAAAATATAATAAAGGTAAGGTGCAGCTCGCGTTGCAGATCTGAGTAAATAATCCTGATTATTCATGAACCATTCAATGCGCTCTTGAACCTGGGGATTATCCTCATAATGCGGCAAGCTAAACTCATCGCGTAACACTTCCCATATGTTGTCAGCGTGATGAAAACGTGAAAGGTCTTCTGCTATTTTTTGTTTGTGCAAGGAAGAAAGGTGCACGTCTGTTTGATAAGTTTGTATGCCTTCACGATTAAGCGCGGATAGGCTATAAGCGTTTGCGCTGATTAAAGTAATAAGTAGAAATTGTATAATCCATTTCATGACTTGCATCTAGTTTTATCGCATCATAAAAGAAAATAATCCAATAAAGATATGCACCTGTTTCCTTTTAACGTTGATTCGCATTCTGTGCGTAGGTTATACAAAATTGCTTAATGTTCAGATGAAGCTGACCCGCGTTAGGCTTGATCAGAATCTAGATAACTTGTCCCGTAGATAGTACTGATTAATCACTGTACGTCAAGATTTGATGTGCTATAGTATCAAAATTAATCAGGAGGCTGAAAGGATTTGGCACACGGTTATTATGCACTACAGCATTTTAATCAATGGTTATTGAGAGATTTTTTAGGCGCGCGCGTTATTGATGCAGAGAAACAACGCCTAACTGTCATGCTTGACCACCATTATGGTAAACATGCGCTTCTGATAGGTGTTCCAAAAGAGCGAGACCTCCTGCACGCAACGCACCTTCCATGCAACACCTTGATGAGTCCTTTTTTTTCTCAGGAACCCCATATCCTTTCGGTTGAAAGTGGTTTGCAGGAATTACCCATCTACAGTGGCAGTATTGATTTAGTTTTACTTCCCCATACTCTCGAATTTTTAGATAACCCTCGCCAGCTTCTTGCAGAGGCTTGTCGTATTGTAAAGCCAGAAGGTTTACTGGTAATAGCTGGTTTTAATCCCATCAGTATGTGGGGGATCAAAAAGATGCTAGTGAACAAATTTGCTGCAAAAGGACCGCGTAAACACCATAATTCTATGCCATGGAACGGAAATTTTATTAAAGCAAGCGATGTAATCCGCTGGCTAAAGCTTTCTGACTTTATTATTGAACAACATCAAACCGTTTTGTTTCGACCCCCTACAACGCATGAACCGTTATTTCAAAAATTAAAATTTTTAGAATCTTTTGGTAGAATTTGTTTTCCCCGATGGGGCGCCATTTATTTGCTAGTAGCTCGTGCAAAAGTCATTCCACTCACTCCTATCAAAATGAAGTGGAAGCAAAAATTCGGTTCAATTGGTATATCAACAAGCATTCCGAGTCATGTTAGACTGCTGCGTCCTGTAGACTTACCCGAACGCACGGATAATTAGTACGCAATGAAACATGTTTATATTTATACAGACGGAGCTTGTCGTGGAAATCCCGGTCCGGGCGGGTGGGGTGCGCTATTGCGTTATGGTGAACACGAAAAAAGAATTTATGGTGCGGAATCTGCGACAACAAATAATCGTATGGAATTAATGGCAGCTATTCAGGCACTCGCTGCCTTAAAACAAAAATGTAAGATTGAACTTTACACCGACTCACAGTATGTCCAAAAAGGCATTACCCAGTGGCTAACGCAGTGGAAGGCACGTGGTTGGAAGCGAGCTGATAAAAAAAGTGTGAAGAATGCCGATCTTTGGCAATCTCTAGATCACGAAGTAAAGCGCCACGAAGTCACATGGCACTGGGTTAAAGGTCACAGTGGGCATGTTGAAAATGAGTTGGCGGACCAATTGGCCAATCTCGCTATTGATGAATTAAAGGCGAAAAGGAAAGTTTGATGCTACGACAAATTGTTTTAGATACGGAAACCACGGGACTGCGTGTTGAAGATGGGCATCGTATCATCGAGGTAGGATGTGTTGAGCTCATTGATCGGAAACTAACCGGTAAGCACTTTCATTATTACTTCAATCCCGAAAGAGATATTGAAGCAGGAGCGGTAGCGGTTCACGGGATTACAACCGCTTTTTTACGTGACAAGCCCGTCTTTTCAACACTGGCCGATGATTTTGTTAAATTTATAACCGGTGCTGAACTTATTATTCACAATGCGCCTTTTGATTTATCTTTCATTGATGCTGAATTGCAGTTAGCACAACTTGCCTGTAAGGTGCTGGACTATTGTCAAGTGATTGATACACTACAACTCGCAAGATCGCTTCACGCGGGACAACGCAATAGTTTAGATGCATTGTGCAAACGTTATCACATTGACAATTCTAAGCGCGAAATGCATGGTGCGCTATTAGATGCAAACTTGCTTGCCCAAGTTTATTTAGCGATGACTGGCGGACAAGGTAGTTTTTTTGAATCGTTTAACGAAGCAAAAACATTATCGAACCGTAATCATGTTACGGATAACAATTTAGGGCGAAAATTTAATCTTATTGTACAAAATGCGGATGCAGAAGAATTAGAATTACATCAGCTTTATTTAGAGAACATGAAAAAGTTAAACAAATGTATTTGGTTGGAAAACAATGAAGATGAGGTTTTAAGTTGAGAGTACGTTACACAAAACATAGTGTGAATTAATCGTAACTTTAAAGGTCAATTAGTACAACTTGCCAACAATCTCATGCCAAGCTTTAGAAGAAGATGCATTACATGATCATAGTGATGTAGACGTTTTTTTAAAATAACGTTACTATTCTGTGCTTGCGATTTGACCACCCAAGAAGACATTTTGGAGAGATGGCTGAGCGGTCGAAAGCGGCGGTCTTGAAAACCGTTGAGTCCTTACGGGCTCCGGGGGTTCGAATCCCTCTCTCTCCGCCAAATTTACGCCGAATTTTAGGGGACTGCATTGATAAAAGTTCTGCTAGTAGATGATCATGAACTTGTGCGTATGGGAATTAAACGTCTGTTACAAGACGTTCAGGGAATGAAAGTAGTAGGCGAAACAGGCACAGGTGAGGAAGCGGTTCTATTAGCAAAAGAATTAGTACCAGATGTAGTTGTAATGGATGTGCACATGCCGGGCATTGGTGGTCTTGAAGCAACTCGTAAAATGATTCGACATAACCCCGATATAAAAATTCTTGCTTTAACTATATATGCCGATGAACCTTATCCATCTCGTTTATTGCAGGCAGGTGCTTCAGGGTACATTACCAAGGGTTGTGATCCTGAAGAAATGATTCGTGCTATCAGAACGATTCATTCTGGGCAACGTTACATTAGCCCAGGCATTGCTCAACAAATTGCAATTAAACGGTTCACCAAAGGAGAAGAGTCCCCCTTGGATGTATTGTCTGAGCGTGAATTGCAAATTATGCTGATGATTACACAGGGGCAAAAAGTCCAAGATATTTCAAAAAAATTATGCTTATCGCCTAAAACCGTAAATAGTTATCGTTACCGCATTTTTGATAAGTTAGGTATCGATAGCGATGTGGAACTGACGCTGATGGCAATGCGTCTCGGTATGATTGAGGGAGCAAAAGCTGAGCACGAGTAAGTTTAAGCTTTGATTTTCAGGCGTTTTATCAAGACAAGGTAAAAACCGATATAATAAAATAAATTCCTGTGAACCGACCTACCATGCTTAATATTAAGATTTTTCTATCAAATCTTTCTCACCATCCTGGTGTTTACCAAATGCTTGGTGAAAGCGGGGAGGTTTTATATGTCGGAAAGGCAAAAAATCTAAAAAAAAGAATATCCAGTTATTTTACTAAAAATAGTACTGATTTGAAAACAGCTTCTTTAATTAAACAAATTAAAGATATCGATATCACGGTTACTTACAGTGAAAATGAAGCGGTTTTACTAGAATGCAATTTAATAAAAAAACATCGACCTCGCTATAATGTTTTATTACGTGATGACAAAAGTTACCCTTACATTTTGATTAGTATTGATCACCCGTTCCCTCGTATTGATTTATATCGGGGGGCTCGTCGTAAAGGGGGGTTATATTTTGGGCCTTATCCGAGTGCTGGTTCTGTGCGCGAAACAATCAGTTTACTACAAAAAATATTTGGAATTAGAACCTGTCGCGATAATCATTTTGATGCGCGAAGTCGGCCCTGTTTACTCTATCAAATTGGCAGGTGCACAGGAGCTTGCGCGGGACTCATAACCAAAGAAGAGTATGACAAAAATTTGCAGCTTGCGATTCTCTTTTTAGAAGGTAAATCAGATATTGTTATTGAACAGCTTCAAGTGCAAATGGAAGGTGCTGCAAAAGGTTTAGATTTCGAAACGGCGGCTCATATTCGAGATCGAATTAAACGATTGCGTTCTATTCAAGAGCGTCAGTATATCAATGTTACCGATGGAAATGCTGACGTTATAGGCATGGCGGTCCAAGCCGGAATTATTTGTGTTCAGCTTTTATCAATTCGTGGGGGACAAATTTTAGGAAGTCGATCTTATTTTCCCACGGTGCCTAGTCATGCAACGCATGCTGAAATTATCACGGCTTTTATAACGCAACATTATTTAAGCCATCCTTCGCATATCGATGCTATCCCAAAAGAAATTATTGTCGAAGAAGCTATTCTTGATAAAAAAATGCTAGAAAATGTTTTGAGTGATTTTGCTAAACAAAAAGTCGTGGTTTTAAATCCTGCGCGCGGAGAAAAGCATAAGTGGATTCAAATGGCTGCTAAAACTGCAGAACAAACTTTATCGGCTCATGTTGTAAGTAAAACAAATATGGAAGATCGACTTCGTGCTCTACAGGCAGCGTTACATTTAGCGAAGCTACCAGAACGCATTGAGTGTTTTGATATCAGTCATAGTTCGGGCGAGGCGACTGTGGCATCGTGTGTGGTCTTTAACCAAGAAGGTCCTTTAAAGCGAGATTATCGGCGTTTTAATATAAAAAACATTATTCCCGGTGATGATGTTGCAGCGATGCGTCAAGTTCTCGAAAGACGTTTTAAGCGCTTGCAAAAAGATGCTGTAGCGATGCCTGAAGTGGTATTGATCGATGGCGGGGTCGCCCAACGCCGTGTGGCGCAAGAGATATTGCAAAGTTTAAACATCACCGGTTTAAAAGTTATAGGTGTCTCAAAAGGACCGGACCGTAAACCAGGATTTGAAACATTAATTACTGATGAAGGGCCTAGACACTTGCCCGCAGATTCCATAGCGCTCCATTTAATTCAGCAGATTCGAGATGAAGCGCATCGATTTGCTATCACTGGCCACCGTAATAAACGAGATAAGACCCGACGGCAATCAACACTTGAACTTATACCAGGAATCGGAGCGAAACGACGTCGTGAATTGTTACGTTATTTTGGTGGTATTCAGGGCCTAGCTCATGCTAGTCTTGATGAGTTGACAAAGGTACCCGGTATTAACCGCTCGTTAGCAGAACGAATATTTGCAACTTTACATGATACGATCCCATGATCAAATGTTTAATTGGCCAAACATACTTACATTAATTCGTATTTCCGTTATCCCTTTGCTCGTTGTTTTCTTCTATCTACCCGTCTGGTGGGCCCATTTGTCAGCAGCTATTGTCTTTGCCATCGCCTCGATTACAGATTGGTTGGATGGCTATTTAGCTCGTTATTTAAAACAGTCGACTAAACTGGGTGCTTTTTTGGATCCCGTTGCAGATAAGTTAATGGTTTGTATCTCCTTAGTGCTCATTATTGCAGAACCTACGTTCCAGTTCGTCAATCTCAACGCTGCCGTTATTTCGATTCCTAGTGCTTTGATCACCATACCCGCAGCTGTGATTGTGGCTCGTGAGATAATCGTATCTGCATTGCGAGAATGGATGGCTGAAATTGGTAAGCGTGCCAAAGTTGCTGTGTCACCTTTGGGTAAAATTAAAACTGCCGTTCAAATGCTTGCTTTAGTCGTAATGCTCTACTGTGATAATACGTCCAGCGCAACCTTAATCTTTATTGGCTACGTCTTATTGTATGCAGCAGCTGTACTAACCATTTGGTCTATGCTGATGTACCTTAAAGCCGCTTGGATCCAAGTTAAGTCCGATCGGTCCTTTTTGTATTAACCGTTCATAAACTTTTCCTATTTTTTCCGCCTATAGAACGAAAATTGCCCAGGCCATTTCTTAACCTTGAAACACATGCAATTAAAGCGCAGCCAAATCCTAAGCTTTTAAAGTTTGTTAAAAGTTGTACTTAACGCATTTGCGGAATAAATATCTACAAGTTATTAAATTATATTTATAAATTGCTTGACTTCACGGGCTTGCGGGATAGAATTACACCGCAATGAAAGTGTGGTTGGAAGTACAAATAATTTAGGATTTTGCGGGAATAGCTCAGTTGGTAGAGCACAACCTTGCCAAGGTTGGGGTCGCGAGTTCGAGTCTCGTTTCCCGCTCCAAAAATTGTTTAAGCCTCAGTAATCTGAGGTTTTTTATTTGGCTGGGTGGCAGAGTGGTTATGCAGCGGCCTGCAAAGCCGTGGACGCCGGTTCGATTCCGACCCCAGCCTGCTTAGATACTTTAAAGATGGATAAAAGCTTTTAAAGATCAAGTTTAGTTTTAGCAAAATCACGTGTTGAGAAGTGTAACTGAAAATGCCCGGGTGGCGGAACTGGTAGACGCAAGGGACTTAAAATCCCTCGGGATCTAATCTCGTGCCGGTTCGATTCCGGCCCCGGGCATTTCTGATAATCTGTTCGTTACTCGACAAAATGACATTGACTGCCTTTGAGAGTAAACTATTGCCATGACTTTTGTGGTAACAGAGAAATGCATACGCTGCAAATATACGGATTGTGTAGAAGTATGCCCTGTAGATTGCTTCTACGAAGGTCCAAATTTTCTTGTCATTAATCCCACGGAATGTATTGATTGTGCTCTATGCGAGCCAGAATGCCCCGTCAATGCGATTTATTCTGAAGATGACCTTCCTGAGCCCTATCAATTCTATTTAGAAATAAATACTGAGTTAGCTGAGAAATGGCCTAATATTACTCGCATTAAAGAAGCGCCGCCGGATGCAGACGAGTGGAAAGATGTTGACGAAAAAATTCAATATTTAGAAAAAGAATGGCCAAAATAAAGTATCCCAAGTACCCTCATTGACCCAACATCGATTGAGACTATCAGTGAATATTCTTGCCTTTGATACAGCATATTCGGGTTGTACAGTTGCACTCCAATTTAATCAGCGCATCGCCTCACGCTTTGAAGATACAACATCTCAGCAGACCCATTACATTTTACCTTTGATTGAAGAATTATTGGCAGAAGTTGGCGCAAGTATTGCCGACCTTGATTTCATCGCCTATGGTCGCGGACCGGGCCGGTTCACCGGGGTGCGTATTGCTAATGCGCTCGCGCAGGGTCTAGCCTATGCACATCATAAACCGCTCATTCCTATATCATCCCTTGCCGTTCTCGCGCAATCAGCCGCCATAAAGCACGGCTGGCCCTGTATCGTCACAGCGGTAGACGCTCGAATGGGGCAAATTTATCTAGCTTGTTTCGAAGTTAATCATACAGGGATGGTAGAATTACGTGGACAAGAAGAAGTGTATAATCTAAAAGAGAATCAAAAATTGCATGATCAATTAGGCTCTACAATGCTTGCAAACCGACAAGTGGTAAAAAATTTTACAGATCTTTCGATTACTTCAGCAGTTGGGACAACATCGTTCTGGGGTGTTGGCGATGGATGGTTAATTAAAGATCCCAATTTGGTAAGCTTAATGACAAGTCCACCTATAGAAATAGCGGCGAATATGACTACGTCTCCGGAAGGCTTGTTATTGCTAGCGGAGCGCCAATGGCGACAGGAAGGAGGGGTTGCAGCGCATCAGGCATTCCCTAACTATCTTCGTTGAAGCATTGAACTTAATCGCGCTAAACTTTTTAGGTTATAGATAAACATAACAAAGCCAAAGAGGCAGTAATATGTCGGGTGTAAGTCATGGTGAAACGCAAAATATTATTAATCAATTAAATGCTTATATTAAAAACCATGCGCCCAGCAAAATAGCTGATTTGCTCATTGTTTTTGCTACTCATTACTTCTCTTCCAGTGCACCCGAAGATTTGCGCGAGCATTCTATAGCACATTTATACGGAATCTTGCTCTCCCATTGGCAGTTGATTTATCAACGCGAACCAGGAGAAACGAAAGTCAGGATATTCAATCCAGATAAAGTTAAGGATGGATTTTTTTCGCGTCATACCGTCATTCAAATTTCGCACGATGACATTCCTTTTCTGGTTGACTCAAGTCGTATGGCAATTAACAGCCACGGCTATCAAATCCATTTCATCATGCATTTTGGTGGCTTGAAAGTTAAGCGAGACGATAATTTTTGTATTCGCGAAATGATGCCGCAGGGCTACAAAGGGCAAGATGTTACCACCGAAGCGCCTATCTATATAGAAATTGATAGGCTGTCTGATGAAGTTGAAATGGAAAATTTAAAGAATGATATTCTGCGGGTTTTAGGTGACGTTCGGGTCGCAGTTGCAGATTGGCGCAAAATGGTTGCAAGAGTAGAAGACTGCTTACATGAATTAGAAAAAAATCCTCCCCGCCTTGAAGCAGAAGAGTTAGTTGAGTCCCGTGATTTTTTGCGTTGGCTCATTTCAAATAATTTTACCTTCTTGGGAGCGCGCGATTATAAACTGATTGGAAATGGTACGAACCGAGCCCTACAAATTATTCCTGGATCGGGGCTAGGTGTTTTGCGTGATGAAACCCTCACTCCCACATCTAAAAGCTATGCCGAATTACCGCCGCAAGCTCGTAAAATGGCGTTATCAAAAAATATTTTAATCATTGCAAAAACTAATACAACCTCAAGTGTTCATCGTCAAGCTTATACTGACTATATTGGTGTAAAACGTTTTAATGAAAAGGGTGAGTTAATTGGAGAAAGACGTTTCATCGGTCTTTATACTTCAACTGCCTACAATTCAAGTCCACGCCATATTCCATTCTTGAGACATAAGGTCGATAAAATTTTAGAAGACTTGAGTTTCCCCACGGATAGTCATGATGGTAAGGAAGCTGTCCATATTTTAGAAACTTTACCTCGTGATGATTTATTTCAAGCGTCGATTGAAGATTTAGTTGATTTAACTCGCGGTATTATTCAACTTAAAGAACGAAAACGCATTCGTTTACTCGTGCGCAGGGACGCCTTTTACCGATATTTTTCTTGCCTCGTATTTGTTCCCCGGGAAATATTTACAACAGAACTTGCTTTTGCGATGCAAACTATTTTAATAGAATCATTTAACGGACTGGAAAGTACTTTCACTACTTATTTCTCTGATTCAGTTTTAGCACGTATTCATTTTCAAGTTCGCGTAAACCCCAAATCTCCCATTGAATATAATGTCGGCCAGATTGAAAAAAAATTAATTCAAGTTGCACGCTCCTGGTCTGAGGATTTGAAAGATCACTTAGTGGAAAAATTTGGTGAGGCTATAGGACTAAAAACTTTTAATAAATATTATAAAGCTTTCCCGACGAGCTTTACCGAATACTATACGACGCCGGATGCATTAGATGATATTGATCGCATGGATACCTTGTCAAAAGAATATCCCTTGACAATGCTGTTTTCTCAATCTGATGACCTTAAAAAATTAAGTTTAAAATTATTTCATGCTGAACAGACGATTGTTTTATCTGACGTACTTCCTATTTTAGAAAACATGGGTTTGCGTATTATTGGTGAACGACCTCATGAAATTAAATTGAAAAGTGGCGAAAGAATTTGGATAAACGATTTTGATATGACTTATGGCAGCAACAAAGCATTAGATATCAATAACATTAAAGACAATTTTCAAGAAGCATTTGCTAAAATTTGGTTCGGACAAGCTGAGAACGACGGCTTTAACCGACTTGTGTTGGAATCTAACTTAACATGGCAAGAAACTGCAATGTTACGTGCTTATACGAAGTATCTTCGTCAAACAGGCTTTACCTTTAGTCAGAATTATATTGAACAAGCCTTAATTAACAATGCTGAAATTACACGCTTATTAGTACAACTCTTTACGCTTCGTTTTGATCCTGCAACGATTAATCACCGGCAGATAGGTCAAAAAGAAATAATCACGAATATTGAACAATTACTGGATGCAGTTTTAAGTTTAGATGAAGATCGCATTTTACGTCGGATTCTTGAAGTAATCCAAGCAACATTGCGTACTAATTATTATCAGCGCAATCACAGGAAGGAAGCCAAGGACTATATATCTTTTAAATTTAATCCTAATGCTATTTCGGATCTACCCTTACCCAGGCCGAAATACGAAATTTTTGTTTACTCACCTCTCGTTGAAGGTGTGCATTTACGGGCTGGCAAAGTTGCACGCGGTGGCTTGCGTTGGTCTGATCGGAAGGAAGATTTTCGCACTGAAGTATTAGGGTTAATGAAAGCGCAGCAAGTCAAAAATACCGTGATTGTTCCTGAAGGGGCTAAAGGTGGCTTCGTAGTCAAGCAAGCGTTAACCCCTGAAATTACCCGAGATGATTATATGAAAGTTGCCATCGGGTGCTATTCAACTTTTATCAGAGGTTTGCTCGATGTCACAGATAATATTAAAGAAGGGCAAATTATTCCGCCTGAAAATGTGATCCGATATGACGAAGATGACCCTTACCTTGTTGTTGCAGCAGATAAAGGGACGGCTACTTTTTCTGATATCGCCAATTCTATTGCGCAAGAGTATGGTTTTTGGCTCGATGATGCTTTTGCATCGGGTGGATCGGCAGGTTACGATCATAAAAAAATGGGTATTACCTCAAGAGGTGTTTGGGTTTCAGTACAACGTCATTTCCGCGAATTAGGAATTGACCCGGAAAAAGATAATTTCACTGTTGTGGGTATTGGAGATATGGGCGGCGATGTGTTTGGCAACGGCATGCTTTTGTCAAAACATATCAAATTAATTGCGGCTTTTAACCACATGCATATTTTTTTAGATCCAGATCCCGATCCGACGATTAGCTATGATGAGCGATTGCGCTTGTTCAATTTACCTCGCTCCAGTTGGATTGATTATGATCCCAAATTAATTTCGGAAGGGGGCGGCGTTTTTAATCGAGCAGCTAAATCAATCAAGCTAACTCCTGAGATTAAGCATATTCTTAATACCAAAAAAGATAGCATGGTGCCGAACGAACTTATTCGCGCCCTTCTAAGGATACCTGTCGATCTCATTTGGAATGGAGGTATCGGTACCTTCATTAAAGCAAGCACCGAAACTCATTTAGATGTGGGCGATCGTACCAATGATGCAATTCGTTTAGATGCTACCGAAATTAACGCACGTGTTATTGCGGAAGGGGGTAATTTAGGCGTAACACAATTAGCTCGCATCGAATATTCTTTGCAAGGTGGTATCGTCAATACTGATTTTATAGATAATTCCGCAGGCGTTGATTGCTCAGACCATGAAGTTAATATCAAAATTCTTTTGAATCGTCTTATCGCCGAGGGTCGTATGACTCGCGAGCAGCGTAATAAGTTATTAGAAACAATGACGGCTGAAGTTGCTTCCTTGGTATTGAATGACAATTATGAACAAACACAAATGTTGTCACTAGAAGCATCCGTTGCCCAGCAAACGATGGATTTATTCCGTCAGTACATGAACGATTTAGAAAAAAAAGAGCGCCTCGATCGAAAATTAGAATATCTACCTGATGATAAAATGCTCCTTGAACGTAAAGCGAATAATAAACCTTTAACGCGTCCTGAAATTGCTATGTTATTGGCTTATTCCAAAATGTTTTTGAAGCAAGATTTACTAACTTCCAGCTTACCTGAAGATCCTTATTTCAATCGTTATTTGGTTGTTGCTTTTCCAAAAGCCTTGCGTGGTAAATATTCAAATGAAATGAAAGAACATAGTCTGCGGCGTGAAATTATTGCCACGCAACTTTGCAAAAGTATAACCGATCGAATGGGCATTAATTTTATTGAACGCTTGCAGCGTGAAAGCGGTGCCTCAGTTGAATTTATTATTCGTGCCTTTGTTATTGCTGAAAACATTTATAATATGGAAGAGATCTGGCAGCAAATTAATTTACTCGATTATCAAGTTGACCCCATCATTCAATATCGTATGATGTTGCAAATTTATTATTTAATCCGTCGCTCGACGCGTTGGTTTCTACGCAACCGCAAACCGAATATCAATATTGAACAAACTATCGCTGATTTTTCCCTCCATATCACCGAACTCATTACTCAACTTCCTCATTTGTTAGATGTACCCGATAAGGAAGCTTACCAAGCCGCCATTCATTATTTCACTGAACAAGGGGTGCCGGATAAATTGGCCCGAGGCGTCGCCAGCTGCGGTACATTATTTACTTCGCTTGATATTGTTGATGCAGCGCAAGAATATGAATTGAATTTAGCAGAAGTTGCGAAAACTTATTATATGCTAGGCAACCGATTGGAGCTTAATGGCCTGCGGGATTTAATGGGTTCTTACATCGTTGAAAATCAGTGGGATGAACTCGCACGAGCTGGTTTTCGTGATGACCTCGACCGAATTCAACGTATTTTAAGTGCCAAAGTGCTAAAGCTTAAAAGTAATGAAGCTAAAGGTAAAGGGATTGCGGAACGTATAGATTTATGGATGGGAAAGCATCCTTTTTTTGTTGACCGTTGGCAGAAATTGCTTGCTGATATCAAGTCAAGTGATATGGTAGGATTTGTTGCATACTCAGTCGCACTTCGAGAATTGTTTGATTTCGCCCAAGCAGCATAAGGATAGGCTCATGGCAAACCCGCAGAACTCAGAAAAACTTTCTTACCCTTCTAAATATGTAAATGTGCTTAACTCGCAAATTCACTATATTGAAGACGGTGTTGGGGACCCCATTCTTTTATTACATGGTGTCCCGACTTCTAGTTATATATGGCGTAATATTATTCCGCATCTTGCACCACTCGGTCGCTGCATCGCTCCCGACTTAATTGGTTTCGGTCGTTCGGGCAAGCCTGATATAGAGTATTCCATTTTTGATCATATTAAATATATTGAAGAATTTATTAAAGTGATGGGTTTGAAGCGAATAACTGTAATTATGCATGGTTGGGGAAGTGTAATTGGACTTGATTATGCTATGCGCCATGAGAGTAACTGCAAAGGGTTAGTTTTTTACGAAGCTTTTTTACGCGCAGCGGATAGCCAGGATATTTCCTTACCTTTTCAAGAGCAATTAATGTCGTTGGGCGTTGAAGAGGAAATGCCTGAGATGATGATAGACGGCGTATCTTTTATTGATAAAATTCTTCCTCAAAATGCGATGCGCACGCTCTCTGAGGTTGAAATGCAAAACTATCGAGAACCTTTTTTGCAAGGGAACGCGAAACCGATTGTTCAATATCTTCGTGATCTACCCAGAGGAAATGGTGAGGGAAAGGTAGAGCAATTAATTGTGAATTATTCAAAAAAATTAATTCAGTCCAAACTGCCAAAACTTTTTCTCTATACCATTCCTGGTTTTGTTACGACCATTGCCACAGTGATGTGGGCTAAAGAAAACTTACCCAATCTAGAAGTCGCTGATCTTGGCGAAGAATTACACCTTGCCCAAGAGAGTAATCCTGAACTTTTAGGGGAAACGATTAGCGTATGGCTGCAAAGCGTGGAACAAACTAAATAAAAATTTGATCGATGATTTATTTCTCCAACTGAGGTGAGCAAAGTATTATGTCTTGTTCAATTGCAATTGTAGGAGCGACGGGTTTAGTTGGTACGACTCTGCTTCAATTATTAGAAGAACGATCTTTTCCTATAAAAAAAATTTACTTACTGGCAAGTGAAAAATCATCTGGCAAATACCTTTCATTTCGCAATGAATCAATCTTACTTCAAGATTTAGACACTTTTGATTTTACTCAAACGCAACTTGCTTTTTTTTGTGTGAGTAATGCTTTAGCTGAGAAATATGCACCAATTGCGGGTGCTGCTGGCAGTGTGGTTATTGATAAGAGTTATTTTTACAGGAATGACCCTGAAGTTCCCTTAATTATTCCCGAAGTGAATTTACAAGATTTACCTCCTTTCAGAAAAAAAAATATTATTGCCAGTCCAAATTGTAATACCATTCCTGTAGCCGTCGGGTTAAAACCCATTTATGACGCCGTTGGTATTTCGCGTATCAATATATCTACCTATCAATCCGTTTCAGGCACGGGAAAAGATGCTATTAACGAATTGATGGCGCAAACCCAGCAAATTTTAAATCATCAACCCATCTATCCTAAAGTCTATGCTCAGCAAATTGCCTTTAATGTATTGCCTCATATTGATGATTTTTTAGAGAATGGTTATACCCGCGAAGAAATGAAAATTGTTTGGGAAATGCAAAAGATTTTTAACGATAATAATTTAGCGATTAATCCTACAGCTGTGCGTGTTCCGGTGGTCTGTGGGCATGCAGCATCCGTTCACATTGAAACAAAAGATAAAATGACTGCAACGCAAGCGAAACGTCTCCTTTCACAATCACCAGGTATCAAAATGATGCCCGAAACTCACGATTATCCAACACCAGCAGTTGACGCTGCTGGAAAAGATTCAGTTTACATTGGTAGAATTCGTGAAGATATTTCTCATGAAAAAGGCTTAAACTTATGGATTGTTGCAGATAATTTAAGGAAAGGTGCCGCATTAAATGCCCTGCAAATCGCAGAATATTTACTTCAAGAAAAGTTGGTAACAGCATGATTTATTTTATTATTAATTTTTATTTACCTCTTTTATTCGCTATTTTCATGGGAGCTGTCAGTATTTTAGGGCTAGGGTTATATTTGCTTCAACACATCAAGATTAACTATAATCGCGCTAGACAGGATACGCTTGAAGGGGAACTTAATAACCAAGACTTCCATGCAATCGCGGGCGAAGACGTTTTTGCGACTAAATTAGACTTAGCACGTGCTTTCATTGAGACCGGCAAAAGAGATAGCGCGAAGCAAATATTAGATAATGTCGTGAAACAAGGTAATCGTATACAACAACAAGAAGCAACTAATTTGCTCAATCAATTTTAATTTGAAACTCAAGTGTAATCTTGATTGATGCAAGCGGGATCAAGGCTACTACAATAATAAAAATTTTTCTTTGAGTTTAAACTTCATATGGCTATGCGCATTGCGTTGGGAATTGAATATAATGGGAGTGGTTTTTACGGTTGGCAAGTTCAACAAGACTTAGTAACGGTTCAGCGTACCCTGGAATTGGCGCTTGCTAAAATTGCTAACGAACCTGTTTTATTACATTGTGCGGGACGGACTGATTCTAACGTTCATGCTACCTCTCAAGTTGTGCATTTTGATACGCAAGCTAAGCGTCATATCGATGCTTGGATCTGGGGAACGAATTCCCATTTACCTGCGGCTATTGCAGTACGTTGGGCCAAAGCTGTTGATTATCAATTTCATGCGCGATTTAGTGCAACTTCAAGACGTTACCGCTACATCATTTATAACCATCCCATTCGAAGCGCAACATTAGCCAATCGCGTTGCCTGGCATTATTACCCGCTCGATGTCGAACCTATGCGCTTAGCAGGATCCTACTTATTAGGGGAACAAGATTTCAGTTCTTTTCGATCATCTAAGTGTGGTTCCAAAACGCCTAAACGCAATATTACTGATTTTAGTATTGCGCGCACGAATGATTTTATTTTATTAGAGATTGAAGCCAATGCTTTTTTGCATCATATGGTGCGCAATATTGCTGGTGTTTTAATGAAAATTGGACGGGGAGAGAAAGATCCTTCCTGGATGAAGGAAGTGATAGAAGCTAGAAATAGACGTTTAGCGGCAGATACAGCAGCGGCGGAAGGTTTATATCTCATTAATGTAGCCTATCCAGAAAAGTATCAATTTCCTCTCAACCCGACACCTTTTTTGTTATAATCTGGGCAACTTTAATGCGAACAAATGTAAAAATTTAATTATAAATGAGCAGCTTATGAATTGGTTTAAAAAGTTACTTCCCTCTCGAATTCGAACAGGCGGCAGTAGTAAGAAAGGGGTGCCAGAAGGTTTGTGGTCCAAATGCGATAACTGTAACTCAGTTCTTTACCGTTCTGAACTCGAACGAAATCTAGAAGTTTGCCCAAAATGCGATTTTCATATTCGAATTTCAGCCCGCAAACGTATTGAATACTTTTTAGATGAAACCGGTGAAACCTTTGAGATAGGTTCCGAAGTTCTACCGCACGATAGGTTAAAATTTAAAGATTTAAAAAAATATAAAGATCGTATTATGACGGCACAACGTGAAACAGGTGAGACTGAAGCGTTAGTCGTGATGAGTGGCGTGCTTTATAAAATGCCTGTTATCGTTTGTGCATTCGAATATGCTTTTATCGGTGGTTCAATGGGTGCAGCTGTTGGGGAACGATTTGTCCAAGGAGTCAATGCAGCTATTCAAAACCGATCACCTCTCATTTGTTTTTCTGCAAGTGGGGGGGCGCGCATGCAAGAAGCTCTGATTTCACTTATGCAAATGGCGAAGGTGAGTGCAGCTTTAGCCTTGCTTTCGGAAGCCAACATTCCCTACATTTCAGTTCTTACTGATCCCACCATGGGCGGCGTTTCTGCAAGTCTTGCAATGCTTGGCGACATTATTATTGCTGAACCTAATGCATTAATTGGTTTTGCAGGTCCAAGGGTTATTGAGCAAACCGTACGTGAAACCTTACCAGAAGGATTTCAGCGTAGCGAATTTTTGTTAGAACATGGTGCAATCGATATGATTTTACATCGTAATGACATGCGTCCTTCTGTGGCGAGAATTATTGCGAAATTGACGAAACAAAAAATAACTGCTACATAGGAAATGGATTTTTTTGCCACTCATTTACTAAAAGGTTTGACGTCAACATGGAAAGTAAAACGAAAAACAGAATTTTAGGCTTATCGATTTTCTTTAGCATCCTTGTTTTATTACTTATTTTTTTTCAGGCTGGCAAGGACGCACCAGGAGAGCCCACTATTTTAAAGGCGCCGCCTTTCCCTGCAAATACCCATCAAGTTACTGATGAGAATACTTCCTATTCTCCTGATACAGCGGGTGTCACTAGCGATCAAACAGTTCAAGAAGCTAATGCCTTACCAGACGAAAAACTTCCCGAATCTCTACCAGGTGCATTTGGTGCATTAAGACCTAGTGTTATTAATGATCCTCAAATGAGTCAAGAGGCAACGAAACCTATACCTGATGAACAAGATGAAGAATTTTCTCCTAAATTAACTATGAACCAGAGCAATAAAGAGATTAGTAAGCAAGATACGAAAGCATCTCCCGCCTTAACTTCGGAAGAAGAGGTAACGATTGAAAAACCAGTTCCAACCAAACCTAAATCTTTTCGACCTATTAAAAGTCGTCCCCGCTTAGCAGAAAAAACTACGCCGTTGCAGCCTATCAATATAAAAAACTTCGCAAAAATTGATGAGGATGGATTATTTAAATTAAAAAATTCTGCTTGGGTGATTCAAATGGGTAGCTTTAAAAGTAAAAATAATGCTGTAAAGCTTGTGAATCAATTGCGAGAGAAAGGTTTTAAAGCTTTCATCCAGCAAGTGGATACCAGTATTGGTAATAGCACACGTGTTTTTGTTGGGCCCGAAACCAAACATGCTGATGCACGTGCAGTTGCGCATAAATTGGAAAATCAAATGCATCTTCATGGGATCGTCATTAGTTATAAACCCTTAGCGCAATCATGATTTTTCAATCCCAATTACAAGTTATAACGCCAGGTCGTCGCATTGTAGATATAACGAAAGATATTGCGAAAGTGATTGCTGAATGTGAGGTTACCACGGGGTTGTGTAACGTTTTTCTTCATCATACCAGTGCATCACTAATTTTGTGTGAAAATGCAGATCCTTTAGTCCAGCAAGATTTAGAAACCTTTATGCAACGTCTGGTTCCTGATGGCGATCCACTTTATCAACATGTAGAAGAAGGTCCAGATGATATGCCTGCGCATGTTCGGGCAATTTTGACTTCCAATTCTCTTACTATACCTATCACAGGGAAAAAGTTAGCATTAGGTACCTGGCAGGGAGTATATATTTGGGAACATCGCATTAAGTCTTACACCCGTAGGTTAACTGTAACGGTGCAAGGTAGCTAGGATGATGATGGTAGGCATGCTGATACGTGCTTACCATTTACATTAAAACTCAATTAAAGCCCTCTTTCCCTTAACGTCCCATACCAAGGCATTTCCTTTTTTATGCCATGCTCCTAAAACAATACGTGTGATTTTTTTATTTTGAATGCGCAAAGGGTGAATGTTAGGTTGATGAGTGTGGCCATGAATTAAGTATTCTACTTGATATTTTTTTATGACCCCTTCCACAGCTTGGGATGTTACATCCATGGTCGTCAGTTTTGTTGACTGAGTGTGCTGCTGACTTTTATGCCGAATATTGTTAGCAAGTTTGCGTCGTAAACTTAGAGGTAGTCGTCCGAAAAACCATTGAATAATGGGCGATCGAAAGAATTTACGTGCACGCAAATAAGCAATATCATCGGTACATAAAGTATCGCCGTGCATTAATAAAACTGATGTACCAAAAAGTTTTATAGGGTGTTCATCATCTAAAAGTTCGCAACCTGTTTGACGTAAAAAAACTTTTCCTATTAAAAAATCGCGGTTTCCACGCTGAAAATAAATACGCATACCTTTTGTGGTAGCGGTCTTTAGAGCTTCGATTATTTTTTCGTGGAAAGGGTGGTGATCATCGTCGCCTATCCAGGCTTCAAATAAATCCCCCAGAATAAACAATTTGCACACACCGAGTTGAGGTGCATTTTGCAGAAGTTTGAGAAACTTTTGATTAATCTCAAGTGTTTCCGGCATGAGATGAAGATCGGAGATAAACAGGACTTTTGTAGGGTAAGACATAAGGGCTATATGATAGCAGATTTTTAATGATTTTACATCCGGTTTATCTTCATATCTATGATCTATAATTAGAATTATACGCAGGAGATTTCCATGAACCTACTGACTGGCGGAACCACAATTGGTCTATGGCATCATGTGATTAAACAGGCTGAAGATCAATGTTCAGTTACCTTAAAGCAAGAGTTGGAGGCATACCTCGTTTCCCTCTTAGCGCGTTATATTGATAAGCCTGAGATGGCTAAGCAAATCTTTGCTACGGCTTTTCTTGAAGCTATCAATCAGCGTGATCGCATGCGCCATATATCGCTACAAAATGTCGGAGACGGTTGCTTGCTCTTTGCCGGACTTTTCCCTCAAGCAGCAGAACGTCGTCAGGCTAAAGTAAGCTATTTTGTCGACGTTGGCCGTTCAGCCTATGCCAATATTTCGCATGCCAGTGATGATATCTATAATATGCTGGCCATGGACTTTGTCGTGCTTATGGACGTCCTCCAATCGATTCAAAACCCTGACTTAATGCCTCTTGAGGCTTATGAACAATGGAATGATGTAGGCAGCCAGCGGGCCTTTAAAATGCTTAAAGCCTATACCCGAGCCATTCCTTTTCGACATTTAAAAAGATAGCTTTAATTTTGCCCAACTTACGCACCTTTCATTGAGTTCAACCTCTAGACTCACTAAAATACCTTTCTCCACTGCCTGCAAAAGGTGAAATTTCCACTGCGAGTGATGGAGAAAGTGTATCTATTTTTAAGAAGAGGAGCACGGCTCAATGTATTTAATCTTGCTTGGCGCGCCAGGTGCAGGTAAGGGAACCCAAGCCCAATTTATTAAAGCGCAATATCAAATACCTCAAATTTCTACTGGGGATATTTTTCGCGCGGCCATCAAAGATGAATCACCGCTCGGTCGCGAAGTTAAGACGCTAGTTGATAGCGGTCAGTTGGTGCCTGATAATCTTGTTATTCAACTGGTGTTGGATCGTATCAAGCAACCTGATTGCAAAAATGGTTTTTTACTCGATGGGTTTCCTCGCACTTTAAAACAAGCTGAGGCACTCCATGACGCAACCCCCATTGATTATGTTATTGATATTGATGTTCCCCATGATGAAATTATTAAACGCTTAACAGGACGTCGCATTCATCCAGGTTCAGGCAGAATTTATCATACCGAATATCAACCGCCGCAAGTGGAAGGTATTGATGATGTAACGGGGGAGCCCCTCATTCAGCGATTGGACGACACAGAAGAAACTGTATGTAAGCGACTGCAAATCTATGAAGCGCAAACCGCACCACTTAAATCTTTTTATCAACATCACTTAAACACATTGCAAAAACATAACCCAGTGTATGTTCGAATCGATGGTACCAAACCTAAGGATGAGATAAAAAATAATATTTCTTCAATATTAGATCACAAGGAAGCCCAAAATGAATAAATTTAAATGGATTGGCGTTTTGTCTTACTTATTAGCTACAGGTTTATACGCGAACGATGCAATTAATCCAACGGGCTATTGGAAAACAATTGATGACGTTACCGGAAAGCCAAAAGCTATTGTGGAGATTCTAACCGAAGCAGATTCAACCTTAGTCGGTAAAGTTTTAAAAATTTTTCCGCAGCAAGGACAACCGCAAATTGAGGTGTGCCGAGCTTGTGAAGGAAAGAAACATAACCAACGAATCGTGGGCTTAACTGTCATAGAAAAATTAAAACCAAGTCCTGAAAAAAATAATGAATGGTTAAATGGTGAAATTTTAGATCCAAAAAACGGTAAAGTTTATCACTGTAACATTCGCTTAACTGATAATGGTCAGAAGCTCCAAGTACGGGGTTATCTCGGACTACCTCTATTTGGGCGTACGCAAACCTGGATTAAGGTTAAAGAGCCTGCTATTAGTTAAGGTCATCCTGATGCGTTGCAGGGTAGCGTTGAGTAATGATCCTGCAACGATTTATTCCTAGGCGTTTCTTGTGACTTAAAGCTTAGATTGTTGTTCACCCCGAGTTATGACGTGCATAGCAATTCAAAACTTGCAAGTAAGCACCAGAAGTTAATACAGGTGACAGTGGATTTGCATTCCCTTATTATCCAGGTAATACTGGGCGATTACTGGTAATTATTAAGCCTATGCAGCCACCTAGCCAAAATAAATTCGATGAGCAAAAAAAAATATTTTTTTGCGAAGGTGATTGGGATGTGAGTCATCTCCCGCGTCTCAAAACAAGTCTAAATCAAATCCCTACAAAAATTGAAAGCCTCACTATCAATGGTCAAAATATCAAAAAAATGGATAGTGCCGGGGCCTGGCTTTTAGATAAATGGCAAAAAAAACGCAAAACTCAAGGCGTAGAAATTAAGTTACAAGACTTTGCTGAAGATCATCAAGCATTAATTGCGATGATCGATAAAAATTTAAAAGATGAAGTGAAGTTAGCTAAACCCAAACCCAAAAATTTCTTTTATTTCGTGGGTCAGTTCACGGTAGAACAATCTCGAGAACTTTATCAATATCTTGGTTTTATAGGATTACTTTTTTACGAGGGGTTGAGAATAGTCCGAAAACCCCATCGTTTTCGTGTAAATGCAGTTTCGAGTGTAATTTATAGAACTGGCGTCCAAGCGTTGCCTATTATTGCGCTTTTGTCATTTATGATTGGAGTTGTCATCACTTATCAATTAGGGGTGCAGCTTCGCAATTATGGTGCTAATGCGTTCATAGTCGACTTGGTCGGCATTGCAGTGCTCCGAGAATTTGGTCCTCTTTTGACAGCAATAATGGTTGCCGGCAGAACGGGTTCTGCGTTTACAGCGCAACTTGGCATGATGAAAATCAATCAAGAAATTGATGCCTTAAATACGATGGGAGTAACGCCTGCAGAATTACTATTGCTACCCCGCATTTTAGGACTTTTTATTGCCTTACCCCTCCTTACGGTCTGGGCCGACGTTTTTGGTGTTATGGGCGGTATGGCCATGGCGCATGGCATGATGGATGTTACCTGGTATGAATTTTTGCATCGTTTTCCGCATGCAGTAAAGTTAAAAAATCTACTAATCGGCTTAGGTAAGGCGCCTGTTTTCGCCATCATCATAGCAACCATTGGTTGCTTTCAAGGCATGCGTGTTAAGGGTAGCGCAGATAGTGTTGGCCAGAATACAACACGCAGTGTCGTACTTTCCATCTTCTTTATCATTGTTGCAGATGCTGTCTTCTCAATTGTTTTTAGTATCATGAAATTATGAATATGAATACTGATCCAATCATTGAAATCAAAGATATGAAAACGAAGCTAGGCGGCGAGTGGGTTCATAAAAATATTAACCTAACCGTTAATCGCGGTGAAGTGTTAGCGATTGTTGGTGGAAGTGGGTCGGGTAAGACGACTCTATTACGAGAAATGCTTGCGCTGACAAAACCCACTTCAGGCAGTATCAAAGTCTTTGGTCAAGAAATAACGCAAGCGTCACCTAAAACTCTTTTAGCTATTCAGAAGCGATGGGGTACACTTTTCCAGCAAAGCGCTTTGTTCAGCTCGCTTACCCTTGAAGAAAATGTCGCTTTCCCCTTAAAAGAGCATACGAATCTTGATCAACAAACGATTGCTGACCTCGCTTTTTTAAAAATTATGTTAGCCGGTTTACCACAAGAAGCGGGTTTAAAGTTTCCTGCGGAATTATCAGGTGGTATGCAAAAAAGAGCAGGGCTTGCTCGAGCACTCGTGCTCGATCCTGAAATTGTATTTTTAGATGAACCTACCTCCGGTCTTGATCCTGTAACTGCAGCAGGTTTTGATCAGCTTATTGCCGATTTACAAAGTTCTATGGGATTAACGATTGTGATGGTTACGCATGATATTGATAGCTTATGGCGTATTGCCAATCGGGTTGCTTTTTTAGGAGAAGGTGTTGTGTTAGATGTGGACACAATGCCAAAATTGATGAAAAATCCAAATCCAATGATTCAAGCATTTTTTAATGGTCCGCGTGGTCGTGCGGCAGCAGAGAGCCAACAAGGAACAAACCATGGAAACTAATGCAAATTATACTATGACGGGGATTTTTGTTTTATCCTTGTTAATCGCAATCATTTTTCTAATTATCTGGCTATCTTCCGGTTTTGCTTTTCAAGGCTACAAAATCTATAAAGTTTATATGAAAGAATCAGTTTCAGGACTCAATGTCGATTCACCTGTAGAGTTTAATGGTGTCGGAGTAGGTACAGTCAAAAGTATTGAAATTAATAATGAGAATCCGGAACTTGTTGAATTACTCTTAAATGTCAGTAAAGATGCGCCAGTTTCGCAAGGAACTGAAGCAACTCTGAATTCTCGAGGCTTGACTGGAATGACTTACGTAGCGCTTAAGGACAAAAGTAATGATTTACGTCCTTTGCGACCGAACCGGGGTGAAGAATATCCTATTATTAAAACTTCTCCCTCCTTGTTTTTGCGCCTGGATGCGGCTTTAAGTCAGCTCACTGAAAACATGAAAACCGTTGCTTCTTCCGTGCAGTCTCTACTCGATAAAGATAATTTACATTCGATTAAGGAAATACTAATTAACCTCGACAATCTTTCTCGGGGTCTTGCTAGCAATAATCAACGCCTAACCACTATTATGGAAAATACCGCTATTGCGACCCAAGAATTAAGGCCTTTATTGCGAGCAAGTATTACTACAATGCGGGCATTGGAAAATCAAATTTTACCCACTACAACCCGTTTACTTTTTAATATCGATAATATTACACGCACGCTTTCTGAAGTAACTAGTGAGGTTAGGCAAAACCCATCCGTTCTCCTTCGCGGTTCAGAAAAACCCATTTTAGGACCAGGTGAAACAAGATGAAAATGATGACCAACTTGTTAGCAGTCTCAAAATATATTTCTTTAGCAATAGGATGTTTAGCAATTTCCTCTTGCTCTGTATTCTCTCCCGTCAAATTAAAACCAGATCGTACTTATATTATCGATAGTGAACCTGCCGCGGTCGTTAAAAAAAGAAAGCGAAATGTTACTTTGTTGGTAATGAAACCTGACACTGTTTCAGCATACGACACCAAGGAAATGGCTTACACAAGGAAACCTTTCGAAGTTAATTTTTATACCCAAAGTCACTGGGTCGAAAGGCCAGAAGAAATGTTGCAACCTTTAATTGTAGATACGCTTCAGCGTACGCATTATTTTCATGCCATTGTTTCTCCACCGTTTAGTGGGCGTTATAATTATATTTTGAATACGCAAATTTTAAAATTGGAGCAAGACTTTACTCAAACACCCGCTATTCTTAAATTTTACATTAGAACCCAACTTACTAAAGCGTCGAGTAATAGAATTTTAAATATTTCGGTATATAAAATAGAACAACCCATACAAGCTTGCTCTGCTTATAGCGGTGTGATTGCTGCAAATATTGCGACAGTTCGTTTTTTAAGGGCCCTTTCCATGCAAACCATTCGGACTTTAAACTAGCATGCTTTACATATAAAAGCTTTAACTTACATTGTACTTTGCTATTGAAACTATGTGATTAAAAAAAATAGTTTACTCAACCCCAAGGGATGAGGTAGAAATGACGCAAGACAATTGGACGTTGAGGGCTTTATGCAAAGCAGAAAAAAATTATTATTTTTTTTATTCATAATTTCTCAATCATTTTTTCCTCAGCAACTTTGGGCGGGCTCAGGGACGCCTTTCAAGCAAATTGTTTTCTTTGGTGATAGTTTAACTGATAATGGCAATCTCTATTGGTATGATTGGGGTGTGTTACCAAAATCTCCGCCTTACTTTCATGGAAGATTTTCAAATGGTATCGTCTGGAGTGAGTTAGTAAGTCAATATTACCATGATAAAAATGCTACGCCTTCAGTTAACTTCGCTTTTGGTGGGGAAACAGTTTTATATCATGGCCCCATGAGTGGATATCTTCCTTATAATTTAAACTGGTCACTCAAGAGCTATCTGGTAAGAACGGCGTGGCAAGATCGTACGAATGCTCTATATATCATTTGGATTGGCGCCAACGATTATCTCCCTGGTAAGATTGAGCTAGACAAAGTTACAACTGATGTCGTTAAAACCATTAAAGGTGTTGTAGAGTCCTTGATTAATCGTGGTGGGAAAAATTTTATTATTATTAATTTACCTAATCTAGCAAAAACACCCTATGGTAAAAGTAGTCCCATTGCAGAAACTTTGCAATGGGTTTCAATGTTACATAATCTTAAACTCGATCTGGCTGTTGCAGAAATTGAAGCTGGTTATAAGCACGTTAATATTCAACTTTTCAGTATTAATAAACTTTTTGATAATATCTTGAAGCATACTGATGCTGTAAATAAAAAATATCACACTCAGATTAATAATATTCATGAAGCATGTTGGCAAGGGCCGTATTCTTTTAGGGATCAACAGGATGACAGCAAACTATTAGAACAAGAACTTTACCAGCATTTTAAGGTGCATTATAAATTAAATAAAATGAATGAAGTAAATTCTAAGATTTCAAATAAGTTTAATGCGCAAAGCCTTGCCCATTTCGTTGCAACATCGCCTGCCCTTTTAGAAGCGTATCGCGTCGCAGAAGATGCGGAAAATATAACTCCATGCACCAATCCCCATGAATATTTATTCTGGGATCAAGTGCATGTTACGTCGCAAGTTCATAAAATGCTTGCGCTTCACGCGATAGAATTTATTGAGAATCATTTTAATCAAGCTCAATAAATCAAAATTTGTAATTTGATATTCTTATTGCTAATTTAAAAAACAAGAAAAAATATAGCGCTTTCTTGAACAGGTTGAACTTGAAATTATTTTGATATACCATGGCTAGGTGAATTCACTTCTTAAAATATCTCGACTGCAAATTTGATCTTTGTTACAACGAATCAAATCAATTGTGTCGCTAGCTTTTATTTAAATCAACAGCGTTCATAACGCTCGAAAACATTCATCAATTAGTTTTAATCAATGATACATTTATTTTAATGGGAGTTTTTATGAAATTTAAAAAAGTAAGTATGAAATTTTTATTCGCAGCTATTGCAGCTTCTGCTTGTTACTTTCCAATTGCTGAAGCTTTTCCAGTCAAGAGTCTTGCTCAAACTTGTGAGTTAGGTAGCACGTGTCCAGTCCCAGGCAATGATGGTGGCCAAACCGTGTATAAGGTAACACCTTCTTCCGGTCTTAATTACGTATGCGAAGTGAAATCAGATGCTGGTAGTTTGAAATTCAGTATTACGCCAGGAAAAGATTTTAAAATGACCCATGGCGGTGGTTTGTATAATGCCAATCCATCTGCAAAAGTAGAAATCAACGGTCGTTTTGAAAATCCAAATAACCAGGATGATACCGGTGAAATTCGCATCACTAAAATGCCATTATCAGCTGATGGAAACGTGACGTGTTACGTTAAAAAGTAATCGACTTTAGATCAATATCCATACTAGAGTAGATACGTCAAAATTTGGCTCTGCATTTCTTGCAGGGCCAAATAAATACTAAGAATTAGTATTCATAAAAAGCAAAGGAGAAAGAGTATGAGTATGAATGGTTATAGTTCAAGCAATGGAAACGGTGGTTATAGTTCAAGTACTGGCGGAATTAGTGATGGCGGTAGTTACAGTTCAAGCAGCAGTTACCCATCAACAACCAGTCCTGGGTATAGTAGCTCTCAACCTTCAACAAATTTTCCAACAAACAATCAATCAATTAACTATAGTAATACTCAAAACCCAGCCAATATGTGGAGTTCTCACCGACGTCATCGTGTCGTTATTAATCCTGTAGATTGCTGCGTGCCGACGCACAATAAGTGCTTTAAATAGATTTTGAACAAAATAATCAAGTTTATTAAATAATGGCGAGTCCAACTCGCCATTATTCATATCAAGCTTAGTTACACAAATCTGTATCTGTATTAATTCTGTAGCTTCCTGGTGTGCCATATACCGTTACAATTGCTAGACGGCAAACGTTGGCATTAAAAAAGGTACCACGGTATGGGTCTTGTAAAACAAGTAAAGTACTCCATACGTTAGGATTGGTGTTATAAATGTGATCGTTAAACCCTGGATTAATTAAATCATTAATTGGACTATTTGGAACCACTGCATAAATATGACTTGTTGATGCATTAATTACGGTAATATCTGTTGGTGGGTGCAAGGAAGCTTTAATTGCGGCGGTAGCTTGCGGACGTTGGCTGCTGTAGTAGTTGCTTAACATGTCAGAGCTAGCAAAAGCAACAGATGCAGTGAACAAGCTCATTAAGGCTGTAGCACATAACTGAATTTTTCTCATAGTCCTTTCCTTTTTTTAAAGTAAGTGAGAGTCTGCCTTGAAAAAGTACTTAAATTCCATTTAGCGAATGATTATACTGATTCTTCAAGAGGGCGCAATCATGTTTTAGAGCGAGGCGTACTCATCGCTTTTACCTCAAGGATAATTATTTTTTAAGGAGCTCGGATGGCTGGCGCGAGTAAGTGGATTAAAAATGAGGCAATTAAAGTTTTGCCTGCCATTATTTACTTCTGTATAGCATTTAATTTAGTTCACTTTAGCGTTGGACTTTTATTAGCTTCCTATGACATTCGTTATTTTTCTTATTTAGAAATGACTATTGCAGCTTTAGTTGTCGGAAAAATTATTGTTATCGTTGAAAAATTTCCTTTTATTGATGCCTTTCCAGATAAACCGCTTATCTATAATATTTTTTGGAAAACATTTATTTATGTTTCTGCTGTATTAATTTTTCGAATTGTAGATAATTCAATACGTCTATTACTTGATCATCGTGCCAATGAAATAGGAAAGATTTTGCTTATTAAACTTTCTTCCCCAGTTTTTTGGTCAACACAAATCGGTGTAAGCATTTTTTTTGTTTTTTATATCATTTTTACGGAAATTTCAAACGCAATCGGTAATAAAAAAATGTGGCGTCTCCTATTTGGTTAACTTACCGGTTTAACTATATTACAGTGCACATATTATATCGATTTTGATCGTGATGCTCAGGGTGCTGTAGTAAGCAACTTTCTAATAAGGGTTTGCCAAGCTTGGCTAATTCAGGTTTGTAAGGAACGCCATATTTTTCATAAATAGCATGAATAAAACATTCATAAGTATCATGGTCTTTTTTATTGCTAAACATGTAGTTAACATGATTTGCATTTTCAAGCTTTAAAAGATAAACGTCATTCTTTCCTTTTGCATTTAACTCATAGGCTAATTTTTCCGTGCTTGCGCAAGGAACAATCCTATCCTTTTTAGATGTAATAAAAACGACAGGAATGTTTTCTGGAAATGATAGAACACTTTTTGCAGGTGAGGGACCATCGTTATGATATTGGGTAAACATACCAAGCGCTCTCCCTAAAAGTTGTGACGCTGTGTGAGAGGGTACCCAGTTTGCTATCACTTCTTCAACGGAAGAGAAACATCCCTCTAAAATCACGAGATGAACATTATCATATTTATATTTTGCGAAAGCATTGATGGTGGTCGCAGCACCACGAGACGGACCAAATAATATAATTTTGTAATCGGGATCAGGATGAAGTTTTATTAAAGCTTGGTATTTAGCGTAGTGGGACTCCATGTCGGTTTCTTGACCAAGACTAGTCTGATATATGTTATATGCCATAGCCTTCAGTGCTTCTGGCGCACTGGCAGGAGGCATGCTGTCAGCCTGTACTTTAATTCCTTGACACCAATTAACAAGACGAGATGCAGCACTTGTAATGAATTGAACAGGATTAAGATATGAATAGTAGTGCTGATAAGTTGTAGGATTAGCATTTTTAATTTCTACGCTATCATAAGAATCGAGGAGGATATCAATTGGTTTTAAATCTCGCCATTCACAAGAGACGAGCTGGCCTGACGTTGTCCTATATTTATTCGATGTATATTTAGCGCCTTGATATTCACTGTTAAATAATGCAGGAAAAAATAAAGAACAAAACTTTCCTGAGGGGGCAGAAGGGGTCGCAATCAAAGTGGGATCAGCTTCTGAGCTCAAAGAAGCAGGGAGCGGTGGTGCTAAAGTTTTCATAGTGGCTAAGATTGATTCAGTTGAGTCTGTTTCATTTTGTTGCATAACAATCCTTAATTAATAATTTTATATAAAATTACCCCAAAATTAAAAGCGCACAAAAAATTTGTTTGCAAACTATAACGCTAAGCTAATGACTATTAACTTAATTTAAAATAACCACGGTTAGGAAAGTAAATATTCTTTATAATTAGGTATGTAGCCTAAATATTCTGAGAAAAATTGTAAAGGTATCTGTTAAAACATTCTGGCTAATAAGGAAATAGCAAGGAACTTCATGGCCGCCACTAAGTACCTTTCCATAACTTTTGCCATTCTTACACTGTTGCTTGGCTGCTCAGTTATGCTTGGGACTGTGTTACACATCCCCGCTATGGTTCAAGTCATACCAGGTTTTGTCGGAATGGTTTTCAATTCCGCACTATTATTTATCTTAGTCGGCATAGCCATACTAGTAGGCAATGTATTTTTATTACAGAAAGTTAAAATAATTTTACAAGTTATCGGCTTATTTGTATTTTCTTACGCCCTATTAAGTTTGAGCCAAGATATTTTTGCCTACGACGCTCAGATTGATCATTGGCTTATTGATCCATGGATTCGCGATCCCAATCCTTCGCCCGGAAGGATGGCACCTAATACAACCATTGCTTTCATGCTGGCAGGATTAACGATCTTTTTCTTACCCACCCACGAAAATAAATTGATTCAAATACTTTTACCCCTATTTACTTTTTTTATTCTTCTCATCTCGCTCATTAGTATTCTAATTTATAGTTTAAAACTAGAATATATTTTTAGCTGGTATCATTTCACTAGAATGGCTGTGCATACTGCCGCCGGTTTATTATTTGTCAGTATAGGACTTTGGACGCTGATTCTTCAAAATCCTATGTTGGTTAAATATTATTTTGGTAGAGAAGATAAAAAAATTATTTTTTTATCTGGGATAGTTTTTATTATTCTTACGCTAATTACTGGATTTAGTAGTATCGCAGTTATTACATATTCTAATTTTGATTTTATTCATCAAGCACTTCAAAATACATTAGAAAGCAAAGTTGATATTTTCGAAGATGAAATTGATGAGATTCAACAAGACGTTAATGAAACGATTAACGATGAAAATTTCCATAAACTTATTATGCATGCCCAACGGGCTAATGCTCAAAATGCTAAGGAATATTTTTCGCTGATTTTTGTTAATGATGAATTAACGTTGAAACTTGTAGATCCTAAACAAGTGGTTTTATATGAGCAAGGTCAATTTATCCCATCATTTGTTCTTTCTTTACCAATAATAAATGCAGAGCCTACCTCCCTGATTTGGCAAAATGGTTTTTATCTTCGCTTCACTCGTTCGGTATTTTCAAAAGAGCACAAGCTTATCGCAACTTTAATTGGCGAAAAGTCGTTGAATTCATTAAACCAACTTTATACAGATTATCGATTGCTGGGTAAAACTGGTGAAAATATGATTTGTGGTAGAGATACTTTATATAACATAGCCTGTTTCCCAACCCGGTTAAATCCTCAAATTATTTCTTTTCCTAGCAGCAATAATTTCCTACCGCTTACAAAGGCTTTGCAAGGTCCAGTGGGATCGGAAAATGCTCTTGATTATCGTAGACACTCGGTCGTGACCTCCTACAAACCTACTAAAACAGGATTAACGTTTATTACAAAAATGGATACGCAAGAAATTTACAAACCCGTTGCCGATCTTTTAGTGATGATTATTCCCGCGGCTATGTTTTTAATATTATTAGGATTGGGATTATTAGGTTGGCTGGTTTCTCCCTTAGTGAAAAAAGTTATTCAATCCGAGCAAGAAGCGATAGAAAGGAAAATAGAATTACAAGAATCACAAGATCGTTACAGCGTAGCTGTTGATAGTAGTAATACAGGTCTTTGGGATTGGGGAATAAAAACTGACACGTTTTTTGCTTCGCCATTATTTAAAGCTATGCTTGGTTTTGACGAAAAATACACCTTTGACCATTTATCTAATTTTATGGAGCTTATACACCCTGATGATCTGGAATCACTATCTGCATTATTTAGTGATCCTAAACCAAGTAAGCTAGGGTTTAATATTGAGTATCGGTTAAAAAACAGCAGAGCAGAATATGGGTGGTATCAAACAATTGGTCAATATATTTTAAATGTTAATCATCAACCCATTCGCATGGCTGGTTCCTTATTAGATATTACGGAACGTAAAAGAGTGCAAAATTTAAAAAATGAATTCGTTTCTGTAGTAAGTCATGAATTACGTACGCCACTTACGTCAATTCATGGCGCTCTTTCTCTCATATTGAGTGGTACCTTTGGCAACTTTTCTGAAAAAGCACACCAGTTACTCGTGATTGCGAATAGCAATAGTGATCGATTATTAAATCTTATTTCAGATATTCTTGATATTGAAAAAATCGAAGCGGGTAAAGCTGAACTTAAATTGCAGCCTATCAACATAAATAAAATAATTCAAGAATCAATTACCGCAACCCGTATGTATGCTGAAAAATTTAAAATAACCGTAATTCTCACGACCACCGTGCCTCATGCTAAAGTCCGAGCAGATAAAGTACGTTTAATGCAAGTTTTGGTAAATTTAATTTCGAATGCTGTTAAATTTTCCCCTCCCAATGATAAGGTTGAAATCAGCATTGCTTTAAAAAATGATTTTATTCATGTCGAAGTTAAAGATTATGGGTTGGGCGTTTCCCAAAAATTTTCTAAACATATCTTTGAAAAATTTTCGCAAGCGGATAGTTCGACCACGCGTAAAGTAAGTGGAACCGGTTTAGGTCTCAGCATTAGTAAAGAATTGATTGCAGCGATGGGAGGTACCATTGGGTTTTTTAATAACCCAACAAAAGGTGCAACTTTTTATTTTACCTTGCCAGTATGGCATGATAAGCACGAGAAACATAATGAGATGCTATGATTTTTGTACTTATTAAAAATTGTGTGGAAGGAACCTATTAAAAATTTGAAAAAATTATTTGGCATCAGGTAAGATTAAAGAAGTCATTTATTACATATGGATATTTTATGTTTAAACAATCAAACCTTGGCATTAATCAACCTAAACTAACTTCCAGTCAAAAATTAACCAGCCTATTAACGAAGCCTGTAGTATCTACCATCACAACTGCGACCGAAGTGGGGGATCATCTACAAAAAGATTTGAAAAGTTTTGCTGTGCATGCCGGTTTTTTTGTAGGGTCTCTTTACGGACTTAGCAATCGCAAAACGGCACCATTGTTAAATTCAGAAATTGAAAATCCGAGGGACAATCCATTTACGTTATAGAAAATTCAGATTGATAAGGTTAGGTTATTTTTAAACATACTTCAATGGCGATGTGGTCCGATAAAGATTTCCATTTTCGATTAGTTAAGCGAACTGCACTACTTGATAAAAAACCTCGGCAATAGATGCGATCAAGTTGTAAAACAGGGGCCCAAGCAGGATAGGTTTTTGCATAGGCACCATGATGATGTAGAAAAGCTTCATGCAATCCAAGTTGGTTAATTAAAGGTTCAGTCGCATGTTTACGCCAATCATTAAAATCTCCACCCAGTATCAAGGGCTCATGCTGAGGAATATTATGATTGATATAGTCTACGATAATTTTTAATTGTTTATGCCTGTCTTTTTTTAATAATCCTAAATGAACACAAAGTAAATGAAGATTTTTATTGTGAGAAAGGGCGGCAGTTGCATGCAACAAGCCTCGATGTTCATATGCTCCCATGGAAATATCGGTATTGTGTGAGGAGATTAGAGGGAATTTACTCAAAATAGCATTGCCATGATGCCCTTTTGGATAAACTGCATTTTTTCCATAAGTAACATGGGGCCAAATTTCTTCTGCTAAAAATTCAAATTGATTTCCTTTCGATTCTTGTAGAAAGATAATATCTGGATGAAGTAATTCAATTTCCTGACGTAAATTCTTTAACGTAGATTTGGGTGTGAGCCAACCCACGCCTTTATGAATATTGAAACTGAGTATTCTTATTTCTTCGCTCAGAAACTTGCTCCCTAAAACCTAGATTCTATTACTTAGTATATAACATTTATCCCATGAAGTATGGTCAGTAATCGATTGAATTATATGAAATTTAATGAATGCAAGTCACCTAATCTTATAGGTTAAAAATATATTCTCAATCAATCGCAATGAAAATTCAAAACCTACAGGTGGTGAGTATGACGAAATATAAGTGGGATAAATGGATTAACAAATTTGAAATTAAAAGTGCACCTATAAGTGCACTTTTAAAGTTAAGGGTAATAACTACTAGGACATAGAGTTTAATTTTTTCTGTATTGCAATGCCTCTTTGCAAATGTTCACTAACATGATGGCGAGTTACTTTGATTAGTCTTTCAAGTTTTGGGTTGTTAGTATTTTTTAATAAAACATTATTAATATGATTTAATGCTTCTTGATGACCTTTAATCATATCTTCGATATAAGAATTTTGAAATTGCTTAGTGTTATCTAAAGATTTTAAGTTAGCTAAAACTTTTTCTCCTTCTTGCTGGAGCGAAACTGCAGCTTCAGATTTAAAAGGTTGTTCTTTCAATTGTCGGCTTGTTTTAATTGTATCGTGTAAACCTTGTGTATGTTGCTTATAAAGCCAATGAGCATAATTTTGCACCATTGGATTTACTTTTTTGGTAGCAACTTCTTTAGCGGCTGCAATTTCATTTTGATTTAAAACGACAAGCCAGCCTAAGATTTCCCGATTTTTTTCAACATTTGCATTTTGTTGGGCGTTATGTTGCACATTAACGTTATTATTATAATTTTCAGTCTCAGCAAAAGCTGGTGACATTGAAAGAGTAGAGCAGAGTAGCGATAGTAACAAAAATTGATGTTTCATGAAAATTCCTTTTAAAAATTTAATGAACGGTGTCGTTGCCCAACATAAATGCTGAGTGATAGTAGTTTAAAACTGTCTACTCAATAAATCAAAAGTTAAGATAGTATTTTGAAGAGATAATTTGAAAAGCGTAATGTAGTATGTATTAGTCATTTTTTGTTAAAACTTTATTGCATCAAAATGCTTAAAAATTAGCCACATTCTGAAAAATTCATTTTAATACAAAAAAAACTAAGTATAATTCTTAATTGTGGAAGAGAGGTTCCTTCCATCACTCACTACTATTTTAAAACTTAATAAGCCACTTAAATAATGACTTCAGCAAGAGACACCTCAACTTCTGACCCATTGCTTTACGGAATATTTAACTTATCAAAAATCGAAGCTATTCTAAAAAAACCCATTCCATTTAATTGCACCTCGTCCATCCGGAATCTTGAGCCTTGTAAAAAAGAGATTATCCCCGCAAGCATGATTGATAAATTTCTTGAAGAAATTTCGGAAACAGAAACGAGCTTTAAAGTTGTTCGGTTTTTATTGAAAGTTGATAATACGCTTTTATTTGCTAAAGAAGGGTATCCCTGTGGAGAAATTCCTGCTCATTTTCAAATGGCAAATTTAGACATCCGAAAGGCATTTTGTCTTTCAGCGGGTAATGCTTTTTTTGATGATAAAAATACCCTTTACAAAATAAACCACCAAAGTGGAGATTTCAGACCTGACTTTAATTCATTGGGTCTAGCATTATCTGCGTTTAAAAGTAATCGTATTAAATTAAATTCAACAATCCGCATTAATGAATTGAATAAGCATGGCTGTACCATTAAATCATATCAATTAGCTTCCAACTTAATCGATGAAAATATTATTGCTGAAGCCAATAAAAAAAATCTGACCCCATTGAGTACGTCTAATAATATTCATTCACCCCAATCAAAAAAAGATAAAAAAGGATCGAGTTTGAAATTATCCAATTTTTGGCAAAAAGCGCCCCTCGAAGGGGATGGTTCTGTGAAAAATTCCACAGAATTTGAGCCAGTCATTACACCGCAACTATCCATCGTACGTTAGCAATTATTTTAAATATTTTGATCAAAATATTTAAGACGACACAGTTGAGCTTTGGTGCAGAAGCATCAGAATCCTGGTGATGGAAGCTGCGCTAGCGTGGATAAATTCCCTTATGTCGTTGGGATTAGATTTTGGATGAGTAGGGTGTATATCTATTCATTGCATAGTATTTATGTTAATCACATTAAGTTAGAAGCTTGATTGTAGTGTTAAATTTACTTATAACCTCACTTTTCCCCCGCTCATTTGATATGACCAAAGCCAGCCTAGATAATTCCCAATTAATTATTTGACTTAATCAATTCTTAAGGATGACTCGTTTACAATGACAATCTTTATAAGAATAACTAGGTAAATAGTATGTTTAGATTACCCTATACTCCTCCTGTACGTCAGGAAGACAATAATCGCAACGATAATAATGCAGTTAATCATGGGACTGATTTTATTAAGCGAACTGAAGAATTATACAACCGAATCAAATCACATTTGCCTAGTCCCTCACTTCGATTATTAACCAGGGATGAATTGAATGCTAAGTTAGCGAAATTGCCTAATGCTAAACAAGTTTTGCTATTTACCTTGATTTCATTTCCACCCGCGCTCGAAGGTATTGGTAAGGGTGCTCTCAGTTTAACTAAATGGTTAGATGCGGGTGAATCATTTGGTTTGTTTGAGCCCAATCCAGAATTTCTAAAAAGTCCTGAAAAAATTATTCCGCTTGCCGTTATTTCATCCACTTTAGCTTTAGCAGTTTATCTAGCAAGTACTCATGAAAATTATGAACATGTGCGGTCTGAAAGACAAAACTCGTTATTGGGGCAACAAGCTGAAGAACATCCACAATTACGTTATAAAGATTTAAAAAATGTAATAATAAAAAAATCCAAAAATGCTTTGCAAGTGATGCATATGTATCCGGGTCATATTGTTGTTGTCACAGGTAAAAGTGGGGCCGAAGTATTTTTTATTATTACGAGTTTTGCCTGGTTGATGAATCAACTGGGACATTTATTTAAACACAATCCTATGTACTATTATTCTACAATTGGTCTTGGTGCTTTTATCGGTGCTGAAGGGCTTTTTACCGAAGGTCCTGCGATGCTTAAGTTTTCTAATCGTGGCTATGCAATTAATTCCTATACTGATCATATCCATAATCGGTTTAATAAAGCGTTGGTCACTGGAGCTGTTAATACCGCAGCCCTAACTACATCGCTTGTGGCCTTAGTTTTAGCCATGGCAGAGAGTTATGAATCGGTTGAATATATTTTAGAACAATTGAAAGTTAAAAAAGATATTGCCATGGCTATATCATGGTTTGGTGCATTACCGGTCGGTTTATCATTTGCCGTGGTACACCATCTTGTCAATAACTGCACCATCAAGGAATTTTATGCATCTCACGTGCGACAATTAACACAAGATGGCACTAAAGCTTACTTTAAAAATAATTTTAATTTAAGCAAAGAATTGCGTGGGAAAAAAGGATTTGGAAATATCTTGAGTTGGTTTGTAGCTTTAAATTATTTTGTTATTGGGCTTGGTGCAATTGACTCGCTTGTATATCAAATGAATTTAAATAGGCCAACACCTGTTGAAACTGATCCTAAAGAAGAGTATGAAGCGAATGATATTCCTTTATATATTCGCTTACCCATCTATGTACCGTTAGCAGCATTATTTAGCATGGGGATGTATGCTGTACATTCGAGACAGTTAATGAAATTTCTTAAGTGTCAACTGAACAGTGATAATCCCCGTTATCAAGGAGAACCACCAGCTCACCAAGGCGTAACTAATTATACCGCTCCTAAAATCTCTAGAGATGCGCTTCATCTTTTACTCGTATTTCTTGCTAAAGCAAGCATCAATTTATTCTATTCACCTAACGCTTATGAATATGTCAAAGATGCACAAGATATCAAAAACAGTAATTGGGATGGCTTTGCGGTCGGGACGACTTCCTTGTTATGTTATATTTTTATGCGCCAGTATTCTTCATTGCAAAGCGTTGCCCAGTTTAAAGCCCTGACCAATGCAAGCATTCAAAATGAAAGTAATGAAATTATCAATTTGCCAGCTAGGGAATCAGTCCAAGAAGTAGTGCCAGATACAAACAGAAGTGTCATACCGAGTTATATACCACGCCATAAGCGCGATTTAGTAATTAATTGTTTGTTATTATACGGCGCTATGCATTTACTTACGGTTGGATTGCAATATGGAATAAAAAATGTGGTTCTACATAACACTTCTCCTACTGAAATGAGTGATCGTAATGCCATTGATCAATTGCTGACAGCTGTCATCGTTGCGTTTGCATCTTTGTTTATCTTGCAAGCCATGTTGAAATCCGCTCAGGCAGTCCGTTCTGGTTTTAATTTCTTCAAGACTAATGGGGAACGTTCCTCACAATCTGGAAATCATCAACGCGTAGAGATCATACCTGAGGGGGAGGAGGATTTCTTTGTAGGACAACCACAACCCGATGAACGGTCCACGTTATTGAATAAATAAAGATAGCATTATAGAGGTGAGTGAACCTCGCACCTCTATACAGTGCTGTTTTAGTCTAAAAGATATTATCGATTAAGAAAGCATATACAAACAGTAAATCGGATAAGCTCAATAATCGGTCTAGAGAAACTGAGGGTAATTGATATCCAAGGATATTTTGACTGAAGTGCTATATTCATTATTTCACTAATCGTTAAAATTCAAGATAGGGCAGAATCGCAGGCGAAGTAATCCTGGATGGCGACTATATACTACTTGTAGGGCAAAAGGGGTGCTGATGTGTCTGATTTGAAAATCACCGCCCTAATTATTCCTGTAATTCCTATTACAGGAAGTAGCTTGGATCTGGGAGGGGTGGTTTCAAGTAATAAATGCACACAGTAATTTCGCTGCTTTATCCCAAATTAATCCGTACATGATTTTCTTGAAAATTAGAGATTAGTTTAAGAATTTTCTGTTACCAATTATATATGCTTTAAATATTATCAAATCTTATTGTTATTTAAGTGTGGCTGCTTAATTTCTTCCATTTTTGCGGGTTCTTTTGGTAACTCTTTTCTTAATTCATCTGTTCCCATAAAAAAGACTTGTCTATTATGGCCATATTTAACTTCTTCGCGTATTGGCTTCATACCCACACTTTTTAGTATCCTAACGGAAGCTTCATTGTCAGGGCGCGCAGTAGCAGTAATGGAAGTAAAATCTTTTCCTTTTACTTGATAATCTTGTCGGATGAGTTCAGGTGCATATTCGTTAACAACTGCTGAAACAGCTTCCTTACCATAACCATGACCCCAAGTTGATTTATCAAAAACATAAGCTATTTCTGCTTGTCCAGGTTCATCACCATATCCTAAAACAACATGTCCTATAAAGTTGTCATCGTCATTTTTAGAAATACTAAGCGAACTGAAAGGATCATTAGCATTCCAGCGTTCAACCCATGTTCCAACACGATTTTTTGTGTAATCAAAATCCCATGCTTTACCATCACCAAATTTTGTCATGACATCAGGATTACCCAAGAGATTGGCGTAATCATACAGATATGCAGTTGTGACTGACTCAATGTATAACCTTTCTGTTTCTAGGTTGACATGAAGTTCACCCGTAGTTTTATTTTTTTTAAATGTTAAATTAGGCATCGTTAGTCCATATTAGAAGTTTGTTATTAATATCTTTAATGACAGTTATATTAAATTCAAAATGACAGATGGATCAGTTTTCAATATTAACTCTGGAGTCGTGCTTTTCAAACATAATTGATTGTAGGTATTTATCTAGCTTATTAAGCATTGATCGGATTCTAAGCAACTTAGCCCATGGCGTGAAGTCTGACGACCTTTCCTTTGGAGCTGCATCATGATTTTTCTAAAAGGTATGCCCTAAAGTATTACTGGCAGCACTATCTTTCGTTCAAGTTTACTCGTAGTGCTCTTCTCCCAAGGACGCGTAAGCATCAGTACAATAAGATTCAGCATTCAGTTTTTTACTGTTTTTTCATGATAAGCGAATTCCGTACCGTTCCTAAAGCGGAGCAAAATGTATGTTTCTTTTTTCGGCAAGTTTAAGTTCTAAATTTGATGCATCACTATTAAAGGAAGCAGTGTATTTTCCTCGTATATTTTTTATATAAATTTTACCACCTATTTTTTTTTCATCGATAAACCATTCCCTTATATAATAATCGCCCTGTAAATATGCGTTTAATAAATAATTCAGTTCGGATTGATTAAGACTATTTGAACCCATACCATTCTCAGAATCATATTCTAAATAATAATGATTTCCTAAAATCATTCCAAAGAGAATTTGATCGCCCATACGAAATTTGATGGGCAGCGATTTATTATTTATTGGGATTATATGTATCTCGAGATGAGAATCATATGCTGTTTCTATAATTTTTTTAGTTACGGATTTTAATTTGTTTCTGTGTAAATCTATCCACTGCAAAATGAGTTGTTCGATCTTTTCTTGAGTCAGCACACCCTGCTCTTTTTCTGATTGCTCAATCGTTTTTGAGAATAGCGTAGATGCTAAAGCTATAAAGCATAAGATTGGTAAGAATACTACACTAAAGATTAAAGATATTGTCCGACCCATAAAGCGATAAATTGATATAAAATTTGGATTCCGGATTAAATTTTCTAAAACACTTCGCATAGTCAAAATTCTTTTAAATAAAGATGCATATTTTATCCTATATGAGTTACGTTGTAAATTAATTATACAATCAATGCTTTAGGAATATCTCTTAGAAGCTTGGCTACCTTGCTCTATCAGCTTTGGCTTATTCATTGCATCATTTCTAAATGTTAAAGCACAAGAGCTGTGCTGTGGGCACTCTCTCTATATTGCGTTTCAATTCACGACTGATCGTTGATTCATGCACGCCGGTTTCTTTGGCAAGGGCGCGTTGCGTGTACCCTGCTTTCCAAAAAGCTAAAATCTGGCATCTTTATAGATAATCTAAATGTTTGCATCCCATTTCAAGCAATTCCATTTGAAAATTAAATAGGCAGAACTATACTGATTCTACCAATAATAAATAAACAAAACTTGCGCTGATCACTTAGATCTAAGGATTCAATTATTAATGGCAAATCAAGAGAAAGCCCAACGAGTGAGGATGTATGGTTTCTAGATTCACCAAAACCGCTAATATCGCGAACAACACTAATGCCACGAACTTTCACATCATGTTTCAGATAATCAATTATCTTTTTAGTAAATGAGACGATTCAGTTATATAAATCTTTACCATTAAAATAACCACAGTTATCATAGGTTCCTTCCCCCAAATACACCCAACCAAGTTGCTGCAATACAGACTACTGTGCTAAGTAAAACATTCATTAATCAACTTAACCAATTTCCACTTTCAAACCAATTGATTGTTTCGATTAAAGAGAAGAAAAGGTCGTGTATCTACCCAGCAATCCAATTAACAATAATGCTCGAAGTTGTGAACCAAAGCTGTCAAAACGCTCCAGAGTGAGTAAAAATAATAGGCCCATTATGAAACATCACTGACATTTACGACCAATGTTCCATAAAGTATGTCTGTATTTTGTCGTGCATCAGGGATTAAGCTATCTACCTTTTCATATGGGCGAAATTTTTTATTGCTACCTGAATATGCAGATAGAGAAAATAATATATTTGCGCCAATTAAAATTAATAACTGGCCATGTGGTGTATTTACCGTTTGAAAATAGGTCTCCATGAAATAGCCAAACTGATTCAGTTATTAGGATTGTCACCTGCTTAAGCTACGTCATGGAAAAGCAGCGGTTTGTTGTGCCAAGTGCTAATCATTGACATCAAATGGTCATTACCGAGACGCAGTTAAATGGATTATTAGCGGGATTAAACTTTGAAATAATGGAAGATTTTACGGAAATAGAATACGACAAAATATTTTAAAAAATGTGGTAATTTATGCTGTATTTGTTGCGATGCGCGCATGAAATAAATACTGCATATTAAGAAAAATCAAAAGAAGAATTATTGGCGCTCTTGTTGGAAAAGGATAGCTAAGTTAATTCTCTAACAGAGTTAGAAGGAATTTAATTGGTACCTTAGAACCCAGATGTTGCTATCTTTTCCTTGAGCAAGTACATTACAAAATTCTGTATCTATCGAGGGAACGATTATGAAAATTCAGATTAAGCAATTAACATTGCTACTATTTAGTATTGTAGGCAGTACCCAAATCCAAGCTGCACCATGTCCTTTCAACAATAAAATTAGTTGTACGGTAGTAAAAGATATTCTAAACGATAGAGCCGCAAATGGTTTGCGTTATTATGCACCTACAAATTATGATCACCGTAAATCCGGTGAAATAAATGTGTTCGATGCAAGCTTAGTTCAGTCTTATACTGATGGCGTTAATGCCCCGGGACAATTGAAATTAACAGCCAAACGTATCAACGCTGGTTTCTTCAAGTCCGGTGAAATTATGACGCGGCATAACTTAGATCAACCACCTTATAATGCCCCCACGAAAAGCGTTCAATTCACCACAAAAGATATTAAGCATGGGTACTTTGAAGCAAAAGTAAAATTACCAAAATGCGACACGAGTGATGACGGCCTTTGTCAAAGAGGTGCGGCGCCACAATCTTACACCCGAGGTTTATGGCCTTCCGTTTGGTTATTACCAACAAAGGATACCCCATGGCCAAGTAATGGTGAAATTGACATTTTTGAAGCTTACAAAAAATCTGAAGGAATCAATGTCGGTACAGCTGCATTACATTTTAATGGTAACGATCCCCGATGTGGTGGCAACGATTGCAAAGGCATAGGTATGCATTTACCTAATGCGATAACCACTGACCCCTTGTATTCTACGTTTCACACTTGGGGATTCGAATGGGAGCCTGATCCTAAAAGCACGCGCGGCGGTGTGATCATGACAGGTTATTTTGACAATAAAAAACAATGGGGTCCCCTGCGCACCGAAACTTTACCAGGAGATGGTCCAGCTGCTATGGCGCGAGGTTTTAGCGATCCCAATGGTGGGTTTTATTTAATCACGGCGGTAGCTGTCGGGGGGCCTTATGCAGGTGCAACGAACCCACATTTACAAACTGCGAGTATGTATGTGCAAAGCATCAAAGCTTATTCAGTCTGGGGCAATACTCCCCCACCTCCTCCGGGAACTTGCTTAGCACCCACTAAGATCAATGCACAGGTATCTAAGGATAAAAAGAAGGTCGTTCTAACTTGGCAGGAACCTGCTAACTCTGATCCAATTTCAGGCTATCAAGTTAGTGACTGGTTAAATCGAGTTATTTGGACAGGAACAACAAGAAAGTTTATTGATAGAACTTTACCTGGGCGCCCTGGAGATTATGTTTATTTTCTCTATTCTAATTGTTCTGGAAAGCTCTCACAAAGCGTTAAGTATGATGTAAACATCAAGTAAAGCATCAATGAATCAATTGTCATGCTGGCTTGTACAACGCGAGAAGCAATCCCATAGACGGGATTGCTTTTGGCCAGTTGGTCTCTGAAACAATCTGGTTCCACCCTCGTTCTATCTAACCTGAATGCTTAGCACTTTCCAGGGCTTCGTTGCGACATGTTTCGCGTATCTTCTTGTAGGTTTAATTTGGGTTATTCATCAAACCAATTTCAAAATCATTTAAGTATCGAATCACATTTATAATAGAGACTAAATTTTATTTTTTTAAAAAATTCATTAGTTACGTTTTAAATAAGGTGGCAGCATGACTGAACTTGCTTTGAAACATTTTCTTGAAACGCACTGCTTATTGATTTCATCCTGTGCATCTCCCTCATGAATGGTAAATAACATCCATCATGAATGTTCTCGTCCCGAAAAAAACCGACACTCACTAAGCGACAATTTTTGCTTCAAAATAAACTGGGCTTTAATAACCAAGCCTAGAATGAAAACATTTTCAATTGTAATACCCAATAATCTAATAAATGTATCACTATTTTTTCTACTTTATATCACATCATAATACTATCTGAAATTTTCTAATTTTAGACGACCTTCAATACCTAATTTTTATTAGCTCGAAGATATATTGTTGACTAATGTGATCAAGATTGTTGAGCTTGCTATTAATGTAAAAATATCTTACATAGAATCCCTTTACAGATTAGAAAAAAACTTTTTACTTGGGTCGCAGAGATTGAAGAGAGAGGGCTTAACGAAATAAGAAAAATACCTGGGTATCATGATGAGTCAAAAGGTAAATTGAATTTATACTTATCGAAGAGGTAACACCGCATGACTATCTTATGTGAAAAAACGTGAGCATCGCTTGCTTAACATTGCTTTTAAAAGCGTCTGCCGTCCTGGAAAGTTTTAAAGAATAATTTGTATGGATCGTGAGGGTCAGTGCTGCAATTGTTTTAATTCTTGATGAGAATTAGCATACAATTAACATCATCTAAACCAACTTCAAGGTGGAACGTAATGGAATATCGACAACTGGGTTACTCAGGGCTGCAAGTGCCTGTTTTGAGTTTCGGCACAGGTACTTTTGGTGGACGGGGTGATTTTTTTAAAGCCTGGGGTTCTACCGATGTAAAGGAAGCGACGCGACTTGTTGATATTTGTTTAGAGGCAGGCGTCAATATGTTTGATACCGCAGATATTTATTCTGATGGTCTTGCTGAAGAAGTGCTGGGAGCAGCGCTTCAAGGGCGACGTGATAAGACGCTTATTTCTACCAAAACAACTTTCCGTTTTGGGAAAGGTCCCAATGATGTAGGTTCTTCGCGTTATCACATCATCGAAGCGTGTGAGGGAAGTTTGAAACGCTTAGGTACAGATTACATTGATCTTTATCAAATGCATGGTTTTGACGCTAAGACACCGGTCGAAGAAACTTTAAGTGCACTTGATAATCTTATCCAAAGTGGCAAGGTACGTTACATTGGATGTTCAAATTTTTCAGGTTGGCATTTAATGAAATCGTTAGCCGTTTCGGAAAAATATGGTTTAGGTCGCTATGTGGCTTATCAAGGTTATTATTCTTTAATCGGTCGAGATTATGAGTGGGAACTTATGCCGCTTGCTGTAGATCAACAAGTAGGTTTAGTTGTCTGGAGTCCGCTTGGATGGGGTCGGTTAACAGGAAAAATTCGCCGTAGTCAACCGATGCCAAAAGTAAGTCGTTTACATGCAACGGCTGAAATGGGACCCCCCGTTCCTGATGAATATCTTTTTGAGGTTATTGATGTGATGGATCAAATCGCAGAAGAAACTGGAAAAACAATTCCACAAATTGCAATTAATTGGTTGTTGCAAAGACCAACTGTTGCCAATGTTATCATTGGTGCAAGAGATGAAACGCAACTTCGCCAAAATCTAGGTGCACTGGGATGGCATTTAACGCCGCAACATATGGAAAAGCTTAATGCTGTGACTAAGCGGACGCCCATTTATCCCTACTGGCATCAGAATAGTTTTAGTGAGCGTAACCCCGCCCCGGTTCAAGACTAAGTTGTTACTCCCATCACCTGAAGCAGGAAGCCCCTGCTTCATTATGGTGTCATAAAATTACTTGGGAACATTAGTGATTTGATATCGAAAAATTTCTGTATTAATTGCGCATTGGCATTAGGAACTTCACTTAGGTAAGAAAGTTGAAAAAATTTGCCACTCGCAGGCGATGCGAGCGTTGTATCTTCGGGGTATTTAAGCAGCATAGGAAAGAGCACTGACTGACCTATAACTGCACGTCGTGTTGAAGGCGTTGGGTGGAGACCCCACATATTTTGATAAGTCATCGCCATAAGCGATTGGTGATCATAAGGATTTGGATAATTGCCAACATAAAGCACCACATGGCCGCCCAAATACACCAATGTTAAAAACTTTTCGCCATTTTCCATGAGATAAGCTAGGCGTTTTTCTGTAGTAGCAAAAGTCATGTCCACTATTTTTCCTTGGGTTACTTGGTCGGAAGAATGGCGTGGTATCCAAATGCCAAAGGGTGTTAATAAGCTTTTAAGTTCCGCCGAACAATCATTGTATAAATATATACTGCCCCAACCATAAGGCCGATTAATTAGCGTTTTCATAATCAGTGCAAAATGTTTTGGTGTAGCTGCTAAAGGCATGATTACTGCTTGACTCGGGGAAACTACAGCATTTTTAATAATTGCATTCCCATCAGTATCTTTAACGGGAACCATGAGCTTCATGCCCTTTGCAGTATCCACTGGAAATACTGAACCTACATAAGATTGCAATAATAACTTACCTTTGTTATCGACCAGACTCGTTGCTGTTTCGATAATGGCTGCCAGCTTATTTTTAGCGGCAAGTGTCCATGTATTAACAAAATAAGAATTAGTCCTTGCAATACCAAGACTTTTAACCCAACCGATAAAATCCGGTGTAACGACTAACGCCCACGCGCGATCTCGCGTTTCTCCAACAATATACACTGGGGTGCCGGCCCATAAAGATGACATTTGTAAATTATCAAAAGGAAAACCTTCACCGGCCAATTTGAAAGAGTAAAAATGCACATCATCGGTAGGTAGCGCGCGAGCATGGAGATTATCAATAGCTATGCCACGATTCCCATCTTGATAAATAAGGTTATCAAATTGTGCGAGGTTAATGTTTTTGCTAATTTTATCAATCCAAGCTTGGCTGTAAGGCCGGTAATTTTCTCCATAACCTATTTCACTATCGGATTTACCGGTGTTGCTAAAATTTATTAACAAATTTTGTTCGTTCGTTTTTAAATCATTGGGAGAAGCATAATGTAAAATCTGATTAACATACTCAGGGTTCCATGGTGATGTAGAACCAAAATAACGATCGATATAAATAGCAAGACGTTTTTGTTGCGAGTTGGCAGTGAGTAATTCTTTTTCGTAATCAGCATCATTGGGTTTGAACCAATTCGATAGCGTTTGATCATAATGATCCAGTGAAAATAGGCTGATACGATCTTCACTTGCGTACGTTGCGAGAGGCAAAAACAAAATAAGACCCATCGAAATTAATTTTCTTTTTAATGTATTCATGATTTTTTACCTGAGGGCACATGTCGATCAAATTATTTGAGTAAATTTTTACATGGGCGGTTCAAAAATTGAGCAGGCTATTATAGCAAAATATAAATAAAAGCGGGAGATTTGGGACGACGGTGAATGGTAAGCAATTTAAATAATATTAATCAATAAGTTACAATATAATCTTTAGGTCGCTTCGATGGTCTATACTAAAAAAATAAAGGAGAAAAATCAGTGATTGAAACCCCATTCCATACTTCGGCACACGCTAAATGCATCCTTGCTGGCGAGCATGCGGTTTTAAGCGGTTGCCCTGCCCTTGTTGCCCCGATCGTCCAAATGTCCATGTCACTTAGTTTTCAGCCTTCTGAGCTCCCCTTAGAGCTTGTTTGCAGGACACCTTATGAAGATACTTTTCGATTGTTTTTTTGGAATACGTTTATGAGCGGGTTGCAGCTACTTAAGAAAAATAAATGGGAAATAAAAGGAAAATTTGATTTAGAAAATAATATACAAATGGGGGCAGGAGTGGGTTTCTCTTCCGCCTTATGTGTGGCGATTACTCGTTTTTTTATTTGGTCTCAATGGCTAGAAGAAGATAAATTATTTGAATTCGCTCGAAAACTCGAAAATATATTTCATGGACAAAGCAGCGGACTAGATATCGCTGGTGCTATTGCTAATCATATTGTTCATTTTGAAAAGTCGGGCGAGATCCATGAAATTCAAACCAATTGGCAACCCCTCTTCTATCTTTCTTATTCTGGATACGGAAAAAATACGAGTGAAGCTGTGAATCATGTTAAAAAAATTAGACACAATAATCCCGATGTTGCAAAAGCAATTGATGAGGAAATGCGCCAGAGCGTACTTATGATAGAAGAAAGCTTAAAGATGGGTGCGGATCGAGGCTTACCTTTATTGCAAGCAGCTATTGATCATGCCAATCATTGCTTCGAATCGTGGAATTTAATACCGCCTGAATTACAAAAGCATATTGATGAGTTGCATCAGTTAGGTGCGATCGCGGTCAAGCCAACAGGTGCAGGGATAGGCGGATATGTATTAAGTCTTTGGGATAAAACACCACCCACTCAATCTAAAATCGAGCTTGTTTCTATCTTCGAATAAGCTTTGCAGGATATTCCTGTATAGCAATCGTTAGCGCTTGCTGCAACCAAGGGGTATACATTTTCTGTCGCGTTGACAAGCCGCGTTCCAACTGAGGAATGGTAACCCATTTGTAACTTTCAACTTCATTAGGGTTAATATTAATTTTATCATTATTATAATCCCCAACAAAAACATGATCGATTTCATTTTCAGTCATGCCATTGTTAAACTTAGCGATATAATGAAATTTATCTAAATATTTAAGTTTGGCATGTATGCCCATTTCATCGAATAAGCGCCTTTCTGCGGACTGTTTAATTTTTTCTTTTGGATGAGGATGAGAACAGCAAGTATTAGTCCAGAGTCCCCCACCATGATATTTTGCTTTGCTACGTTGCTGTAATAAAACTTCAAGCCTATGGTTGCGAATGCGAAAAATAAAAACAGAAAAAGCACGATGAAGCATGCCGAAACGGTGTGCAGTTAATTTTTCGATAAAACCTAATTTTTTATCTTGGGGGTTAACCAAAATAATTTGTTCTGCTTGTTTATTCATATCGACATCGCCTTTACTTCTAAACCATGGGCAGCATCCTTACCATATTGAATGATATGGAGCTGTTTTTTTTGCAACCACGTTAAAATTTTATTGAGATGTTGTTCGTCAAATAAAATTAAAATAATATCCGCTCCCATTGCGCCGCATCCTTTGCTGGCAAGAATTTCAGGCAGCTTAGCAAGGTCATTAAGAATTGCAAGTGTTCGGCTCGCAACGAGATTTCTTTGTTTTAAAGCTTCACCATATTGATTGATACTCTCAATAAAGCCTTGCGCTTTATTTTCCTCTAAACTCTCTATACCCTGTTTAACAATTCGTTTTAAAACTTCATCATCCCCTTGATAATTTAATTGCTGCAAATGCGTATGGGTTGCAAGTTTATCATGGGTGTGGATGAGACAATATTGTAATGTTTCAAAAGGCCAAGCGAAGGTTTGGTGATATTTACTTTGGCTGTCAAAGTAACAAACTTTACCATGCAATTGCGCAATGACATCTGCACCGCTCGGTGGGGTACCGCTTCCTTCCCAAGCAACTTGCAAATATTTTTTCAACATTTCAGTATCATTTATTTTCTGATCAAGAATATGATTTTTTAAGGCAAAGACCATAACAAATTGGGCGCTCGACGCACCCAAACCACCCAGGCCCTGGTAAGGGTCTTGGAATGTAATGTGATAACTATGATAAAAAATGTCCGATTTAATGAGTTTTCCAGCTGGGCTATCAGCATGAATTTCTAATGCGCTCGCATGGTTTTCGTCGGCGTGTTGCGAAGCATACAATTCAAAGCGCGGATTCGTTGTGAGGATAAGACCTGGTCCACCGCGGAGAACAATATATTCCCCTAATAAGAATGTCTTGCTTGGAACACTAAGTTGCAATGAGATATACTGCAAGCCAGCTCCTTTTTAAGAAAATTAAACCTCTACTTTAATTAATTATAATCCAAAAATGACTAAAATAACTGAACTTACACCCTGGATTTCCCTAGTTGCACATCAAAAAGAAATAGCCTCGCATTCGATGCGAGACTGGTTTAATCGCGATTCTAAGCGCTTTGAGCGTTTTTCTTTACGAGTTGGCGACATTCTAGTGGATTACTCTCGTAATCGTATAGATGAAAATACGATAAATCTCTTTATTGAACTCGGGTTAGCCCTTGATTTAGAAGCCAAAATTAAAAGTCTTTTTGCGGGTGATGCAATTAATTTTACTGAAAAACAACCGGCTTTGCATCCAGCCTTACGTGATTTAAGTAATAAATCGTTAACATTAAACGGGCAGAATATTAGTACCGAAATTGCAACCGTTAAAAACAACATCGCCTTTTTTGTTGATAAAATATTATCAGGTGAATGGAAGGGTTCAACGGGAAAAGCTATTCAAACTATCGTCAATCTTGGCATTGGCGGTTCGTATCTTGGGCCGCTCATGACTACTGAAGCCTTGGCAGATTTTAGCCATGGAAATTTACACAGTTATTTTCTTTCAGGTGTCGATGACGCTTACTTACATGATGTCCTCAATCAAATTGATCCTGAAACAACGCTGTTTATTATTTCCTCCAAATCATTTTCAACGATTGAAACCCTCACGAATGCTAAATCCATTCGTCATTGGTTGAAAACAAAATTAGGTGACCGTGATCTCAAACAACATTTTATCGCTATCACTGCAAATTCTAAAAAAGCGATTGAATTTGGTATTGAGTCATCCCATATTTTTCCAATATGGAATTGGGTTGGCGGTCGTTACTCCATTTGGTCGGCAATTGGCTTGCCGCTAGCGCTTATGATTGGCAATGAAAATTTTAAGGAATTTTTAGCAGGTGCTGATGAAATGGATCAGCATTTTCGTAGCGCACCCTTAGGAAAAAATCTTCCGTTTATCCTGGCTCTTTTAGATATTTGGTACATAAATTTTTTTGGTGCAACAGCTAAGGCAATAGCTCCTTATGGGTATCGATTGCGACATTTTGTTTCTTATTTACAGCAAGCTGAAATGGAAAGTAATGGTAAAAGTGTAACGTTGAAAGGTGAGCACGTTCAGTATACAACTAGCACCGTTATTTTTGGTCAAGAAGGCTGTGATGGACAGCATGCCTATCATCAATTGCTGCATCAAGGCACTCAAATGATTCCTGTTGATTTTATAATAATAGGAAAAAATCATTATCATGAGACGGCAAACCATCATGATATTTTAATGGCAAGTTGTTTAAGCCAGGCTCAAGCGCTCATGCGTGGTAAAACTATTAAGGAAGCTAAAGAAGAATTATTAGCATCGCATCATACAGATGAAGAAGCAGAAGCTTTAGCACCCCATCATATGATTCCAGGAAATAAACCAAGTAATATTTTATTAATTGACGAGCTGACACCAAAAAACCTAGGCGCTTTAATTGCACTCTATGAGCATAAAATTTTTGTTGAAAGTGTTATCTGGAATATTAATGCTTTTGATCAATTTGGTGTTGAGCTAGGCAAGCAACTATTGCCTAAAATTTTAAACTTATTACAAAATGAAGACCAAAGTATTTCAACGGATTGTGCAACAACTGCTTTAATTGCTTATTATCAGAAATTAAAATCTAGATGAAAGTAATTCTTTAAAAGAATATTCAGTCAAGGTTATTCATTCTTTAAATGATCGAGAATAATATCGAAAACTTCAACCGCTTCAATATTATTTTTAGATAATAAATTACTTTGTTTGGAAATAAGGAGCGGCCCTTCTTGATCTGTATCAGGGTAACGGCCGTGTGATCCTTTTACTAATGTTGCATCGAGAGGGATGACATCAAGCAGATAACGAAAACCTAACTTTTTCTTAAGAAGTTTAAGCATTACTTTAAGTTTGATCGCTTTGATTTTTGGATCGACAAAAAGTTCCGCAGGGTCATAACCCGGCTTGCGATGAATATCCACAGTGCGCGCAAAATCGGGTGCTTTGTTTTCATCTAACCAGTAATAGTAAGTAAACCAAGATTTAGCATCGGCTACGGCAATTAATTCACCTGACCGAGGATGGTTCAAGTGATGCTTTACTTTATCTTCTTCACCAAACACCGACTCAATACCCGGAACCGATTCTAATAATTTTTTAACTTCTTCAAGTTTACTCAAGTCATTCACGTAAACGTGTGCTAATTGATGATCGACTACTGCAAATGCTGCAGAAGCACCTGCATCCAGTAATTCACCACCCTGTTCTTCGCGAACTTCAAGGTAGCCATGTTGACGTAAAACTCTATTAATATCGATCGGTTGGCTGACATTGGTAATGCCATACTCTGAGAGCACAATAACTTGCGTATCTCTTGCTTCATAGAATGTAATTAAGTCTTCACATACTTTATCTATTTCCTGAAGGTTCTTCGCAACGACACTTGCGTCATCAGGGCCCACGCGTTGTAAATCATAATCTAAATGAGGTAAATAAATTAAGGTCAAGGTACTTGGACGTAGTTTTTCTACTTCCATAGCAGCTTTCGCAATCCAGTCTGAAGATTTAATCGATGTTTTCGGTCCCCAAAAATCAAATAAAGGAAATGTGCCAAGTTTAGATTGTAAAATATTGCGTAACTCTGCTGGGTAGGTATAACAATCAGAAAATTTTTTGCCATCTGCAGCATAAATGGGTCGGGGTGTTGCGGAAGTGTCAGCCGTTAAATACATGTTGTACCACCAAAACATATTGGAACAACTAAAAGTAGGATCCATTTCCTTGGCGACGTCCCAAATCTTGGGAGCTGTGATTAACTTATTAGATTGGCGCCAAAATTTAACTTCACATTCATCCCGAAAATACCAACCATTGCCAACAATGCCATGTTCGCTTGGCCACTTTCCAGTGACATAACAAGTTTGAACAGAACAAGTTACAGCAGGAAGCGCGGGCTTAATGTAGGTTACCTTCCCAGCCTTCGTCCATTGCGAAAGAAAAGGCATATTCTCACCAATAAGTGAGTGAGTTAATCCTACAACATTAATAACAAGGGTTTTTTTCATTACTTATTCATCCGTTTAAAATTGCTGCATAATCCATTTGTATTCTCTCTCAATCGAAGCATTAATATCTAGCTGTAACGCTTTCGGTAGTACTTCCCAAGTATATGTTTCTATTTCTAAATGACTTGCGGCTTTATTTTCTTGTAAGAGTTTGAATACTTTTATTATATCACTTTGAGTTGATTCTAATTCATGGTATTGCTCTAAAAAAATGGGCACATGAAAATGAGTGCGCAATTCTTGCATAGCTTGATCCTTATCTTTCAAACGATTGGTAAGATAAGCATGATTTAAGTCAGCATAATGAGCAAGTTTACCGTCGGCGTTTTTTTGAATAATTTGGTGCAAATAAACTGGATCAATAAATTGTGATAAGGATTGAAGTGCTGCATCACGACGCTTAGGATCTTTTTCTAAATTGCATTTGAGTGCCGCACTGACTTGAACTTTGCCAATTAGAATTCCTGCTTTCTTTAATTTTTCAAAAACTACGGCAGCATCTTCGTACTCGACCGACGAATGACAAATGTCATAGCAAATTTGTACATGGCGTCGAATGTGTTCCTCAGCTTCAGTGAGTGAAATATTCATTAATTTAGCAAGATTTTTCCCACCGATAGGAATGAGCCAATTGCTAAAAAAATCTATCGCTTCATCGACGGTTTCTATTAAACAATCAGGTTCAGGTTCTATATCAATGTGAATTAATTTTCCCGAATCTTGATATTGAAGGGCCATACTTTTAACTATTTCACTTAAATACAAACTGGATTGGTTGTACACTTCTTTGGTGCTTTTTGCATTTAACCATGGCTTGTATGATAAAGGTGAAGTAGAGAAACCACTTTCTCCACCGGGCGGTGTTAATTCTTCCAGCACTTTTAATAATCGAAAACTATAATCCCGACGTGTGACTTGGGTCCAATCCGGAGCATAGACTTGCTCTTTCACACGTTGATCATGAAATTGTCCATAAGGAAAACCATTAATCGTCATCACATAAAGTTGATGCTCATTGAGCCACGATTTAAAATGGTCTAATTCGTAATGATGTAAGAGATCAACAGCTGCTTGGTTTGATAAACGTAAACCAATACCAAATTTTTTATCAGGTGCGAGATGTGATTTTAATTGGGGAACATGGGTTTTCAGTGCTGTGAACACTTCATCCCATGTTTCCCCGCGATGAATATTAGAACAGTATGTTAAATCAAAAAATCCCTTCTGATCTATAATCATAACTCTCCTAGGGCTTTTGTGTTTTTAGTTTTGGATTCAGTTTTTTCACCGTAACGATCTTTTAGAATGTCAATTGCACGACGATAAGCTTGAAAATCGACAGAGTGAACCTCAATGCCCTTCCCTATTTTATCGAGCAACATAATGGTAAGCTCGCCCCCTAAATGCTCACGAAATTCTGTCAATCCTCTAAAGATACTCTCGTTAGATTCAGGATCCTCCGTAATTGCTGATAACTCTGGAACATATAGATTGAGTCCTAGTCCTTCTAAGGTTTCTAAAACTTGCTTCCATTCTTTTGCAGTTAACAATCCAATTAAATGGGAATATGTCGTGTCTAACGCTACACCAATTGCAACCGCTTCACCGTGATGCAATCGATAGTTGGTTAGTTGTTCTAATTTATGCGCGGCCCAGTGACCGAAATCTAAGGGGCGTGATGATCCTAATTCAAACGGGTCGCCTGCCGTGCCGATATGAAGCATGTGTAATTCGGCTGATCGCCAGATAATTTCTTGCATAGCAACTGGATCTTTTTCATAACGAATTTTTTCTTTGTTTTCTCTAATAAATTGAAAGAGACTTGCGTCTTTAATGAGAGAGACTTTGACCGCTTCTGCTAATCCAGATAACCAATCTCGCACTTCTAAGCTTTTCAAAAACTGAAAATCGTTAATGACAGCATAAGGTGGAGCGAATGTACCAATCCAGTTTTTCTTACCAAAATGGTTAACGCCGTTTTTTACACCAACACCCGAGTCATCTTGTGACAAGACAGTCGTTGGCATTCGTATACAACGTATACCGCGATGGGCAGTTGCTGCAACAAAACCAACAGCATCTAGTAAAGCACCACCACCAATAGCAATGATATAAGAATGGCGACAAATACGATCGTCATTGATGTGTTGATAAATTTCTTCAAGGACTTTTGGATCATTTTTAATGGGCTCACCACCTGTGACTCTTAGCGGTGGCTCGCACAATGTGAGTACATCGCTATGTGCCTTCATGTACGCATCAATTTGATCCATCAATTGGGGTTGCGTTTGGGCAATGCGCTCATCGATGACAATCAAAATTTTAGCGGGACCTTTGGCTTGTTTTTTAACAACAGAAGTTAAGATGGTGTTATCTAGCTCAAAGACGCCTTCGGTAAAATAGGCTTCGTAATTGTAATTAACTGCAAAGGATTGGTTCAGGACTTTGATAAGCTTCATATGCCACCTTTTTTATGATTAATGTATAAATTAAACTCAATATAGTTAAAGTATAGACAAGCTTTGACCAATAAGTGTTAAGAGTTTTTTTATATAAAAATCAAAAAGATAAGTGAAAAATGGCATTTAAAGCTTTAAGAAGGGAGTCTTCTTTAAGAGATAACAAAACGACGTGATAAGAGCATTGCAGGGATGATTAGAGCTACCATAAAAACGCCATACCAAATCCCAGCGAAGCCCGCGGCAATTCCTGCGTCCAAAATGACCCAAGAAAGAATACCTGCTACAACGGCTGTTTTAACCCGTTCAGGGCTGGGTGTCAAAATGGCTTTAAAAAGGGTGAAGAAGGAAAAAAATATAAATAACAGATAAAAGGGTAAAGATGAATAGAAAGCGTAATTAGGAAAATAGCCCAATGCGCACGCTAAGATGAGTGCAATGCAGTACAAGAGCAACCCTGCGATTAATAGTGCACGGGAGCTTCCCAAAACTTCACCTTTGCTTACTAAAGTAACCCCTGAGATAAAAAATAGTGGAATAAACATAAGTACCCAGTAAATTTCGAGATGCGTTTGACTGATACTTAGTCCTAACAACAAATTTCCACATCGACATAGCGCCATACTGAGAGGGCCAAGCCACAGAGAATCTTTACTTAAAAAATTATAATTAAGGATGAGTAATAGAATAATTACTGCGATGAAGCCACTTATGGGCGATGCAATAAATGCCGCGGCTATACCAATGACTAAGAATGAAATAGCTGAAAGGGTAGCGCTGCGTAAACTAATAATTCCTTTCGGGATAGGTCGTTCGGGACGTTCAATTTTATCCAACTCGACGTCTGCAATATCATTTAAAACAATACCGCCACTGTATAAACCAGCGGTTGCAATTAAGAGTAAGCAAAGTGACATCAGAAAGTTGGGTAAGAGTTCTGGATGATTAAAAATAATAGGGATTGCGGCAACACCAAAACCTGCGAAGATATCTGCAAAAGAAGTAATAATATTCGCAGGTCTAATAAGAGACAAATAAGCATTTAACTTGGTCATATGTCTCTATACCACCTTTAAAATAAAATCTGAAGTTTACTAAGTCACAACGTTACTATCACTTATATAATCCAAACCTGACGTTTGGCCACGCAATACAGAGTTCCCTTGGAATAAAGCTCTGTCATCCACTTCAGAGGGATGGGTCCAATCCTCTTCTTTCATTTTGCCGCTTTGTCCGTAGGCAGTCAGGGCGTTTTGATAACATACTTGCCTCACTTGTTCAATGGGAACGCCCCGTTCCAACATGAGTTGCGACGTTTTATAAACAGAAAGAACATCACTGCAACCCCAATCCGCGGAACTATCAACCATAATATGGTCGGTGCCGTAGGTTTTTAAAATTTCAATCATTCGTTCATTACCCATTTTGGTTTTAGGATAGATGGTAAACGCGGCCCAAAAACCTCGGTCTAAAACCTCTTTTGCTGTTTCTTCATTGTTGTGATCAATAATGACTTTGTTAGGATCAATGCCGTGCTCAATGCAAATTTCCATACTACGAATAGTTCCTTGTTTCTTATCGCGATGTGGAGTATGAACATTGACAACCATGTCTAATTCTTTGGCGATATCCAATTGCCTACGATAATATTTCTCTTCTAAAGCTGTTTGATCATCTAAGCCAATTTCACCAATTGCAACCACGCCTTCTTTACATGCGTATAATGGAATAAGTTCCATTACTTCTTCGGCCAAAGCTTCGTTATTTGCTTCTTTCGCATTTAAACCAATTGCACAATAGTGGCGAATGCCAAATTGACCTGCACGGAATCTTTCCCAACCAATGAGACTACTAAAATAATCTTGGAAAGAACCCACAGTAGTTCGAGGCTGTCCCAACCAAAATGCAGGTTCAATGATTGCGACAACGCCTGCTTTGTTCAGTTTAACCAAATCATCAGTTGTACGGGACGTCATATGAATGTGGGGATCAATTAGCATCATTTTTTTATCTACCATGACAATCTCCTGGTATTCTTCAATTAATTTTAATCAATTAAAGCTTTTTCAAAAGCTTGGCCTTTTTGAATATCACTCTGCATTTCTTTATTTCTTGCAGCATGTTGATCAAGAAGTTTTTTAGCTTCAGGTAACTGACTGCAATTTAATGCGAGTAGAGCGCCATCACGTAAGATGTCACGCTTGTCATCTAGAAAGCTTTTGAGTAAGCCAATGCTTTCTGCATCTGATGAAAAACCAATAAGGCTCCAAAGCTCGGGTCGAATTTTCCGGTTAGCTGCATAACGTTCTTCTGCAGTATTCATTAAAGCTTTAGCAAGTTGAGGATTAGCTCTACGCTTGAGTCCAATGATTTGCTCAACTTTGCTATCCACATGCAGTGTTTTTAATACAACTTGGTTCCAACCAATTTCATCGAAGAAATCAGCCGGATAAGGATTATTTAAGGCGATGGCATCAAAAACAGAAAGCATATTACTGCGAATACCATTGGTTGCATGTAATAAGAAATCGTTGGGATTGGGGAATAGAGGTAAAGCTTGATAAAGCGTTATCAATTCATTTACATCTGCTGCAGCAAAAATTTTATCGAGTGCCTTTTTGAAGTCTTGGCCTCGGTGCTTTGCAAAATTTAATAGTAAATAGGTGCGAGCTAACTGTGCAGAAGACCAGCCCGAAGGGTGCCAATTTTTACGAAGGGTGGAGAATTGTTTCAAATCATTTTCAGATAAAGGAAGGACATCACTATCAAAATATCGCGGAATTGAACTAAAGGTCATGAAAAGCGGTGCATCAGAATTTGCCGATATAATTTTCTTTTCACTTTCTTTAAGCCAGTTAATCGAAGCTTCCGGCGCATTTTTTTCTAGCCATTTACTAAGCAAAGTAATGGATAAATCTAAGTCGGCTTGGTTGGTTACTTCCATAATGATCCCTTCAAGTCATGATTACATTACAATTTTTGTAAACCACCTATTCCCTCTTCTAGCTATTTTACTACTTTTTTTAAATATTGGGGGGCTCTGCTCCCCTTATTTATTTATATAACTTTGCATTTTTTTTGTCCTGCATAGATTTTGTTTCATTTCTAGAGCCGGTTAAGGCCTCACTTGCAACTTTGTTGGGTTGTTCTACACCAAAAATTGCTTTATGAATAATCTCTAAGGCTTTTAAACTTTTGTGTGAATCGACAATATAGGATAAATTGCATTTACTGGTACCATGCACTATCCCTTTCAAGACAATATTATTTTGATGTAAGCCAATAAAAATAGATCCTAGTTTATCCAGTGCTTGCTTAACTTCTTCGCCAATTAAAATAATAATCGCTTGTTCATTATTTTTTTCTATACTAAGAAAATTTTTATTAAATTCATGAATGAATTCGTGAGCTACCATTTGCTGAATTTTTTCAATATCTTTTTCTAGAATAGCAAAACAAGCTTCATCAGCTGTTGAAGTTTGGGTAACAAAAATATAATGAACTTCTGCTGCCTGTAAAATATTAAATAAACGTTTGGTAATATCTTTCATGCAAACTTGTTTTGAGGAAAGCGAAATAAAAACTAAGTCATGCATTAAAGAGACGTTTTTTATAGTTTTTTTCTCGGTATAAGATGAAATCAAAGTACCTTGATCAACCGGATTAAGTGTATTTTTAACCCAGATAGGAATTTGTTTTTCTATTACTTCTGGTTTTAATAAAGCGTTTAACACTTTACCATCATATAAAGAAATTTCTCTGGCTTCATCATAAGATAAACGTGGTTGTTTAATGGTGTTATCAATTAACTTCGGATTAGCACTATGGACTCCTGATACATCGCTAAAGATATGAATTTCTGCAACGTTTAGTGCCGCTGCTATAATTTCAGCTGTATAATTAGAACCATCTCGGCCGAGCGTTGTTACTTGATGATCATCCGTTAAACCTATAAATCCTGTAACAATGGGTATAATATCCGGCTGCTGTTTAAATAATGCTGAAAAATAATGTTGAATAGCTATTTCGCTTTCTTCAAATAAAACTTGAGCCTTAGTAAAGTGATGATCGGTCTTAATAAACTGCCGAGCGTCGACATAACACGCAGGCCTTTGCGTATTTAGGAAGGTTGCAAAAATTCCAGCTGACAATCTTTCGCCAAAACTTACCACTAAGTCACAAGCGTGAGCATGATTATCATGTAATATGCTAATGCTATCTAATATTTTTTCCAATTCTTGTAAAAGTGAATCCAAATTATTAAGCGCCTCAGGCGTGACCTTGCTATCTAATAATTCATTTAATAAATTATGATGACGTGTTGCAATCATTTTGACGAGGGCATGATATTGAGTTTTATTGGCCGAGGCGAGTTTTGCGCATTCTATTAATTGATCCGTGACCCCACGTAAAGCTGAAACGACAATAACAAGTTCATCTTGTTCAGCATATTGATTAATTATAGTTGCAACTTGTCGCATACGATCAGCTGTTGCAACAGAGGAACCACCAAATTTAAGAACTCTTTTCATATATATCGTACCTAAAAATAATCGTTAATGAGCAATTCTGCGATTTGAATCGAATTCAACGCTGCTCCTTTGCGAATATTGTCAGCAACAATCCACATGTTTAAGCCGCGAGGATGGGAAATATCTTCACGAATACGCCCCACGAAAACAGCATCTTGTCCTTCTGCATCGCCTGCTGCTGTGGGGTAAGTGTTGTGAAATCCATCGTCCATCACTACCACCCCGTTGGCTTTTTCAAGAAGATCACGTGCATCTTTCGCTGAAATTTTATCGTGTGTTTCAATGTGAACAGCTTCTGAGTGACCAAAAAAAACTGGGACACGTACTGTGGTTGGATTAACTAAGATATGATTATCTGCAAATATTTTTTGGGTTTCCCATATCATCTTCATTTCTTCACGGGTATAACCGTTTTCTTGAAAAGCATCGATGTGAGGAAGAATATTAAAAGCGATTTGATGAGGATAAACTTCACTTTTAATATGATCGTGATTACCTTGTAGAATTACTTCAGACTGTTTTAATAATTCCATGATAGCTTTTCGGCCTGATCCTGAAACAGATTGATAAGTTGCGACATTAACTCTCTCTATTCCAACAGCATCGTAAATGGGTTTAAGCGCTACCACCATTTGAATGGTCGAGCAATTAGGGTTCGCAATAATACGAGTGTTCTTCCACTCCATTAAAGCTTCAGGATTAACTTCTGGAACAACCAAAGGAACATCATGTTGATAACGAAATTGAGACGTATTATCGATGACCACGCAACCTGCATCCACAGCGATAGGTACGTAAGCCTCGGAAATATGAGCACCGGCTGAGAATAAAGCGAATTGTACTTTGCTAAAATCAAATTTAGCTAAATCGACAATTTCAATTTTTGTATTTTTAAACTTTAAAGTTAAGCCAAGAGATTGTTCGCTGGCTAAAAGATATAAGTGACGCACAGGAAAATTACGTTCTTCTAATAGCTGAATTAAGACATTACCTACAACGCCTGTTGCCCCAACAATTGCTATATCATAATGTTTATGTTTATTTCCCATTAGCTTCTCATGCTTATTTATATTTTGTGTAATGGTCTCTTATTAATTAAGTATATCTCCTCAAATATAATTTCATGGGATTTTTGGTTAAAAACTTTTAACTCACATCATTTTTAAGCTTTAATTAATTCATAGTATTAGAGTTTTTAATTTGTAAGAAATAATGAAATAGATGAAAACGCTTAATTATCTTATTAATCCGTAACGTAGTATTTATCCTTCAACTTAGCGCTCTGTAACAACATGATTTAATATTATTTTCAAATTCGCATGATAAACGAAAGGAGTGGAAGGTTAGATTATAAGGGAATGTGGGTTGGTTGGTACTAACGATTAGCAAGATCAACATTAGCTCTAGTTAAATAGATCCAGTTAAATCTTGATGAGGTTTTGAAGGTCTTTTAAGTCCTTATTTAAGATTTTTAAAGTCCAAAACATAAATATCTTTATTCCAAACCTGTCCTAAGTCGTTTTCATTGTTGCACTGAAAATCATACCCAAAGAGTATATACATTTTTTTATCGACGACAGTTGAACCTGCACGTTTATGTTTTGGTAAAATCACACCGTCTGCAGTCAGTGGAGACCAAACCTTGGTTGCTAAATTAAATTGCCATAATTCATCATTTGCATTTTCTGGAAAAGGAGAGCCACAACCTTTAACACTTCTTTCTTTAATATCGCCACCTTGCAATAATAAAGAATTGTCAATGATAGCCATAGAGCCTTGAACACGTGCGGGCGTAACATTATTTTCTGGAGAAGGCGTAATATCAGTCCAAGTTTTAGTCTTAATATCGTATTGCCATGTATCATTCGTAATACTAAAACCTTTTTTTCCAATACCTTCACCACCGTATAAATAGAGTTTTCCGTTCCACGCTTTTGTATCGTTATAACAGGTATATCGTCCAGTAGGTGCATTGATTGAATTGTCTTCACCTAATTGAGTCCACGTATTATTTTGTAAATCGTAAACCCACAAATCGTTAAGCATATGCGTGAAGTCTTTCACGCCACCAAAAACATACATAAGGTTATTATCTAACCAGACACTGGCACCACCTCGACCTTGTGGGCCTTCATTAGCGGGCTGAATTTGCGTCCAAGTATTTTGGTCAGGAGAATAAGCCCATAAATCATCAAATGTCACAAGGTTCGAAAAACTCTTACCATAATGCACACCGCCAAATAATAAAATTCGATTATTATTGGCATCAGCTATCAACGTTGAAAAAGCTCGGGGCTTGGGTGAGGCACCTCTTGTAGAAATATTTTCCCACGTATTTTCTTTTATATTAAATCGATTTAAATCATCATAAAATGTATCAACGCTTGTTTTAAAATCGTCTTTCACGCCACCAAAAACATAAATGTAATTGTTTAGCGTTGCAACAGAAGGCATTGAACGCTCTGCAGGAGTAGGTCCCGAAACGTTTAATTTTTTTACCTGAAATTGCGAAGTTAAAGTTTGCATATTCAAAGCCTTCCTTTTGCTATCTATAATTTATTAGCTAAATCATTTGCAATTTTTACTAAATCTTTAATTTCTTCTTCAGTAAATTCACGTTCATTTACTGTTGCAATACCGATTGTTCCAATAACTTCATCGCCTTTAAAGATCGGTGCACTTAACATACCTCCGAGGCCCAATGTTTTAGCGGCTGGTCTTACAAAGCCAGGCGTTTCTGCTGATAGGTTTTTAATTGCGATTGGTTTTTTAGTAAGTGCAGTGGTGCCCGATATTCCTTTTCCTATAGGAATGATACTTGTAGCCTCAATCAAGGATTGGGGCAATCCTTTCGTATAAGCAACTATATGGAGACAATTGTCAGATGGATCGATCTTATGAATCATCCCTGCATTAGCAGAAAATTTTTCAACAGTTTCTGTTAAAATTTGGTCATAATCATTCATTGTTAGTCTCACTTTCAAATTGAGGAGTAAAGGAAAAAACATCATGGTTCCAGATTTGTCCTGGGCCTATATCGTTTTCACATTGAAAATCATAACCTAAAAACACATACATTTTATCTTTTACTGCAACCCCCCGAGTGCGTTTAATTCGAGGTAAAGGTTCCCCGGTTGTTTGAAGCTTTGACCATTGATTCTTTACCAAATCTAATTGCCAAAATTCATGGTCCGGACTTTGGGGGAAAGGTGCGCCACAACCCAGGTTCGCTCTCTCTTCGTCATCAACATCGCCACCTTGCGCAAAAAAGAAGTCCCCAATTAAGGCAGCAGCGCCTTGATTACGCGCAGGTATCATATTGTGAGTTGCAGATGTAATGTTGGTCCATTTGTTGGACTGTATGTCATATTCCCAAGTATCATCCATGATGCCAAATGCTTTTTTTCCATCACCCTCACCGCCATACATAATCAATTTACCACGCCAAGCTTTTACATCATTGTAAGCTGTATATCTGCCAGGTGGCGATCCAAGCTGTTTATTGGGAATAAGTTCTGTCCATTGATTATTTTTTAAATCGTAAGCCCACATATCGTTAAGCATTTCAGTGTTACTTTGAACACCGCCAAAAACATACAACATTGATCCATCGAGCCACATACTCACCCCACCCCGTTCGCAAGGCGCATGTTGACCTGGAGGCAATAAGGTCCAAACATTTTCATGAGGTAAATAAGCCCACAAATCATTAAATGTTGCTATATCTTTAAATCCAATGCCGTAATGAAATCCACCAAAAACAAATAATCTATTAGTGTCTTTATCTCCTACCGCTGCGATGCATGCCCGTGGTGAAGGAGTAGGTCCTTGTACTTGAATCGAATGCCAAACGTTACTTTGCGTATCAAACTGATGTAAATCATTATAGAAAATATCAGCACCCCGACTGAAGTCATCATTAACGCCACCAAAAATGTAAACATGATGTTTTATGCTTGCTGCTGCAGGTAATGAACGCGAAGATGGACCCGAACCTGAAGTGATTAGTTTCTTAACAATTACATCTTTAGTTTTGTATACATCGCGCATTGGTTTCACTTCATTCCATTCATCAACCATAGGTGATCTTACTTTTAACGAGTTTATTAGCAAGATTTTTACCGATCGTTATTAATTCATTAGCTTCTTGTTCAGTAAATTTTCGTGCATTGAAGCAGCCAATTCCCAAAGTACCGATAACATTATGGGAATTAAAAATGGGAACAGAGATCATGCCGCCAATACCTATATTTCTTTCTGCAGGAACAATTATTTTTGAAGGGTTGACGGATAAGTTACCGAAAATAACAGGCTTTTGGTTTTTTGCAGTGAGTGCTGCAATGGTACCTTTGTCTATATGAATTATTTTAGTGGCTTCAACGAGAGCGGCAGGGAATTCACCAATATAAGTAATTAAATGAAGACTGTGGTCATGTTGCTCTAACCTATGAATCATTCCCACATCAGCAGAAAATTGTGAGAGGATATCGGATAGAGTTTTATTCCAATCCATGAAAATCCTTTTCATCTATTCTTAATTGTTTAAAAATTCCCAAAATAAGCAATAAGGTAATAAATAAGAAAAAAGAACAAATATAATGCCCAATACTATATGCTAACGTGTAAATTAGACTAGCATGATGATGCAACGAAGTCAATTCGTTGGCACTCAGCGATACATCTTTAACCATTTGATTTTGAAGTAAATTTTCCAATTTAAGCACAGAGAAAGTAGGATAGTTTTTTTGATTGGCAGTGAGAAATTTTGTTAATAAATAATGATTACTTCCAACGATAATCGTGGTTAAGATTGCTAAACTCATACTGGTGCTAATCTGCCTGACTGCATTTAATAGACCTGAGGCAGTCCCTCTTCGTTTTAATTCAATTGAGGATAAAGCTGCTGTATTCATTGGCGATTGAATAAAAGGCGCGCCAACACTAAAACAAATTATTCCGGGTAGTAAAAACCAATAATTCTGATAAACAGCAAAGATAGCTTTCCACAATAATCCTAATATGACTAAAAGCAAGCCGGTAATAACAGGCGTGCGATAACCGTATAAATCATAAATTTTTCCTGCAATAGGAGAAGCAAGCATTAAAAATATTATATTAGGTAAAAATGCAAAACCAGCCACAGCTGGTTGTAAGCCAAGTATATTCTGATAAAAAATAGCATCAAAAATAAAAATGGCAGGTGCAATAGACATGCCGATCGACAAAATAGTGGTTGAGAGAAATAATTTATTTCGGAAAACACTAATGTCAATAAAAGGGGAATCACTATGGCGTTCTAAAACATAATAGATTACAAAAAAAATTGCAGAGATCAACATCAATACCATGAAATTGAAAAGCGTAATATTGCTACTTTCCATAATCGCATAAACAAGTATGCTAGAAGCAAGAGTCAAAGTAATTAATGCAGCCCAATCAATTTTCTCTTTAGCGTTAGAGTGAGCAAGAGGTTCAAAAAAATAATATACAATCAATAAGCTTAAACAAGACAAGGGTAAGTTGAGCCAAAATATCATTCGCCAGCTAAAGAACTGAATCAGCAAGCCTCCTAACATCAATGCAAAGGTTAAAAAAAAGAAAGCACTTCCTACATAAATACCCATGGCCTTCCCTTTCTCATCAGGGCCAAAAATATTGATGATAATAACAACTGAATTGGGAATCATTAGTGCTGCTCCCAAACCTTGGATAACACGACTCGCAATTAACCAGCCTATATTAGGTGCAATTGCACAAGCAATGGAGGCGAAGAGAAAAATAATAAGACCCATAACAAAAATACGATGATGTTGATAAATGTCGCCTAATCTCCCTGCAATGGTTAAGAATACCGCAAGGGTTAGCAAGTAGGCATTCATAATCCATTGCAATAAGATGGGAGATATGTGAAAAATATTTTGTATTTTAGGTAATGCAATGGCTACAGCAGTTTGATCAATAAAAGTCATGCCTAGACTAATTGACATAGCCATAAGCATGAACCATTTTTTATATTGAGAAACAGTGTTTAATGGCGTTGATAGTGAAGGCACACACTCATCCTAAGTTAGATGGAGATTGCTATCAAACTAATTTAGAGCATTAACAAATCTAAATGCTTTGTCCGCCATCAACAGGTAAGGCAATCCCGGTAATATAATTGGCACTATCACCGCATAGCCATACTACAGCATTTGCAACTTCTTCTGCTTGAGCTACGCGTTGCATGGGAATACGTTGTTTAATCATCGCTTGAAAATCAAGCCCGGCAGCCATTTTCTGTAATTTTTCAGAATCAATCGGGCCCGGGCAAATAGCTATTACACGAATGTTATCCGCAGCTACAGCTTTAGCAACTGATTGGGTTAATCCCACAATGGCATATTTACTAGCGCCATATACAGGTGTCATTTTTTCTGCACGAATACCAGAAAGCGAGGCAATGTTAATAATAACGCCTGATTTTTGAGCTTTCATGATACGAAGCTCTTCTTTCATGCAAAATGCAACGCCTTTGGCATTCGTATCCATCACTTTATCCCAGTCCGCTTCAAGATAATTATCTAATAGAGTCATCGGGCCTGAGAACCCTGCATTATTAACCGCAATATCAAGTCGTCCAAATTGATCTTGAATAGCTTTCATTAATTTTTCAATATCCTGGACACTAGAAACATCAGCTTGAATAAAGATGCTTTGATGCCCCTGCTTTTCAATTTCTTTTACAGCTGCATTACCTTCGTCAATCCGTCTCGATGCAATAACAACCTGAGCACCTGATTTAGCCAAACCTAAAGCAATTGCTAAACCAAGTCCTGAACTTCCCCCCGTGACCAGGGCAACTTTATTTGCTAATGGAGTCTCCATGCTTAATTATCCCTTTATAAGTAATGGTTGCCCTTCGTCGCATTTAACTTGTTTAATCTAAAAAACGATCTTATCTAAGTAGTTATTAATTTAATTTAAAGTTGAATATTTTTACTTAAAATATACTTTTATAAAATTTTACTCTTCATCATTATGATCCCAAATAACGAGAAGGGTTCAGATTACTACCTTCTTGTGTCATATCAGGTGTAGCTATTCAGTACTGAATGTACTTTTGCTTAAATTCAATAAACAATGTTATTTATTATATAATACTAGTAAGGTCAAACCTATTCAAATTAACGATTTAAAATGTGGATTCTAATAATAAAAATGGTTTTGGTTATGTTCGTGTTTATTTGTTTAAGGCATGACGTCATTAAAACCTTCTTACAGAAAATAAACATGATTTTCCCGAACTTAATTCAGATCGAACTTGAAAATTTACTTTAATTAATTCCAGTATGATAATGAAAAGATAATCACCCGAGATTTTCAATTTATTAAAAGTAGTAAAACAATCATTCACCATCTTGGAGTTTGGCAATTTCGCCGCGACCTTTCGGCTTCCGTTATTACAAAACAAATCACAAGATCAGAATCAAGGCGTTATCTTAGAATTCTCTAAAAAAATTAGTCAAGCTCTTTAACTTTGACAAGTTTTTTCTTATTAAAACATTTTTTATCTATCATGAGCCATGTTTCAACAATGGTATCAGGATTGAGCGATATATTTTGAATGCCCTCATTTACCAACCATTCTGCGAAATCGGGATGATCCGATGGTCCTTGTCCACAAATGCCAATATATTTTCCTTGCTTCAAACATTCACTGATGGCGAGATGCAATAATATTTTAATGGCTTCATTACGTTCATCAAATAATGAGGCAACTAAATTCGAGTCGCGATCTAAGCCAAGTGTTAATTGTGTTAAATCATTAGAGCCAATAGAAAATCCATCTACATGTTTTAAAAATTCTTTTGCTAGTAAGACATTGGAAGGAATTTCACACATCATATAAACTTTCAAATTGTTTTTACCACGTTTTAAACCATGCTTTTCCATGATCTCTAAAACTTGCTTCAATTCTTCAATGGTTCGGACAAATGGAATCATGATCTGTGCGTTTGTTAATCCCATTTGGTCCCGTACACGGGTAAATGCTAGACATTCTAATGCAAAGCATTCAGTAAAATTTTTGTCTTTATAACGCGAAGCACCCCGATATCCGATCATGGGATTTTCTTCATTGGGTTCAAATAAATCTCCACCTAAAAGATTAGCGTATTCATTTGATTTAAAATCCGAGAAACGAAATATCACTTGTTTTGGATAAAAAGCCGCAGCAATGGTAGATATACCTTCACGTAGTTTTTCAATATAAAATTCTTTTGGACTAGCATAAGCTTGGGTTTTTTTATCAACTTCTTCTTGGAGTTTCTTTGGAAGAAAATTAAAGTTTAAAAGTGTGTTGGGATGAATGCCAATCGTATTGCTGATAATAAACTCCAAACGTGCTAAACCTACCCCATGGTTAGGTAGGAATCGTGTAGTAAATGCGTTATCCGGGTTCCCTAAGTTGATACAGAGTTTTAAAGGCAAATCAGGCATCTTATCAATAGAGATTTTTTTAACTTGAAAAGGAACTAAACCCTTATAAACGTAGCCTACTTGTCCACCCGCACACGATACCGTTATAGCTGATCCTTCTTTAATGCGTTTTGTGGCATTGCTACAGCCAATGACGGCAGGTATCCCTAACTCTCTCGCAATGATAGCTGCATGACAAGTACGCCCACCACGATTGGTTACAATGGCACTGGCACGTTTCATGATGGGTTCCCAATCAGGATTAGTCATATTGGTAACTAAAACTTCGCCCGTTTTAAAAACATGCATATTTTTTGGATCTAAAATAATTTTAGCGTTACCTTGGCCGATACGTTGGCCGACACTTTGTCCTTTCGTTATAATTTTAGTTTTCTTTTCAAGATAATACCGTTCAATAATATTCTCTTCTTGGGCATTACTTCGAACGGTTTCATGACGCGCTTGTAAAATGAAAATTTCGCCGGTTATGCCATCTTTGGCCCACTCTATATCCATAGGCTTACCATAATGTTTTTCAATAATTAATGCTTGTTGGGCTAAGTGCTTAACGTCATTATCGTCAAGACAAAATCGTAAGCGATCAGCTTCTTTAACTGCTACAGTTTTAATCGTTTTACGTAAACTTTTTTCTTGTGTATAAATCATTTTAATGACTTTAGTTCCCAAACGTCGTTGCAGAATGGCTGAGCGATTTGCTTCAAGCAATGGCTTGGAAATAAAAAACTCATCAGGATTGACATGGCCTTGAACGATGGCTTCACCTAATCCATAAGAGGCAGAGAGGAGAATAACTTGATCAAAACCTGATTCAGTATCTAAGGTAAACATGACGCCGCTTACCCCCTTATCACTCCGAATCATGGGTTGAATACCGGCTGATATAGCAACGTCACATAAGTCAAAGCCTTGATGGGAACGATAAGTAATAGCACGCGCAGAAAACAAAGAAGCAAAAACCATTTTTATAGCTAGTAAAACATTTTTATAACCTTTGATATTCAAAAACGTTTCTTGCTGACCAGCAAATGAGGCAACAGCCAAATCTTCGGTAGTTGCAGATGATCTTACTGCTACCGTAGGGTTATTCAATTTGCTATATGCAATTTCAATTTGTTCTTCAAGGGCTTTAGGAAAAGGCGTTTCTAAAATCATACGCTGAATTTGTTTAGCGGTTTTTTCTAAAGCAGCTATATCATTTACTTTAAGTTGTGCACAAGCTTTCGTTATTTTTTTATCCAAACCACCGTGACTAAGAAATTCACGATACGCATCGATAGTAGTTGCGAAACCGTCAGGAACTTTGATGCCTAAGGAAGTTAGAAATTGAATCATTTCACCGAGCGAGGCGTTTTTTCCACCAACTAATTTAACATGAGAAGAATTGACTGCATTAAGGTTAACAATATATTGCATTAATAATCATCCTAATGTCTAAAGATTGTGATGAAAATGCATTTAAATCTACTCATTTTATTTATGAGTTAATTCTGCATTTCGCATTTGGTTGTAACGCTTACCATCCACTTCTTGTCGCTCGGACAAATCTTTCTCTATATCTTGCGCCCAAGCTCCTTTCTCGGCAAGCGGCCCGGCCTTTAAGGTTAATAGCTCTGCACCAAAACCTGATCCATACGAAAAGGCCGTAATTTTTTTACCCCGCTTAAGTCCGCATAATGCATTAGCCACTGCAATCCAAAGACTTGCAGTGTAAGCATTACCACATTGACGATTCCATTCCATGGTCGGTTCAATTTTTAGCGAATAAATTTTTTCAGTTTTTTGTTCATCCCACCCTAAAGCTTGGCAGGCAGCAAAAAATGCTTTTTTAACCATCTTTGGAAAAGGCGTATGGAAACACAGAGCCTGAAATTCATTAATTACTTTTTCAGGTTCTCGGCCAGCAATCATGGCACGAAAACATTGAGTAGCCGCTTTTTGATAACAAGTCAGACTGAGAGGACCTTCGACATGAGGAAAACGTTCTCCTTCAGGGCGCCAAAAATCAAACGCAGGTTCACTCCAAGGAAAAGAAATAGGGTCAATTTCAGCGATTAAAGGTTCATCGATGATCATAGCTACTGCACCTGCCCCTTGGGTTGGTTCACCGGGATCTCCTTGTTCATAGAGCGCAATGTCAGCTGCAATAACGAGTGCTGCTTTATCTCTGGCAACGCCTGATAGTTTCCATTCGAGTGCTTGTCGTACCGCAAGTGTGCCGCCATAACATGCGTGCTTCACTTCGTAAGATCGCACTGCTCCCTTTAAACCGAGGTTGTCAGCAACCCACGCACTCAAGGGACGGCTCATATCTTTAGCGCTTTCGGTGCCAACTGCGATAATCGCAATTTGATTTAAATCACCTTCCCAGCGAGAGAGTGCTCGTCTTGCAGCCTCGGTTGCAAGTTCAACAATACCGAAGTTATCTTGGCAGAGGGAAATTTTTTTGCATCCTAAACCGACGGTATATTTGTTGGGATCGACATTTCTAATCCTAGCAAGTTCTTCAACTGGCATGAATAAACTCGGTATGTGAATGCCGATTGAAGCGATGCCTTTTTTATTCATATCAAATTCCTCGATTGGTTTTAGCTTTTTTAAAACACATAATAAAAATATAGCATTTTTATAAAACATTTTAATTTCGCTACATTTTAATATATTCATAATATTCACTAGGTTAAAAAGAGGGCGCGAATCACATTTTGAAAAGTTCAATAGAAAGCTACGCTTAGCATTCGAAAGTTTTTATCATTATTGATGAATAAATGTGACTTGCATTTATATTATTGAGAATGACTGACTAAATTCGTAATTAAGTGTTTCTATCTGAGCTAATATTTCCTGTTTAGATTTGAATTATAATTATCATACATAAAAAGAATTCATAAAATTATAAAACAACGAGCGAGGGATCATGCCCCATGGAAGTTCATAATCGAATCATAGAATTAACTGCAGGCTTTTCAAAACTTTCCCGTGAAGATCGTGAAAATCGTTTAATTAAAATGGGTTTTTTGACACGAGAAGATCTTGAGACTTTAAATCATGATGTGTTAAGTGCAGATCTCGCTAATAATTTGATTGAAAATGTTATCGGTTTTATTCAGCTTCCGTTAGGTGTTGCTGTCAATTTCGTTATCGACGGGCGAGATTACATTATTCCTATGGCTGTTGAAGAAACATCGATTGTAGCTAGCGCAAGCAAAACTGCAAAGTGGATCCGCGATCAGGGCGAACTGACCACTAAAAACTTGGGTGAATTTGGTATTGGACAAATTCAACTCCCCCGAGTGAAAGATTTCACGGAAGTAAGGAAAAAAATTGAAGCTAATAAAGACCATTTAATCGATATGGTCAATGAATCTGTGGCTCAAGGGATTGTTAAAAGAGGCGGTGGTGTGCGTGATATTACCATCCGTCGCATACCACGCGGTGATGGCTTAATGATGGCGATTATTCATGTCATGGTCGATACACGTGATGCCATGGGTGCAAACATTATTAATCAAGTGTGTGAATTTCTACGAAAACCCATAGAAGAGTTAACTCAAGAAAAAGTTGGCATGTGTATTCTCTCAAATTTAGCTGATACCAAACTAACTCAGGCTAATGTTATTATCCGAAACATTGATCCTGAATTAGGAAATGCTATTGAAGAGGGGTCCTTGTTTGCCCAAATGGATCCTTATCGAGCTGCTACCAATAATAAAGGCGTATTGAATGCAATCGATCCTGTGTTGATTGCAACAGGGAATGATTGGCGAGCGGTGGAAGCAGGAATTCATGCTTATGCTGGCTACTCTGGTCAATATAGTTCTATTACCCGTTGGTATATGAAGGATAACAATTTGCATGGTGTCATGGAGGCCCCGATTGTTGTAGGCACCGTGGGTGGCGTTACGCAACTCCATCCTGCTACTAAAATTTGTTTGCGCATGCTCAATTTACAAAACTCAGGGGAGCTTGCGCGTGTCCTTGCAGCGGTAGGATTAGTTCAAAACTTAGCAGCGTTAAAAGCGTTAGTCACAGATGGCATCAGTAAAGGACACATGAAATTACACCTGTCCAATTTAGCCTTAGCTTCCGATGCGACTCAAAGTGAATTATCAGAACTTAAAGCGCAGTTGGCGCGTCGTTTGGAGAATCAAAAACATGTCACTGGTAAAGATGTTAAAGAAATTCTTCAAGCATTAAGAAGCTCTACACTGACAAAATAATTTTATTTTTCTCTGACAGGTTTTTTGTGGAAACGTTGCTGCGGAATAGCGCCGAGTTTGCCCCGAGACGGGCCAATAGCTTTATAATTAAAATCAGGCAAAATGCGTTGCTCTAATTTTTTGCCAAGAACGCGTTCGATACCACGCACTTCTGCGTTATCTTCCGGGGTAATTAAAGTATAGGCATCCCCAACTTTTTCTGCGCGACCCGTACGACCAATACGATGGATGTAAGCTTCAATAGTGCTCGGTATATCGTAATTAATAACATGCGAAATTCGGCTAACATCAATACCGCGAGAGGCAATATCGGTTGCAACTAAAATTTGTAACGAACCATCGCGAAAGCCATTCATCGCAAATTGACGTTTATTTTGTGATAAATTTCCTTGCAAGGATGCTGCGCGAAACCCGGCGTCAATTAAACGCTGTGCAACTTTCTTTGCGGTATGCTTAGTTCGCGTAAAGACAAGTACTGAATCAGTATCCGTGTCTTTTAAAATTTTAATTAATAACTCACTCTTTAAATGTTTTTCAACAGGGAAAAAAACTTGTTCAACGGAAGTTGCAGGCGCACTGTGACCAATTTTAACCGTCACGGGATGGTGTAAGATATCGTGAGCAAGGTCATGAATCGCTGGCGGCATTGTCGCTGAAAAAAGTAAGGTTTGACGTTTTTTAGGCATGAAACGTAAAATTTTTCGAATGTCTGGCAAGAAACCCATATCGAACATTTGGTCAGCTTCATCTAAAACTAAAAATTCTACTTTTGATAAGTTAACGGTTCTTTGCTCAATATGATCTAAGAGTCGTCCAGGGCAGGCAACAACAATTTCTACACCGCGTTCTAAGCTTTTGAATTGGGGTTTAATATTGACGCCGCCATAAAGGGTGACGCTATGTAATCCGGTACCTTTACTTAATTCGATAATGGCATCGTGGATTTGCTGTGCTAACTCACGAGTCGGCGCGATGATCAAAGCCCGAATGGACGCTCGCGTTCCGCTTTGTAAGAGACGCTGGAGAATAGGAAGGGCAAAAGCCGCTGTTTTACCGGTGCCCGTTTGGGCTAACCCCATTACATCCTTTCCTTCCAAGATCGAAGGAATTGTTTGGTTTTGAATGGGTGTAGGCGATTCGTACCCTAAGGCTTTAATGTTAGATACGATGCGTGGATCAAAATTAAAGGAGCTAAAATTCACTAAATACGTCCTGACTAATATAAGGGCTAAGCAATAGTCTTGGGCCAAAGAAGACGCATTCTAACACTTACGGGAGAAAAATACATAGAATTTGCTATTAATTTATTCGTTTAATTAAGAAAAGAATGAGCGTCGATTTGACGCTCAATACGTTAAATAGAAGGATTCAATAGCCCTGATTTTAGGGGCTATTTGCTTCCGTCTTTCCAGGATTTCTAAATGAAGATGAAGAACGCAATTTTTTCTCAGCGTGACTGTCTTGAAAAGTGCTTGAAGTAAGCGTGCTTCCACTTCTCACAAAAAGTTTAAAATTATCAGGACCATCAACATCCTTAGATTTACTTTTCTGAAGGTGTGAGTGGTTTTTTTGGTCTTTTGGTTTTGATCTAAACCAACTAAATAATGATTTATTTTTCTTTACTTCTTTTTGCATTAAATCAACTGGTTTTGAATTATTGTTATTATTATCACTTAATAAAATAAGGTCACCACCTTGTTTGGTGTTAGGTTTATCAAAATTACCTGAAAAGCGAATCTTACTAGGCTTTCTTTGTAAATCTTTAGAGTAATCCTCAGCATCGCTTTTCAATGTTTCAAGGTTCACACCCGTTGCATTCATTTTGGATTGACTGGTAGCTCTTGATAAGGAACCATTTTGTCGCGCACTTGCCGTTCTGGATAATGTTGGTTGATTAGCACGTGGAAGGCTTTCTAACATATCATCTCTAGTGGATGTATCCGCATTAAACTTCTTCATTGACAGGGTCCTCTCAACAACTACCGGCGGTAAAGTTGGACGTAAGGGTGAAGTTGCCGGTCCAGATGCAGAAGATTGCAAATTTCTATTTACTGATGAAGACTTCTTTTTTTGATTTGAATACTGCTTAGCTTGGGCATAAACAACATCCATAATTTTAGCAATTTGGTTATATTCTTGTGATTCTTCAACAGTCCTAAAATGAAGTTTAACTTCATTTCCCTTTGAATCTAAAGCTTTACCTCGAACCTCTTCCACATACATGTCAAGATCGGATGCGTCATAGTGAGTGATTTCTTTTTTGGGTGCGGCTTTAACTTTAATAATAGTTCTTTCCATGATCAGCTCATTTAAGCTGCGCATGACGTTTGGCGGAGTGTTTAGATTGTATCGGGCAGCGGCTTTTTGTTGTATATCATATATTTTTTTGGAATCCCGAACAAATAAAAGCTCAACATTTATCTCCTGATTTTCTTTTGAAAAAATAAAGTCTCTAGAAAGTAGGTTTATCAAAGGAATGTAATGCGTGTCTGCACTAATGCGTTGATGATAATTTTTAAAATTTTGTGTAGGTGATAATGTTTCATTAATTTCTTCTAAGGAAGCACACGATTTTTCATGTAAGCAATTATAGTTAGATCCAAATAGTGGAATTAAACAATTACTGTTAAATACATTTAGTAAAGTTATCGCGCCAAAATAATTTTTATTTTTATAGCAATGATCTAAGACCATAGCCCATCTATTTAAAATTAAAAGACGTTTGTTTAAATGGGGCTCAGAAAGTATGTTTACCGTAGCGAACTGGATTAAGTCATTGTAATAATCCGTCGTCTTTTGGAAGGAAGGACTGGTTGCATTCATTTTTTTCAATTGTTTCTTACGTAAAATTAATATTACTATTTCTTCAATTAGCTTTACTAATAAAGCGGGGTCATCCTGATTACAGCATAGGAGAACTTCATCAGTTAAAGCAGTTGGAATTAATTTATTAAAGCTTGCTGTAACTTTGGCATATCGCTGGGGGGTTTTATCATCCAGTAAATTAAATAGCAAGATCTGTAAATCAGTCTGACTATAGTCGGAAAGATTTTCATTCTTTGGTATTAATTTGTCCTCAATAAATTGCTGAGTCAGCTGTAAAAAAGTTGGATGACTATAGCACGCCATCGTATCCAAAGTGAGGGTTCCCTCTCGTCTAGCGCTTAGAATTAATTGTAATTGTTCTAGCTCGATTGAATTTTCTTTGGGGGAATCAGGTAAAAAATGTCCTTGGTAAAGGCTACTCGCAAGCAGCGCCTTAATTGATCGACGAAATTTTTCTTCGGCGTTCAGAAGAGGATCACAAGTAATTTGTAATATCTGTATTATTTCTTTTTGAGTTGCCGACCGGGGTATATTTTTTTTAGAAAATAACATTTTATTTTTTTCGGGTAAAAGCTGAAATAGATCTATCACTGCAAAATGTTTTATTTCATCTAATGTTTTACCGTGGTAGGCCTCAAGCATGATTTGAAATAAAGCTATTAATTCTAAATCGCTTTGTGCGTGTTGTTCGTTTTCGATATTAACAAACAAGGTTGCCATTCTTGCATTTAAAAGTTCACTATAAATATTAATGGCCTGGACGTATAGTTTTATAATTTCGTTTCTATTTTTTTCTGATGAATTAATTATCAAAGTTTCTAATTCACTAAACCAAGTATCTGATGGGCCGATACCGTTAAGATATTCTCTTAAAATTTGAACTTTTTGGGCCTCTGATATAGTCTCGTCCTGGTGGAGATCGCCCAATAATTCCTTTTCTGCTGCCAGGAACATGTCTTTTACAGGGTTTGAGCCATTAGGAACATTATTGTTGTTACTTAACATATTTAGGAACCTTCAATAACTAAGTGTTGCAACTACGATATAACAGTTACATTAATTAAATATTAATAGATAAAGGAAAAGGATAGTGAGTGTTAAGCTAATAATAAATAGCAAACTTTAGGCATGTCTAAAAAAGAATTTATTAAATTAGAATTAAAGAAAAGGTCGTTAAACTTATTGGAGCGTAAAAATGACACCTTAAGTCATGCTCAAGCTTAGCAAGGCAAGAATAAATGCTGCGGGTAGTGCTTGAATAATGAATATTCTCACGCTAACAGTGAACCCACCAAAAATACCCGCAAGTAAAACACAAGTTAAAAAGAAAAATTTTAAATGTAACCCTTCCAGCGGATTAGCAACTAAACTCCATAACAAACCTGCCGTTAAAAATAAATTATAAAGGCCTTGATTAGCTGCGAGCGGTGCAGAGCGCTTAGCAAAGGCTTGATCGAGTTTAAAGATTTTTAATCCTAAGGGTTTTTGCCATAAAAATACTTCTAAAATAAAAAACCACAGATGCAGTAGTGCTATTAAGAAAATACCACTATTTAAAATCATTTTTGCTCTCTCCTATATATATTGTCATTAAAGTCCTAAGCGTTGATCACCATTGACTTTCAAAGTACTAGATTGGGTCACAATGTTACCTAGCAAACTTGCAACTTTTGAATTATAAGCCTTAGTGCCATATTTATTAGTTTGATGTAGTTTAGCTCTTTCAACTAATTCAGCTAAACTTTTTGAGCTTAAAAGGTTTTCTAAAATCTCTTTTGCAGCATTTCTTGAGGTTAAAGTAGGACTGAACAATCGAGAGAGATTGGATTTTTTTAAAGTGTTAATCTCACTCTCGATCACTTTTAGCTCAGAAGCTAGCGATACTTTGAAATCCTGAAGGAGATCCGCTTGTATTTTATGGTCACGGAGGCGTTTACTTTCCTCAATGGCTTTTCTAGCTTCATGACGCGCCTTAATAGCTTCGAATTGTTTTAATTGTTCATATTTTTGATGATTTGTGGGTTTTGTACCGAGATGCGAGAAATAGTGATAAGTATCTGTGGTCAAGTTTTTAGTTTCATCGGCGATGAAATTGCTGCCATTTTTAACAGTCGTCGTGACATCATTTTTTACTTTGGTTATTAATTTACCTGCTACCCAGCTGAACATAAATTCTCCTCTCAACTGTTATTTGGGATTGAAACGGAAGATGTAAATGTATTTTTTTTATTAAGATAGATTTAAAAAAATATACTTCAGATTTACGCCTTCAGCAATATCATTTCATAATTTTAATCAGTTATAATATGAAGGTTATGACCCTTACAAAGAAGATTGGCACATGGAATTGAAAAAAACTTTACTCTTCTTTTTTTTCTTGCTTGCCCCCCACGTAGCTTTCGCCGAATATGATGCTAAGTGTTTAGCGGAGTGTTTTGGCACGGGACATGATTGTTATTTTTGCAATTACATTTGTTATCATGACTATTATACTCGGCCCGTTAAACCTTATCCTTATCCTGAGCAGCGGCCCTGTGATCTCGAAAATTTAGGACGCTTATATTAATGGCATCGCCTAAACTATCGCCCCGCCCTTTTTTTGATACGTTAGAAAATTTGGTAGAACAATATCGCGCTTGTGTTGCTACTTCACCGCAAAGCGTTATTACTGCTTGGTTAACCCATTGTTGTGTTGAATCAGATATTTTAATGCCTGATTTTGCTGTACGAGATTATCAACAGGTTTTAAATTTTCTGTATAGCTATCGCGGCAGCATGGATACTTTTAATGCTTATCGACGGGAATTAGAACGTTTGATCCAGTGGTGTTGGTTTATTCAGTATAAATCCCTATTAGAAATGAAACGAGCGGATGTAGAAGCATTTATTGAGTTTAGTCAAAAACCTCCAACGACTTGGATTGGCACTAAAACAGTTGCAAAATTTATTGATTTCCAAGGCTTGCGGCAAGTCAATTTGGAATGGCGTCCTTTTATTGTGAAAGTATCAAAAAAATCATTTCAAGAAGGCGCGCGCGCGAAACGACGTGACTATCAATTATCTTCAGAAGGAATAAGGCAAATATTTGCAATTTTAAGCAGTTTTTATAATTACTTATTACAAGAAGAGCAAATCGAATATAACCCCATTTTACAGATACGGCAAAAAAGTAAATTTATTCGTAAAAACCAAACGCTTCCTACGGTTAGACGTCTTTCAGTTCTGCAATGGGAAGCCGTAATTCAAACTGCAACGGATCTTGCAGATCGTAACCCGCTTCTTCACGAGCGAACCTTATTTATCATTCAAACACTTTATTCTATGTATTTACGTATATCAGAACTCTCTGCGAGCACGCGTTGGGTGCCGCTCATGAGCCATTTTTTCCGGGACGCAAATGGTGACTGGTGGTTTAAAACCGTGGGTAAAGGTAACAAAATGCGACAAATTGCAGTCAGCCCTGGCATGCTGCAAGCACTAAAGCGATGGCGTAACTATCTGCAATTACCGCCCTTTCCTTCACCTGATGAACATATCCCGCTCATCCCAAAGAATAGAGGCAAGGGTCCGATTAGTAGTACCCGAGCATTACGTATCATTGTTCAGATTTGTTTTGATCAAGCGATAACTAAACTTCGGCGTGAAGGAAAAGCCGAGGAAGCCGATATTTTACTTTCTGTGACGGTACATTGGTTGCGACACACCGGTATTTCAGATGATGTAAAAATTCGTCCCCGGGAACATGTCAGAGATGATGCTGGACATAGTTCCAGTGCTATTACTGATCGTTATATCGATGTTGAACTGAAAGAACGCGCTGATACGGCAAAGAAAAAAGGTATGGCCAAGCCTACCTCTACGATCCGCGAGGTCCCTACTACGTAATCAACTAATTAATGTATAAATCTATTTGCAATATGCTATTATTTTTTCTTTCAATCTTTCCTCACTTTGTATTTCAATCACCCATTCAGGGTCGAGTCTTTTTTAAAAGGAGATTTTCAGCATGAAAAAGACAGGGATCGTTTTACTCAGTTTTATATTATTTTGGTTCAGTACACCTATTTCATGGGCGGATTCAAATCAAACTCTTAAAGCCTTTTCTTCACCCGCTGTTAAATTTACTTTGAATCACGAAATTCTAACCATGACTAATACTGGCCGTGAAAATATTAATCTAGCGAATGCAACTTTATCTTTTTACTATGCAGGGGAAATCCGTGCAGTAATGAGTAAAGCGTTTAAGTCTACTCCTACCCTGAAAAAACAAAATTTTGCTTTCCAACCTCACAGCGAAGGAAACTTTTATTCATTGTATTTAAAGGAGATAGATCCTGCAGTATTAACCCCGCAGGCTTCAGTACAATTAAAATTTGCAACAGACCGGCGCGATACTCTGCATGGTATCCAATTAAATACGATTGCGCGGGTGCCCGTTCCGGTTAAAGTAACGCAAGAAAATGTGAATTGGGTTCAAACTATTTCGATCTGCAATAATACTACAAAAGCAATTCCGCTTAAGGATATTGAATTTACCTTTAACTATGCCATCGCCATGCCGACCAATATCTGGGGTCAACCCTGGGTTAGTTGGCGCCTTGCAAGTCAACAAGGAACGCAAGTTACTTTGTTAGGTGGAACAACGTGGACGCCTGATCTTCAGCCCGATCCAAATTGCAGCAAGCCTTTGACCATTCAATTTAACGCTTCGCCAAGTAGCCCAAGCCCAGTTGGGCCTTTTGTCTTTAAAGCTGAAGGTGGAACGCCGGTTGAAATGGGAAGTTTGACGGTCAAATTGCCAGCGGCTCCCAAAGCAGGACTTAATAATCCTACAGTTACAGTGCAAGGCATGGGAATTAACACGCAACAAATCGTTACTTGGGGTGGACAATGGCAACTTAATAACTTAGCTCCCGGTTCCTACACCGTGAGCGCTTCTGCTGTCGACAATGGCTCTGATTTTTTTCATGCAGCGCCCCTAACGGTTACGGTTATTGCCCAAGCGACTTCGCAAGCACTTTTACAATATACTGCGGTACCAAGTGGCAATGTAACAATCACCCTGACTAATTCACCACAGAGCACCGTACCGGTCACATTCGCTGGTAACAAATATAACTTCCAAAAAAATATGAGTTCAGGGGTTGCAATTAACTTACCTAACGATACTTATAAAGTAACTAGTGTGATTCCAGGCTTTACTGCAACAATTACCCCTAATCCACTCATTGTTCCAAGTAACACCACGCTCAACATTGCATATCAGTCGACTACTGTGATTACAACGCCACGTTTTGTCGGTTACTTTCAATCGTGGTCTCCTGATTCACAAACTGCAGATGGCACCAAAACCAATCTTGCTAATCTACCTGAATATGTCAATGTGGTTAATCTTGCGTTTATAAAACCAGATGCCATTTATACGAAAGGTAGTTTAAGTTTAGCGAACACTGGCTTGCAATTTAATTATAGTGGTACGGTTTTAAAGCAAGCGATCACATCATTACATCAACGTCATCCTGCTACAAAAATATTGGTTGCAATTGGGGGCGCAAGTTACTTGAAATGGGATAGTTTAAATGCGAAAGCGATTGCGGATTTCGTTGGCGATTTTGGTTTAGATGGCGTTGATATTGATTATGAGCCTTCAGTAACGGGATGCGCAGTTGGAACAGATAATCGTATTCATTGTCAGATCGATGCGGCCTTTGAAGGTTTTGTGAAATCCTTAAGAACCCTGTTGCCCCGTCCTTTTTGGGTTACGGTAACGGGTTATAGTGTTGCAGCCTATGGTGAAGACCAATGGAAAACTGCGCTACCGCAAAGTCAATTCACCGGTATGATGCTACCTCTATTCCGCTCTGCTACTTCGAGAGATATTGATTTGGTTAATATTATGTCTTATGACGCGGGAACCACATATGACCCCGTTCAAGCATTAAATGCTTATGCCAATTACTTCACGGGTCAAATCAGTATGGGTGTTGAAGTTCCCCCCGAGGCTTGGGGTGGCAATGTAACAACACTTTGTAGAGTGATACAACTAAGCGAAGCAGTAAAAGCTAAAGCGACAGCGCGTAACGTATCTCCCGCTATGATGTTATGGTCATTGCAAAAAGCGGTCGTTGGAACACCTACGCCCGGTAATCCGAGTGCGCAAATGATGGCGACAACGATTTGCACTTATTTAGGATTAATTAATTGCAATCAGCCCCTGCTTATTAATGGTAATCCTTTAGCGTCAGCGTCAATATTAAAATTAAATTGTCAGTAAAACTCTTAAAATGCTGGCGGAATTCCCGCCAGCATTTGGTATTAATGTTATGACACTCATCCTTAGTTTAACTTATGATACAAGCTATATTTTCTTTCTTAGTCTTTTTAACCGATTTAAACAAGGCGGATTTATTGATCAAGTAGGTAGAGAAGCTGAACCAAAAAAAATAGGGAACGCTTCAATTTTTTATTCTGTTCTTTCCCACTCGGCAATTTTTGCTTACGTTCATACACCACATTCATCCAAACAATATCAACCCTTTCTTTCTTATTGCATTGAAAATCTTTTATCAGAAGTGCGCTCAGATAAGTTGGTTGCGTTTATCAATTCAGAACTACAGGTAGAACAACAATACGATATTGTATTGGCCATTGCGCTATACTTAAAATCTTATGAATTCAGCAGTGCTAACGATAAATCTAAACAATTGCAGCGGTTAATCCACTTCATACCACAGATCGTGTCAATCCTCTACAGGTGGGAAAAAACGCTTGCGATTTTGCCCAGTGATGGTGCGAAATTATTTATGGAAATTTTAAACCATACTAGTAATCAAAATTTATTAAGCATCATAGACAATTCCGAGCAATTAGAACAAATTTTTAAATGTTTTCATTTTCTTACCGAAAAGGAACAAAGTAAATTAAATTCCTATTAGACCATGGTGCAAATCCTAATATTCCAAATTTTAGCGGTGCTACCCCATTTATCATTGCTGCTAATCGCGGGCTGCTCGCGATCTGGCAGATGGCATTGACACGCTCTTAACCGCCAGTAAAAATTGCCCAAAAACTGTCTTCGAATTTCGTGCATTAATTAAAGCAGCGGGCTTAAAGATTGAAACTACGTGGTTGCTAATCATGGATATCACAATCCCAAAGAGGGTAGCTTTAGCTTTTTTGAAATAGTCTCAGGAAAATTAAATTCAAACACAATTCAAAGGGGTGATTTTTTCTGTGGCCATTTTACTACAGTCAACGAAAACGATGAGCTAACAGCTGATCAGCGCTTGTCAACCAAGCTGCTGGTTGAGGCCTTTGCTTGGGATGTGGATAAAGAATTATTTAATTTTTATGATCAGCGGACGCAGATCATGCATGGCTAACTGCTGTTAAAGCAACCTATGATTATATAGCCATTGATCATCTCATCAAAGTCGGCATCATTGATGAAGAATTTGCCAGTCATGTTTTGAGTATTGATATGACTACTAACCCTGTTTTTTCATCGGCAAGATGTAATTTGCTAAAATATATTCCTAATACCTGGACAAGTCATTGGCAGAACGAATTTATTCAGCACCTTAAATTTGCTAACAATGGCCCCGCTAAAGAATTATTAACTCACCTCACAAATCCATCACACACCCTTTCATATCAGCAACATAAAGCGGCAAAGTTTTTAATGCAATGTCGTGACAAATTAAAAAGTGTAGCCAACGTTGAAAAAATGTTTTTACTACTGGCCCAACGTCGTGAGGAAATTAAATCTTCTGAAAGATCGAAAAATCCCTTCGGTCAAATTCTTGAACCAGGTTTTCGGGTTATTTTTCCAGAAACTGATATAACATCTGTCCCAGGTAAATTGATGTTAACGGATGCTTGTGAAGTTAAATGAGAAATAACCCGGATTGAACAATGAAGTAAAATCCGGGTGGGGAAAGCATTCATTCGCTATTTAGGACGTCCCGCAGCGATGGTCTGAAATGCAGTAAGTTGCCCTTGAAGTTGCGCTTTCTCTTGGATCAGTTTTAATTTTTCCTGAGTCAACGTTTCGGTTTTATTTTTTAATGAATTTGACTCTATCTTTATACTTTCATGACGTTCTGTAAGCATATAAATTTGACTTTGCAGTTGGTTGGCCGAATCTCTAAATTCCTCAAGTTTCTTTTCTGATGCATTGTATTGCTCTTGGAGAACGGTTAACGAATGAGTTGTTTTATCTAATTCTTTTTGAACTGCTGAACACTGTTGACCCACCTGCTCTAACTTTTTGACTAAGCCATCATGTATTATTTGTAAATGATTTTTTTCGTTTCTTTCATTTTCAATAAGATTTTGTAGATTTATATTCTTATCTCTTAACGCATTGCATTCCTGTTGTATAGTTTTAATGGTTCCCTCAGCGGTTTGAATTTGTTGACGGTAACGTTCTTCGTCTTGAGCTTTCTGAGTACGCGTTGCTTCACGAAAGTGCTCCAAATTTTCTTGAGCAATTTTATGTAAACGTCCTAATTCAGTAATGCGAATTTGCTTCTCTTCTACTTGATCTACTAAGGCTGAATTAGTTGCTGCAATGGATGCAATTTCTTTTTGGTGCTGAGTAACGATTTTTTCCAGCTCGCTTTTGGTTTGAGTCAACGCGTCTCTTTCCTGGCAAACCTCATGATATTGTTTGCGGGATTGCTTATTTTCATGGTCTAGCTGCTCCGCTGCGGCCTGAAGGTCCGCAATCGTAACGTCAGCAGTTTGTTGGATGGCAGCGATAGCGTCCTCAGCATGCCCCAATACGCGTTGCCATAATCCTTTCATCAGCGCTATTAATTCTTCCGGTAGATTTTCCTTGGAAGCAAGTAGGCTAATGTTGGATTGGTTTTCTTTCCACTCTCGCACATGGTTAGCAATCGTAGTGCTGCTTCCCGTGCCTAGGATTAAGCGGATTTGTTCAATGGTGGGATTTTTTCCTTGCCCGATAAGTTGGTTTGCAGCTTCTGCAACGTCATTAAAAGTTACGCCTGGACGAGCCATACTTAATTTCCTTATTTATACTTAATTACGTAATACATAATTTAACGTTATTAGTATCTATATACAATGATTATATTAATTATTTAATATTTCGATAAGTAACCTTATCGATAATTTGATAAATTAATGTTACGATTCTTTTCGTAATAAAAGCCTTAAAGATGGAATTAATAATTTATGGAAAATTTAAAAAATTTGGTTATTCTTGAAACTGAACCTAGCCTACTACCTAAATCGGGTGTCGCAAAATCCGTAAGTATTCCGCCTTTATCAACGGATACTTATATCAGTGCGGCAACCAGTGAAAATACGCGTAAGGCTTATCGCAGTGACATTCGTCATTTTGAAGCATGGCAGGGGCGATTGCCCGCCACGACTGAAATGATCATGCGCTATTTACAAGATTACGCAGCGACGTTAAACCCACGGACTCTTTCCCGTCGTATTATTGCTCTGCGGAATTGGCATGCCTACCAGGGATTTCCAGACCCTACCAATCACCCTTCTATCGTAAAAATGCTGAAAGGTATTCTTCGTTTTCATGGCAAACCAAAGCAAAAAGCGCGCCCATTAATACCTTCTGAACTTGCCCAAATTATTAAATATTTAAGTCGATTTAAAACGCCCGTGGCAGTGCGCGACAAAGCGCTTCTATTGGTTGGTTTTTTTGGTGCATTGAGACGCAGTGAATTAATTGCCATTTGTTTTGAAGCTATAAAATGGGAAAAAAGTGGCATAGAAATTCTATTGCCTGTTTCCAAAACTGACCAAATTCATACTGGTCAGTATTGTGCGATCCCTATAGGTCCCGAAAATCTTTGCCCTGTTAAAGCTTTAGAAGAGTGGCTCGCTTTAATGAATATTACCAAGGGGCCAATATTTAGAAGAGTTACAGCAAACGGTACATTAGGACAGGATGCTTTGAGTCCTTTATCGGTTAACCATATTATTAAAATTCGCGCGCAAGCAGCTGGCATTGAAAAGGCCAATCAATTTAGTAGCCATAGCCTGAGAAGAGGCCTTGCAACGAGTGCTGCAAGAGCAGGCTCACCACTTCAAGCCATTATGCGCGCGGGACGATGGAAACAAACAAATACTGTCATGGAATATATCGAAGCAAGTGAGCGTTTTAGCGATAATGCAGCTTCAAATGTGATGGAAAAATGGGTAGATAAGGGCACAGACTCTTAATGATGTTTTCCGTTAAAATTGTAAGGGATTAAGTACACTTTAATTTCTTAAGATTTAAGTAAGTAACTTATAGGAAAGATTAACCCCGTCACTAATCAATAATGACTTATTATGACGGGCTTTAAAGTTTATTTGCAGGGGTGTGACTGTCGCAGCAATCACCGTAAACTCCATTTACAAATTAATTCTAGTCGGTCAATATGATGAATAACAGATAAAAAGGATTATTCTGTATGATTCCTTTAATTTTCCTCATGTTATTTTGCGCAATTTTAGCTGCTTTTTTTGATGCGCGTCGTTACAGCTTAATTTTTTTTATCGTAAGTTATATTCTTTCTACCTTTTGGTTTATGCATCACACGACACAAACAATCGGCTTATCCCTCTAGGAAGGAATTGCGTAATGAAAATTAAATTTGAATTTTTATTTAATATAATTGAAGTGGGTGCAATAGGAATGATTCTTCTTCTAGCCTTAACTTTCCAACTTTATTTAAAAGAATTACCCTGCCCGCTTTGCTTACTGCAACGTGTAGGTTTTGTCATGATGATATATGGCCTTTTACTTAATTTAAAATATGGTTACCGGCCCAGTCATTATTCAATTGTTTTAATCAGTGGTTTGTTTACAGCCTCTGTTGCGCTAAGACAAGTGGCTTTGCACATTATTCCTGGTACAGGTTCCTACGGCAGCCCGGTTTTTGGTCTGCATTTATATACTTGGTCATTCATTATTTCTATGACGATTGTTTTTGTAACGAGCCTTATGTTGGCTTTAGATCGACAATATTACCAAACAACCGATGCTTCATTTTTACATCGTGGTATTACCGGGTTAATTTTTTTAATCATTGGTCTGATTGTTATGGGAAATTTCGTCACTACGCTACTCGAGTGTGGCCTTACCGCTTGTCCCGATAATCCTACCGTTTATAAATTACTAACTTCAACCCTCAAATTTTTATAAACATCAAATGATGACACAAATAAAATATTCTGGTTCATTAATAAATATGTAAAATTTACTAACTTAATTGCTTAGCGGCAACGGGAGATAGAATAATTATATCCCGATAATCGTTACCCCTTTAACATGATTTCGAGATGCTGGTGGATAACTCCTGGTTATGCAAGAAAATTAATCATAAGTATCAGCGCAATCCTAATGATCAGAAAAAAAACTATCCAGTAATTCTTGACGTGCTGTATGAATTGCTAATTTCAATGATTCGGCAACATTAGGATAATTAGGTGGTTGGTCCCACGTTCCATTAATTGGCATGGTAATGGCAGTTTGCTGACGCCACATAACGGTTTTATCCTTACCGTTAATTAATTCACCCGTCATGACGCAATAGGATTTGGGAGCGGAAGTTGGGATGATGGAATAATAATTGCGTTGTACGCCAAGCGCCGTTAATTTAATAATAAGTAGCTGATCGCCATTTAGGCTAGTGACAAAGTCGTTATACTTTTTTGCCTCTAATTCTAAATTTTGATCCGTATGGGGCTTAGATAAGATGTTTCGTGCTTTTAACTTGGCAGTAAAATTTTCTGGTAACGCGTAATACCAAGTTAAATCATTTCTTTCTAAATATTTATTTAGCTTCCGATTCATTGTTCTATTGATTGCATAATCTAATAATCCTTGATTGCCAACTTGATAGACTTGCGGAATGGGAGCTTTAGTTATTGCAACAATGACCTTCCTGTCTTTCTTTTTCCAAAATTCATTGGTCAGTTGAACGTTTTTAGGTGCACTTATGCAGGCTGTTAATAATAAAAATCCTAGGATTAAAAAAAGACAGCGCGAAAGTTTATGAAAGATTATCTGTGTCGTTTGTTTTGAATTTGCCATTGTTCAATCCCATTTATTATTTTTTGTAATAATTTATGTGAAACATCTTTTTGTTGTGCTTTAAAATCACCAATGTATTTTTCATCGCTCCCATCATTGTTTTGCACAAAGTAAGAGCGTTTAAAAAGGGATTTTTTTCCCATTAAAATTTCCAATTCAACCGTTAATACAATTTGATGAGAGTATGGAATAACGCGTGTTGATTTAAAAAAGATACTGATGATGATGGACCGAGATGATAAAGAATTTGGGTTAGTTGTTATTTCTGTACTATGAAAAACATTATTTTGATTTAAAATGGTTTTCAAAGAAGTAATGAAGACAGCTTGTTGAGCTTTACCGAAAGAATATGAAAATTTGCCTGGATTTCTTTTTCTTTGTTCTGTGTCAATGGCTTGTACAATCAAAGCACTCAAAAGATCAGAGTTAACTGGAATATATTGGGCTTCAGTTGTTGTATGTAGAATACCTGGTTTCCAATATAGATAAGACTTTTCTGGAACATGGAAATTAATAGGTTGATTATATTCTAGAGGGCCCATAATTTGCTCTGCCATCGGCGAACAGGCTGTTACTAATAAAATCAGTAACCCACCTCCAATTAAGCTTGCTAATTTAATTACTAAGTTAAACAATGGGACTGCTAATTTCTTCTTCAAAAGATTGATCCACAATTAATTGTTTTTGTTCTAATGCTAACTGCTTCCAAGTTGGTTCAGGAATACCACGAAAGTTTCGTTCGTAAGCGCAACCACTTACTAACAATACAAAAAATGAGATTAATACATTTTTAATCATGAATTAATTCACCTTCATTAATCCTTAAACATTGGTTTGATCATGTATTATTCGAGTTCTGGCACCATACATGATGAGCACGGGTTGGTTGATTGCAAATTGAAGTCCCGAAGATTGAACGATAGAAATCATTTGATTATTATCGAGCTTAATGATGTATTCATAACCTTGATGATGTTGTACCCTTTTTTCCACAGCGTTTCCGGTTACGCCGCCAACAATAGCGCCGCCTACTGCACCGATGATTGCGGTTTGCACGTTATGTCCAATCATTGAGCCAGCTGCAGCACCAGCGGTTACACCTGCGACGCCGCCTACATTACTGTTATTATCAATGCTAACCAATCGCTTGGAAACAACAACTCCTTTTTTAACCCGACTTACCACGCCGACTTCTGAGCCTTCATAAGTATCAGGAGAAATATTTTGCGCGCAACCGAAGAGGCCCGAAAAGAGTGATAAAAGTAGGATAAAACCTAAGGGAGATAGACTTTGGATTAATTTAAAATTCATAATGACTTAACACTCCTCTTGGACCTTCATTCTTAACTTAAATTTTAAACGGCATGGTATGCTTTTTTTGAGAGATTCTCTAGCGTTAAAGTAGATTATACCCCCATAACAGGATTGATTATTGCCTTTTAATGCCAAGTCTATGTAGCAATTCAAGACATTCCAACTTATCCTAAGTGAATAGGAGGGAGAATGATGGAGAAGAAATCGCTTGTTGTTATCACGGGTGCGAGCCAAGGGATTGGCAAAGCTTTAGCTCTTTCTTTTGCAAAAGAAGGTCACCCTCTACTGTTAATATCTCGTCAAATGCAACCTTTGCCCGACCTTAATCAACATAATGTGATGTATGAACAAGTCGATGTCATCGATTTCAATGCTTTGAAAAATTCAATCAATAGAGCGGAAGAAACTTATGGTAAAACTGAATGTTTAATTAATAATGCAGGTTTTATGAATGTAGGCGAATTCCGAGATTTGCCCATTGAAAAGTGCGCTTATGAATTTGATGTGCTGGTAAAAGGTGTGATGAATGGAATTAAGTGTGTCCTTCCCGACATGTCAGCAAGAAAAACAGGAACGATTATAAATATTAGTTCCATAGATGATCGTCGCGTCAATGAACAAACTGTCGTTTATGATGCGAGTAAACATGCAGTTCGCATTCTTGCAGAGGCGCTTCAAAAGGCTGAGGCAAAAAATGGTATAAGAGTCATGAATATTGCTCCTGGATTGATAAGAACCAATATTCATGAAAAAATGGGGATTAGTTTTGAAAAGTATGCTGAAATTTTAGGTAACCCTGACTTTATTGAGCCTCACGAATTAGCTGAAATCATAATGTTTTGTTATAAATTACCGCAGCGAATTTGTATTCGGGATATTGTTATCATGCCCACAAATTGTTCTTATTAACGGGTGGCGCACTTTTTGATTGCCTCAATTAATCTTTGTAAGGCAATGCAATGTAATTAAGGTTTAAACAACTCGACATTTTTAAAATCATTGCGTGCACTCATTACTTTTCATTAAAAAATATGTTAGTGAATTTACTTGAACTTCAATCAATTACTAAATGATGGATTTGCCTTTTTAAAACTGAATAATTACGCAGCTCTAGCAAGCTTACAAAATTTAGTTAAGCAATTTTTACAATTCGAACCAACCCATTGGCATCTCCACGTTAATTCTCAAGATAAACATCATCAATTAATTGTTGAGCTTAGCAATCGCATTGCTGAAAGTAATGGTCTTCTTCACCTTACGCGTGAACATCTTCCTATCCTTATAGAGCTCTGCGGTCCTGATATTGATGTGCAGAAGGTTCCTGATTTAAGAATTACACGACCATTGCAAAAAAAAGATATCGTCAATTGGCATCGCGATACTTTTTATGAGGGATCACCATGGCAATTAAATCTTTGGCTACCCATCTTTGAGTTGTCTAAAGGCGCCGGGTTACTTTTAATTCCAGGGTCTCATCGCCTGCCTTCATTGAATATAAGAAAAAACCTCAACACTCAACATCCTAGCGATATGGTAGATGATGCCATCTCGGACATTAAGCTTGAGCAAGTACAACTTATAACACCAAGTGTAGGAGAGGCTGTTCTATTTTTTGGTTGCGCTATTCATCGAGCGGTCAACATATCAAAAGATACACGTCTAAGTATAGATATCAGATTTCGCAGCGCCCAAATTTCTGATCGTGAAAATGAATTTTATCGGCCACTTTGTCGCGGCTTAATGGGAACATGTGTAAGTGATTTTCTGCAAAATGATTGAGAGTGAACAGTAGGAAGGTTAATTATTTATTAGCATGATGAACTAAGGTGGAAATATAAAAGAATAGCCGAGTTAATGATTAACTCGGCTATCAGATAGAACTTACTTTGTCTCTTCTTCCCTGTCTTCATTATTATTAATATTTTTGAATAAATCCCCAAGAGTGGTTTTCAAGGGTGATGAATCTGAGGATTTTTTCTTCTTAACAGTTGTTGAAGAACTTGAAGCTGCTTTAGCAGTTTTTACTGATTTTTTAGCAGTAGGAGCTGCGGCTTTACTACTGGTCGCTGTACTACCAGTTGTGGCTTCTTTTGTTTTGAGAGAAAGATTGATTGCATGGATCTTACGATCTGTGCCGACAACTTTAGCCTCCACAGAATCGCCCACTTGGTATTTAGTGCGGACATCATCTATTTTTTCCGCGGCAATTTCTGCGCCACGAAGCACACCACGAATACCACTTTCCAGTTCCAGGATCGCTTGTTTTTGATCAACTTCAATAACTTGACCAACTACAACAGAGCCTTTTTCATGTGCGGCTAAATAATTTGCTAATGGATCTTCAGCTAATTGTTTCAAGCCCAATGCAATTCTTTCGCGCTCAACATCAATAGCTAAGATGATAGCTTCAAGTTCATCACCTTTCTGATATTTACGTAATGTTTCTTGGGCATCAACTTCGCTCCAAGCAATGTCAGAAAGATAAATTAAACCATCAATACCGCCTTCTAATTCAAGGAAAATACCAAAGTCAGTGATTGATTTAATTTTGCCTTTTACATGCTCGCTCTTCTGATGATTTTCAGCAAAAGCAGCCCATGGATTAGAAGTACATTGTTTAATGCCTAATGAAATGCGACGACGCTCAGCATCGACATCAAGAACCATAACATCAACTTCTTCACTTAAGTGAATAACTTTATTTGGATTAACGTTTTTATTGGTCCAATCCATTTCGGATACGTGAACTAAACCTTCAATTCCTTCTTCGATTTCAACAAAGCAGCCGTAATCGGTAATGTTGGTAACACGTCCAGAAATCTTTGCACCAACCGGATAACGCTGGCTAATATCTAACCAAGGATCACCGCCTAATTGTTTTAAGCCAAGTGACACACGAACATTTTCTCTGTCGATTTTCAATACTTTAACTTTGATTTCATCGCCAATATTTAAAATTTCACTTGGATGCTTAATACGCTTCCAAGACATATCAGTAATGTGAAGCAAGCCATCAACGCCACCTAAATCAATAAATGCGCCGTAATCGGTGAGATTTTTAACCACACCTTTAACTTCATCACCTTCATTAATATTTTCAAGAACCGCGGCACGTTCAACATTGCTTTCGGCTTCAAGAACAGCGCGACGAGAAACAACAATATTATTACGCTTTGGATCCACTTTAATGACTTTAAATTCGAATTCTTTACCTTCAAATGCTTCTGGATCGCGGATTGGTTTAACATCCACTAAAGAGCCAGGCAAGAAAGCGCGTACTTTGCTAATTTCAACAGTGAAGCCACCTTTTACGCGACCCACGATGACACCACGAATAGTTTCTTTTGCTTCGTATGCTTTTTCGAGATGAGACCAGGATTCTAGTCGTTTGGCTCGTTCACGCGATAAGCGTGTGCTACCAAATCCATCTTCCAATACTTCTAGCGCAACTTTGACTTCATCCCCTACTTTAATTTCGATTTTGCCACTTTCATCGTAAAATTGTTCGGTAGGTATATAAGATTCGGATTTTAAGCCAGCATCGACAATGACGTATTTGTCATCAATATGCTCTACGGTTGCGTTAATAATAGCGCCGGGAAGCATCGGCGTATCTGTTAGACTTTGTTCAAATAATTGAGCAAAAGATTCACTCATGGTTTGTTTCACTCGTTAACCCCAAAAAACTCAAAAACGGTAAATTCATAATCTTACTCTGCTACTACTTGGTCGTACTCAATCCTTTGGTAAGTAGTAACAGGAAAGGCCTTTTTTCGTTTGATCTCAAATAGAATACGTTCAACAACTTGTGCAACCGTTAAACCATCCGTATTAATGCAAACAGCATCTTCGGCGGGTCGTAGTGGCGCAATAACTCGTTCTTGATCGCGTTTGTCACGCTCACGTAGTTCCAAAATGAGGTCGCCTAGGGTAACACTAATGCCCAGTTCCTTCAACTGGTTATAGCGTCTAAGGCCACGCTCTTCGGCACTTGCTAAAAGGAAGAATTTAATTTCTGCATCCGGGAAAACTACCGTCCCCATGTCGCGGCCGTCCGCCACCAAGCCCGGAGCTTCACGAAAAACACGTTGGCGACTTAAAAGAGATGCACGAACCGCAGGTAATGCACCAATGACAGAAGCAACATTTCCCATGTGTTCCGTGCGAATAGTTTTGGTGACGTCTTCACCTTCGAGAATGATGCGGGGTAAATTATTTTCTTGGGCAATGAATTGAACATCAAGGTGCTCTGCTAAAACTTCTAAAGCTTTTTCATTATCTAAGGCTACCCCATGAGTTTGCGCAGCTAGGGCTAACACCCGATATAAAGCACCGCTATCTAAAAATTTCCATCCTAATCGCTTTGCCAATAACTGACTTACAGTTCCTTTTCCTGTACCGCTCGCCCCGTCAATCGTAATGACGGGGTCTCTCTGATGGATCATCCGTTTTCTTCTCCTTTGATATTGGCAATACGCTCAAGGCTAACGAGTTGCTCACTATCACCCAGTTGAATAAGTTTAACGCCTTGGGTATTTCGGCCAATGACTGAAATTTCAGCAACCGGAACACGAACCAATGTTCCCTTATTACTGATTAGCATCACTTCATCTTCTTGATTTACCTGGAGCGCACCAACCACTTGACCATTTCGCTCGTTAACATGGATAGAAATAACACCCTGACCGCCACGGCCGCTTAACCGGTATTCTTCTAAAGCAGTACGTTTTCCAAAGCCATTCTCAGTCGCGGTTAAGATATCACCTTCACGAGAAACAATGAGAGACACAACCTTTTGATCAGGTTGAAGTTTAACGCCGCGTACGCCTGCAGCTTGTCGACCCATGCGTCGCACTTTGGTTTCAGAAAACCGTACTACTTTTCCTGTATTAGTAAACAGCATCAAATCATGGGTGCCATCAGTTATATCTGCTTGTACTAAACAGTCATTTTCTTGTAGTGCAATTGCAATAATGCCAGAAGCTCGTGGACGCGAAAAATCGCTAAGCGAAACTTTTTTCACTAAACCTAACGAGGTTGCCATGACTACAAATTGATTTTGTAAATATTCTCTTACCGGTAAGAAGGCATTTACTTTTTCACCTTCTACTAAAGGTAAGATATTAACAATGGGTCGACCGCGAGCTGTGCGATTAGCTTGAGGGAGTTGATACACTTTAAGCCAATATACTTTTCCGAGGCTGGTAAAGCATAGAACAGTATCATGTGTTCGTGCTGCGATGAGATATTCGACAAAATCTTCTTCCTTCATGGTCGTTGAAGATTTTCCACGACCACCACGATGTTGGGCTTGATACACGGTTTGAAGTTGTGTTTTAACATAACCTTCATGCGAAAGTGTAACGACAACTTCTTCATCTGGAATGAGATCTTCCATAAGCATAACACCTTCATCACTATCAATGATTTGGGTGCGCCGTTCATCGCCAAAATCGCTTTTAATTAATAATAAATCTTCACGAATGACATGCATCAAAGAAGCTGGATTTTCCAAAATTTCAGCAAGTTTTGCGATTAATTCTTTAAGCGTTTGATGTTCAGAAACTATTTTATCTTGTTCAAGTCCTGTCAATCGATGCAGACGCATGTCAAGAATAGCTTGAGCTTGTTCAGGCGATAAACGGTAGCTTTCTCCTGATAAACCATAAAGCTGAGTGCGATGCGTTACTGAATTTTGTTCACCCGCACGCGTCAGGATTTCAACTGTTTTAGCTACAGGCCATGCTTGACCCATTAATAGCGTTTTAGCTTCACTTGAATCTCTAGCTTGTTTGATTAGCGTAATCATTGGATCAATATTCGTTAAAGCAACCGCTAAACCTTCTAAAATATGAACGCGATCTTGAGCTTTTTTAAGCTCAAAAACCGTGCGTCTTGTTACCACTTCACGACGATGGCGGATGAAAGCTTCAAGGAATTCTTTAAGGTTAAGTATTTTTGGCTGCCCATCTGCCAAAGCCACCATGTTGAGGCCAAAGACAGTTTGGAGTTGGGTATGAACAAATAAATTATTTAAAATAACGTCTGTATTTTCGCCCCGACGAAGCTCAACAACAACTCTCATTCCTTGCTTATCAGACTCATCACGTAATGCTGAAATGCCTTCAATTTTTTTATCTTTAACAAGTTCGGCAATTCGTTCTACTAAACGTGCTTTGTTGACTTGGTAAGGAAGCTCGGTAACGATGATGCGTTCTTTGCTTGTTTTTTCGTCAATTTCAATGTGAGTTTTAGCCCGAACCACTGCCCTGCCGCGACCGGTATGATAAGCTTCACGAATACCATTCCTGCCTTGAATCATGGCGGCTGTTGGAAAATCGGGGCCAGGAATAAATTCCATAAGCTCATTAATAGTCGTTTCAGGATTATCGATGAGTGCCACACAGGCATTAATGACTTCAGTCAGGTTGTGAGGCGGGATGTTAGTCGCCATCCCAACTGCAATACCTGAAGAACCATTAATTAGAAGGTTGGGCACTCGAGTGGGAAGTACGGAAGGGATCATTTCCGTTTCATCATAATTCGCTACAAAATCGACGGTTTCTTTTTCGATATCGGCTAATAAAGCATGCGCAATACGAGACATTCTGATTTCAGTGTAACGCATGGCCGCAGCTGCATCGCCATCAACTGATCCGAAATTCCCTTGACCATCAACCAGTAGATATCGTAGAGAGAAAGGTTGGGCCATACGAACAATCGTATCGTAAACCGCTGTATCGCTGTGAGGGTGATACTTACCGATAACGTCACCGACGATGCGCGCAGATTTTTTATAAGGCTTGTTGTAATCATTGCCCAATTCATGCATAGCAAACAATACCCTTCGATGGACGGGTTTCAAGCCATCCCTGACATCAGGTAAAGCCCGCCCAATAATGACGCTCATTGCATAGGCAAGATAGGATTTTTTTAGCTCACTTTCGACGCTAATTTTCTGAATTTCTTTTGCAACTGAATTATCCATAGGAGTGTTTTTTAGGTGGCTTAAAAAGGCGAAATTATAGCATGTTTGATGAAGAGATGACAGGAATAAGGTGACAAAAAATAATGCTTGCGAAGATTTTCTAAGTGCAGAATCTGGCAACCTACCTTGAGTAGGCTTCTACAATTTAGTCAGAACCAACTCGCCAAGGCATTACTTCTTGTCACGGAGGGCGCGACGTAAAATTTTCCCTACATTTGTTTTGGGTAGCTCATCACGAAATTCAATTTGCTTTGGAACTTTGTACGGTGTCAAATATTGTCTTGCATATTGAAGAATAGAAGCTTCGGTCAACTGAGGATCATCTTTGACAATAAAAGCTTTAACGGTTTCACCTGAATTTTCATTAGGCACGCCAACAACTGCTACTTCCCTGATGCCGGGTACTTTCATTAATACATCTTCAATTTCATTTGGATAGACATTAAAACCTGAAACCAGAATCATATCTTTTTTGCGTTCTAACAAACGTACAAAACCTTGTGCGTTTATTTCAGCGATATCACCGGTAAGAAGCCAGTCATCATGAAAGACTCGCTTAGTTTCTGCTTCATTTTGCCAATATCCCCGCATAACCTGTGGACCACGCACAGCGATTTCACCAGGAGTGTTAAGTCCGACTTCATTCCCCTCTTCGTCAAAAAGACTAATTTCTGTGGATGAAACGGGTAAACCAATCGTTCCATTGTAGGTGGTAATCGTGGTTGGATTGATGGTTACGCAAGGAGACGTTTCGGTTAATCCGTACGCTTCTAAAATATGACATCGTGTTACATTTTGCCATTTTTCAGCTACAACTTTCTGTACAGACATCCCCCCACCTAGAGTCAATCGTAATGCACTGAAGTCAACTTCGGGAAACGCACTATTTTTTAACAAAGCATTAAATAAAGTATTAACACCCGTTATCACAGTAAATTTGAATTTCTTTAAATCCTTAATCATGCTTTTTATATCACGAGGATTAGTAATTAAAACATTTAAGCCACCAATCTTAGAGAAAAAAAGACAGTTCGCAGTTAAAGAGAAAATATGGTACATCGGCAATGCGGTAATAATAATATCTTTACCTTCAGTAATTAATGAGCCGAACCACGCATCCGCTTGTTGTATATTAGCAATCAAATTACGATGGGTTAAAATTGCGCCTTTCGAGATCCCAGTCGTCCCTCCAGTATATTGTAAAAAAGCAATATCACTGTTGGTGATGGGCACAGGATTGACCTGTAATTTCTTCCCCAGCTCCAAAGCTTTTTTAAAGTGAATGGTATGAGGAATGGACCAAGCTGGTATTTGTTTGTAAATATACTTTAAAACAAAATTGATAATGAAAGATTTTGCAAAAGGAAAAAGATCACCGATTTTGGTAATAATAATATTTTTAATGTTAGGGGTCTTAATTCGTGCTTTTTCCACGGTATGAGCAAAATTTTCTAAAACTAAAATAGTTGTTGCGCCGGAATTATCCAACTGAAATGCTAATTCTTCAGCTGTGTAGAGCGGGTTAACATTGACAACAACGAGACCTATTGATAACGCTCCGAACAATGCGATGGGATATTGAAGAACATTCGGAAGCATGATCGCAAACCGATCACCTTTTTTTAATTTTAATTCTTGTTGGAGATAAGCTGCGAAGTCATTAGCTTTCTCTTCAAGTTCTTTATAAGTTAGTGTAACACCCATATTATAGAAAGCAGGCCGTGAGGCATGTTTGTGACAACTTTCTTTGAAAATTTCTATTAGAGATTGATAAGCATCTGGATCAATTTCACTTGGCACTTGCGGCGGATAACTTTTTAACCAAATCTTTTCCACGCTTAATTCCTTGCGCTATAGTTTCTAAATCAAACATTAATCGGGACGGCCGGATTTGAACCGGCGACCACTTGCGCCCCATGCAAGTACGCTACCAGGCTGCGCCACGCCCCGAAAAGATCTGAAGAAAAAGCTGAGGCAAAATTTTCAATTGCGGAAGGGATCTTACACTCAAAGCCTTTCAATGATCAATGATTCGATTAATAGATTTAAAATTTTTAACTATAAAACAGGTGAAGTTATGAGAAAGAAGTTTTAATTTCGAGATTGTCTAAAACTGTTTCAAGTTCAGAAATAATCTTTTTAACCATCGCATCAAGTTTCACAGACTGACTAGCGGGATCACTTGTGTTCGAAAGCTGGGCGCGTGCACCCTCAATAGTAAAGCCGTCTTCATAAAGTAATTTTTTAATTTGACGAACAAGTAGAATATCTTGCGCTTGATAGTAGCGACGATTGCCGCGACGTTTAACTGGTCTTAACTGGGTAAATTCTTGTTCCCAATACCGTAAAACATAGGTCTTAACCGCGCAAAGTTGTCCGACTTCGCTAATGGTAAAATAGCGTTTATCAGGAATAGCCGGCAAATCTTGATCGCAATTTTTTTTACGCTTCACCTTGCTCAACGGGCGTTCCTTGATTTTCTTTCCCTGCATATTTTTCTACACGTGCTTTAAGCTTTTGTCCAGTATGAAAAGTTACAACACGACGTGCTGTGACTGGAACTTCTTCACCGGTACGGGGATTTCTCCCTGGACGTTCTTTTTTATCGTGTAAAGTAAAATTACCATAACCTGATAATTTGACTTGTTTCCCAGAAATTAAAGCATCGCTGATATATTGAAAAAACAACTCGACAATTTCTTTTGCTTCTCGGTTAGTTAAACCAATTTCTTCATCTAAGTGTTTCGCAAGATCCGCTTTGGTTAGCGTCATATCAACTCCTTAGCTCTGCTCCTGTTTGCCCTCGCAACGCTATTATTACGCGCTCCACTAGCTCTGCTACTTCATCGTCCACTAAAGTACGATGAGGATGTTGAAGGATTAGCGCCAATGCGATGCTTTTAAAACCCGGCGAAATCCCCTTCCCTTGGTAGACGTCGAAGATAAAAACCTCTTTTAACCAATCACCTGCGACTAACTTTATTGTATCCTGAATCTTCGCCGCCGGTATAGCTTGATTTACGATCAGGGCAAGGTCTCGTCTGATTTCTGGAAATTTAGAAATGTCTTCAAATTGACTATTCTTGCGATAATTGATCAAGGAAAGGTTGATTTCAGCTAAATAAACCGTCTCGGTGAGTCCAAGCTTATCTTTGAGCGAAGGGTGAATGGCGCCCAGAATACCGATTTTTTGACCTTGCCAAACTATGGCGGCTGTTTGCCCAGGATGTAAGGCGGGATGCGCTTCACTAATATAATGAATAGATTCGCCGTGTGTGTAATTTTTTATCAAAATTTCAATCGATCCCTTTAAGTCGTAGAAATCGACGGGTCTATTTTGTGCCCCCCATTGAATCGGGTCTGCAGAGCCTCCGACTATCAAACCAAGCTTTAAAACTTCTGTCGTATTCTTATCTTCGAGGTAGCAAGCACCAATTTCAAATAAGTGGATATGATCTTGCTGACGGCTGCGATTATAAATGTAAGATTGAATCAAACCCGGCCATAAATTCGAACGCATGACTGTCATATCTGCACTAATCGGATTTAAAATTGTTTTCAGGGTGGCGTTCGGATCAAGAATGTTTTGGAGGTCGGCTTCAACAAAGCTATAAGAAATAATTTCGTGAAAACCTAAAATAGCTAAACTTTTTCTGAGTGGTGACCAATCTTTTTCGTTAAATTGATGATGGGTTGCATATAATACTGATTGAGGAATTCGCGCTTCAATATTTTCATAGCCATAAAGCCTTGCGATTTCTTCTATTAAATCTTCTGGTATTAATAAATCCGGTCGGTAAGAAGGGATGGCAACTTGCCAACCGCTATCATTACTTTGCACTTTAAAATCTAAACGCTTAAAAATATTGTCTACAACAACCCGAGGAATGTCTTTACCTAAAACCGCATTGAGATGATGATGCTGAAGGTCAATTAGAACCAAGGAGGGTAAATAACTTTCTGTTTGTTGGACGATAACTGGCGATGCTTCTCCGCCAGCAATTTCTAGAATTAAAGCGGTTGCTCTCTCAAGCGCTTCGATTTGAATATTAGAATCAATACCGCGTTCAAAACGATAGGATGATTCAGAATTAAGATGATAAAACTGACGCTGTCTCGCCACAATCTGCGGGGGAAAATAAGCACTTTCAAGTAGAATGTCTTGAGTAGTTAAAGTAACGCTCGAAGCCATACCACCCATGACACCGGCGATGGCGACAGGTGCTTGGTGATCGGCAATGACAAGTGTTTCATCATCTAAAGTTTGTTCAGAGTCATCCAGTAATTTTATCTTTTCACCCTGCTTAGCAAAGCGAACTTCAATACCCCCATTGATTTTTTCAAAATCGAAGGCATGCATGGGTTGCCCCATTTCTAACATGACATAGTTTGTGACATCAACAATAGGATGAATTGATCTAAATCCACTACGACGTAGACGCTCTGCTAACCATACTGGCGTTTGTTTGGGCGGCTTCACATTGCGTAGGATGCGTCCTGCATAGCGGGGACAAGCTGCCGGTGCTAAAATCTTTAAATTAAAGTTTTCGGAAAGCATCGACTTAACGATACTTTCCGAAAAAGGTTTCACTGTTGTTTCAGTTAAAGCTGCGATTTCTCTGGCTATACCTTTGATACTGAGACAATCACCCCGATTGGGTGTAATTGATAAATCAAAAATATAATCTTCTAATTTTAAATATTCTTTAACAGAAACCCCTACTTCTGAATCAAATGGAAATTCAATAATGGCTTCATTATTATCAGTTAAATTTAACTCCGCTGCTGAAAGCAACATACCTGAAGAAGTTATACCGCGAATCTCTGATTTTAAAATCTCCGTGCCATTCGGTAGGCAGGCACCAATTTTTGCAACAGCGACGTAAAGGTTTGGGGAAGCATTTTCAGCGCCACAAACAATTTGTAACGTTTCTGACTTGTCAATTTCAACCTGGCAAATCTTTAAATTATCTGCTTGTGGGTGCTTTTCAAGCGATAAAATTTTGCCAACGATAATATGCTCTGATAAGTTGATGAGTGGGTCTATACTTTCAACTTCAATGCCACCCATCGTTAAAATATTCGCGAGTTGCTCGCGGGATAATGCTGGGTTAACCCATTCTCGTAACCAATTTTCGCTACATTTCATATTAATTTCTTTTCAAGAAAGTTGTTTAAAATTGACTTAAAAAACGAACATCGTTTTCAAATAATGAGCGTAAGTCTTTTATGCCATATTTAAGTAATGTTAAACGATCAATACCAACGCCGAATGCAAATCCTTTAAAACGTTTGCTATCTATGTCCACAGATTTTAAAACGTTGGGGTGGACCATGCCGCATCCTAACACTTCAAGAAAGCCCGTTTGCTTGCAAATTCTGCAACCTTTACCTACGCAGTTTAAACAACCGATATCAACTTCGGCTGAAGGTTCGGTAAAAGGGAAATATGAAGGACGCAATCTAATTTTGATATCGGCACCAAAAAATTCTTGCAGAAAGTAAGTTAAAACGCCTTTTAAATCGGCAAAAGAAAGCGTTTCTGAAACCATCAAACATTCAAGTTGATGAAACATGGGCGTGTGGGTTATATCAAAGTCACGACGATAAACACGACCCATAGCCACTACTTTTAAAGGCGGTTTAAGCTTTTTCATGGCATGAATTTGCACAGGTGACATTTGACTACGAAGCAATAAACCATCATCGAAATAAAAAGTATCTTGCATCGCGCGAGCTGGATGTAAAGGAGGAATATTGAGGGCAGTAAAATTATAAAAATCTTCCTCAATTTCAGGTCCTTCCATAAAATTAAAACCCATCCGGCCAAAAATCTCGCGTAGCGTATCAAACGTTTTAATTAACGGATGAATGCTACCCTGGCCTTGTGTTCTCCCGGGTAACGTTATATCGATGGTTTCGCTATCCAACTGGATTTTAATTTGTTTGGCTTTTAAAATTTCGTGACGCGCTTCAAGGGCCTGGGCAATCGATACTTTAACATCGTTAACCTTTTGGCCAGCAGCAGGTCTTTCTTCTGGCGGGAGTTGCCCCAGTGTTTTCATATATTCAGTAAGGTAACTCTTCTTACCCAAATATTTTACGCGACAATCATCAAGTACCTTTAAATCTTCGGCTGCTTCAATAGCAGCTTTGGCTTGCAAAAAAATTTCTTCAAGAGATTGCATGCTGAACCAACCTGATAAGGATAATTATTTTTAGCATTATTAACGTCATTGTAATATAGCGTAATCATCGCGATTAACACCACAGTGAAACGTGAAAAGCATACAGTTCAAGAAAGCTAAATGCCGTCTATTCTTGGAATAGACGGCATTTTTGTTAGCATTGAATAAAGAGGATACTAAGCTGCAGCGCTTACGCTACCAAGATTTAATTTGGCTTGCTCAACGAGGGTACTGAATGCTGCTTTATCGTGTACCGCCATATCCGCTAATATTTTTCTATCAAGGGTAATAGAGGCTTTTTTCAAGCCATGCATAAATTCACCATAGGTCAAACCATGCGAGCGAGCTGCTGCATTAACCCGGGTAATCCAAAGCGCACGAAATTCTCTTTTTCTATTACGACGATCGCGGTAGGCATATTGAGCTGCTTTAATGACTGCTTGTTTAGCCACACGGAAAACGCGGCTGCGTGCGCCATAATAACCTTTCGCTTTTGCTAACACTTTTTTGTGTTTAGCTCTTGCAGTAACGCCACGTTTAACTCTTGGCATAGGATATTTCCTCTTCTATTTAAAACGACTAACTAAATTAGTTAATAAAATTTATGCAAATGGTAACATTTGTTCAATACGACCTAAATCCTCATCTCTTACATGAAATCCGTTACGCATATGACGCTTACGTTTCGTCGATTTTTTGGTAAGAATGTGGTTTCGGTTAGCGCTACGGCACTTAAATCCACCATTTCCGGTGGCACGAAAGCGCTTGCCCGCTCCGCGATTTGACTTCAACTTTGGCATGAACTTTCTCCGCTAAACACTTGTAAATTATAATTATACGCGAGTAGCTGCGCAATTCCTTTATTTCTTTTTTGGCCCCAAAATCATCACAATTTGGCGACCTTCAAACTTAGGATGTTGCTCGACTACTCCATAGTCTACGAGCTCGAGGACCATTCTTTGCAACATTTGCATCCCCAGTTCAGGGTGGGTCATCTCTCGGCCACGGAACCGTACGGTGATTTTGGCCTTGTCCCCCTGCTCTAAAAACTTAATAACATTCCGAAGCTTAACTTGATAATCTGCCTCTTCAGTACCAGGTCTGATTTTTACTTCTTTAACTTGGATTAGTTTTTGTTTCTTTCTTGCAGAAGCTTTTCGCTTACTCAACTGAAACTTATATTTACCGTAATCCATGATACGACACACGGGTGGCTTTGCTTCAGGAGATACTTCAACAAGGTCAAGACCCCTTTCCTCCGAAATTTTTCGCGCATCGAGGGTGGATACGACTCCAAGCTGTTGGCCTTCTGCATCTATAAGACGAACCTCATGAGTTCGGATTTCTTCATTAACCCGAGGTTTTTTTTCTGTACTAATCCTATCATCCTCCTATTTTGTTCGGCCACGCTTGGCGATTTGGGTTTTTAGCAAATCAATCAACTGGTTCGTTGTCATTTTGCCTAAATCCGCACCATCCTGTGTTCTAACAGAAATTGTGTCAGATTCCACCTCACGGTCACCTATGACTAAAAGATAGGGAACGTGATCAAGCGTGTGCTCGCGGATTTTAAAGCCGATTTTCTCATTTCTCAAGTCTGATTTTACTCTAAAACCATGTTTTTTCAGTATGGCTACAATTTCCTGGGTATATTCTGCTTGGTTATCGGTAATATTCATAGCCATAATTTGCACGGGAGCCAACCAGACTGGTAATTTTCCTGCATATTGCTCTAATAAGATCCCAATAAAGCGTTCCATCGAACCTAAAATGGCTCGATGTAGCATCGCTGGGACCTTTTTACTCCCATCTTCTGCGATGTAGCTTGCTTCAAGTCGAGCTGGCATCGAGTAATCGAGTTGTAAGGTGCCACACTGCCACATTCTGCCAATACAATCTTTTAAGTGAAATTCAATTTTGGGACCATAAAATGCTCCTTCCTTGGGCCGGATTTCAAAATCCAAATTTAAACCTTTCAAAGCATCCGCCAGAGCACCTTCTGCAAAATCCCAAAGTTCATCACTGCCCATTCGCTTATCCGGCCGTGCGGCCAGGCGAATGGTAATGTCATCAAACCCAAAATCTTGATAGACATCCATTAAAAGTTTAATGAAGTTGGAAGCTTCTATCTGGATTTGCTCATCGGTGCAAAAAATATGAGCGTCATCTTGCACAAGTTGTCTAACCCGCATCAAGCCATGCATGGAACCCGATAATTCATTGCGATGTAATGTGCCGTATTCCGCTAAGCGCATCGGCAAGTCACGATAGCTACGCAAGCCCTGTTTGAAAATTAAGATATGACAAGGACAGTTCATGGGCTTGACTGCATATTGGCGATCATCTGAGGAAAGGGTAAACATCTCTTCGTTAAAATTGCCCCAATGTCCCGATTTTTTCCACAATTCTAAGTCGACAATTTGCGGTGTTGAAACTTCTTGATAACCACTCATTAAAAGACGGTCAGAAATGTAACGTTTAATTTCTTGATAAATTAGCCAACCCTTTTCATGCCAGAAAATCATTCCTGGCGCTTCTTCTTGTATGTGGAATAGATCCATTTGTTTGGCTATTTTACGATGATCGCGTTTTTCAGCTTCTTCCAAATTCTTTAAATATTCATCAAGCGCTTTTTTATTTGGCCAAGCTGTGCCGTAAATACGTTGCAACATTTCGTTATTAGAATCACCACGCCAATATGCGCCGGAAACTTTCATTAACTTAAATGCTTTAATCATGCCGGTGCGCGGAACGTGTGGACCTCGACAAAGATCAGCAAAACCATCTTGCTTATAAATGGTTAAAGTTTCATTACCGGGGATATCTTGAATGATTTTGACCTTGTAGTGCTCCCCAATCCCCTCGAAATAAGCAATAGCTTCATCTCTGGAAACAACTTCTCTTGATACCGTGTAGTTTTCGTCTACGATTTCTTGCATTTTAACTTCAATGTTATTCAAGTCTTCTGTGGAAAAGGGACGATCATAAGAAAAATCATAATAGAAACCATTTTCAATGACAGGACCAATGGTGACTTGGGCTTTCGGAAATAAAATTTTCACGGCTTGGGCTAAAAGATGTGCCGCAGAATGGCGAATGATTTCTAAACCTGCAGGGTCACGGTCTGTAATAATTCGAACTTTTGCATCGGCGTTAACGATAAAAAAAGTATCAACAAGTTTCCCACCTACTTCTCCAGCAAGGGCCGCTTTGGCTAATCCGCTACCAATGCTTAAAGCAATGTCATAAACGCTAACAGGTTGCTCAAATTGTTTTTGGGTGCCATCGGGCAAGGTAATGGTCGGCATAAGTTTTCGATTTCGTATCAATGTTTCATACTTTCTAAAATACAAAATCCCACTACAAAATGTTGTAAGGGATTATAAGTGTAGGCACGAGTGGGATCGAACCACCGACCACCACCATGTCAAGGTGATGCTCTACCACTGAGCTACGTGCCTGTTAATGGGCTTTTATGCCCCAAAAAATATCGGGTAAAGATACCTGGTTGCCGTATGTTTCGCAAGCAATAAGTTGATGAATAGCAATCATTTTCATAGATTAGCGGGCCAGAGAATTTTCTTTCAAAGATTTAATGACATCACGTAAACGAGCTGCTTCTTCGAATTCTAGATTATGAGCATGAGCATACATTTTATTTTCTAGTTTGGTAATTTTCGCAGACGCAGCCTCAGGCGTTAGATTTGCAATATCATACTCTTCATCCTTTAGCTTCCCTTTTGGAAATAATCGTCCTCTCACCCTATTTTCTGAATAAGCGCCTTCCATGACATCATGCACTGCCTTCTTTACACTTGTGGGTGTGATCCCATGCTTTTCATTATAAATTTTTTGTTTGTCGCGACGACGACTCGTTTCAGACATGGCTCTTTCCATCGAGCCAGTGATGCGATCAGCATATAAAATAGCTTTGCCTTTAAAATGACGGGCAGCACGACCAATTGTTTGTATCAATGAAGTTTCCGAGCGAAGAAACCCTTCTTTATCAGCGTCTAAGATGGCTACCAATGAGACTTCCGGCAAGTCCAATCCTTCCCGTAATAAATTAATACCAACGAGCACATCGAAATGCCCAAGCCGCAATCCGCGGATAATTTCGACACGTTCAACCGTTCCAATATCAGAATGAAGATACCTTACTTTAATATGGTGTTCATCCAAGTATTCAGTTAAATCTTCAGCTAAGCGTTTGGTTAAAGTAGTAACCAAAACCCGACTTTTTTCTGCAATACGCTTATTAATTTCTGATAGTAAATCGTCAACTTGTGTTTTTGCAGGCTTCACTTCTATTTCGGGATCAATAAGGCCCGTTGGACGAACGACTTGCTCGGCGATGACATCGGAGCGCTCAAGCTCGAAAGCAGTGGGCGTTGCTGAGACATAGATCGTTTGCGGAGCGCGTTCGCTAAATTCTTCAAATTGTAAGGGTCGATTATCAAGCGCGGATGGCAAACGAAAGCCATATTCCACTAACGTTTCTTTCCGAGATCGATCGCCCCGATACATGCCATGAAGTTGCGGAATCGTTACGTGCGATTCATCAATAAAGAGCAAGGCATCTTTAGGTAGATAATCAAAAAGTGTCGGTGGCGGCTCGCCCGGCGCTCGGCCAGATAAGTAGCGGGAGTAATTTTCTATACCGTTGCAATAACCTAGTTCTTGCATCAGTTCTAAATCATAAATAGTGCGTTGTTCAAGACGTTGAGCTTCAACTAATTTATTAGTATTATGAAGCACTTCCAATCGTTCTCGTAAGTCCATTCTAATATGATCAATCGCCTTAATAATAGTGCTGCGCTGCGTAACATAATGGGACTTAGGATAGATAGTTAATCGAGGAACCCGTCTTAAAATCTCGCCTGTTAGGGGGTCAAAATAGGATAAATTTTCGATTTCATCGCCTAACAGTTCTATTCGCACTGCTTCCATATCCGATTCAGCAGGATAGACATCAATAACATCACCGCGCACACGGTAGTTTGCCCGATGCAAATCCATGTCATTACGGGTGTATTGAAGCTCTGATAATCGCCGCAAAATAAAACGTTGATCAACTTTATCGCCTCGATCTAAGTGCATGACCATACTTAAATACATGCGAGGATCACCCAAGCCATAAATCGCAGAAACGGTTGCAACAATAATAGAATCATTGCGCTCTAAAAGCGCTTTGGTTGCAGAAAGCCGCATTTGCTCAATGTGATCATTGATCGATGCATCTTTGGCAATATAAGTATCAGATGAGGGAACGTAAGCTTCTGGCTGATAATAATCGTAATAGGATACAAAATATTCCACTGAATTTTTAGGGAAAAACTCTTTCATTTCTCCATAAAGCTGGGCCGCAAGTGTTTTATTCGGCGCTAAGATTAAAGTTGGACGTTGAATAGCTTTAATGACATTGGCCATCGTAAATGTTTTGCCGGATCCCGTAACCCCAAGCAAAGTCTGATACGCCAATCCACTTTGAATTCCTTCAATTAATTGGCGAATAGCTTGGGGCTGATCACCGGCGGGGGTAAATTCAGCATGTAATTCAAATTGTTGAGTCATAGGTATGATCGGTAGCAGAAGCTCGTTAATTTAACTATAATCTGGGTTATCAAATGATACGCAAAAAATACATTGCATAAGAACATACGACGCATCATATCATATTTTTAGCGTGTAATTAACCAGCCACACTTAGTCAAAATATAGCGAGTTAATCACCATGAACGACCGAGCATTGCAGTTATCCGAGCGCATTACCCTCATCAAACCATCTCCGACTTTAGCAGTTTCTGCTCGGGCTGAAGAACTCAAAAGCACAGGCGTCGACATTCTCAATCTGAGCGTGGGCGAACCTGATTTTGATACACCGGATCACATTAGAGAAGCTGCTATTAAAGCACTCAATGAAGGGCATACGCGTTATACGGCTGTCGATGGTATTAGACCCTTAAAGCAAGCCATTGCGGAAAAATTTGCGCGTGATAATCAGTTGAATTATACCCTTAATCAAATTTTAGTTTCGTGTGGCGCAAAACATAGCATCTTTAATGCATTTACCGCGATTCTTAATCCGGGTGATGAAGTGATCATTCCCGCACCCTATTGGGTTTCCTATCCGGATATTGTCAAAATGACGGGCGGCATCCCGGTTATCGTTCAATCTGATTTTGCAAATGCTTTTAAACTGACCCCAGAAAATTTGAAATCCGCAATGACAGAAAAAACAAGAGCCTTTGTTATTAATAGTCCTTCAAACCCAAGTGGCATGGCTTACAGTCTGGATGAATTAAAAAAACTGGCTGAAGTATTAATTGAATACCCGGATGTGTTGATCGTGACAGATGATATTTATGAACATTCACTTTGGCGACACTTACCCTTTGCAAATATTTTAAATGCGTGTCCCGAGCTTTACGAGCGTTGCATCGTAGTGAATGGTGTTTCTAAAACTTATGCGATGACAGGATTTCGCATCGGCTATGCAGCGGGCAATGCAAAAATTATTGCTGCTATGAAGAAAGTACAATCCCAAAGTACCTCTAATCCCACAAGTATTTCTCAATATGCCGCCTTAGCAGCGCTTACCGGCGATCAAGCTTGCGTTAAAACGATGACGCAGGCATTTAAAGAGCGGCATGATTTTATCTATGCAGCACTCAAGGATTTTCCGGGCTTTGAATGTTTACCTTCCGATGGAACTTTTTATAGCTTTCCCTCAATCCAAAAAATATTAAGTAAAACAGGCTTGCAGGATGATATACAATTTTCCGAGTATTTGTTAAATGAGGCACGTGTAGCGGTGATTCCAGGCAGCGCATTTGGTATGGAAGGATACATTCGCATTAGTTATGCGGCGCCTTTCGAAACCTTGACGCAAGCGGTAGAACGTATCCGTACTGCTTTACAGAAGCTGTTTACTTAATCAATATCCATAAACAAACAGCGGCCCTTGATTTCTCGCGGACCGCTGCTGTTCCTCATCTCACCTTTATTGTTCTTATAAGTGGCAATGACGAGGGTACACCTCTTGCCAAGGAATAAAGTTGATGCGGATATATTATTTTTAGTTCCATTGAATAATTTAATAATCTGTTTTTCCCTTTCTGGCTATTGTGTCATCATATTATTAATGTAATATTAACAGCGCACAGATATTTGTTTAGTTTGTAATCGACACTAGATTTCTTCTCTAAAAAGCACCTTAAAGTATGCTGAGTTCAAATAAAGCGCTAAGGGCCTATAAAAACAGTAAATTTTTATTGACGGACTAGAAAACCAATATTAGTATTCACCTCACTTAATGCTACATTCCCCGGTAGCTCAGTCGGTAGAGCAAGTGACTGTTAATCACTGGGTCGGCGGTTCGAGCCCGTCCCGGGGAGAAAATCTGCAACATTCCGCAAGTTTCCACATCAATGGAGCGTCACAATGAAGCGAGGGTTACGCGATGCGCTGGCTCAGGAAAACCCATTACAAATTGTAGGAACAATTAATGCTTACATGGCATTAATGGCAGAGCGTGCAGGTTTTCAAGCAATCTATCTATCAGGCGCAGGCGTTGCTAATGCATCTTACGGATTCCCAGATCTGGGAATAACTAATCTTACCGATGTTGCTGAAGATGTTCGCCGCATTACCTACGCATGTGATTTACCGCTATTAGTTGATATTGATACAGGGTGGGGGACAGCGTTAAATATTGCTCGCGCTATTAAAACAATGATTAGAAGTGGCGCTGCGGGTATTCATATTGAAGATCAAGTACAAGCTAAGCGCTGTGGTCATCGCCCCGGTAAAGCGCTCGTTTCACCTGAAGAAATGTGTGACCGTATAAAAGCTTGTGTGGATGCAAAAGATGACCCCAAGTTTGTCATCATGGCGAGAACCGACGCCCTTGCTAACGAAGGATTGGCCCAAACTATTGAGCGTATTCAGCAATATATTGAAGCCGGTGCCGAAATGATTTTCTTTGAAGGTGTTACTGATTTATCCCAATATCAAGCTGTCACAGAAAAATGTAAAGTTCCCATCTTAGCTAATATGACTGAGTTTGGGCTAACCCCTCTTTATGCTAAGGAAGACTTGCAAAAAGCCGGCGTTGAGCTCATCCTTTACCCCCTCTCCGCTTTCCGTGCCATGTGCGCGAGCGCCCATCAAGTTTATAAAACAATCCGTCAAGACGGCACGCAAAAAAGTTTATTAAAAGAAATGCAAACCCGTCAGGAGCTTTACGAGGTCCTGGATTATCATCGTTATGAACAACATTTAAATGAATTATTCGCACAAGGAAAAGGTAAATGACTGCAAAAACTGGCGGGTTAGAAGGTGTTATTGTTGGTGATACAGCCATATGCACCGTCGGGAAAGAAGGCGTTGGGCTGACTTATCGTGGCTACGATATCCATGATCTTGCCACCTATTCTTCTTTCGAAGAAGTAGCTTATTTGCTCCTTTACGACAAACTACCCTCTTTATCGGAATTAAACGCTTACCGCGATAAATTAGTAAAACTAAGACGGCTTCCTAACGAGTTAAAATTAATATTAGAAACAATGCCAGGCTCAGCGCATCCTATGGAAGTTTTGCGCACAAGTGTATCGATGCTAGGCACATTGGAAGCGGAATCTGCTAATTACAATGATCATGATATTGCTAACCGCTTAATTGCTTGTGTTCCCAGCATGTTACTTTATTGGTATCAATTCCATCGAAACAATACACGTCTTGAAACTTGGGTTGCAGAAGAGCCAACAGTAGCTGGCTACTTTATGTATTTATTATTAGGTAAAAAACCAACTGACGAAGTTCGCCGCGCTATGGATGTCTCACTCATTCTTTATGCAGAACATGAACTCAATGCCTCAACCTTTGCAGCGCGTGTCACAGCATCAACAGGATCAGATTTTTACTCAGCTATTGTTTCTGCCATTGGAACTTTACGCGGTCCTTTACATGGCGGCGCCAACGAAGAAGCAATGCGTTTAATCAGTATGTTCAAAACACCTGATCAAGCTGAAGCCGGCGTCAAAGAAATGCTAGCTAAAAAAGAAAAAATAATGGGATTTGGCCATCGTGTTTATAAAAACTCTGACCCACGCTCCGATATCATTAAGGAGTGGTCGAGAAAATTATCTTTAACAGCACGTGATGGTTACCTCTTCGCTATTTCTGAACGCATTGAAAAAGTAATGTGGGAAGAGAAAAAGTTATTTCCTAATTTAGATTTTTATAGCGCAACAGCCTATCATTTTTGTGGGGTACCCACTTTATTGTTTACGCCTATTTTTGTCATGGCCCGCCTCAGTGGGTGGAGTGCTCATATTTTTGAACAACGTGCCAACAACAGATTGATTCGGCCCGAAGCAGAATATACGGGTCCTACAAAACGATCTTACACCCCTATTGAACAACGAGGCTGAAATGGCTTTACATACAGTGGATAGCAATATCCGCCCTGAGATGGATGAAGTATTACTTACAATTGCTGAATATACGGCCAATAGCACGATTAAGAGCGAGCTTGCTTACCAAACAGCTTCTTTTAGTTTAATGGATGCACTGGGCTGCGCACTTATGGCCTTAGAATTTCCCGCTTGTACAAAGTTACTAGGACCCATCGTGCCAGGAACCATTGTACCTCTTGGCGCTCGAGTACCAGGGACAGACTATTGCCTGGACCCCATTCTTGCAGCATTCAATATTGGCACCTTAGTTCGTTGGCTTGATTTTAATGATACTTGGCTTGCAGCAGAATGGGGTCACCCTTCTGATAACTTAGGTGCAATTTTAGCACTCACTGATTATCTCAGCCGAACCAAACGAGCTGCAAATAAAAAACCTTTAGTCGTGCGAGATATTTTGACCGCCATGATTAAAGCTCATGAAATTCAAGGTATCTTAGCACTGGAAAATGGTTTTAATCGTCTCGGATTTGATCACGTTCTTTTGGTAAGAATTGCATCCACTGCCGTTGCAACATCTTTATTAGGTGGCACAGTAGAACAAATTGCTAATGCACTCTCGCACGCTTTCATTGATGGCGCAGCTTTAAGAACTTATCGTCATGCTCCCAACACGGGAAGTCGAAAATCTTGGGCTGCAGGCGATGCAACCAGTCGGGCCACCCGACTTGCTTGGCTCACAATGCAAGGTGAAATGGGTTATCAAAGTGCACTCACTGCAAAAAAATGGGGATTTTATGATGTTGTCATGCAAGGAAATCCTCTCAAGCTGAATCATTCATTTGGTAGTTATGTCATGGAAAATATTTTATTTAAAATATCTTTTCCAGCAGAATTCCATGCGCAAACTGCTGTTGAGTGTGCAGTAGTTTTGCATCCTCAAATTAAGGATCGTTTGCATGAGATTGAAAAAATCGTCTTAAACACTCAAGAATCGGCAGTCAGAATTATTAGTAAATCGGGGCCGCTCCATAACCCTGCTGATCGAGATCATTGTTTACAATACATGGTAGCTGTCGGACTTCTAGAAGGTGATCTTAATGCTAAGCATTATGAAAATGCCTTTGCTTATCACCGTAAAGAAATTGATGAGCTTAGAAATAAAATGATTGTTGAAGAAGAACCGCGCTTTTCACAAGAGTATTTACATCCCGATAAACGCTCGATTGCTAATGCGATTCAAATCTTTTTTAAAGATGGCACGAAAACTGAGAAAGTTACCATTGAATACCCAATTGGCCATCGACGCCGTAGAGAAGAAGGAATTCCCCTCTTGTTCAGAAAATTTGAAGGAAGTGCGCAGAAGCATCTTTCATCTGAAAAAGTTACGATGCTGCTCGATCTCTTTCACAATCAAGCAAAACTCGAAGCTACCCCAGCTGATGAATTCATTGAATTATTTTGTTAAATTCTGCCAATGGTGATGCCCCGAAAGCGCTATTAAGGGGCATCCTTCAAGTTAAGATTCCTCTTTCGAGTACTTTTTACCACGTTGCTTCTGATTTCAGACTAACGCGAGATTAATCGTTTTAATAAAGCTACAGTTACTCTGTAACTAAATTTGTTACGCTTGCTCGTGTAACAGCTTCTCTTAATGAATAATCATTCGCAGAATGAAGAAAAAAGTCTCAAAGTCTCAACGTTGTTTCTTTGTCTTTAAAGTTTTTAAGTTTATGATTTAATGCGTTTGATTCTTTCACTAACCTTCGCGCACTTTTGCAGCATCCCTTCAATAAAATTTGCTAATCTTCATTTATTGCACCATCCTCGATCATTATTTTTGCCGCTCCATTCAGTGAGCGGCAATGTAGAATTTTATTCTCTTAAGTTAGCGGTTTTGCCACTCTCCCTAGCTTCTCTCAAGGGGAGAGTTCATCTGTACCCATCACGACTATTTACTTATCTTTTTGCAAATACACTTGCAGCCATAGCATTATCATCAATATCTAAATCCATATCACTATTAGATTTATGTTTAAATAAATGTAAGTGAAATTGCAGACATTTTCGTCTAGCTATTTCTTTCGCGTAGGTATGCTTATGTTCGGCTAGCATATTCATGCAAGAAGATTCATTATTGGTTCTTTTCAATTCTTTTTTCGCAAATTGATATCCCTTTTCAAATCCGTATTTCATAGCAAGTGCGATTGTCACTTCTCCTGCTTGTCCGTCTGTAAAAAATAGGTTTGGGAAATTAAATTTGTCTCGGATGAGAGCCCTATGTTCTTTTGAGATATAGTAGAAGGCGTTAATAGCTAGTATTACATTTTCAGCTAAAAAACCGTCTTTAATTCTATAAATATTGCCAAAAAAGTCTTTTGAGTTTAAAAAATTTTTGATTAGTCTATCAGTACCAAATCTCGATAGAATTTTCTCAGCACCTTGATCCTTACAATAGATATTTAATTCAAAAGCATTAGATACGTCTTGGTGTAAAATAAACTTATTTATATCTGCATTTTTATTTTCATTAACAAATGTTAAAAACTGATTTTCTGATTTCGCTAATAACCACGGCATAACAAATCACTCCGGAATTGAAACAGGCATCAATATATGGAATTATAATTCATATGCAAGTAACACCACGCAGCCGTGATTGCCTCCCTCGAAGCAAAGCGAGGCAAGAGGAGTCCCGGGTGTACCCTTCCCTTTCTCTTATTGTTTTAAATAACCACCATAGGTATCGGTTAAATCTTTAAGGGTCGACGTTGCACCTTGAAATGTTTCACCAAACTTTGCTTTTAAGTTAGCTAAACTAGGCGACACAACGCCCCCTAGCCAAACCACAGAAGGTTGGTAAGCTGCGACAAGTTTGGATTGTTGCCACCAAGCTTCAGCTGATAAAGGGGTCATTTGCACTAGAAAAATTAGCACTAAGTTTATGATATAACCCCGTATGAGCCCGAAAACACCACCAAACAAACGATTTCCTATTCCAAGAACCCCGGCTTGAAAAGCAGCATTCGCAAAATACCCAATGATCGATCCCACCAATACGGTTCCTGCGAATAATAAGCCAAAACTTAAGCCCAATGCTAAGTATGATACGGGCTGGGTGGTATTCATACCAATCGAGGTTGAGGCTTGAGTTACTACATTTTGCACCGTGGGAGAACTGGTGAAAGCCTGCGCAAGTGGATTAGAAAAGACAATGGCAACGATAAACGCTGCAATAAGAGTGATTAAAGAAATAATTTCTCGGACAAAACCGCGGGCTAAGCCCGTTAAAATTGAGAAAAAGAAGATAATGAGGATTATGTAATCGACCCAATTCAAATCAGACATGATTCACCCTTTAGTAACTTATTCGCACGACTGAACGATATAAATAGATTAAATAGTATATCAAATTGTTTAAGTAAGTGAGGCTATTATTATATCTGGAACATCCGTGAACACAGCATCAACCCCCCAACTAAAGAGCATTTGTGCCCGAGCAGGATGGTTCACGGTATAGCAGAATAGTTGTTTATTCATAGCTTTGATGATCTCCGCAGTATTTTGAGTAATGATTTCATCGTTAACATGAATTGAGACGGGGTGTAACCAGGCACAAATTTCTTGCCAATCGGGCAGCCATTCATGCAAGAGCAATCCCACTAAAACTTGTGGGTAAAATTGTCTAATACACTTTAATGCTTCCAAGGAGAAACTAGAAAACAGAAAGGTGTTTTCTGAGCTGTCTAAATAAGGTTGCATGATTTCCATGACATTTTTTACTTGTTCTGCTTCTTGACCCGGTAGCGCTTTAATTTCAATGTTCGCATTCATTTGCCGCGTTGCTAGAAAATGAAGCAATTCTTTAAGGGTAGGAATGCGTTCGTTTAAAAAAGCGGGATTGAACCACCCTCCCGCATCAAGCAATTTTAAATGAGAATAGGGATGAGTAAAAACAGGTCCCGTACCGTTCGTTGTTCGGTCTAAAAGATCATCATGAAAAATAACAGGTTCGCCACATGCGGCTTGCACCACATCACATTCAATCCATTTAATGCCAAGGGCTGCTGCTTTTTCAAATGCAGCAAGTGTATTCTCAGGAGCAAGCGCACTTGCACCACGATGAGCGATGACAGGCGGTGTCACTTTAAGCATGAGTGTCACGAGCAACCCCTTGTATCGTTAACCTTGTGAAGGCGTTGAACTATGATTTTTAATTTCAACTTTTTCTGTGGGTGCTAATTTTGATCCTGACTGTCCCTTAAAAAAAAGTGGTAAAATGTTAACTGAGAAATGTGATTTTTTTTCTAGAGGTTGGGGTTCTTGTGGTACTGAAATGAGGTTCGCTTCTGGCGATTTAAATTGATCCCAAGCTACGCAAAAACCAAAAGAACTGCTACCACTAAATAATCCGCCAGCGCCCCCTAAAAGAGCAAGTGATAAAGGATTTATCACACCCATTAAGAACATGATGGCTGTTGTTGCACCTGCTCCAACGCACGCGCTTAATCCTACTTTGATCCCATAATGATTCAAAAAAGACTTAATAAAATCAAGATCAGTATCTGCATGCTTCGCTAATATTTCTTGAACTTGATCTATGACATTATCAACTTGTTTGAGCATGTCTTTAGCAGTTTTTATGCTTGATCTTAAACTACGTTGCAATAATTCTGTCGCATCGCCAAATTTTTTATATTGCAACATATGTGATTTAATATTTCTAATATCACCAAAATTGTTAAAGTAAAAAGTGATGAGGTCATTGAGCATTTTCCCAACATCATTAAGTTCATTTTGAATTTCATCGGATATTTTCTGTTGTTTATGATTATGAAGATCAATTAACATATGCTGAGCTTTAAATAATTGTTTAAATTCATTTTCTGCTGTATGAGATGATTCAGGCTTAATAAAACCCTGTGAAAATAAAATATTACGAAAAGCATCAACTTCATTATAAAGAATAAATAATTTATCACGACGATTTTGCAGATCTGCATCAGCATCTTTAAGCTCATCAAACTTTGCCTGAGTCGTTTTGATCATTGCTTTAAAGGAGGAGTTTAATTGAACTTTAATATTTTCTAGTAAAACAATAACCGCTTTTAATTCTAGCTGACATGCTTTAAGGGTTTTAGAGTCATTATCTTTGCGCGCTGATTCAAGTTTGATAATAATTTTATTAATATCTTCAATCGTAATTAAATTTTTAAGTATTTCTAAGAGTTCTTTGTCGGACTGATAGGGTTTATTAAGATTTAAATCTCGAGTATCTATTTGATATCCATGCTTAATAATGGTTTCAACCATAGTATTGAGTGAGCCATTCAAAACATTCAAAGATTCTTGAAAAGGAGGCAGAGTCACTTTCAAACTATGCTGTTGTAATGCTTCATCCTCTGTCTTTGCTTCGCTTAATTTCTCTATGAAAAGAGATGACGAGACATTATCTAAAAACTGCATCATTAGGTAGTGATATTTCGTTAAAACTTCACACCCATAGATAACCCGCGACATTAAGGCTTTAAAGTTTTTAAGAGTCTCTTGATGAGAAGCAATGTTTTTTTTCTGAGAATTAAAATATTCTTCAAGGCGCTGATCGAGATTGTTTTTTATATTACAGTAGTAAACTTTAATTTCCTGAAGATTATCAAATTGAATAGCGCCACTTAGTTCATTGATCCACAAATCATCAAAGAAATTTAAAAGGTCAAGGTTGATACCTCTTGGCTGGGAAGTACCGTCGCGCAAAATTTCATCAACGGAAAATCTTATTCGCTTCAATATCAATTCTATTCTTTTATCTATTAATTTAGCTTCACTTAATTCAAATGTAGGAAACTGGCGTATACCACTCACTCGATTAGTTGTCATGCTCCACCTCCGTGGCTTTTAAGCCTTTCATTATTATGAATCTAATAGAACATTTTTATCTACTTCCCATTCTAGATTCAACTGCTAAAATACACCCCTCAATTCGCATGCAACGATTTGCATAAAATTAAGGCAGCACAATACACTTATGCAGCAACCTGATCTTAACTTTCCACCCCTTCCCAGCCCATTAGCCGAAGTTGTTCGTTGGCAAAATCTTCATGGCGCGAGCGTTAGCCTTGCAATTAGTAATGCACTAAAGGAAGTTGACCGACCCGTACTTATTATTGTCCCAGACAGTCTCAGTGCAGCCCGATTATCGGATGAATTGCATTTTTTTCAGGATGAAAAAATGCAAACGACGCTTTTTCCCGATTGGGAAACTCTACCCTATGATCATTTTTCACCCCATCAAGACATCATTTCAGATCGGCTCTCTGCACTTTACCTACTTCCGAATCTAAAGAAAGGTGCGTTGATCACAACCGTTTCGACCTTGATGCAAAAACTTCCGCCTCGAGATTTTTTAGTTCGCCATAGCTTTATCTTGAAAACTGGCGAAATTTTAAATTTAGATATATTTAGCACTAAACTCGCAAAAGCCGGCTATCGTCATGTCAGTCAGGTTCGAGAGCATGGTGAGTTTGCCATTCGCGGATCAATTATTGACTTATTTCCTATGGGAAGTAAGCACCCCTTTCGCATTGACTTATTTGATAATGAAGTAGACTCCATTCGAATTTTTTCTTCGGAGACGCAACGTTCACTTGAAAAGATCAATGCCATTCAATTACTTCCTGCGAAAGAATTTCCTTTAACCGATGAGGCGATCGATTACTTTCGCCAAAGTTTTCGAAATGCCTTCAGTGGCAACCCTTTACATTGTTCGCTTTATCAGGACATAACCGAAGGCATTTACTCACCTGGCATTGAATATTATTTACCTTTATTTTTTGAAAAAACCGAGCGGCTTTTTGATTATTTACCTGAAAAAGCATTGATTATCGTCGTTGAAAATATCAAAACGCAGGCTAACGATTTTTGGCAAGAAGTTACAAGCCGCTACGAACAAGGTCTACCTAACAAAAGCAGGCCTCTCCTTCTCCCAGAAAAATTATTTCTTTCGCCAGAGGAAATTAATAAAGCCTTAGCTAGTTACGATCGTATCGAAATTAATTCAAGCGAGAAAAAAAATAATTTTAACTTTGCAACTGCGCCTGCTATTGATTTACCCATCAATTATCAAGCCCAAAATCCTTTAGCGGCACTCGACAATTTTATTAAAACTTACAAAGGTAAAATTTTATTTTGTGCTGAATCAACCGGTCGTCGTGAAGTATTGTTGCAGTTATTTCGCAACATTGACCTCCATCCTAAATATTTAACGGATTGGAATGATTTTTTAGCTACTTCTGAAAAATACTCCATGGTCATCGCCCAGCTGGAAGACGGGTTTTCCTCTATACACCCAGATTTTACGATCCTTACGGAAAAGGCTTTCTACGGCGCTCGCGTCATGCAACGCCGCTTAAGAAAAAAAACCACGCAAGATCCTGATGCCATTATTAAAGATTTAACTGAACTAAAAGTTGGTGACCCAGTCGTTCATATTGATCATGGCGTCGGTCGTTATTTAGGTTTGCAAACTTTAACAGTTGGTGAACAGCTTGCTGAATTTTTGACTTTAGAATATCAGGGTGGGGATAAATTATATGTTCCAATCGCATCATTACACTTCATTTCGAGGTATACAGGTGCAGACCTTGAACATACGCCGATTAATAAATTAGGTACTGACCATTGGAATAAAGCTAAACGGAAAGCTGCCGAAAAAATTCGTGATGTGGCAGTGGAACTATTGGATTTGTATGCGAAAAGAGCATCGCGACCTGGGCTTGCTTTAACCATGCCAGAAGAACAATACGCGGCTTTTTCATCCGCTTTTCCTTTTGAAGAAACGCCAGACCAACTACAAGCCATTGATCAAGTGTTTAAAGATATGACGTCAACTCGACCGATGGATCGCGTCATTTGTGGCGATGTTGGATTTGGCAAAACAGAAGTAGCATTGCGTGCAGCTTTTCTAGCAGTGCAAAATAATAAACAAGTTGCCATTCTAGTTCCAACCACCTTACTCGCCCAACAACATTTTCAAAACTTTCAAGATCGATTTGCAGATTGGCCTATTCAAGTTGAAATGTTATCGCGGTTCCGGACAGGAAAGGAACAAGAGATTATTTTAACGCGGCTTAAAGAAGGTAAAGTTGATATTGTCATTGGCACGCATAAATTATTGCAACAAGATATTGTCTTTAAGTCTTTAGGCTTAATCATTATTGATGAAGAACATCGATTCGGTGTTAAGCAGAAAGAGAAATTGAAATCATTACGCACCATTGCAGATATACTGACACTGACTGCCACCCCTATCCCACGTACGCTTAACATGGCTCTTGCTGGCATACGCGATTTATCCATCATTGCAACGCCGCCCGCAAAAAGGTTATCTGTTAAAACCTTTGTCCATGAATACCAAAAACATATTGTTCAAGAAGCGGTTCAGCGGGAAATTTTACGCGGAGGGCAGGTTTATTTTTTACATAATGATATTTCCACTATTAACAAAAAAGCTGAAGAAATCAAAAGTCTTGTAGGTGAAGCGCGCGTGACCATAGCACATGGTCAAATGCATGAGCGTGAATTAGAAAGAATCATGTCAGATTTTTATCACCGCCGTTATAATGTTTTGGTGTGCTCAACCATCATTGAAAGTGGCATTGATATACCGACTGCTAATACTATCATTATCAATCGTGCCGACAAATTCGGCTTGGCACAACTTCATCAATTACGCGGACGGGTAGGACGTTCTCATCATCAAGCTTATGCTTATCTACTCACCCCACCCCGCTCATCAATTACAAAGGATGCAGAAAAAAGATTAGATGTCATCACCGCCTATGATGACTTAGGCATTGGCTTTACCCTTGCCACGCATGATTTAGAAATTCGCGGGGCAGGAGAATTATTAGGTGCTTCTCAAAGCGGTAATATGCAAGAAATTGGTTTTACGCTCTACATGGATTTGCTCTCACGTGCAGTTGATGCACTTAAAGCAGGCCGAGAACCAGAATTAGATTATTCATTTGTACACCATGTCACTGAAGTTGATCTGCATATTCCGGCTTTAATACCAGAAACCTACCTTGGTGATGTAGAACTTCGCCTTCAATTTTATAAACGCATCGCCAGCGCGAAAAGCGATCGGGAGCTTGATGAAATTCAAATTGAAATGATTGATCGATTTGGATTAACACCTACGTATTTGAAAAACTTATTTGCAATTGCTTTACTTAAATTAAAAGCGCAGCAGCTTAACATTATGAAAGTTGAATTAAATGCCCATGCGGGGAAAATTGAATTTGGTAATGAACCTAAAGTTAATCCAGAAACCATTATTAAATTGATTCAAAGCGAATATGGAATGTATAAATTGGATGGTCCAACCCGACTTAAATTAACTTTAGGCGACCATCAAGTTGAAGAGAGAATAACCTTAGCGAACGCCATTTTAAGCAAATTGGGTGAGTAAGGTAATGTAATCCAAACTTTAAAATGCAGCTGAAAGACGCTTTACTAGCATACACTCTACAATTTAACAGCGGCTATCACTTACCATGAAATTTAACACAACATACGTTACTCGATTTAGTGATTTAACCTTATTGATTACCTTAGGGATTATCTGGGGCACTGGCTATTCTATTGCACGATATGCAACAACCCACGGTGTATCACCCTTAGGTTATAGCTTTTGGCAATCGCTGGGGCCTGCATTATTAATTAGTGCTTTTGCGTTCCAGCAAAAATCTTCAGGACAAATGAGTTTTTCAATTCTCTTTTACTATATCATTTGCGGAATGACAGCGATTGCTATTCCTAATACGACCATGTATTTTGCAGCACCGCATCTACCGGCAAGCATTCTCGCCATGGTTGTTAATACCGTTCCAGTTATGGTTTATCCGCTTGCATTGATTGCCGGATTAGAAACATTCAGTTGGCAACGTTGCGCGGGAGTAAGCTTCGCAATTTTAGCTTTAACACTAATTATTTTACCAACAAGTAGCTTACCTACTCCTACCATGATCCCCTGGGTATTATTTAGCCTTATCACACCGCTCTCCTTTGCAATGTGTTCAATCTTCATTGCCAAAGTTCGCATTCCTCAGCAAAACTCACGGGTCCTCGCAGCTGGCATGTTAATTGCTTCAACTTTATTACTATTACCTTTAGTCATGAGTACAAATAGTTTTTATTTGATCCATTACCCTTTAACTTTTCCGGATTGGATTATCCTCCTAGAAATTATACTATCCAGCTTAGGGTATATTCTTTATTTCAAACTCATCAAAAAGGCAGGTCCAGTATACTACAGCCTTGTTGACAGTATCGTCGTGATTACTGGTATTTTTTGGGGATATGTTATTTTTGGAGAGCAACTGAATGCTTGGACTTTTTTAGTCGCGCTTTTTATTCTCATCGCCTTATTATTGGTAACTCAACAACAACGCCGAGAAAAATTAACTTCTAGCGTTTATAACAAAGCAACAACCACTATTTAACATGGATGTCATCACTATTACTTACGAATCTTTATTTGAACGTCTTAACGTTCATACCATTGTGCTTACGCCTAATCGACGCTTAGCAGCAACCCTTCAGAAACTTTATCAAGATTATCAGTATCAGCAAGGTCTAACTTGGTGGGAAACACGTGATATTTTACCCTTATTAAGCTGGCTTGAACGGTTGTGGAAAGATTATACCGCCAACTCTATGAGTTCAACAGAACGCTTACTCAGCGCAGCTCAAGAGCATTTACTCTGGGAAAAAATAATCAAAGAAGATGCTTACCACGATTTATTGCAAGTGACTGAAACTGCCGAATTAGTGCAAAAAGCCTGGGGACTGGTGGAGGGGTGGCAAGTTAATATCGACTTACCACTTTTCAATGAGACCGATGATTATCAAGCGTTGCAAAGCTTTTTTAAAAATTTTCAGCAAGTATGTGAAACGAATCATTGGCTTTCATCTGCAAGTCTTGCCACCAAAATTCTAACTATTATTGAAAACCATCCCATTCAACTCCCTCAACAAATATTTCTTATTGGGTTTAACGAAATCTCTCCGCAATGGCAGACCTTATTAACGTATTGCACCAAACAAGGCTGTGCCATTGAATCCGTTTACTTGATTCAACCCGAAGCTATATGTCAACGTATCAGCTTTTCTGATGCGGAAGATGAAATACTGCATATGGCACGATTTGCCAAATCACGTTGGCAAGAAAACCCGAGAGCGAAAATTGGCTGCGTTGTACCAACTCTCGATAAAGACCGAGATCGGATAAAGCAAATTTTTAGTGAGGTTTTTGCTGACTATTCAGCTGTGAGTGCTTTTAACATTTCAGCAGGGAAACCACTCACACAATACCCTGTCATACATGCGGGTCTTACCTTTTTATCATTAACGCAAAATAAAATAGATCATGAAACATTGCATTATCTACTTTTCTCACCCTTTATAGGTGAGGCGGAAGTTGAGCGATTTGGACGGGCTCAACTTGATAAATATTTAAGAGAACGCAATCTCCAGCAATTAAATTTAAGAGCAGAGGTTTGCAATCAAAATTCAATTTTAATGCGCTATGCACCCAAACTTGGGCAACGACTCATTGTTTTTTTTGACGCTTTTGAAAAACTCCAATACAACCTTACCGTAAGCGAATGGATGAGCGAATTTAATAATTTATTAAATCTACTCGGTTGGCCAGGTGAGCGAAGTTTAATGAGTGAAGAGTATCAAACGGTAGAAAATTGGTTACATTTAATATCAGAACTTAAAGCATTGGATTATGTGACTGAAAAATTATCTGCTTACAGTGCGTTACAGCATTTATATCAAGCTACGGGGTCGCAAGCATTTCAACCGCAGTCACCTGAGGCTGCTATCCAAGTGTTAGGATTGTTAGAAGCAGCTGGTTTACCTTTTGATTTTTTATGGATTGCAGGATTGCACGATTTATCATGGCCGCCACAACCCCAGCCCAATCCTTTTTTACCACGCCGTCTCCAACGCGAAATGAAAATGCCTCATGCAGATGCAGAAAGAGAGTTGCAATATTGCCGAAACTTAACAGGGCAATTTAAACAAAGCGCTAAAAATATTATTTTTAGCCATCCTGAACACGATAAAGAGTTGGAGCTTCAACCCAGTCCTCTCATTCAGGATGTGCAAGTGTTGACAATCGAAGATTTAAATTTACAGCCTTTCCAATCCTTCAATGCGGTAATTTATCAACGCCAATCTTTAGAAAAAATTATTGATACAGAAGGACCTATTATTACACCGGATGAAAAAATTTATGGTGGAACGAGTGTACTAAAATTTCAAGCGATGTGTCCATTTCGCGCTTTTGCGACATGGCGATTACATGCGCATGAGCTAGATCAACCTAGATTAGGGTTACGCGCGAAAGACCGCGGCTCAATTTTACATCAAGTTCTTGCCAACCTGTGGGGAAAATTACAGAATCACCATACGTTAATTTCAATTAAAGCTTCTGAATTGAGTGAATTGATTCAATCGAGTATTGACACTGCATTAATTAAAACGGCTCAACATCATAGCGAACGCCAATTTTATTTAAAGTTAGAAGCTAAAAGATTACATAAGTTAATTCTTGATTGGTTAGAAATAGAAAAAAAACGTCAACCTTTTAAAGTGATACTCAATGAGCAAGCTACGGAAATTAAAATTAACCAACTTACTTTATCGCTTCGTATTGACCGTGTTGATGAATTAGAAGATGGTCGCAAACTTGTCATTGATTATAAAACGGGTCAACAGAATGAAATTAAACATTGGTTTAGTGAGCGTCCTCATGATCCGCAACTGCCACTTTATTCGCTTCTTGATCCAGAAAATACGATTGGTATTACTTTTGCTGAAGTCATACCCGGTTCTCATCGCTTCAAAGGCGTAAGTCATGAAATGTTGGAGATAAAAGGGATTAAAAAAATTTCTGAACTCAATATTAATTCTGAGATAACTTGGCCTATTCAACTAGAACAATGGGACGCGGTTTTTAAGAAATTAAGTGATGATTTTGCCAAGGGTTGGGCTACGCTTGATCCTAAAGAAGGATCCAAAACTTGTCTGTGGTGTGCGTTAAAACCATTTTGTAGAATTGCGGAAGAACAAAACCTATGATTGAAACCACTCTTATTGAACAAGATCAGCAAGCGAGACGTCAAGCGCTTGATACAAATCAATCATTCATTGTTGAAGCACCCGCCGGTTCGGGTAAAACTGAGCTTTTAATCCAACGTTTTTTAGCTTTGCTTAATACGGTTGATTCACCGGAAGAAATCCTTGCCATTACCTTTACAAAAAAAGCTGCAAATGAAATGCGGACGCGTATTATTCATGCTTTAAAGTTGGCAAATGAGCAAGAACCCCATGAATCCCATAAAAAACTAACTTGGCAACTTGCCAGGAGTGTGCAAGCTCGCGATGCTGCCAAAGGTTGGCATTTAAGCGCTAATCCTAATCAATTACGCGTACAGACTATCGATGCGCTTTGTGCTTTTCTAACCCAACAATTACCGCTCTTATCTCAGTTTGGTGCAAAGCCCGCTATTTCTGATTATCCCATTCAACTATATAGACAGGCCGTAGAGGAAATTTTAAAACATTTAGAAGGTGATTTTGAATGGTCTCTCTCCATTTCTACCCTATTACTACATCTTGATAATGATATGAATAAATTGAACGACCTCTTAATGACGCTACTATCAAAAAGAGATCAATGGCTTCCCTATATTCACTTAAACACCACAGAAGATGAAATTAAAGAGCAATTAGAAAGACACTTAAGTTGCTTAATAACAGAAAATCTTAAACAACTTGCTGAAACGATTCCCATTCAGCATCAAAATGAATTAGTGGAGATAGCGCGGTTTGCTGCATCAAATTTATCGTTAAATCATCCTGATGCCCCTTTAGTATCATGCGCGAGCTTACAAGCATTGCCCTCCCCTTCAGTTGAAGGCAAAACCGCTTGGATAGGACTTGCTAATTTACTCTTAACTAAGAGCCTAACCTGGCGAAAAAGATTAGATAGTGAAATTGGCTTTCCACCTCTCGCACAATTTAAAAATACCGAAGAAAAAAAATTACATCAACATTTTCGGGATCGACTTAAATTTTTGATTGAAAGTTTGTCGACAGAAGAACAGTTACACGCAGCATTAAGTACGCTTGCTTACTTACCAGACGCGAAGCTCTCAATACAGCAATGGGAAATTTTAAAAGCCCTATTCCAAGTTTTGAAAATTGCAGTCGCTCAATTACGTTTAACCTTCAAGCAAAATGGACAAATTGATTTTATTGAAAATACCCAAGCAGCGCTATTAGCTTTAGGCACACCGGATCAGCCCACCGATTTAGCTTTGGCACTGGATTATCAAATTAAACATATCTTAATTGATGAATTTCAAGATACTTCACTCACACAATATCAACTCTTACAAAAATTAATCATGGGATGGGAAGATCACGATGGTCGAACATTGTTTGTAGTGGGTGATCCCATGCAATCTATTTACCGATTTCGTGAAGCAGAAGTTGGTTTGTTTTTAAAAATGTTAAAACAAGGAATCGGTAATCTACAATTGCATCCGCTTGCGCTCACCGTTAATTTTCGCTCCTTACCTGAAATTGTTTCTTGGAATAATAAACATTTTAAAACAATATTTCCGGCTTTTAATGAAATTGCTACAGGCGCTGTTGCGTACACTCCAAGTGTAAAGTTAATTCAACATTATGACACTGAAGGGATCGTGAGTATTAAAGGCTTTACTGACGTTGACGCTAAACTGCAGGGCATAGATATTGCAAGCCTTGTTGCGAAAACTAAAGAAGATTATCCTCAGGAAAGTATTGCTATTTTAGTTAGATCCCGTTCACATTTAGAAAAGATAATACCTGAATTAAAAAAACTTAGTATTCCATTTCAAGCATTAGAAATTGATCCTCTCTCTTCACGTCAATGTATTCAAGATTTACTGTCACTGACTTGTGCATTGCTGCATCCCGCTGATCGAATAGCTTGGCTTTCCATTTTACGAGCTCCCTGGTGCGGATTAACGCTCCGTGATTTATTTGTTCTTAGCAATCAATCACCTCACGCGATACTTTATGAAAATTTACAAAATCAAACGCTTATCAATAAAATGACTGAGGATGGAAAGCAGAGAGTTAGTCAATTGATGGCAGTCTTAACACCACAGCTGCAAAACCGTGATCGTTTTAATTTACGTTGTTTCATTGAAGAAACCTGGCAAAAGTTAGGTGGGCCTGCCACACTCAATGAATACGCAAACATTGATCTTGTCAAAACTTATTTCCAACTTCTTGAAAATTTCAATCAACATACATTACTACTTAATGTTGATTTTTTACGAGATAAGATCAATACGCTTTATGCTTCTGCACAAGTTAAAGATCCACATTGTTTGCAAATTATGACTATTCATTCTGCAAAAGGTTTAGAATTTGATACTGTTATTGTGCCCCACCTGGAACGTAAAATTCCTTATGATAACAAAGGTCTTTTTGCATGGATGGAATATCCCCTATCGCAAGGTAACTCTGCTTTATTATTGGCACCCATTCACGCAACGGGGGAAAAAACTGATTTAATTTACGATTTTATTTCGCGACAACAACGTTTCAAAGCAGATTACGAAGTTAATCGATTACTTTACGTAGCGGTCACACGCGCTAAAAAACGACTTCACTTGTTTTTTAATGCATCAAAAAATGAAGCGGATGAATATAATATTGAGCCAAGAACTTTTCTTGAAAAATTATGGCCTAGTTTTAAAAATCAAACGCACACTATTATGCATTCTCTCGAATTACCTCCCGCCCTTAAAGCCATTGAAAATGACCGAATGTTGACCCGCCTTACTGCAAATTGGTTAAACCCTTTATCCTTTAATACGCCTGTGCAAGCTTATGTCCATCAAGCTAGCACCGGATTTACTTTGCCAAGCTCAGTTATACGCGTTATAGGTATTATTACTCATCAAATTTTGCAGCAAATGTCGATGCATGGCATGACGTGGTGGAATAATGAAACGCAAGCAACCCAACAAGCTTATTTACATCATCACTTATTTCAAAATCATATCTCCCCCCAGGAAATCATTGAAGCAACACCTGTCCTGATCATGATTGTTTCGAATATTTTGAAAGATGAACGCGCAAAATGGTTACTGCAAGCCCATCAAGAAGCGCGATCTGAATGGGCACTTAGTCATTTCACCCAAGGTCAAATAAAAAGATCGATCATTGACAGGACATTTGTTGAAAATGGTATTCGTTGGATTATTGATTATAAAACTTCAACGATGCATGAAATCGAATTAGATGAGTTTTTACAAAATGAAAAAGATAAATATAACGAAAAAATGACCAGTTATGCTGAGGTTATTCGACAATTTGATACACGTCCTATTCAATTTGGCTTGTACTTTCCTTTAATACCTGCTTGGCATACATGGCATAATAAAGAGTAATGTAGTTGAATCAGCTATTCATTTAATTTTAAAAATGATATTGAAATAATGGAGAAAATAATGCAAATAAGCCAAATCTTATTAATGACCTTACTTACGTCTATTAGTTTAAATTCTAATGCTGTAACCGTGCGTAACGCTCATGTCCCTTTCAATTATGAAGTGATTCAAAGTGGAAAAAAATTCAATGCCGATTATCGTATTGAACCCAACCAAATTATTGAATGTTTTGAAAATGGAATACGTATAACAAACCAAGCAGTATTAAGTTGGACTTATACCAAAATTCGACACGAAAGCCATCTCCCCGCACAATTAAAAATCAATACAACATTGCAAGGGGAATTGGCTGATCCTCAAGGCACACTGACAATTGGTAATGTGAATGGAAAAGATGATGTGGTAGTTAGCTGTGTTTATAAGTCAGGAAATGAAAATTCATAATCATTAGGGTATTTTTAGCATCTTAAGTGAGTGAAAGTTTGGTGAAGCATGGATTGTCGTGATTGTCCTTTAAACTTACCAATGTGCTAACAAAAATCAATCGTAACCAAGGGATGCGCAGCGTAAAGGAGAAAACGTGCAACGCATCCCACGCTTTTGCTAATCGATAAAAATATCTGGGTAAAGTGGCACTAAGGAATGCATCGCGTATTGTTTAAAGTTAGTGACGCCATGTTCCTTTAACACTTCTTCATCGATGAAAAAATTTCCGGTAACTTTACGACTGTTACTTGTTAAGATTGCGTGCGCAGCATCTGCGACTATTGCTGGCTTGCGGCTGGCATGATAAACAATTTTTGGAAAATTATTTGCAATTGCAGCAGTTGCGATTATTGTTTTTGGCCATAAAGAATTGACGGCAATTCCATCGGATTTGAATTCTTCTGCCATTCCTAATGTGCACATACTCATTCCATATTTTGACATAGTATAGGCTACGTGTTTTTTAAACCATTTAGGATTCATATTAAGGGGTGGAGACAAATTGAGGATATGCGGGTTAGAGGATTTTTTAAGATGCGGCGCACAAAGTTTCGAACACATGAATGTGGCGCGAACGTTCACAGAAAAAATAAGATCGAATCGCTTCATGGGAATATCTGAAGTCGAACTCATATTTATAGCACTAGCATTATTGACTAAAATATCGATACCGCCATAAGTTTCAATCGTTTTATTGATTGCATCTGCAACGTTTTCTTCAGAGCGGACATCGACAATTAAAGGCAGCGCAGCACCACCCGCCTCTTCAATCTCTTTTGCCACCGTATAAATTGTGCCCTCTAAAGTGGGATGCGGCTCTGCAGTTTTGGCAGCTACAACAATTTTAGCGCCATCTCGTGCACAACGTAGAGCAATTTCTCGACCAATCCCACGACTACCACCGGTTATAAATATTACTTTATTTTTCAAATCACTCATTAGACTATCCTTGATGATCAAGCCACTTTTAAACGCCTACTCTATTTTGGTAAATAAAAATAATCAAGCTATTATTCGCCTTCCCAATCAATTGTTTTTAGCGATTGAAGTCCTTCATCTAGCGTATCAATATTTTTCTTACACTGTGATACAACTGGGCTTTTAACAGCAAATGTCGCTTGAAAAAGCTGGTTGGTTTTTAACAAGCCTTTTGCAACAATCATTAAATTTAAGCGATAGTATTGTGTGGCTAAATTATTAATTGTCGCACAATCATTGATACCAAGGTTTTCAATAAAAAAATAATAATTAAAATTAGCTCTACTTTTATTGCAACGCAATTGTTTCCAGAAATGAATACTGGTTTCACTTAAAGCCTTATCTGTCATTAAAGAAAATGAGCAATTTTGCTGAAAGCTCTGGATATGACTTCCGATTTGCCGAAGCAGCGATTGAGACTCCAATTTAATTTTGTCGCTCAACAATTCTTGAATATTTGTTTTAACCAAACTATAGCTTGATTGATAGACACGCACACTAAGTGTAGAAAAAATAACTAAAAAAAATAAAGTTAAATAAAGAATAAATCCTTGCTCTTTATGCTTATAAAACACGATCAATCGCTACATAACGTTTAACCTTTTTTTTAAAGAATTCAGAAAACGTCAATTCGATCATGACACCTTGAATTAGCTGTGTTTTTAAATTCAAATCAGGATCGAAATCAATTTGATCAATACCACCAACAAGTTCATGCTGTCTTTTATGAATTAAATTCTCTCTAAAAAGTGCAAATTTTCTTTGATATTGGTTTGGTGCAGAAACTTTTTTAAGCAAATAGCGTTCTTTTACCAAATGACTAATTTGTGCGCCAGCTTTAAAGGGATAGATTAACGGTGTATTTAAATAAATAATTTGCTTAAATTTAAATTTGCTAACGTTTTTAACGGTAAAAATGTTAGCTGATTCGCAATCAGAGATAATTAAAATATCGCGTGGTTTAATTGATATACCGTGATCTATTGTCAACGTTTTTCCACCTTCAACACCATGTATCAACGTCGCTGTTTTATGTTGCATGTAACTAACGGTTAGCGAATGAGGGGTTAGGACTAATTGATTTTCAAAATTGAAAGTAGATGATGCTTGATTTGCAAGGGGGAAGTTTTTTGTTAGCTTTGCACAGCCAATATAACCTGATTTTTTTATCGCACTCATTAAAATTGACACTGCCTGCTCTGCATTAATTTGCAACTGATGATAGGCTATTTGTAAACGATAACTTTTGAGCGTATGGACATAAATTTCCATTAAGATTGAATAGATAAGCAAACTGACAGTGAGTGCGACCATCGTCTCGATTAAAGTAAATCCAGCTGTAGCTATTATTTTAGTGAAACTTGAAGGCAACCTTGTGCTTTTTGATGGTTGATCTTGCATATACTTTCTGTTGGATTTCCCCATTTAACTGTAAAAATATAGTTAGGATAAACTCCTTTAACCTCTCCCTCGCCGTGAGGAAGCGCCAATTTAACTTCGTTTTGCCAGTGTTGAATTGATTTGCTGCAAGCTAATTTACAAATTTGTGCTTGATCGACAATAGACATTAATTCTTGTCTTGCGACAAAAATAAAAAAAGAATGCTTTGCAATGCGTAAAGAAATAAGTTGCATTACATCTGTCCCAATAAAAATGAAAGTAAGCAATATTAAGCTTACTAACACTTCAACCAAGGTTAGGCCGTTTTTATTTGCAAATGACATTGATGAAATTTAAATAATGGATAAAACTGAAATGAAATCTTTTTTACCCATTTTTGCTTGCAAAGTCAATCATAAAATCGACGAGCAAATCAATGGCTTCTTCAGGCATGGCATTGTAAATGCTTGCACGCACGCCTCCACTGACGCGATGTCCTTTCAAATTAAATAAAGACAGTTTACTTGCTTCTTCTAAAAATTTATCAGTCAACGATTCATCGCGTAGATAAAACATAACGTTCATCATTGACCGACACGAAGGATGGACTCGGCAATCATAAAATTCAGGCATTCGGTCAATCAAACTATAAAGTTTTTCTGCTTTACGTTTGTTTATTTTATAAAAGGCTTCAACGCCACCTTTGGATTTCATCCATGCAAACATTAAACCTGCCATATACCAGGCATAAGTTGGCGGCGTGTTGTAGAGGGAGTGATGTTCGGACTGTAATTTATAATTATAAAGAGAAGGGGTGTATGCCCTGGGATCTTGAATTAACTTTTCGTTAATAATAACAACCGTCAGTCCAGCTTGACTTATATTCTTTTGAGCTCCAGCGTAAATGATGCCGTAGTCGGTTACATTAATCGGTCTCGATAAAATCATCGAAGTCATATCAGCTACAAGTGGTACGCCGCGAGTGTCCGGAATAAATTGAAATTCCACGCCATCAATCGTTTCATTTGGGGTGTAGTGAACATAGGCTGCCTCTGGATTTAGAGACCAATTTTCCATGGCGGGAATTGCAAGTAAGCCATCTTGCTTGATTGTCTTCGCAGCAATGTTAACTTCGCCATATCGGGCAGCTTCAGCTATTGCCTTTTTCGACCAAACCCCTGTATCGGTATAATCGGCTTGGTTTTTGGAGCGAAGGAGATTTAAAGGAACCATGGCAAATTGGGTGGAGGCCCCGCCTCCTAAAAACAACACTTTATAATTCGCAGGAATATTCATTAATTCGCGCAAATCTGCTTCACTTTGTTCGGCAATTTCCTTAAATTCATGTCCCCGATGGCCAATTTCCATAATGGACATACCCGTGCCATGCCAATCCAGCATTTCTGACTGCGCTTGCTCCAGCACTTCATTTGGCAACATTGCTGGTCCTGCCCCGAAATTAAATACTCTCTTCATGATGCTCTCGGCTGTCCAAAATCGTATATCCTAGCAATTCCAGGATACGTTCGCTATCATGGAAGGTAAAAAAGAGGAAAGTTCATCCATGACGTATGCTGATACAGTTAAATTTATGGTCGCTATGATTATCATGATGAACCCTCTTGGTTCACTTTCCATCTTTCTTCAATTGACCAGTCAATTCCCTTCCCTTCATCAACGGAAAACTGCCATAAAGTGCGGGCTGGCAATAACCATTATTATGGTCATTGCCATTTGGATCGGCGGGCAACTATTAGAATTAATGGGCATCACCATTGCATCCTTCCGCTTCGCGGGGGGCACCATTTTATTTTTAACAGGGTTATCAATGCTGCAATCGCGGGAAAGCCCCCTCAATTATACCCCCGAAGATGATGCTGCGGCTTACGAGCGGACGTCAGTCGCAATTGTCCCTTTAGCTCTGCCCATCATTATGGGACCCGGCGCAATTAGCACGCTTGTGATTGCCTCAAATGATTACCCCAATCTCTTTCACAAAGCTTGGCTTTCGATTCTTTGCATTCTTCTCGCATCAATCATGATGGCAATTTTATTTTACGGTAATATCATTGCGCGAATGCTTGGCGAATCCGTGATGAAGGTCATCACGCGGATTATGGGAATGATTATTATGGCTATTGCCGTTGGCATGATTGCCAACGGCTTAGTGGGATTAATTCCGGCGCTACGTTAGCGTTGCAATTTACTTCGGCCCCAGCATCGTTTCGGGTTTAACTAAGTCTTTAAATTCCTTTTCATTCAAATAACCTAATTCAAGGCAGGATTCCAATAAGGTCGTACCTTCATGCCAAGCTTTATGAGCAATTTCAGCTGCTTTATCATAGCCAATTTTGGGGGCCAGCGCTGTAACCAGCATCAGTGAATTCCTCAGAGATTGTTCAATGGCTTTAGTGTTAGCTTCCAACCCTTGAATACAATATTTATTAAACATTCGGCATGAATCGGTAAGCAACCGTACTGAATTCATAAAGTCGTGCACAATCACGGGCTTAAATACATTCAGTTCAAAATTACCTTGTGAATCAGCAAAACCAATGGCTGCATCGTGACCCATCACTTGCACACAAACCATTGTGAGTGCTTCTGCCTGGGTAGGATTAACTTTTCCTGGCATGATGGAGGAACCAGGTTCATTTGCAGGGAGTGTCAATTCGCCAAGACCTGCGCGTGGACCTGAACCAAGCCATCGAATGTCATTGGCAATTTTCATCAGTGCACAAGCAAGTGTTTTTATTGCACCGTGCGAAAAAACCATTGCGTCATGCGCCGCAAGACTTGCGAATTTATTCGGCGCCGTAACAAAAGGTAATTCAGTTAAAGCGGCTATTTTTTCAGCTACTTTTTCTGCAAAATTCGCCGGAGCATTGAGCCCGGTTCCAACCGCAGTTCCACCGAGAGCGAGCTCATACAAACCGGGAAGCGTTGAATTTATATTTTTAATAGCTGCATCTAATTGAGCAACATAGCCAGAAAATTCCTGACCCAATGTTAAAGGAACAGCATCTTGTAAATGCGTGCGTCCGGTTTTAATGATATGAGCAAATTGTTTTTGTTTGTCTGCTAATCCATCGCGTAATTCTTTTACGGCCGGTAAAAGCTGATGAATGATCGTAAAGGCTGCCGCGATATGCATTGCTGTTGGAAAAGTATCATTTGAAGATTGGGAGAGATTAACATGATCATTGGGATGCAAAACTTTTTTAGTATCAATTTTCCCTGTAACAGATTCTGTTGCACGATTACTAATAACCTCATTAACATTCATGTTGGTTTGCGTGCCACTGCCAGTCTGCCAAACATGCAAGGGGAAGTGAGCATTTAACTGACCTGCAATAATTTCATCTGCAACACCGCTGATAAGCTTCGCTTTATCTTGCGCCAAAACACCCAATTCTTGATTGGTCAAAGCTGCAGCCTTTTTTAGTATACCAAATGCCCAAATAAGTTCTGTCGGCATAACATCATGACCGATTGCGAAATGCTCAAGCGAACGTTGCGTTTGTGCGCCCCAATAAACATCGGCGGGAACCGAAACATTTCCCATACTATCCGATTCAATACGAGTTGAATTAGGCATAACTACCTCATTGATTAGCTTATTTAAGCTGGTTTAATTTTTAATTAGAATTCTAAGCTTTTAGTTACCAACTCATATAAATCCGATGAGGGTTTATCAGTAAGTAGCAGTTCGAGTTGGTTTCGCATTAACACCTGGCGATCTTTATCATATCGTTTCCACATAGTCAAAGGTTTAACCATACGAGCAGCGACTTGAGGGTTAATTTTGTCTAATTGATGCACGATATCGCGTAAAAAGGCATAGCCTTCGCCGTTTTCAGCATGAAAATGGATCGCATTACGATAACCAAATGTTCCGATGAGAGCGTAAACTTTGTTCGGATTTTTAATATCAAAAGCTGGATGCCGAGTTAATTTCTTAACTTGCTGTAACGCATTAGGTAATTTTGTTCCTGCCTGCACACCAAGCCACTTATCTACAACCAAGGCATCATGTTTCCAAGTGTCATAGAACTGATCTAAAGCTTGCTCACGTAAGGGTGATTGCATACTGGTCAGCGCCGTTAAGGCAGCTTGTGTATCAGTCATATTGACTTCTAAAGCGTCAGTAAATTGTTGCATGACCAACTCTGCATGCGCAGGAAGTAATGCCAAATAAGCCAGACATCGATTCTTAAATTGACGCTTGCCCATTTCCTCCAGTGTAAAATCAGATTGACCTTCTTTATGAAACATTTTGTAGGTAGCAAGAAATTGATCTTGTAATTGTTCAGCAATCGTTTTGAGAACATATTCCCGTACTTGATGAATTGCAACAACATCCACTGTTTGCATTTGCTCACCAATATACTTTTCTGAAGGTAGCGTTAACATTTCTGATAATAGAAAATAATCTTTTTTATTTTCTTGAATGAGTTGCTGCATCGCTTCGATTAGAGCTCGCGGCACCTCTAAAGCATTCTGCTGTTGTACATCACGAATTAAGTTCTGCATGACGCGAAGCATATATTTTTGTCCTGCTTCGTATCGATTAAAGGGATCCGTATCAAATTTGAAAAGGAATAATAAATCTTCATCGGCATAAGGATAATTTAGTACAACTGGGGCAGAGAAATTTCTTAGTAACGATGGAATGGGACGAGAAGGAACATTTTTAAATTGGAAACTTTGCGATGCCTTACTTAGTTTTAAAACTTTTTCTACTTCTATTTGATCATCACCCGTGTCTAACAAAATTTCTTTGCCAGCATGATCAAACAAACTCATGCGAATTGGAATTAACATGGGCTCTTTATCAGATTGACCTGGTGTTGCAGGACAGGATTGGTTAATCGTCAACGTATAAACTTGCTGCGCAGTGTCATAATCATCTGCAATAGTAACGAGGGGAGTGCCTGCTTGACTGTACCAAAGACGAAATTGGTTTAAATCAATTCCTGAAACATCTTCCATCGTTTTAATGTAATCTTCAATGGTAACTGCTTGACCATCGTGTCTTGCGAAGTAGAGATCCATTCCTTTACGAAAATAAACAGGCCCTACAATCGCTTTCAACATACGATGCACTTCAGCACCCTTGTTGTAAACTGTTGAAGTATAAAAATTATTGATTTCAATATAAGAGTCGGGACGAACAGGATGAGCTAAGGGACCTGCATCTTCTGAAAATTGCGTTTCACGTAATGCTCTCACTTCCTGAATTCTGATTACGCCGGGTGAGAACAAATCTTCAGAAAAACTTTGATCACGGAAGATCGTCAACCCCTCTTTAAGGCTCAGTTGAAACCAATCCCGACATGTCACTCTGTTACCTGACCAGTTATGAAAATATTCATGGCCTACAACTGAAGTAATATGCATATAGTCTTCATCAGTTGCTGTTTCAGGTTTAGCCAAAACATATTTCGTGTTGAAAATATTGAGTCCTTTATTTTCCATCGCACCCATGTTGAAATCGCCAATGGCAACAATCATATAAATATCTAAATCATATTCACGTCCATATACTTTCTCATCCCAACGCATTGCTTCTTTTAGAGAAAAAATAGCGTGGGATACTTGATCGGCATAGCCTTTCTCAACATAAACTTTTATAGCAATTTCTTGTTCCGACTGCGTTATAAAAGTATCAGAAACTACATCAAAATCACCTGCGACTAAAGCGAATAGATAAGATGGTTTACGAAAAGGATCTTCCCATTTAACCCAATGACGTCGCTCTTCGGTAAAGCCTTCGCCAATAGGATTACCGTTAGAAAGCAAGTAAGGAAATTGTTTAGGGTCAGCAATAATGGTGGTCGTAAAACGCGTTAAGATATCAGGCTGGTCAATAAAATAAGTGATGCGCCGAAATCCTTCAGCTTCACATTGCGTGCAGTAAGTATTTTGTGATCGATACAAACCGCTTAATGCAGTATTTTTTTGTGGAAAAATTTTCACGGTGATGTCTAAAGAAAAATTATCGGGGACATTTTTAACGATGAGATACGTATCACTTACTTCATATTGTTGGGGTGTAAGATCAATACCATCCAACTTAATTGATTCTAAAATTAACTCCTCTCCATTAAGAACTAATTGTTTAGAGAGATTACGGCTTTGACGATTATGACGGACCCGCATATGCGAAGTTACATAAGTAAAGTCTTCCTGCAAGTCAAATTGCAAATGTATTTCATCAATTAAATATGCAGGGATTTCATAGTCTTTTAAATAAATTGTTTTCGGTGAAGATTTTGTGGCTTCTACAATGAGAGGTTCTGACATCATCTATCTCCAAAAACAACTGAATGAATTAGCGTGCTGGCGCTGCTGTCGTCGTGGATGAAGTTGGCCGGCCCGCTTGCGTATTTTGAGCGGGCGCAACAGCGTTGGGTTGGTTATTCATTGCAGGTGATCCTGCTCTTGATTGATTACTGTTATTCAAGATTTGGGTTGGTGGGATACCCTGTCCATTTGTAGATGGATTCTGAATACCCGTAGGTCGATTGGGCATAATTGAAGGTTGATTAAGATTGCTTGTTGGTGGGGAGGTACCTGGGATAGTTGGAGCCCCGATCATGGGACTACCTCCTGTGGGAACACCTTGATTCACGACTGGGCCACTTCGAGGTACGCCCTGATTAACCACAGATTGAGATGGAATACCTTGATTGATTACATTGCCGGTTTGAGGAATGCCTTGATTTACTACCCCCCCCGTCTGAGGAATACCTTGGTTCACCACCGTGTTAGCTTGAGGAACACCCTGATTTATAAAAGTGCCGTTGCGTGGGAGGGGTTGACTGATACCAGAACCTGTTTGAGGAACGCCTTGGTTTACGGCATTCGTCTGGGGAACGCCTTGGTTTACAATACCGCCTGTTTGCGGGATACCTTGGTTGATGACACCACTTGTTTGCGGAATACCTTGGTTGATAACACCGCCCGTTTGCGGTATGCCCTGATAGTTCCCGACATTAGGATTGTTTTGCATGTTCCCTTGCTGTAAAGCCGGGACAAAAGGTTGGTTGCCGGCGGGAGTCATATTTGGAACTTTTCCACCTAGGTCTCCTCCCTGGTTTTGCGTTTGAACCGGAGAGCCTGTCAACGCAGGTCCGCCGATGGGCGTTTGAGGCAATGCATTAGGTTGACCAGGAACGGGGTTGATTGGAGCCGGTGGGGCCAACATCTTCAGATTCCCCCCCTGATCAATGACTGTACCCCGTGTTGGGACGGTTGGCGTTGTTGTTTGGATCGGGTTGGAAAATGAAGTCTGTGGCGAGTTTATGGAAATAGCTGGAACATTTCCGATCGGTTGATTGACAACCGTGGAGGGATTAACCATCGGCGACCCCGCAGTTACAGCAGTTGATCCTGCAGACACAGAAGGATTAATAGTAGTGGGTTGTGTGACGATAGTTTGCGTTTGACTATTAACCCCACCGTTATCAGGAGAATAAACGCCCGCGGTGGATGTGGCCTGACCATAGCTGGTTGCTGATGTTATACTCGTGATCAGCATGCACACCGTAACGGTTTTTCGATTCATATCAAATTTCCTTTCAGTTATGATGCACGTGATTAAGTAAATGATAAACTTATTCATATCTTTGAGTAAATTGAATTTTTTGCCAATAAGACGAACGAGAGACGGAAATGACCCAAAATTCAGATGGTGTAGAAATTGCTAAATTTTCGCAGATGGCAAGAAGCTGGTGGGACCCAGAAGGTGACCTTAAGACTTTACATCAAATTAACCCACTAAGATTAGGTTATATATTAGAAAAAATAAATGTCTCTAATTTGGATATCGTGGATGTAGGTTGCGGGGGCGGCATTTTATCAGAAGCACTTGCCGCAGCTGGCGCTAAAGTTACCGGTATTGATATGGGTCGAGATGTTATTGAAGTGGCTAAACTTCATCAATTTGAAAGTAAAAGTTCAGTCAAGTACCTCCAAATTGATGCTGACCTTTTTGCCGAAACTCATGCAGGTCAATTCGATGTCGTAACATGCCTTGAATTATTAGAGCATGTGCCAGATCCTGCAGCGATGATTGCAGCTTGTAGTAAATTATTAAAACCTACCGGGCATTTATTTTTTTCCACCCTAAACCGGAATTTAAAATCCTATATCTTTGCCATTCTTGGTGCTGAATATTTTTTAAAACTATTACCTAAAAATACCCATGACTACGCAAAATTCATTCGCCCCAGTGAGCTAGGTGAGTTTTTACGGAAAGCAGATATGACATTGCAAGAATTAAAAGGTATTCACTATAATCCGTTTACGAGTAAATTTAAACTGACCCATGATATAGCAGTGAATTATTTAGGATATGCCACAAAAAATTTAAAGTGAGTGATTTCTAAATGAATACCAACCCCAAAGCAATTTTATTTGATTTAGATGGGACTTTATTAGATACAGCCCCAGATTTATGTTTTGCACTAAACGCTTTAAGAAAAGAATTTGGCTTAACAGAAATTAGCCTTGATGAAATCAAACCGTTTGTTGGACGCGGTGCCAAAAAAATGGTGAGCCACGTTTTAGGGCTTGCCGAAAATGATCCGGACATAATGAAATTGCGAGAAAAATTTCTTTCTTTATACGACCAAAATATTGCCGAACGGACACGCTTTTTTCCGCAAATGGAACAAGTTATTAATCACTTAGAATTAAACCAAATTCCTTGGGGCATAGTAACCAACAAACTAACTTATCATACGCATCGCTTATTAAAAGCATTAGATATTTTCAAACGAACTGCTTGTATCATTTGTGGTGATACTTTGGCGCATGCTAAGCCTCATCCCCTGCCTATTCTGCATGCCTGTCATTTATTGAAAATCAGCCCGCCAGATTGTTTATATGTGGGCGATGCGGCAACTGATGTTGCCGCATCGAAGGCTGCAGGAACGCATGCGATTGTTGCCTTGTACGGTTATTTAGATGGCGAAGATCCACACCTTTGGCAAGCGGATTATTACATTAATGAACCTTTGGAATTACTGTCTTGGTTTTGAAAATATTGATTTGATTTTTAAATCTCAGCCATTTTAATCAGTTGAATACCCGCTAATTGCAATTCTCTTAAGGCGTTTTCGATGTCACCTGGATTTAACTCTACTCCTCGACAAGCATCGCTAATCAGTACAACATGAAACCCTAAATGAACTGCATCCAATGCTGAATATTTTACGCAATAATCTGTGGCGAGACCCATCATGTAAATTGTTTGGATACCGAGATCATTTAGTAGATGAGCCAACCCAGTCGAACGTTGGTGAGCATTGTCAAAAAATGCGCTGTAGCTATCTAGCGTTCTATCTGTTCCTTTATAAACAATATATTTAATTTTTTTTTGATTTAAATCTGCATGGAGTGCGGCCCCCCGCGATTGTTGAACGCAATGAACAGGCCATATAATCTGGTCCAATCCCTCGAGTTTCACAATGTCCCCAATTTTGGAACCGGGGTTATTGATGACAAAGCTTGAATGATCGCTTGGATGCCAATCTTGGGTAGCAATGATCACATCAAACTTCGATTGTAACTGGTTAGCAAGGGGGATAATTTCATCGGCCAGAGGAACAGCAAGATTTCCGCCTTTGCAAAAATCATTTTGTAAATCAATCAATAGTAGTGCACAGTTTTTTTGCATCTCCACCTCCTCCCTTTAAGCAGCCCCACGATAACGTGGCTTTTATCCAAGCGCAATAACATCCATAGCAGAATGAAGCCATTTTCTTTATGATAGACACCACACTGTTTCATTTCAGGTGAGAGGATGAATCGACAAGACGATAACAAAAAACGAGAATCGACCGTACGCTTAAACTTTTTAACGACACTAAGTATTCAAGGGAAAGAGGTCAGTCGATTTCTGCAAGGTCAGCTAACTTGCGATGTGCTGCAGTTAGAAAATAATCACGGTCATTTTGGTGCCCACTGTACACCACAAGGCCGGGTTATCTTTTTATTTTATATTTTTAAAGAAAGTGATGAATTTTATTTATTATTACCCAAAGTCATGGCACCGATTGCAATACAAGCCTTAAAAAAATACGCAGCTTTTTATGCTGCAGATATTACAATTGTTGATAAGTTTATGATTTATGGTGTCTCCGGTCATCTTTTACTTGTTCATCCTCATCTTATTCGGATACCCATTGATTCCAATCGCTTTATCTACCTATCCTCGCTTAGCCAAGAACAAGCCTTATTAGAAAAATTGTTCAGCGAAAAAACTGAGATTAAAGAAACGGATTGGCATTTACTCAATCTTGAAGCATGCATTCCATCAATTTATCCAGAAACAAGTCGTCAGTTTTTACCCCATGAAATTAATTTGCAACATTTAACTGCCCTTAGTTTTTCCAAGGGTTGCTACACAGGCCAAGAAATTATTGCTCGCATGCATTATCGTGGAAAATTAAAAATGCAACTTTACCAAGCGGTCATCCCAGATTGTACAGAGGTAAAACATGGTATACCTGTACATGCTGTGGTAAATGAAAAAGCTATTGTAGTTGGAAATATTGTAGATAGCGTAATTCAGAAAGAGCATTCATTATATGCCTTATTCACACTTAATAAAAATTATATCAAAGAGCCTTTGTTTATTTTAATTGATCACCCGGTTTATTTAAATTTGATTACAGAAAGAGATTTGAATCCATGAGTGACACTCTAAAAATTGTTCTTGCTCAACTTAACTTAAAAGTTGGTGACCTTCATTATAATTTAAAAAAACATGAACAAGCAGCACTTACTGCAAGAGATGAATTGCATGCTGACATAATCGTTTTTTCTGAATTAAGCTTAACGGGTTATTCACCTGAAGATTTATTATTTCGACCCGCCTTCATACAAGCAACAGAAGATGCTCTTCGTCAGCTTCTCGCAACCATCACAGGTATTCACTGTGTAGTAGGACATCCACAAAAAATAAAAGACAAATTATTTAACGCATGTACAGTTTTTTACAATGGACAAATTCTCGGTGTCTACCAGAAGCAAGTTTTACCTAATTATAGTATATTCGATGAATATCGCTATTTTTCTCCCGGTTCAAAATTTTGTATAGTTGAAATAAAAAATATTCCCATTGGCTTATGCATTTGTGAAGACTTATGGGTCAATGAACCCGTTAAACAAGCATGCCAGAACGGAGCTCGACTTATTCTTTCTCCGAACGCTTCACCTTTTGAATTAAATAAACCACAACGACGGCTTGCAACTATCCGTGCCCGAGCACAAGATAATAAAGTTCCGATACTTTATGCCAATCAAGTGGGCGGACAAGATGAATTAATTTTTGATGGCGGCAGCATGGCGATTGATGCAACGGGCACGTTGTTTGAATCCGCTTCTTTTTTTCAAGAAGCACTTTTACCCATCACTTTCACACTGCCAACCTTACATCATCAAAATAACGACGCGATAGATAAAAATTTATCAATGGATGCGGCTGTGTATCAAGCCTTGGTGTTAGGCGTTAAAGATTATGTTGAAAAAAATAATTTCAAAGATGTTTTGATTGGGTTGTCAGGCGGCATTGATTCAGCCCTAACAACCACCATTGCCGTTGACGCATTGGGACCTCATCGTGTACGTGGTATTCTTATGCCATCTCGTTTTACTGCAGAGATCAGCAATCAAGACGCACTACTACTTGCAAAAAATTTAGGGATTGAAACTCAAACTATTTCAATTGAACCCACCTACGAGCAATTTCTAGCTACACTTGCAACCCATTTCCAAAATCATCCAAAAGATGCAACGGAAGAAAATATCCAAGCGCGCATTCGCGCAATTATTTTAATGGCTTTTTCTAATAAATTTGGCTCCCTTGTTTTATCCACAGGAAATCGAAGCGAACTTGCTGTGGGATATTGTACTTTATATGGTGACATGGCCGGGGGTTTTGCTGTTTTAAAAGATATTCCAAAAACTTTAGTCTATCAACTCACGCATTTCCGTAATCAACTTAATGACGTAATCCCAGAGCGGATTATAACGCGACCGCCAACAGCTGAACTTGCTTTTAATCAACGAGACGAAGATAGCCTGCCACCCTATCCAATTCTGGATGAAATCTTAAAGCTTTACTTGAACCATGAAAAAAGTATCGCAGAAATTATTGCTGCAGGATTTAATGAAAGCGAGGTCAATAAGGTTGTCAATTTGATTCGTAAAAACGAATATAAACGCCGACAAGCAGCCATCGGGCCCCGCATTAATTACAAAGCATTTGGACGTGATCGACGTTACCCTGTAGTAAATGGCTATAAGGGATAATGAATCGAAAGTTATTTCAATTTTATCCTATCCAAATTATTAATGTTTTAAGCGGTATCGTCTGAAGGATAGAAATATAAAAAAAGAAAATGTTAATATAAAAAATGGGATTTGACTATTAATATCAATGCTTAGTCAAATCCCACTTCAAATTAATTTACTGTCACTTTGCGATTTGGATAATTATATTGCATTACTAGTAAAGTATCTTGCTCTTGTTTACTTAACCCCAACTTATGATAAGACTTAATCATTAAATCTAATGCATCAACTACTGCGGGTGCGCCTTGATAATGAGCTACCACTTCACTTGCACGATTAGCAGCAGCTAAATAAGCTTTTCGATTGTAATAGTATTGTGCAACTTGTAAGTCATGGTTTGCTAAAACGTTACGCAAATAAATGAGATATTGATGCGCTGAAGGAGTGTAGCGACTATTTGGGAAACTTCTCACTAATTCATTAAAGTCATTATAAGCTTTTTGAATTTGGGTTAAATCACGTGTGGCAAGATCAACCACAAAAACGCGTTCGAGAATACCTAAGTTTTGATAATAATCAGCAATACCGCGCATATAATAGGCGTAATCAACGTGTGGATTAGCTGGATGTAAGCGAATAAACCGATCAGCCGCTGCGATTGATAATGCATAATCTTCTTTCATGTAATAAGCATAAATCAAGTAAAGCTGAGCGTATTCAGTTTCCGGTCCATATGGATACTGAACATCTAATGCTTCAAAGCGTTTAACTGCTTCACTATAATTATTATCTTTGAGCGCCGTACGACCCTTTTCGTAAATTTGCTGTTGGGTTTCACCTTTATAGTTTTCCGAAGGTTCGTTGGGGGTTGCACATGCTGCAAGTAATAATAGGGGGAAAATACTTACAAGCAGCAGCTTAATAAAAGTTTTCATAAAACGCATTCCAATACAGTCCTGTGACTTAAAAATAAAAGAGGCACTTTTCTAATGTAAAGTGGGTGCATTGTAAACTAAATTCTGTCATCATTCATGCAATGAATCAGCCAAAAAAAAAAATAGAACAGCAGTTCATTATCCCTTCTGAATTTGCGACCCTTCGCCTTGACCAAGCGCTTGCCAAGCTGCTGACGGATTATTCTCGTGTCCAAATAAAAACCTGGATTGATGCGGGAAATATCTTACTCAACAATCAATTAGCTAAAGCTAAAACAAAGCTTCGAGGTGGAGAAGCGGTTTCACTCAAGGCGGAATTTGAGGCACAAGCCGATTGGGAAGCTGAAGCGATTCCACTTCCTATTCTTTACGAAGATGAAGCTATTATCATCATTGATAAACCCGCGGGCATGGTTGTGCACCCTGGCACTGGGAATCAATCGCATACGATGTTAAACGCTTTACTCCATCATGCACCGCAGCTTGCCTTACTGCCGCGCGTGGGGATTTTACATCGACTTGATAAAAACACGTCTGGTTTATTGTTAGTCGCTAAAAACCATGCTTCTCATAAGTTTTTATCAGGTCAGTTAAAAAAGCGCTTAATTGGTCGCGAGTACCAAACCATTGTCAATGGACTTTTCATTAGCGGTGGAACCGTTTCAGCTCCCATTGGCCGCCACCCTACTAAACGCCAGCAAATGGCTGTGGTTCCTTTGTCGCTGGGCAAAGAAGCGATTACGCATTACCGCGTCATGGAAAAGTATCGATCGCATACAAGACTTAAAATTACTTTAGAAACAGGACGTACCCATCAAATACGCGTTCATATGCATCATTTACGTCATAGTGTGGTTGGTGATCCAACTTATGCAGGACGCTTGCAGTTTGCTAAAGGATTGACGGAAGAATTAAAAAATGAAATTAAACTTTTTAAACGTCAAGCACTCCATGCCTATCGTTTAACATTCATACATCCTGATACAGAATTGGAAGTAAGCTTTGAAAGTAAAATCCCGTCCGATTTTCAGCAACTTATTACCGCCTTAAAAAAAGACAATCAACAAAAGACTTCCCGTCACTAAAATTTATATGATATAAAAAATCAACTTTTAATTGATAGAAAATGACATGAAGTTTATTCAACCCACCTGGCCTGCTCCGGCTCATATTAAAGCGTATACAACAACTCGTTCCAGCTGGGGTACGCATTATCATCCAGCAGATGATGCAGAAAAAAACTTGGCTTACTTGGAAGACCATAAAAAACTAAAAGCGCTACTTGAACTTCCCAATGATCCTATTTGGATTTCTCAAACGCATAGCACAACTGCTATTACTGCAACGGGTGTGCATAAAAACACGGTTGCTGATGCCTCTCTCACCACAGAAAAAAATCAAGTTTGTGTTGTCATGACTGCAGACTGCTTACCCATTCTTGTGACGACGACAGATGGAAGTCATGTGGCTGCTATTCATGCCGGTTGGCGTGGCTTATCAAAAGGAATTGTAGAAAATACTTTAAGCCAAATGTCCTGCGACAAGGAAAAGCTTTTAATTTGGCTAGGGCCTGCTATTGGACCTTCGCATTTTGAAGTTGGAGAGGATGTCTATTCAGCTTTTGTTAGCCAGAATTCGCAAGCCGCCAAAGGTTTTCAATCTCTTTCCACCGGTAAATACTTAGCCAATTTATATGCGCTCGCTAAAATCCGTTTAAATCAGCTTGGTGTAAACCATATTTATGGCGGTGATTTTTGTACCTATACCCAATCTGACTTGTTTTTTTCCTATCGTCGCGATCAAGGGCATGTCGGTCGAATGGCAAGTCTAATTTGGATTGCGGAAGATTAATCAAAATATGCTACACTAACCCACTTTATTTGTGCCTATAAATCATCCGAATTTGCGAGGATCGTGTAAAATGAACTTGCTACACTATTGCAGAAAATCTCTGTCTTTTCTCTTTATCTTGCTGTTTTGTAATGTGAATTTTGCAAGCGTGCCTGTTGATCCAACCCTCGCCCCCATGCTGCAAGCGGTCATGCCGGCAGTGGTAAATATCAGAGCACAAATTAAAATTACTGACATTAGTACGTTGCAGGAAATGCAAAAACAACGTGGGACAAAGCCTGCGGATGAAAAAGATGGTCCAGTGCCAACCACCTATACGTCGGTCGGCTCAGGCGTTATCATCGACGTCAACAATGGCTATATTCTTACGAATGCTCATGTGATTAGTGATGCTCAAACCGTGACGGTTAATTTGTCTGATGGAAGACATTTTACTGCAAAAATAATTGGTATTGATAAACCTTCCGATGTTGCATTAATTCAAATCAAAAGTAAAAATTTAACCGCTTTAAATTTTGCTGATTCCAACAAATTGAAAGTTGGGGATTTTGTTGCAGCCATTGGTAATCCTTTTGGTCTAGGTCAAACTGTAACATCTGGTATCGTAAGTGCTTTAGGCAGAACGACACTTGGTATTGAGAACTATGAAAACTTTATTCAAACCGACGCCCCAATTAACCCAGGTAATTCTGGCGGCGCCTTAATTAATACTCAAGGACAACTTGTTGGAATTAACACGGCGAATCTTACGCCAAATCGTGGAAGTGTTGGCATCGGCTTTGCAATTCCAGCCAATATGGTTAAAAGCGTCATGCAACAGCTTATGCAGCACGGAAATGTAAAACGCGGCTTGTTAGGCATTATTGCCCAAGATTTAACGCCCGAGTTAGCTTCAGCATTTAAATTGGAATCCTCAAAAGGTGCCGTTATTGCTCTTGTACTACCGCACTCCCCAGCAAGCCAAGCTGGTCTAAAAATTGGTGACATTATCGTTGCTGTTGAAGGATTAGCTGTAAAAAATGCGAGTGATGTTATTAATACGGTGGGCTTCTTAAGAGTTGATTCAAAAGCAAACTTTGATTTGGTCCGCAATGGTAAACGTATCAATACGAATATCATATTAACTGATCCAAAAAAACGTAAAACCGATCTTGATCAAATGGATCCTTTTTTAAATGGCGTCGGTTTAAAAGATTTCACCCTCTTAAGTCCGATTCACGGCAGTATTGAAGGCGTGCTAGTGGTTGCAGTCGAACAAGACAGCCCAGCTTGGGAGTTTGATTTGCGCGCAGGGGATGTCATCACTTCAGTCAATCAGCAAAGTATAAAAAATATTACCGATCTCAAAAAGCTTACCGCTACTTCGAATAAAACATTATTACTCAATGTCATCCGTGGACCTGTCGGTATATTTTTAGTTATGAATAAAGAAGTATAACGAGAAAGTCTAATCTCAAGGATCACTTTAACGTAGAAGATAAAGCTAAATAAAATAGCTTAAAATCAAACACTTTAAGGTGATCTTAATCTAATCTTCGTATGATAGTTTATTGTGACTTGCGGATAATTGACGATGTCAACCATTGCAAAACTAAATACTTTTGCTCTAACTCTCTTAATAACTGGTGCAATTGATAGTATCCGTAACTTACCCGCCTCTGCTCTATTTGGTAGTTCACTGATATTCTTTTTTATTTTTGCAGCAATTGTCTTCCTCATTCCTACCGCTCTTATCTCAGCCGAATTAACAGCAAATGTTGATGAAGGAGGAATTTATCAATGGGGACGTCTGGCCTTTGGAGAACGAATTGGTTTCTTGGCGGTATGGTTACAGTGGGTCAACAATGTGGTTTGGTTCCCTACTATTTTATCTTTCATTGCAGGGACGGCAGCTTATCTCGTTGATCCTGCACTTGCTCAAAATAAATATTATTTAGTTGCTGTTATTTTATCAACATTTTGGCTTTTAACGCTCATAAACTTAAAAGGCATTCGCATGTCTTCAAAATTTACGAGTTTTTGCGCGATAACGGGTCTTATCATTCCTGTCGGCCTGATTATTATCTTACTTTTAGTTTGGTTATACATGGGTAAGCCCATTCAAATTCAATTTACTGCGCAAAGCATTTTACCAAATTTTCAAAATACGGATAATTGGATTTCCCTCACAGCTATCATGCTAGGATTTGCAGGTATGGAATTAGCGACGGTTCATATTAAAGATGTTAAAAACCCTCGCCAAACTTTTCCTCGCGCCCTCGCCATTTCCACCTTCATTATTCTCATAACAATGATGTTAGGCTCACTTGCGATCGCCATGGTACTGCCTAACAATCAAATTAATTTAGTCAATGGAACCATCCAAACCTTTTCCTATTTTTTGTCTGTTTATGGTTTAAGTTGGATAACACCTATCCTCACGGTTTTATTAGTGATTGGAAGTCTAGGCGGTATTGTAAGCTGGGTCATTTCTCCCGTAAAAGGAATGGCACAAGCAGCCCATAATGGCTTTCTTCCAGCCGTCTTTAAGAAAGAAAATGCACACGGTGTACCGCAAAACTTATTACTCCTCCAAGCCTGTCTCGTCAGCATTGTCTGCATGGCATTCTTATTCTTACCGAGTGTTAATGGTTCCTATTGGTTATTAACCGCATTGAGCACACAATTATATATATGCATGTATGTTTTAATGTTTGTCACTGCACTACGGTTAAAAGTTAAAAAGAAATATCAATTACAGCACGGTACATTTGCTGTACCGGGTAAAAATATTGGTTTTTGGAGTGTATGTTTGCTCGGATTATTTGGTTGCCTGATTACATTGATTGTCGGATTTTTACCGCCAACTACGCTCAATATTGGTAGTAAACTTTACTACGAAATCCTCTTTTGCTCTGGGATGTTAATCATGATCATGCCCGTTGTTTTCTTCTTTTGGTATGAACGACGTTATAATGGGCCCAGGGGTAAACTTATTACTACGACTTTGGTACTAGACCAAGAGCAGCCGTAAATTGCTAACTCTTTATTTAATGAGTGTTTTTCCCCCTGGAAAGCGCTCTGTTATACAGGTTTAATCCGAAGGAATTAATCATAAATATGACCTATTCGGTGCTTACTAAAGAACATTTTATTTTAGAATCGAGTAGTATCATTTTTATTTTGGTAAATTTATCCTTAACATTTCATTAATTTAAACCCTTTATACTACTTGCTTGATTCGAATTAGAATGGGTGGTATAGCAATGGCAAACTCACGTCAAGATCTTAATCAATCCTCAATTGAACAAGAACTGCATGAGCAACTAAGTAATCCAGATGTTACTGGGAAGTTTATTAAATTTTTACTTGATACACAAAGTTACTCTGATGCTTTTCGTTTACTTCGATCCTATCGATATACGATTCCTCAAATTCACCAAATTCTATTCCATAGATATAATACTCATGCCATCGAGGCGATTAAATTAATTGAAGTCAATCCATTTTTAATAACACAACTTACCGTAAATGAACTTATTCAAATAGCTCTTTCTTCCACTCAAGCCAAGCAAACTATTTCGTTAATTATTAAAGACAATACATATCTAAAATTAAAGGAATATTTTAATCAAGAAGAAGCATTAGTAATTTTATGCAATCGTCGCGCACCGAAACTAGTAGAAGCTCTATTGAAGAATTATTGCGATTTAAAGATGCATTTTAATCATCAGGAAATTGTAAAGATGGCTTTAAATAGGCATGGTTTTAATATTGTAGTGGCTATGGTAGGATGTCTGCCCCTAATAAAAAATAAATTAAAAACACCGCAAGAATTATCTGCTTCCCTAATAAATAAATATACGGCTGCAGAAAAACTAAAAAAATTCAGCGCAGGAATTATTAAGGCGAATAATAACAATTTAGAGAAAAAAGATGATCTCCATAAAATTTCAAGTAAAGAAAAAGCAAGAAATCCTTTATTAAAAAAAATTAAATTGAACTCAGATAACAATAATAACAATAACAACAATAACAACAATAACAACAATAACAACAATAACAACAATAACAACAATAACAACAATAACAACAATAACAACAATAACAACAATAACAACAACAATAACAACTCTAGACCGGATGAACGAAAGCCATCTCAATTATACTTTGGAAACCAAGAGACTTCAGTAAGTTCTTTATCAGAAGAAATGCATCCAAACCAACTACATTTTTATGCAGCCCCAGATTGTTCACTCTATTCTTTTTTTGGAGAAGACAATAGTAACGAAAATCAAACGCGTAATAATTTAAAAAGAAAAGCGGATAATACTGTTGAAGATAACACTAATAATAATAATTCATACACTGATGACTTGTTTAATAATTTTTTTGGCTTGGGAGCTAGTAGCTCGCCTCTCGACGCTACTGAAATGCTAAATATTCAAGACCCTGAGAAATTAAGAGAATCTACTTCTCAAAGCCTCGATAAAAATAGAAAACCGTAATCTTGTTCATCCGCTTGCCGCAGAACATGAAAGCAACATTGCTTTCATGTCTGCAGTTTCAGCTAAGACAAGTAAATGATCCGGAATATGATTGATTTGAATTTTTTTCTTTTGAGCTTGCGTTTCTTTCATTAACTCAATAAGTAATGCAATACCAGCACTATTGCTTGCTTCTACACCGGCTAAATCAATCTGCCACACTTCTTTCCGGGCTAGAGACTTGCAGATACGGTCGAATAGTTGGAGCACGTTATCAAAGTCTATTCGACCGGCAAGTTTAACAATATTATTCTTTATTTTGAATTGCTCTTCCGCAAACATCGTTTAACTTCTACCTTGATTATGACCAGACATTCGATTTAATAATTGATTCATATTACCTTGCGCCAAAATATCTGCAAATTGTGAACGGAAACTTTCTAACATGCTAACGCCTTCAATAGACATATCATACAGTTTCCATTGCCCCCCTGAATTAATCATGCGATAGGTCACACGTATCGGTTGCGTTTCGGAACTTACAATTTCACTATTCACTTCAACGGTTTTTCCACCCGCACTTCGTGTTGGAAAAATACGTATCGTTTGATCACGGTAAGAAGTCAATGCTGAAGCGTAGGTACGAATAAGTGTGGTCGTAAATTCATGTTGAAATTGTTTTCGCTGTTCTGGTGTTGCACTATTCCAAATGGATGGCGAAATAACACGTTTAGACATTGCTTCTAAATCAGCATAGGGAACAATATATTTATATGCCAAGTTATAAACCACTTGGGGCTTCGTTTTTAAAGTTGCTTTATTAGATTTAAGACCAGCAATCATATGGTCTGCGATACCTTGCAACACCGACTGGGGGCTGGATTGAGCTTGCAAGACGCTCGTAAATAAAAGGGTTAAGCAAAGTAAAAAGTAACTATAAAATTTTTTATTTTTTAACATCATTTTTCTCCTCAGTATTAGTTTGACTTTCGGTGGCAGAAGACGGTGCTTCTACTTTATCGCTTGATCCACTCCCAACTTTATAAATCAGTTGTCCAATTAACTTTTCCAAAACCATAGCCGAATGAGTGAACTGTATCTCACTCCCTTCTTTTAGAAAGGTTTGGTTATACATCGGTGAAATAGCAACATAATTATCCCCAAGCAAACCAGCGGTAAAAATACCTGCGGAGGAATCATCCGGAATATCATTGTATTGACTTGCAATACGTAATGACACATCGGCTTTAAAAGTTTGATGGTTGAGTTTAATATTATCTACTTCTCCAATTTGTACCCCACCAATTTTCACCGGTGCGCGTACTTTTAACCCCCCAATGTCATCAAATGAAGCTTTAATAAGATAGGTTTTAACAGGAAACAATTGTGTTAAGCCGCTCACTTTAAAAGCAAGCAAACTTAACGTGATAAACATTAATAAAATAAATAAACCTACTAAAATTTCAATCAAACGCTGAGATAGCATTACCATCCCCCTATCATTGTTGCAGTTAAGACAAAGTCTAATGCAAGTATTACTAAAGAAGCGTAAACAACAGATCGCGTCGTTGCAGTTGCAATTCCGGCCGAAGTTGGTATTGCTTCATAACCTTGCGTGACGGCAATCCATGTGACAGCAATTCCAAATACCATGCTTTTTATAATACCGTTTAATACATCTAAGCGAAAATCAACTGCAGTTTGCATGTTAGACCAAAAAATTCCAGAGTCTAAACCTAACCATCTTACACCAACAAGATAGGCACCATAAATTGCAGTCATATTAAAAATAATCGTAAGCATAGGTAGCGAAATAAAACCTGCCCACAATCGTGGAGAAATAACACGGCGCAGAGGATCGACAGCCATCATTTCCATACTCGAAAGTTGCTCTGTAGCTTTCATTAAACCAATTTCTGCAGTCAAGGCAGTCCCGGCACGTCCAGCAAAAAGAATCGCAGCAACCACAGGGCCTAACTCTCTCGTTACGCTCAGTGCAACTAAAGGTCCCAATTGGGCAGCTGCGCCAAATTTTGCGAGCGTATGGTAACCCTGCAAGGCAAGAACCATTCCGATAAACAAAGCGGAAATAACAATAATGAGTAGAGACAATACGCCCTCAGAGTAAATTTGCTGCATCACAAGCGGAAAATTTTTTCGTAAGCGCGGTGGAGAAATAACAACACGCGCTAATAACAAACCGGCACGTCCTAATTGTTGTAAGGTTAAAAGGCTGGCTTGACCCAAGGATGCTAATTGATAAATCATAATGCTCCTTGAAATAATTCTTTTGCGAGCGGGGGAGCAGGATAATCAAAAGGCACCGGACCGTCAGGTAATCCTCTTACAAATTGTTGGAGCAAAGGAGAGGTGCTCGTTAAAATTGATTCAGGTGTACCTTCGCCAATTATTTTTTTATCAGAAATGATATAAACGTAATCAGCAATCGTTAACGTTTCTTGAACATCATGTGAAACAATAATGCTCGTGAGCTGCAATGCTTTGTTTAAGGTATGAATAAGTTCAACAATCACACCCATCGAAATAGGATCTTGACCCGTAAAAGGTTCATCATACATCATAAATTCCGGATCGAGCGCGACTGCACGGGCTAAAGCTACCCGCCTTGCCATACCGCCTGATAATTCACTGGGCATGCTTTGACTCACGCCCCGCAAACCCACCATTTGCAATTTCATCAACACCAAGGTATGAATCATTGATTCGGATAAATGGGTATGTTCACGCAATGGAAAAGCAACATTTTCAAAAACATTAAGATGTGTAAACAAACCACTCGCTTGAAAAAGCATACCCATGCGTTTACGTAATTGATAAAGCTCTGCACGCGATAATCGATGAATGATTTGTCCTGCGACCTTCACTTCACCCGATGTTGGCGTGAGTTGACCACCAATAAGACGTAACAAAGTTGTTTTACCGGTACCACTGGGCCCCATGATGGCAGTAATCTTTCCCCTTGGGATGGTGATGTTTATCTTTTCATAAACAACTTTGCCGCTAGCGTGCTTAAAAGTTAAGTCTTTAATTTCGACTAAGTGTTCAGACATCAATTTTATTTCCTAATTTGCCCCATTTTGCGTGAAATTTATTCAGTCAGCAATGAAAACCTGTAATACGACCCCGCCCTACTCATAAGCATAGCTTTATACAAGGAGTATCATAAGTGCCTCTAAGGCTTAGTTACGTCAATCCCAGTTACTTATCTTGTTCAGGAAGGTAACCAGGGCTAATATACATTCCAAGTCATCCTATTGCGGTGGCCCCTAAAAAGTATAAAAATGTTTCACTTACTAAGGCAACTTATGGATATTGAAAAGATTTGCGAGCTAGGACGTGCCGTCATTGAAACGGAAGCGAATATGATTCGTAGTTTATTAACACGAATCGATCAAAACTTTGCCAAAGCTTGCGGTTATTTACATGATTGTACTGGCAGAATAGCCGTCATGGGGGTTGGGAAATCTGGACATGTTTGTCGAAAAATAGCAGCTACTTTCGCAAGCACTGGAAGCCCGGCATTCTTTATTCATCCCAGTGAAGCGAAACACGGTGACATTGGTATGATCACCCGAAACGATGTTTTGATTGCCTTATCTAATTCAGGTGAATCAGAAGAAATTATTTCTATCTTACCTTTCATTAAGCGTTTAGCCATTCCCTTGATTGCTTTGACGGGAAAACCTCACTCAACGTTAGCGCAAGCCGCAACGATTAACATTAATGTCGGCATTGAGAAAGAAGCCTGTCCTTTAGGTCTTGCGCCGACTTCTAGTACGACAGCTGCTTTAGTCATGGGTGATGCGCTTGCAATGACATTACTTGAAAAACGTGGATTTACGAAGAATGACTTTGCACTTTCTCATCCTGGTGGGACCTTAGGCCGAAGATTGTTATTAAGAGTTGAAGAAATTATGCATCAAGAAGATGCCATGCCTGTCATCTCCAAAGAAGCCTCTTTAAAAGAAGCGTTAGTTGAAATGACCCAAAAGAAATTAGGAATGACCACTGTAATTGATGAAGGTGGAAAACTATTAGGGGTATTTACCGATGGTGATGTGAGACGTGCTTTTGATAAAAATTCGGATATTCATTTAACCAAAATTTTTCAAGTCATGACAAAAAATCCAAAAACAATTGCTAAATCTTTATTAGCCGCAGAAGCCCTCACCATCATGGAATCCTTTAAAATTACATCGCTCGTCATTACTAATGAAACTGAACATCCTATTGGCATCCTTCATATCCACGATATTTTACGTGCAGGAGTCATATAATGTTGGTGCAAGAAAGGGCGGCTGCTATTCGTTTACTCATTATTGATATTGATGGGGTCTTAACTTCCGGCCTGATTTACTATGGTAGCAATCAATTAGAAATAAAAGCTTTTCATGTTCATGATGGGTTGGGATTAAAGTTGATCCAAAAATCAGGAATCCAAGTTGGCGTCATTACGGCAAAAAAATCAGAAGCCGTGACGCGACGTTTGAATGATTTAGGAATTGAACATGCTTATTGTGGTTATGAAGACAAACGTCCAGCCTACGAGGATATAAAAAAACGTTTGCAATTAAGTGATGAAGAGATAGCTTATATGGGTGATGACTTGCCTGATTTACCTATTTTAATGCGCGTGCATCTCGCACTCACTGTTCCGCAAGCGCATGAACTTGTTAAACAACATGCGCATTACATTACAAAGAAAAATGCTGGTAATGGCGCAGTCCGAGAAGCTTGCGAACTCATTATGAAAGCACAACTAACTTATGACCATTTGATAAAAACTTACCTCCATTCACCATCATGAAACAAATGATTTATAAAAATGCACTTTTACTTTTTTTCTCACTCTTAGTTATTTCCATAGCGCTATGGACAACTATTTTAAGTTTAAAGCGAAAAACCCCCGTTACACTTTCTAAGGTTTCAAAACCCGACGCTTACATGGAAAATGTTATTGCTCAAATTATGGATAAACAGGGTAAGTTAAAAATGAAAATTGTAACTCCCAAAGTTGTCTATTACAGTGATAAAAATATTTCGCACTTAACCACGCCAACTATTACCCTTTACCGACGATCAACTTGGCCTTGGTATATTTCTTCTAAAACAGCAGAAGCAATAGATGGAATTGAAAGAATTAATTTTTACGAAGATGTCGCGATTCAACACCCAGCTGATCAATCCAATCCAGCAACTCTCATTAACACAACCACCTTAGTCGTCTTTCCAAATAAACAGATTGCACAAACTGAGGCTGCCATTACATTTTGCCAACCGAATTTAAAGGTGACAGCGAAAGGTATGTTTGCGGATATGGACAAAGGAAGTATCAAATTGTTAGCAGAAACTCGAGGAGAATATGCACCTACGCCTTAACTGGATTTATTATATTTTAATCACAGTCTGTTTTCACAGTTCAGTAACCGCTGCGCTGCAACTCGATAGCAAAGAAAAAGTTTTTATCGTAGCGGATACGACAACTTATAATTACAAAACAGGCGTTAAAATTTTTCTTGGTAATGTTAAGGTTGATCAAGGCACAACTCACCTTACCGCAGACAAAGTTATTACAAAAGATAATGAGCGTCATCAACTTGAAGAGTTATTAGCTTTTGGTGTGTTGCAGTCGGCTCATTATTGGACGCTCCCCAAAATTGGAGATACTGAGTTACATTCCTATGCAAAGACTATCAAATTTCACCCACTCTTAGCTAATGTAACGTTAGAACAAGATGTAGTCGTCATTCAAGGCGAAAATAGTTTCAAAGGACAGTTGATCCATTATAATATGGACGATCAAACTATCACGGTTCCCGCATCAAAAAATGCCCGAGCTGAACTTGTCTATACTCCTGAAAAATAAATAAAATGCCTAATACCTTACATGCAAAGCAACTTAATAAACATTATAAATCACGCGAAGTTGTAAAAGATGTCTCCTTGAAAATTAATCGAGGGGAAGTCGTTGGTTTACTTGGCCCCAATGGAGCAGGAAAAACCACTTCTTTTTATATGATGGTTGGCCTCATCCCAACAGATGGGGGTCAAATTTTTTTAGATGATAAAGATATCACAAAGCTTCCTGTTCACATGCGTGCTCAATATGGAATAAGTTATTTACCGCAAGAGGCGTCTATTTTTCGTAAGCTGACGGTCTACCAAAATATTATGGCGATTTTGGAATTACGCCCCTTAAATAAAGCTGAACGTATTCAAATTCTCGAACATTTGCTTGATGAATTTCGTTTACACCATATCAGAGATACGCTTGGCCTAAGTTTATCAGGTGGCGAAAGAAGACGCGTTGAAATTGCACGTGCCTTAGCCACCGATCCCAAATTTATTTTATTAGATGAACCTTTTGCTGGAATCGATCCTATTTCAATTGTCGATGTTAAACGAATCATTAATCATCTACGTAAACGCCAAATTGGTATTTTAATTACAGATCATAATGTGCGAGATACCCTTACCATTTGCGAGCGCGCATACATTGTTAATCAAGGTGAAATTTTGTGTGAAGGAAATCCAGCAACGATATTAATGAATGAAGAAGTTCGTGCTGTTTACTTAGGCGACGATTTTAATTTATAAAACTATAAGAGAGAATCATGATAAAACAATCCATTACCATTCAAAATAAACTAGGCATTCATACGCGTGCAGCAGCCAAACTTGTTGATATCGCAAAACGTTTTGAAAGTAAAATTGAACTGTCTCATCGTGATCGAGTCGTAGACTGTAAAAGTATTATGGGTGTTATTACGCTAGGAGCACAAAAAGACAATATTGTTGATTTTATTATTACAGGAAATGATGAAGAAGAAGCTTGCGCGCAAATCACAAAATTAATAAATGATAAATTCGGCGAAGATTAAGAAGCCAATCTAACCTATTCTCGCATTTTTTACTGTAGGAGAAAAGCAATCCCTAGATCTTTGATTCCTTCCCATTAAGGAACCTCATTCTCCTTTTAAGCCTCTTTTCTCTCTTTTTTATATTGTGTGCTTTTATTTCAATTTATTGAATAATAATGATATTTTAGAAATAGTTTGTCTTAAATATGTTATTTTGGTAAAATTTAGCTCTATTTTTATACAGCATTTCGTTGCGAGGAACCATTATGTTTTTGCGTAATTTACTTAAACCCGTCTCCCATCAAGTCGAGCCCGACCAGGCACAAGGCTACGTATTTCGTTCCGATGGAAGATCCTTTCAGCAACTTGAGAAAGATGGTGGTTTTAGCGTTAAGAATAGTAAAAATAATAATATTCAATTACATGTTCTTAATATGAGTAGCAATTACGTTTCAACCAGCATGTCGCGCTCTCAAGCACGTCACTTTTGCCGACCCTTTCATCTCGACTGGCAAACACAACAATATCATTTTGGGAATTTCCTCTATGCTATACGTCATCCCGAAATTTATGTCGAACCGCGGATGTCAATTCCTTATACCTTATTATCCCCAGAAAGTACGGGCATGATTCCAGTGTTAAGTGAAAATGAAATTTCTTCAGTCGGTCCTATTCCGCTTGCAGATATTGAACAAGCTTCGCAATTTATATCAACCCCAGGACTTGGGTATCCACATTTTAAGATTGGCGAAACAATTAAAAATCCGCACTTTCAGAAACATGCTCGCGACTGGAGTATTGCTGTTAGAACTGCATGCCCTGATGAAGAAGCATTTTTTAATTTAACCGACGAAAGTTTAATGAAGGGATATGAGGATACACACAACGCTTATCGATTTATTACTTTAAATGAAGCTAAAGAGGCTTGTGCTGCATTAGCCCAAACTGCGAAAGGTTACGATAAGCAAACAACAACTTCAGAGGATCCAGCACCTTACTTCTTTGCAACAGGCGTGCCCGCAAAATTCAGCACAAAAGAAACCGTCCCTTTCATTATTAAATGTTACGAAGAATTTTCAGCAGCTAATCATTATGTAAAGAAAAATCCGCACACATTTTTTGTTAACAATGCAGTAAGTAACGAGATTTCAGCTTCACCCAAAAAGAACCCTTCGTACCAATTATAAATGTCTACCTAAGGTGTTACCCCTCGCAAAACATCCTCTACTAAAAGTAGGGGATGTTGAAGGGTGTCTTGTATAATTTGCTTTAACTTCATCTCATCTAAAGGATCTGAATCATAGATACCCTTACAAAATTGCAATGCATCGAGCGATGTACATCTTAGCTTTGGATTAGGATCCATCATTCGCTCAACCAGTTTTACAAGGGCTGCCTCATACGCATTCAATTCATGTTTAATTTGACTAATTTTAATGCTTTCTTCATCTTCATTCAGTTCTAGCAAGTAAATATCTGGAAATAAAAAACAACTTACTAATCCCATGCCATACATATCGCGGCTAAAAAAATCGCCATGTACAGCATCCGTGTAAGCCCTGTTTAGTCGAAAAAATTGATGCGTATCTTTTTTATGAGAAGTGCCAAAATCAATGAGCCGGAGTGATCCAATTTTGTCATTTAAAATAAAATTATCCGGTTTGATATCACTATGGATACGATAGTTTTCATGCAGAATATTAAGATCAGTGAGTCCACTGGCAAGCCATTGGAACCGTGTTCGCACCGAGGAATTTAAAAGCTCGTTTTGAGTATAAGTATTTAATGGCTTTCCCTGCTGCCACTTAGAGACAATAAAATATCTTTCGTGATTCGTAAAATAATAAGCTTCACGATTTAATAAACGATTATATTTTACCTCACGTTTTGCTTCCGGTTCCGCCAAGTGCGCATACATTTGCCGTAATTTTTTGATAGCAAAACTACATTCCGTGGTCTGATTATTTATATAGCCTTTTTTTACAATACCAAAACCACCACAATCATAATTCTTTTGCTCATTATGTTCTGCAAAAAAATGTAAGTGATTATCTAATAAAAATTCAGATTTATATTTTTTAACATCATCACGACTTTTTTTCTCAAGACTGGATTTGGTAACAATGGGCAATTTAATCGTAATGCGATGTAAAGCTTCCGCAAAAGCGGTTTCGCTTAACAATTGATATTGAATTAAATTTTGAACAATCGCTAACAACCTTTTGGTGTTATGTTTAGAGAGCGCAAGTAAAGTCTGCTGATTCGTTGCGCTTAGTGTAAATTTTTCTTGATGCAGTAAATTTAATAAAGGTTCAATATATTTATTATTATTTTGTTTTTCTTCCATATTGCATCCAATGTTTTAGTTTCCTGCAATCATCATCTCTTCAATTAATAGTGATCCTGTGCGGATATTACCACGCAAATCAACGTCATTACCTACCGTTACAATATTAGTAAACATATTTTTGAGATTGCCCGCAATGGTAACTTCATGAACCGGAAATTGTATTTCACCATTCTCGACCCAAAACCCTGCGGCGCCGCGTGAATAATCACCTGTTAACAAATTAACACCCTGGCCCATTAACTCAGTGACGACCAATCCCCTTCCCATGTTTTTTAAAAGTTGTTCAAACGATTGATCACTCGTTGAAATAATTAAATTATGAACGCCACCGCTATTGCCCGTGGTTTCCATACCCAGCTTTCTAGCAGAGTAAACACCCATTGAATATTGAGTAAGTATGCCATCTTTAATAAAATGATTTTGGCGTGTTGCAACGCCATCATCATCGAAAGGCGCGCTTCCCAGACCATGGGGTAAATGAGGTTCTTCTCTAATTTGCATGAAGGCTGGAAAAATTGGTTTGCCCAACATATCTAGCAAGAAAGAAGCATGACGGTATAAATTTCCGCCCTGAATCGCTGACATAAAATGTCCGAAAATACTGCGTGCATCCTCGGGAATAAAAATAACTGGCGCTTTTGTCGTCTTGATAGATCGGGCACCTAAACGCTTTACTGTTCTATCGGCCGCTTCCTTAGCAATAGTTTTTACACTCGCTAATTTTCTGGGGTCTGATGCAAGGGTGTAGCTATAATCGCGCTGCATTTGATCACCCTTTTTTGCAACCAACACACAGGCCATCTCATGGTGTGTCACAGGAAAGTACCCTAAAAAATCATGACTATTGCCATAGATATGAAAAGATTCCATTGACCCCACTTTGGATTCTTCAGCAAGCATAATGCGCTTATCACATGCCAATGCTTCACGCTCAATTTCACACGCGAGCTCAATGGCTTTCTCTACGGTAATTTCCCAAGGCGATGCAAGTTCTAATTTTGGGTAATCAAAAGCAAGTAAATTCTTTTCAGCAATACCCGCAGCGGGATCGGGATCAGTAAATTTTGCGATATGGCAAGCAGCAGAAACAGCCGCATGGATCGCTGTCTCCGAAATATCCGATAAGCTCGCAGATCCAGAGCGTTTATCAAAATAGACCGTTACGTCAATCGCTTTGTCATGATGATATTCAATTGTTTCAACTGCGCCATTGGTTGCAGAGACAGTAAAACCTTTTTGCATATCAACTGAAACTTCAGCTTCATTTGCGCCGAGTCTTTTTGCTTCTTGCAGAATGATTTTCGCAACATTAATTAATTCATTGTGATCTGTAGATTTTTTTTCTACTAAACTCATATGACAAACCTATATTATGTTCCATTTAAATTAAGCAGTTTTGGTACCACCGACTGTCAATTCATCAATTTTTAAAGTTGGTTGACCTACACCCACCGGTACGCTTTGTCCATCCTTACCACATACACCAATACCTGTATCAAGTTTTAAATCATTACCCACCATGGAAATACGATTTAATACATCAACACCATTACCAATCAGGGTTGCCCCTTTGACTGGTGTTGTGATTTTGCCATTTTCAATGAGATAGGCTTCACTCGCTGAAAAGACAAATTTACCAGAGGTGATATCAACTTGACCGCCACCAAAATTAACAGCATAAATTCCCTTTTCAACCGATGCTATAATTTCTTCCGGGGGCGTTTTACCGGCTAACATGTAAGTGTTCGTCATGCGCGGAATCGGTAGATGGGAATAAGATTCACGCCGACCATTCCCCGTTGAGGCAACCCCCATAAGCCGTGCATTTCGCTTATCCATCATGTAGCCACGCAAAATACCATTTTCAATAAGGACGTTGTTTTGCGTTGGAATGCCCTCATCATCAATATTGAGTGAGCCGCGACGGTTCGGTAAGGTTCCATTATCAACGACAGTACAAACTTCACTCGCAACTTTTTGGCCAATACGATCGCTATAGACTGAAATACCTTTACGATTAAAATCACCTTCTAAGCCATGCCCAACCGCTTCGTGTAATAAAACACCTGGCCAGCCTGGCCCTAAAACAACTGGCATGGGGCCTGCTGGTGCATCGAGGGCTTCTAAATTCACCAGTGCTTGGCGTAACGCTTCGTCCGCGAATTGAAATGCTAAATTATCTGTCACAAAATGTTGATAATCAAAACGCCCCCCACCGCCTGCGTAACCTGACTCTCGCCGACCATTATCCAAAACAATAAGTTGAATATTGAATCGCACGAGCGGACGAACATCGGCGGCCAAATGACCATCACTCGCATAAACCAAAATTGTTTCGTATTCTGCAGCAAGTGATAAATTCACTTGGATAATGCGTGGATCTTTATCACGAATGTAGCGATCAATTTGGGCCAGTAAGGATACTTTTTCTTTTTCACTTAGAGAATGCAAAGGGTTAACGGGCAAATATAAGTGATGCCCCGGTAATTTATGCCAAGCTTGAACTGATGCTTCCCCACCCTGCTTTGCAATACTACGAGCGGCAGTTGCAGCTGTTGAAAGCGCAGGTAACAAAATATCATCAGCGTAGGCAAATCCGGTTTTCTCGCCGCTCATCGCGCGAACTCCAACCCCGCGATCGATGTCAAAGCTACCCCCTTTGATGATGCTATCTTCCATCACCCAGGATTCTGAATAAGTCGATTGGAAATATAAATCAGCATAATCAATTTGCTGACCGCCCAATTGTTGAATCACATTTTGCAAATGACGCTCAGTTAAACCACCTGGATCGAGTAAATCTTGCTGGGCACGTTTTAGAACATCAGTCATAAGGTATTTGTCTCTCTTAGTAGAAGTAGATAAGGCTCGCTTCCATTTGGCTAACCTACCTCTATTATATAGGGTACTTGCAGCTTGGACATTTTTAAATAGATTCAACAGGATAAAAAAAGAAATTCATCATCCAGTTCAAATAGATAAGTTTAGGGGTTGAGTTCTACAATGTACATGAAATTTATGTTTTTTTTGAGAATACTGCTAGTGACGTAAGGACAAATTTTTAAGATAATGACACAAGCTTTGTTATTAACCAGATTAAATACAAGGATGCGCCATGCGACTTATTTCTTTTATTGTGTTAACGATTGTTTCGACTACCCTCCTTAATGGTTGCATGGTAAAAAATTCGTCAACCCATACCACCAAGCATTTTATAAACCAACAAAATGTTACGGCCATGACAAAACAAAAGTACCCGCCGAAAAACCCTTCTCACGTAAAATTTTATTCAGGCGCCGAACGACCCCAAACACCTTATCGCGTCATTGGGGTCGCAACTGTTTCTAAATACAATTTAATCGGAAAACCACGGAATGAAGAAATTGTTAATGACATGATGAAAAAATTAGCCGCTTCGATTGGCGGGGACGCTTTAATTAACTTTAACCATAAAGATGAAATCATTCGAGCGAATGTCATTCAATTCCGACGAATCCTACTTTAGTTAGGTTTTGAGTTCTAACAGGGTCTATATAAATCCAAATAGCTTGCTTAGACCGAAACCAGCTGAGTAACATTATTATCTTGCAGGCGACACAGTTGAGCTTGGGTACAGAAGTTATCCTCGCGAGTAAGGCTATCAAGCTTTTTCGACCCTATCTGAGCATTAACCTACTTAGATTTAATACCTGATTTAATTCCGGGTATTAGCGGGATTCTCATCTAAAGTAATGAGAGGAAGGTGCTGCTCACTTCGTAAAAATATTTCATGTTGCGGGTAAGGCGCTTTGATGCCGTGTTTAGCAAAAGCATCCCAAATATCCATCAATACGGCAGAGATAACACTCACACGTGACTTAACTTGACGGATGTTGACGTAGAAACGCATTTCGAATTCCATCAAAGTGTCACTCATTTCTTTTAATAACACTTCCGGCATAGGGTCAATTAAAATTTCTTTATGGCCTGCCAATACATTCTGAATGATAACTTTAACTTCGTGAGGATTATCATACCGACTAATTTTCACATGGACGATGCTGCGCACAATGTTATCCATTGCAGTCCAATTAGTAAATGACTTATTGAATACTTCAGCATTGGGCACCAACAACTCCATATGATCCCAAGTTCTAATTGTAACTGCACGACCCCCAATGTGAGTAACCTCCCCTTCATATCCGCTGATATTCACAATATCGCCAACCCGCAAAGGTCGCTCAAACAACAATAGAAATCCCGAAGCAAAATTATTGGCAAGATCACGCAAACCCAAACCGATACCAAATGCAAACATACCAGCGACGACAGTTAAAGCGCTTAAGTCAATTCCCAACACACGTAAACAAATAAACAGACCTAAAATTACCACGCAATATTGGCTCAAAATGGCAATGCTATTTCGAATACCCATATCTTTTGTGCGTGACAATAACATGCGATAAACAAATTCACGGGTCCACTTTGCTGTCCAATAAAAAATTGAAACAACGACAAATAATTCAATAATATTAAGTGGGGTAATGACAGTATTTGCTACACTAACCAACTGATATTGCAATAAGCGTGTTAATCGCTCAACGATAGGTGACTGCTTATCCCAACCATATAATAAAAATAAAACTGCCCATGCGGTTAGAAAGAGTGTAATTCTTAATACTTTATCTAACGGTTTTAAGAAAGCCTCGGTCCACAACCAACCGTTATTAACGTACTGAATCATCATGCGAGAAAGTTGTTCCATCGCATCAGATAGAAAACCGCGGACTACGAGATAACCAATTAAGACGACTAAAAAAACCCCTTCATACCACGACATCGTTAAGACCAAATTAACGAACCCTAATAAACCGATGACGGAATTGGCAAGTAAGATAGCAGGAACAAGCATGCCAACTAAACGAATACTTTTTTCAAGATAAGGATGTCGCGATTCCATGTTAGATAAAATTAAACTCGGAATCACATCCGATGAACGCATTAATAAAATTGAAATAACCATTAGTAATAATAAAAATAAATGATTACAAAGTGCTTTCAATTCATAAATAAGCGGTAATTGATGAACAAAAACAGTGAGAGACGTAATCATCCCCCCGACAACAATCACCCAACGTAAACGATGGTATAAACGAACATCATGGCCCGCTGAATGATGTGTCGTTTCAACCAAACTAATTCTAGCGAGGGAAAGTAGCGCCTTACAGGCAAGCCAGACTAAGGCCATGTAAATTACAAAGAGATAATTCGCTATAGGTAACTTAAAGAAATACAAAATACCAATGGCATTAGCTAGAACCATGAGATCAACGAAATTGCGCTGAACAAGTTGCAAACTTAACCATTTAGAATTGATTTGATCCTTCCAAACCGTTTGACGTTCTTGAAGAAAATTCAAACCAGTTTTGACTACAATAAAGATAGCAAACCAAAATATTTCAGCCAGCGCAAATAAACTCCAAGCTAAGACCCCACTCCCCTGTACTGCTTTGCCAAGGTTGGTTGATAAACTTTTAATAACTTGGAAAGAAAGAGCGGGAAGTAGCAACATTTCTTTACCTAAATCGACAAAGGTTTTTAACCCAAGCGTAGGTAATCCCTGCCGAGCAGACAATTCAATTTGCAATGCTTCATCTAGCGTCTTACGGAAAGAAAGTAAAGTTTCTTTCAACTTCACAAGCGTCAAGTCCGAGGATTTATATTGTCGATTTAACAGAGATAATTTACTTAAATAGACTTTGAAAGTTACATCAATCGATTTTTTTTGCGCTAAATCATCGATATGTTTAGCTAAAACCTGGGTACGGGATTTTAATACTTTATCCAGACGATCAATCTGCTTTGATAAAGTTTGCATTTGATTGCTAATTTCATTTAATAAACTAATCGAATTACTCTTAGTGACAGCCAATTTCATTTGTTGAATTTGATCTTTATATCGCGCTAGCAAAGATTGCACGTAGGCAAAACTTGCTTGTTCGTTAGCATAATAAATATCGCGTTCAAGCGCTGAGTATTCCGACTTTGATTGAACCGGATCAACTTTGCTAAGCTTGCCATACAGCGCATTTAATTGCTGCAGCCAATGATTTTGTAATTGCTGATATGCTAATTCATCTTTAACTTGCTGTTGTTTTATATGGACTAAACGTTTTGTTTTTAACAAAATAGTCAATTGATTAAAGCGGTCATTACGCAAATTCAATATATTATTAACAGCTTTTTGTAATTCTTGTAAAAGCGTAACTCGATTCTTTTCAAATTTTAATAATGTTAATTGGTAATTCAAATCCAAACGGTATTCATTGAGTGTCGAAGCTTCATTAGGGGCAGTTTTAAGGCCAAATATATTTAAAATATTAAGTTGATTTTCAATTTCTTGGATATTTTTTTCCAACCAATTACTTGTCTGCTGTGAATCAATCAACTCGATATTAATACTATCTAAATTTGACTGCGTCACAATGATATCTAAGGATGCTTTATCAAGTAAATTTTTGCTGGCTTTTTCTAAGGCTAATTGCGAAAATTTTTCGTTTAACTGTAAGCTTTCTAATTCTACTTTCGCTTGATTAAGGCGATTATTAAGGAGACTGATTTGCTCCTTAACCAATTGAACACGATCAATGGAGAGCGATGCTGGGGATGCAGTCTCTGCATGGACGCTGCAAACAGAGAAACTCACGATCAGAAAAAGTAAAACTGTAATCCAAATTCTATTTGGTAGAAAATTGCGCATGGTATAGCACTCTATCTTTTAATAAAATGAGCATAAGAATGCCAGGGAAACACATTACAAAGGCCCAAAGGAATAATTGAATCCAACCAAAATTCTCGACGATCACTGCAGCAACCGGCCCCAAAAAAACACGACCTAAAGAAAAAATTGCGGTTAGTAATGCATACTGCGCTGCTGTATAACGGTGATTACAAATGGACATGAGATAAGCAAAAAAAGCTGCTGTACTTAAGCCACTGCAAAAATTCTCAACGAAAATGGCGAATGCCATGATCCCTACTACTTTTCCCGTAAGGGCTAACACAACGAACATAAGATTGGAAAAAGCTTGGGCTAAACCAAATACCAGTAAACCGCGGTAAATATCCCAGCGCAATAATAAAATGCCACCCACAAATCCACCTAAAATAGTAGCAATAATACCCATAAACTTATACGCGAATGCTATTTCAGATAATGAAAAACCAAGACCATTAATTAAAAAATTAGTCATGAGCGAAAGCGCTAAAGCGTCACCAAATTTATAGAGCACGACAAATAACAAAAGAATAATAATTTTATCGCGTTGAAATAAATCTTTAATGCCAGCAACGAAAGTTTTTTCTAATGATTGAGAAACATATTCTTTTGGCTGAGGTGCAAACCATGTTGGTATCATGGTAAATAATATGAGGCAGCCCATGAATTGATAAGTTAGTCGCCAGCCCCATTGATCTGCAATGATCAGCGCTAATCCTCCCGCAACGAGTAATGCAATGCGATAAGAAAGAACAAAGTAAGAAGCACCCAATCCCATTTCTTGCGGTTGTAAAATATCGGTACGATAGGCATCAATGGCTATATCTTGCGTTGCCGAAAGAAATACGACAAAGAAGGCTATCGTCATCATTAAGTTAATTTGCGTTGAAGGTTGCATGCCAGCCATTAAAAATAAAGTAAAGGCCGTGCCTAACTGAGTGATGAGAATCCATCCTCGCCGCTTACCTAACGATTTAAATCCAAAATGATCCAAAAGAGGCGCCCACAAAAACTTAAGGGTATAAGGGATACCCAGGAGTGATAACGCACCAATGAGATGGATGTTAATATGCGATTCGCTGAGCCATGCTTGTAACGTTGAGCTCGTTAATGCAAAAGGTAACCCGGATGTAAATCCAAGAATCAGCACCATCATAAGCCTGGGATTGGCTAAGCTTTTTGAGGAGAGCGAAAACATAGTATAAAATCACAAGCCATAGAAAAAAATTGTATGAAATTTTAACATTATAAGGTGGTTTTGCACAGTCCATTCTTAATGGACTTAGTCAATCATCAATCTAAACGGGGTGTTTGTGATTAGTTTATTTGAATTATTTTCCATTGGTATTGGGCCATCAAGCTCACACACTGTGGGTCCGATGAAAGCTGCAAATGCTTTCGTGACATTATTGAAGGACCAGCATCAGCTCAATTTATGCACAAAAATTACCGTTGAATTATTTGGCTCACTTGCTTTAACAGGCATCGGTCATGCAACAGACAAAGCTGTCTTATTAGGATTAGAAGGTTTCTCACCCGCAACGATTAATCCCGATCAAATCCCTGACTTACTTGCGCGCATTTCTTTACAGAAACAACTTAACTTATTACAAGAATATAAAATTCATTTTGATCGTAGCACCGATCTTATTTTTCGATCGCATGAAACTTTACCCTATCATGCTAATGCATTACGATTTACAGCACATAGAGAACAAGGCGAAATACTTTATTCAGCAACGTATTTCTCTGTTGGTGGTGGATTCATTCTTCATGAAGATGAAATTAACCTCGCGCATATTATTACTGATATAACTGAAACAGTGCCCTACCCTTTTCATTCTGCAAAAAAATTGCTAGATCAATGTATTGCACATGGCTTAACCATCGCGGAGCTCATGCTTGCTAATGAATGTCACTTACGTAGTGAGAATGAGGTTAAAACAAAAATCTTAGAAATTGCCGACACCATGCTCGCGTGTATAGATCGGGGTTGCCAAGTAAAAGGCATTTTACCTGGGGGATTAAATATTCCACGTCGTGCGCACAATTTATTACTTAAATTACAACAAAAAGGCTTACCTTCCTCGCATGAGCAAACTTCGAGTCTTGAGTGGCTTAATTTATTTGCCATTGCTGTTAATGAAGAAAACGCAGCCGGCGGTCGAGTAGTCACAGCGCCCACCAATGGGGCGGCCGGAATTATCCCTGCGATTTGGGCTTATTATTTGCGATTTTATCCGCATGCTAAACGAGAAGATGCTATCGAATTTTTCCTTACAGCAGGGGCTATCGCTATTCTCTATAAGAAAGGCGCTTCAATTTCAGGCGCAGAAGTGGGGTGCCAAGGGGAAGTCGGTGTTGCTTGTTCAATGGCTGCGGGGGCATTAACCGCATTATTAAAAGGGGATCTTCATCAGATTGAAAACGCTGCAGAAATTGCAATGGAGCACCACCTCGGCTTAACTTGCGATCCGATTATGGGCTTGGTCCAAATTCCCTGCATCGAACGAAACGCGATGGGTGCGATGAAAGCGGTTAATGCAAGTAAGCTCGCACTTTTAGGTGATGGAAGCCATTATGTTTCATTAGATAAAGTAATTGCAACGATGAAACAAACTGGCATGGATATGATGTCTATTTACAAAGAAACCTCGCTCGGTGGGCTTGCGGTAAACTTACCGGAATGTTGAAGGTATGAGACTTAGCACTGGCTATTTCTGGTGAGCACGCAGCACCAGGACAGCCCACCAAACACATTCTTATCGCTTGATCGGCGCCTCTCGCTTTATCTTTCGCATGCGCCGCAGCTTCCATAAGGTAATGAGCGGTCCTGAAATAATATAAATGGAAAAAATTCCAAATAACATTTCAGCCGGTTGCATTGCAATTGCAACAAAAAGAAAAAGGGTAACCACCACTGTAATAAAAGGAACTCGCCCTTTAAAATCAAAAGCTTTGAAGCTGTAATATCGAATAGTACTCACCATTAACGCAGCCACAAGGATAGTTAGAATAGCCATCCCCATTGCAAAGAAAGGTCCAGAAATTCCATAATTTGCACCGAGCCACACGGTGCTTGCAATCATTCCGGCTGAAGAGGTTGAAGAGAACCCTTGAAAATATTCTTTATCGCTCGCTTGGGTATTGAAACGCGCAAGTCGCAATGCAGCAGCCGCGGTATACAAGAAGGCAACGAGCCAACCCAACTTCCCCAAGGTATATAAAGACCAACTATAGATGACTAAAGCAGGGGCAATTCCAAATCCAACCATATCCGCCAAACTATCATATTGCGCACCAAAATCACTTTGTGTATTTGTTAAACGCGCTACACGGCCATCCAAACCATCTGCAATCATCGCAACAAAAATAGCCATGGCGGAAGATTCAAAGTGACCTTTCATAGCAGCCACAATTGCATAAAAACCTGCAAATAAAGCGGCAGTTGTCAGCAAATTGGGTAGGAGATAAATCCCGCGCTGCGGGGAGCTCGCAAGTTGCTTGGACGGATTAGTCTGTTCAGTCATCGATCACCTCGTTGAACTCTACGTCAATCTTTTAAGCGCAGAGAGGGCTTCTTCTAATTCAGGATCAAGTGGGGCTTGTACTCTAATCTCTTGATTCAATGAAGGCAAAGTAAATTCTATCACTCTTGCGTGTAAAAACATTCTCTTTAAGCCTATTTTTTGTACAAATTTATTAAACTCGCTTTCTCCATAACGATCATCACCTGCAATAGGATGGCCTGAATGGGCTGCATGCACGCGAATTTGGTGGGTTCTTCCGGTAAAGAGCGTTGCTTCTACCAATTGACACCCGGGAAAGTTTTGTAAAACCTTAAAGTGGGTCAAAGCAGATTTCCCTTCGCCTGTAACTTCAACCACATGTCGACCGCCTTGGCGATAATGCTTTTCAAGTGGAAAATCTACTTCCAATTGATTTTCATTCCATTCCCCTTTCGTTAGAGCCCAATATTTCTTTATCATTTTGCCTTCGCGTAATAACGTATGAATCTCTTTCAGAATGCCTCTTTTCTTCGCAAGAATGAGACACCCTGATGTTTCTGAATCGAGACGATGCGCTAATTCGAGATGCGGCAGTTTCGTATAATGAAATTTCAATGTTTCTATGATACCGAGTCGAACCGTATTTCCTGCGTGCACCGACATATGCGGGGGCTTGTTTAGAATTAAAAGATTTTTATCCTCATACAGAACACTATCAATTAACTTTTGGGTGGTCGCTGCAGCCGGCGGTTTTAATTTGCCGGCTTCTTCTAAATAGAGAGGCGGCAAACGTATGGAATCACCCACTGCCAGACGATAATCGGGCCCAATTCTTTTTTTATTTACTCTAATTTCTCCTTTCCGAAGCAATCGATAAAGATGTGTTTTTGGCAAACCTTTAAGCATTCTGATCAAATAATTATCAATACGCTGGCCAATAAAATCATTTTCGACGTTCACAATACGAACTTGACCTTTTTTCTGAAGCTTTTTTGGTGCTAAGGGCATGGGCTTAACCTGGTTTTTAATTGATATAAAATCAAGATATTGGTAACATTACCGTACTTAAAAGAGTATGAAATGATTATATGTTAGACTGAATCATGCAACCTGCCTTTATAATTTTTTTTAAAGAAAGCAATTATAAAGGCAGGTTCTTTTTGATGTGAATATTTTAATAACGTGCGAGCAGCACTAATAGATGAGAAAATTTTATAGAATTTGCGCATCAATGCAACTAGGCGAAAGAATTCTTACGGTTTGACCAGATAAGAATTTCTTTAATGGTTTGATTGAAATGTACCAATTTAAAACTAATTGCGAACGCGGTGAGGCTACGAATCCATACAGACTTTAAACACTTTACTCGTATGTTGAGACGCCGCGCGACCCAATAGACAGGGCAACAGCCGCTCTTCTATAAATTAATGCTCATCCCTCGTGCTGGCACACTATCGGGATGATTTTATGAACAGAATGTTAATTAACGCGACTCACAAAGATGAGGAGTTGCGTATTGCTTTGGCTACGGGCCAATTTTTGTATGACCTTATTATTGAGTCAACTTCGCGAGAACAAAAACAATCTAATATTTATAAAGGCAAAGTAACTCGCATTGAGCCTAGTTTAGAAGCAGCCTTTGTTGATTATGGTGAAGAACGACATGGCTTCTTACCTTTAAAAGAAGTATCGCGCTCTTGTTTCAGAAATGATTACCGAGAAACTAATCGCAGACCAAGCATTATAGAAGTGCTTGAAGAAGGGCAAGAGCTGATTGTCCAAGTTGAGAAAGAAGAGCGCGGCAATAAAGGGGCTGCGCTTACTACCTTTATTACCCTCCCTGGTTGCTATCTCGTGTTAATGCCTAATAATCCGCGCGCAGGCGGGGTGTCACGACGTATTGAAGGTGATGAACGAGATGAACTTCACGATGTATTAAGTGCATTGCAAGTTCCAGATGGTATGGGTTTAATTATTCGAACTGCCGGTGGTGGTCGATCTCAAGAAGAATTGCAATGGGATTTAGAAATACTGTTAAGGCTCTGGGACGTGGTACAGCAAGCAGCCAGCGAGCGTTCTGCATCATTTCTTATTTACCAAGAAGGTAATGCGGTTATTCGTGCATTACGAGATTATTTACGCAAAGATATCGATGAAATTTTAATTGATCATCCGGATGTTTATCAAGATGTTGTAAATCATCTCAAACTTATTCGTCCTGATTTTGTAAATCGCGTGAAGCTTTATAAAGACCCAACCCCCCTCTTTACCCGCTTTCAAATTGAAAGTCAGATTGAATCTGCATTTCAACGTGATGTCAGATTGCCTTCTGGCGGTTCCATTATTATTGATCATACCGAGGCTCTCGTTTCCATCGATATCAATTCAGCTAAATCGACTAAAGGTGGTGACATTGAAGAAACTGCTTTCATGACTAACCTGGAAGCTGCAAATGAAATTGCGCGTCAACTTCGCTTGCGTGATATCGGCGGATTGATTGTGATCGATTACATTGATATGACGCCCATCCGTAATCAACGAGAAGTTGAAGAACGATTAAAGAAAGCATTATCGATGGATCGCGCGCGCGTTCAAGTCGGAAGAATTTCTCGCTTTGGGTTATTAGAAATGTCGCGTCAACGATTACGACCCTCGCTGGGAGAATCAAGCCGCGTGACCTGTCCGCGCTGCCTGGGACAAGGCACCATCCGCGGAATCGAATCACTCGGTTTATCAGTCATTAGAATTATTGAAGAAGAAGCATTAAAAGAAAATACAGCTCAAGTTCGTACTATTTTACCTTCGGAAATTGCAGCTTATCTTTTGAATGAAAAACGCCAAGCCATTATTGATATTGAAAAGCGTCAAAAAGTGGCGGTGATAGTTGTACCAAGCGTCCATTTACTAACCCCTCAATATGAAGTTGAACGCATCCGTATTTCTGACTTAACGGAAAAAGATGAAAAACTCGCGAGTTATAAATTAGCACTTCGACCGGAAATTTCTACGCAAGCCTCAGCAACACTCACTCAAAAAGCACATCAAGAACCTGCAATTAAAAATATTCCTTTAGAGGAAATGCCTGCGCCTGCAAGTTATGCAACGAGCAGTACGCAACAACCGATGGCCAAAGGTGAGCCAGGTTTAATAAAGAAATTATTTAACTTTTTATTTGAAAAGAAAGAGGAAGAACCTACTGATACAGAGCGCGGTGGCAGTAGCGATTCAAGAGGGGGAACGGGTGTACGTCGAACCCATCCAGCTAACCGCCGAAAAACAGGTCCAGGACGTCATAATCAAAGAAGCAGAGGACGGGGAGGACGTAATACTTCTGGATCTCGGAATTACGAACAGCGTGATCGCACCAAAGAAAGTCGAGAACAAACGGAACAACGTGATCACCGCGAACCAGCCACCGAACCTCGCGATACAAATCCCCATCGCGAATTGAAGCCTGCACGTGAGCAACAACAACGCGACGGAAGACCAGCACGTGAGCACCGTGACAACCGCCCTCACCGTGAACCGCGTCATCAACAACATCGTGAACAAAGAGATTTTAAAGAATCGCAAACTTCTCCCGACCAACCGACAGAACATCAGGATTTGAAGCTGACTCCTTTGCCCCTTCAAAATGAATCGAGGGAGGCGCCAGCCCAGGATCAAATTGTTGAGCAGCGCGAAACAAGACCCGTTCGTGATCACCATCGTGAACCACGTGGACCGAGACAACATAGAGAAAACTGGAATTCACGGGAAAAACGCAATACGCAAGATGCTGCTAAAAACCAAGGAGTTTCTCAAGAGTCACCTCTGAGTGATAGGGAGCATCATTCAACGACTAACTTCACCTCTATTCCTGCAGCATCGCAATCAAATCATGAAGTCATGCCAAAAAATGATTCCGCCATCCAGGAACCAGGGATGCGTACAGCTGATTCAATTACACCCGTCAATATTATTATTGATAATGAAGTTGCTTCTACAGGTACGAGTCAAGAGGGTTCTACAGCAGCCCCTTTACGCAAACATCGTCCGAACTTCAATCAACGCCGACATCATCGACATCGTCGTGATAATAAAAATGAATCAAAAGAGTCGTCGCGTGAAGGAGAAGATAACTACACGCAGAAAAATAAAAGCGACGACGATATCTAATCGAACGACAATATTGTTGTACATCTGTCACCCCGCACGCGCTGCGGGGTTTCTTTTAAAATTTTTATTCACCGTGTGTTGCGCAATAAAGTGAATCTATCCAAGGCTTATCTCAGAAGAAAACGAAGTAAGACAAAATATTTGATTAATAGCTTTGCATTAGATTAAGAATTTAAAGAGGAATGTGATTTTAAAAATAGGATCATTCTAAAGCATAAAATAACTCAGCCCATATTTGCATTACTCTTCGTCGCTACTCATTCTTCGCGCGCGACTTTCAAGCATTACAGGAATAGCGTCAATAATTGGATAAGCTAAACGATCAAATCGACAGAGTAACTCTTGAGCATTAGCATCATAAATTAACTCCCCTTTACAAACGGGACAAGCTAATATTTCAAGTAATGTTTTATCCATAGCAATCCCATCATTTAAAAAATGCATCATACAATCTAACCAGCCAAAGTGCAAAAGGCCGAACGATCATGAAAAAATTTCATTTAGAAGTTGTTCACCCTTCCTGGCGTGAATGCATAGAACAAGGATTAGAGACTTTAGACTTTCATTATTTACAAACGCTCTATGACTCTGAGGATTGGCTTCCCGGTCATGAGTATATTTTTAACGCCTTCACGCTGCCTGTCTCAAAGGTTCAATATGTTCTTTTTGGAGAGTCGCCTTATCCTCGCAAAAAGTCTGCCATCGGTTATGCCTTCTGGGATGGTGATGTTGATGAAATATGGTCACCCACGGGTCTTAGTAAGAAAGTTAACCGAGCGACTTCTTTGCGAAATATTGTAAAGATGATGCTTTTAGCTGAAGGCCTCTTAAATCCTAACAAATTAAGCCAGGAAGATATTGCGGCTTTGGATAAATCGCATCTGATTCAGACGAACCAACAGTTATTTGAAAATTTTCAGCGTCATGGTATTTTGCTACTTAATGCCTGTCCAGTCTTGCAAAAAACCTCACGACTTAAGGACGCTCGAGCTTGGAAGCCCTTTTTAGCTACAATTCTTAAGTTTTTAATCAAAAATAATCCAAATGTTAAATTTATATATTTAGGTAAAATTGCAAACAATATCGAGCCACTTGTTCAATCCTTACATCCACCCGCTTTAAAGGTTGAACATCCCTACAATCATTCATTTATCACTAATTTCAAGGTATTAGATTTTTTTAAACCTTTACATTTGCTCAAAAAATAAGCGTAACTGTCTCTATTTTATGCAGAAATAAGTTCTTGTCACTCTATTTGCTATACTTTGTTAAAAAAGATAAAGTTATAGATAGAGCTAAGGGGAACTCGTATGCGCATACTTCTCGTAGAGGATGATGAGTTACTTGGTGAAGGCACGCGTAAAGGATTAACCCAGGACGGTTACACCGTTGACTGGGTCAAAGATGGAACATTAGCAGATCAAGCCTTAAAGACAGAAAAATTTGATTTGATAGTGTTAGATCTTGGTTTACCTAAAATTCCTGGTATTACAGTATTACAAAATCTTCGTGAACGCGGTGATACCACGCCTGTTCTCATTTTAACAGCACGTGAATCTATTGAGGATCGCGTTAAAGGCCTTGATAGTGGCGCTGATGACTATCTCACTAAACCTTTCGACTTATTTGAATTGTGTGCTCGTTTACGCGCATTACAACGACGTTTTGCATCACGTGCTGCGCCTTTATTGGTTCACAACGATATTACCTTGGACCCGGCCTCGCATACTGTTTCTTTTAAAAATGAGCCCATTAATTTATCAAGACGCGAATTTGCCTTGTTGCATGTCTTACTTGAGAATGCAGGCAGGGTTTTATCTCGTGAACATCTAACTCAATCTTTGTATGGATGGGGAGAGGAAGTTGATAGTAACGCACTGGAAGTCCATGTTCATAATTTACGCAAGCGGTTTGGCCAAGAATTTATTCGAACTGTTCGAGGAATTGGTTACACTATAGAAAAAAGTAAAGATGATAAATGATCAAATCGATAAGATACTTCTTACTGATCAGCCTCTTGATCAGTATTACTCTTGCTTCTGCAATTAATGGTATTGGCAATTACCTTCTTGACGAACAAGTTGTTCAACCCTATCTTGACGCCCAGTTAGTTCGATTTTCAACGCTCATCGATATACTTAACCAATCAACTTCGGCTAATACTAAAGTTCGCTCTGACATCATTAGCTATCTACTAAAAAAACAACCGATTACAGGTCAGCAGTTTTTATTTCAAGTATGGAGTAAAGACGGAAAGTTACTGATGCATTCTGCCAATCAAGCACATATCGATTTAAAAGATGTGCCGTTAGGCTTTAGCGACAAAATACTCAAGAATAATGATTGGCGAATTTACAGCGTTTTTGACAATAAAATGAATGCAAAAATTATCGTGGCTGAACTCTATAATTTACGGCGTGAATTAGCTGACGACATTGCCCGCAGCAATGCTAATATCCTTCTTATCACCTACCCTGTTTTTGGTATTTTGGTTTGGATTATTGTTAGTTTCGCACTCCGCTCTGTCAGCCGTGTTACGACAGAAATTTCAAATCGAGCTTCAACTTTTCTTGAACCTGTGCAACTTACAGAAATTCCAGTTGAAATTAAGCCGTTGGTTGCAGAGTTGAATCAATTATTTATCCGTCTCAAACTTGCATTTGAACGTAATAAACGTTTTGCAGCTGACGCTGCACATGAATTGCGCACACCGCTCGCTGCTTTAAAAACACATGTTCAAGTCGCATTAAAAACTGATAATGATATCGATCGCAATAAAGCTTTGCAGAAAGTCATTGAGAGTGTGGATCGAAGTTCACATGTTGTCGCACAACTTCTCACGCTTAGCCGATTAGGTGAAGAAGATGCACTAACTGATGTTAAACCGATGGATTTACATAAAATTGCAACAGAAATTATAGCCTACCTCGCAATGCACGCGCTCGAGAAAAATATTGAAATTGAGCTCGCCCCTGCCCCGAGCGATTCACTTATTATTGGTAATGATACTGGCATTGGCATTTTAATTCGGAATGTCGTGGATAATGCCATCCGCTACACTCCCACAGATGGCTCGGTCAAAGTGCTCATTATTGATACGGGCACCCAGGTTATTTTACGCGTCATTGATACAGGCACGGGCATTCCGCTTGAATTACGCGAAAGAGTTTTTGAACGTTTCTATCGTATTTTAGGTACGAAAGCATCCGGTAGCGGTTTGGGACTTGCGATTGTTAGTCAAATTGCCAAGCTTCATCACGCTAAAATACGACTCTCGACCCCAACCTCAGGCAAAGGCTTGCAATTCGATGTAGCATTTCCTAAATATCATGCTTAAAATGCAATGACCATGGGCCACCTAGATGAATCAATATGTTAAAACGCTTTTTACCGCGGCAAGAAAACTTCTTCAAATTTTTTGAACAAGCTGCTGATAAACTAGTCTTAGCTGCAACCGAATTTTCCAACATGCTGCAGGATCTTGAACGACATGAATACTATGTCAATCTTATCGCCAAGCATGAAAAAGAAGCGGATGACATTGCCTATACCAACTTTGAATTATTGCATCGCACCTTTATCACCCCTTTTGATCGTCACGACATTCACAATCTAACGGGCACGCTTGATGATATTATTGATCTCATCAACCGTATTGCTCAACGGTTTCCTTTTTACGACTTAAAATCTGTACCAGAGGAAATGGTCACTTTATCAAAACTTAGTATCGAAGCTGTAACACATTTAAAGAAAGCAATTTATTCCCTTCACTCTCTCAAAAATTCAGCCAACATTTTGCATCATTGCAATGAAATTGATCGAGTTGAAAGTCAAGCGCATCAAGTTGTCTTAGCTGGAGAGAAACGATTGTTTAGTGAAGAAAATGATTTCAAACAATTCTTTAAGTTAAAAGAAATTTATGCTCACACCAAGCTTGTGATTAATCGTTGCCAAGATGTTGCCAATATCTTAAAAGGCATCGTGCTCGAGTACTCTTGATGGAAGCGACCTTAACGTTAGTTATTATTACCATCTGTCTCGCATTATTTTTTGATTTTCTTAACGGTTTTCACGATGCTGCCAATTCAATTGCAGCGATTGTTTCAACACGGGTGATGAAACCGCATTGGGCAGTTCTCTTTGCTGCTTTTTTTAACTTTATTGCTTTTTTATTTTTTGGCGTCCATGTTGCAACGACTATTGGTACAGGGTTAGTGGACCCAAGTGTGATGACCACGGATATTATTTTTTCCGCCCTCCTCGGTGCAATTTTTTGGAATATTATTACTTGGTATTACGGATTACCGTCTAGTTCGTCTCATGCCCTGATTGGGGGGCTGTTAGGCGCAAGCATCGCTCACGCAGGCACTGCACCGCTTAATTGGTGGGGGATTAGTAAAGTACTTGCAGCGATCGTCATTTCCCCCTTGCTAGGAATGCTAATGGGAATGATCTTAGTCGTTATCACAACGCGGATTTTTTTCTATTCTAATCCGCATCGAGTAGAAGGTATTTTTTCCAAACTACAATTTTTATCCTCAGCCTTTATCAGTTTGGGTCATGGTAGTAATGATGCTCAAAAAACCATGGGTATTATTGCTATCCTCCTTTTTTCTGCGGGTTTACTAGGAAGTGAATTTTATGTTCCAGCGTGGGTCGTTATTTTATGTAATTTTGTAATTGCATTGGGAACTTGTTTTGGCGGATGGCGTATTGTCAAAACGATGGGAATGAGAATTACAAAACTAAAACCAGTTACAGGGTTTTGTGCCGATACTGCAAGTGCATTTACCCTAGCCCTCGCCACGATTCTCGGCATTCCTGTTTCCACGACCCATACCGTCACCGGTTCAATTATTGGAGTTGGTTCCATTAATGGCTTTTCGGCTGTACGCTGGGGTGTAGCAAGAAACATTGTATGGGCATGGGTCCTGACTTTACCAGCATCAGGATGCGTAGCAGCTGCTATATGGGGCATCACCCGATTAATGCATCTTCAAGTTTCGTTAGTTGCCGCTCCCATTTAGAGGGCAACTTGCATTCTTAAAAAATTATAAAAAACCAAAAAAACTGTGCTCTGCACGGAAGAAACTGGGTGAGCAAGAAAGATTGGCATGATTAATAATCATGCCCAAATTGCTGAGCGATTCAAATAAGGGCCCGCGCTGAATAGCGGTTATATTTAATTTATTAAGATAGCACTCAAACTTATTTAACGACTCATTACTCTTTAAAAAACTTTGAAAAAGCGTTGCCGCAGCTTGTTTTTCTGCTTTGGTATAACCACCCGTATAACGTCGAATTCCATTCAAGTAATTTTTTTGTACCTTACAAAAATAATTTAAAAAACTATTCGTCTCTTCCTTAACAGCTTCGCGATTGCGACGATAGATTTCAGTCAAACAATACAATACTGCTTTATTATACAATTCATCTTGATTTTTATAACTGTTAGGACTTTGCACACAATCAATAAGCAAGCGATCGCCGAGCATAATATTGGATAAAGTGGCGCTATCGATTTCATTAATGAATTCACTCCAACGATTTTGTGGCATAAAGTGAACCATGTAATGCAATAGATCATCTCTAGAAGCACAGTTAGTTAATCCCTTAATTAACCGTTTATTTCCTTCCAAACCATAAGTAGAGGTAACCTGGTAAGACGATTTTTTTATGGATTCATGGAGTGATGCGCGAGCTTCAGCAATGTCATTATCGCAACCGCTTTGAATATAATAATAAATGGCTTCATAATAATCTTCGGCTTCATCAGAGTGTTTAATGATGCGTTGTTTTTCATTTTCACTAAGTGGCCTGGTTGGCTGACTGGTATGAAATAATTGGGTCGTATGCGCTTCTAACATAAGATCTAAACATAAAGCGACTTCGATAGGCGTTCCATCATCGCCAATGACAAACTCTTGCAATTGAAAATCATCAAGCATTGATCGACTGGTTTGATGTGATGTTGCAGTTACACTTGGCATTAAAATGTCATAAGGACTTAAATCTATAAATCTTGATTTAACTTCGAGGGATAAGGCTTTAGCAAAAAGAATATAAGCTTGATTAGCATGCATGAATAATTGAATAGGATAACAACTATCTGTGTGCCTGATGATGGCCCAACGACGACTAAATAAATCACAGCACTTATTGAGGAATTGCCGATCTACTTCTTCTTTAGCAAATTGATACTTAGCAAGAAAATCGAGCAACTCACGCCAAGCCAAATAATCTTCCATGCATACATAAGGATTAGAAGAATTCTTTTGATTGGGCAAAGTTAAAATTTCTTTTAGTACTTTGCCAATAAAGTCTTTTATCGGCATAAAGTCTCCAAAAGGTGAAGCTATTCTCTCAAGAGAGAATAGCTTCATGCACTGCCAACTTTTTACAGTTAAGCTCGATTGAATCTGGGTATAAAGCTATGCGAAACTTCTTTTAAGTTTTCAGGATTACTGACAAATGAAGCTTTATCAATTAATGCACCCAACGTATGATGCATTGCTGCACGACGTAGTAAAATTTTATCTGCAGATGAATTTTTTTCGTCACTATTAATGCTATTAAGCACGGTATCTTTCAAAGTAGTTAAACTTTCACCTGCTAAAAATGCATTATAAGCATATTGCGCTACCCGTTGTTTAATTGATTTGGAAGAACCATATCCTGAAAGATGTCCGAAAAGCGTATTATATTCAGGTTTACGTAAATCAAGTTGCTTACGGTAAAGATCAAGATAAGTAAATATCATTGCAGTATCGATTACTGGGTTACCCGTATATTGCGCGTTGTTTTCAAAAGTGGAAGTAAGCTTAGCACCGTTTAGTAATTTTTTTTCAAGCTCTTCTGCACTAAAGCGTTGCAAATATTTTCCGCGAAGTTCACACGGAAAAGTGCTTAGAAATTCACATAACTCATTTTTATTTACTTTGGATGGATCAGGGAAGATTGCTTTGGCTAGCATTTCGTTTTCTGCTACGCCGTACAATTCCGCTTTCCGCTCAAGAGCCGCTTTATAGGAAGGATCTAATGCTGGAAATAATAGTTCAGAATAAGATTTTTTAGCAATAGGGGCTAATTTCAAAGCAATGGCTAGATAAAATTGATTTGCGTGCGTTTCTGGGTTTTTAATATGACTCGCCTCAGACTTGAGAACGTATGAAGCTCGTTCTTTGAGTACATTACGAACTTTTCGCAATGATCTATCCGATGCTGTAATTTCTGAGTTTTCAAGTAAATGAAGTACGTGTTGCATTTTAGCGACTGCTAATGCAGATTCTAGTTTGATAAGATCAGCATCTAGTGCCACTATTTTTTGTTGTTTTTTTAAAATATTCTCGCCTTGGGCTAGCATTTCTTTGGCAAAATCTTTGACTAGCTGCATACTTACTCCTTAAAGGTATAATTTGATGTCCCATCCCAGAAGATAATGCCAAATACTTAAGGTTTTCTTAAAATTGCAAATATCCTGCTATGATTTTAAAAATTGTATTAAAAACAATTAATTTTACTATTTTATGCACAACTAAATTTCTAATTTAAGTCTTCCTTAATTTAAGCAGCGCAGTATAAGAGTCGAGGAGTAAAAACAAAAAAATCACACGGAGGATTTATGACGATTCAAAATCTTGTATTCAGTGGTGGCGGTGCTGCAGGTTGTGCTTTTGGAGGCGCAATTATGGGCCTAGCCGAACAACCTAACTTTTCTTTTGCAGATATCAAAGTCGTAGCGGGTTCATCTGTTGGTGCGATAGCAGCGCTTATTGTGTCTTTAAATTACACACCAGTGCAAGCAAGTGCAAAAATAGAACAGCTTAATTTACAAAAACTACGGGATGGTGGCCCTAAACTCTCGCAGGCTTATCGATTAATGAACCATTACGGTCGATTCAAAGGAAATGCCTTATTCCATTTTATTTTAGATATTTTGGCTGAAAAAACCAACCGGGATGATCCGGAAAATATTACTTTCGCGGATCTGAAAAAAATGGGATTTAAAGATTTACATGTCGTGACAACAAAATTATATAAAGAAAATGGCAATCCCATAGGCAAAGAAAAAATATTTTCTTATGCAAAAACACCTGATACATCAGTTGCGAGTGCAATTTTAGCATCAACGGCTGCCCCAATTTATTTTGCACGCGTCCGTTTTAAAAAATTAGCAAAAGGAAAATATATATTGGATAAAAAGGGCGATCTTTATAATGATGGTGGTATTTTAAATAACTATCCTATCAACTTATTCGATAAACCTCCTTTTACTGATGCGCCGGGTACACCTAATGCACAAACTTTGGGATTAGCATTATTGTATGCTGATGAAATTCACAAAGAAGAGAAGCCGGTCAAAACGATCATTTACGATAAAAGTCCCATTGATTATGCTAAAGGAATTATTAATGGTTTATTAAGAAAACAACAAATTGAATCGGTAACTCGCAAAGAAAATTTAGAACGTACCATTCAAATCGATCGTTTAAATGTAAGGCTTGATAATTTTGATATTGGGGATGAAATAAAACAACAATTAATAATCTCCGGACGAAAAGCTGTAAGCGATTATTTTAAAACGTATCATTTAGAAACAAAAAAATTAAATAATATCGTTGCCCTACCTCCAAAATTTTCTTTGTTTAGATATTTCAAACCTGCCAATGATCCTGTGTTTGGCTATGAAGAAAAAACAGAGAAAGAAATAAAGGAAGAGAAATTGTCTGCTAGCCAAATGGGTCTTGATTGATAAGCTAGATAGATACGGTGGCTAAATTAATTTTTTCTATCCACCGTATCTTAGCAGGATCACTTTTGCCGGGCTTTACGATCAAGCTCACGGAAATAAGCTAATCTTTCTTTTATTTTTGTCTCAAGACCACGATCGGTCGGTTCATAAAATTGATGCGAACTCATTTCCTTGGGTAAGTAAAATTCTCCAGCTGCATAAGCTTCTGGTTCATCATGAGCATATCGATATGTCTTGCCATAGTTTAAATCTTTCATGAGTTTGGTGGGTGCATTGCGTAAATGCAAGGGCACTTCGAGCGATCCCAATTGTTTAGCAGCCTTCATTGCAGTATTGAATGCTACATAAACTGCGTTACTTTTGGGTGCACATGCTAAATAAATTACAGCTTCAGCAAGTGCAAGCTCACCCTCCGGTGAACCAAGCCTTTCATAAATATCGCAGGATTGTAGGGTCATTTGCATTGCTCTCGGGTCTGCAAGGCCAATGTCTTCATTAGCCATGCGCATTAAGCGTCTACCGATATAACGGGGGTCACATCCTCCATCAAGCATACGGCAAAACCAATACAATGCAGCATCAGGGGAAGAGCCCCGAACAGATTTATGTAAAGCAGAAATCTGATCATAAAAAGCTTCGCCTTGCTTATCAAAGCGTCGCAAACTTACTTGTAACACCTCAGCTAGCAATTCTTTCGTTACGGATAATTGACCGCCCTGCTCTTGAGCAAGATCCGCTAAGATTTCTAATAAATTGAGAACTTGCCTTGCATCACCATCTGCCGCACCAACTAAAATTGTTTGGAGTTCAAGAGAAATTTCTAATGCTAATTGACCCAGACCGCGCACCTTATCCGTGAGGGCTTGTTTTAGTATCGTTAGTAATTCTTCTTCAGATAATCTTTTTAAAACATATACTCGGGTTCGGGAAAGTAACGCACTATTTAATTCAAAAGATGGATTTTCCGTTGTCGCCCCAATTAAAATAAAAGTTCCGTCTTCAACATAGGGTAAGAAAACATCTTGTTGTGCTTTGTTAAATCGATGAACTTCATCAATAAAAAGAATTGTGGCACGATTTTCTTTTTCTTTAGTGAATCTTGCATTTTCAACAGCTTGACGGATATCTTTGACACCACTAAAAATGGCTGATAAGCGTACGAATTTAGCCTGCGTTTGATTTGTCATTAACTGAGCTAGGGTTGTCTTCCCTGTCCCAGGCGGACCCCATAAAATCATGGAATGCAAAACGCCTTGCTCAATTGCGACACGCAAAGGTTTTCCTTTACCCAAAATATGGGTTTGGCCTACAAATTCATCTAAGGTCTGAGGCCGCATTCGGGTTGCAAGAGGGATTATAGCTTTTTCAATATTAGCTTGGTTTTTTTCTTGTTTCATCAATAACGTCTACGCCTGATGGAGCTTTAAATGTAAAAGTACTGTCGGGTATCGGATGGTTCACAGCTGCATGACTAAATTGAATTTTCGTAATATGACCTAACTGATCTTGCAATTGCATGGCTTGGATTTGATTTTGTTTAAACCCCAATCGCATTAAGGCAAACATACTTTCTTTTTTACGGGGTTTAAGTTCAAACCAACGCACCCCATCCGTCGTAGGTGGAGAAGCTGTGACAAAAAAATCTTTTTCGATAGTCGTGCTTACATGACTTAACAATAAAGCGGGGGTTTCGCCAACCGCTTTTTGCAAGGTTTGGACCACAACTTGCTGTAAATCGGGATCATAAATCCAAAGGGTTGTACCATTTGCAATAATAAGCTGCGGAATGGGTTTTTTTACTTGCCAACGAAATTTTCCAGGGCGGACAAAGGACATGCTACCCAAAGATGATTGCACAGCTTTATTGCGATCGTCATAAACCACTTGTTTAAAATCTGCTTGCATCGACTGCACTGCATTAAGCTTCGATTCAAAATCGGTACTTGTAGCCCAGATTGAGGCAGATAAAAAATAAATCACAGTTGCAAGGATCGTGAGGTGAGGGAAAAAGCGGATAGTATTTAATTTAGACATATGGGCTCAGTTCTAAAAAAGTTAGGTGCTAGGCGCGGATGCTGCTAAAACTTCTCGGCTCCCGGTGTGATCTACAGCGCTGACAACACCCGCAACTTCCATTTCTTCCATCATCCGGGCAGCACGATTATAACCTATTCGCAGCCTACGTTGAACTAAAGAGATAGAGGCTCGACGAGTCTCAGTCACAATACGTACAGCTTGGTCATAAAGCGGATCTTGCTCACCCCCGCCCTGGGTATCATTCATGCCGCCACTATCTAGTCTTTCTTCAGTGATGTCCTCGAGATAACGGGGTTCGCCGTAGGAACGCCAAGCCGCCACGACCCGATGCACTTCATCATCCGCAACATAGGCACCGTGAACACGGACAGGTAATCCAGCACCAGGTGGCATATAAAGCATATCGCCATGCCCTAACAACTGTTCAGCTCCTTGCTGATCCAATATAGTTCTTGAATCAATACGGGATGAAACTTGAAAAGCTACGCGCGTTGGGATGTTTGCTTTAATCAAGCCGGTAATGACATCGACTGAAGGCCTTTGGGTGGCAAGGATTAAATGAATACCTGCAGCGCGTGCTTTTTGCGCGATACGTGCAATTAAATCTTCAACTTTCTTACCAACCACCATCATCATGTCAGCTAACTCATCGGCTATCACAACAATAATAGGTAAAGGTTCAAGGAAAGCACGCGCCGAAGCTTCATCTGTCACGAGCGTCCCTGGCATGGGAAGCGGTTGACCTTGTTTATTTGCATCATAAACTTTTTGATTATAGCCGCTTAAGTTTCGCACACCCAGTGACGCCATTAAGCGGTAGCGTTTATCCATTTCTGCAACGCACCACCGCAAAGCATTGGCAGCATCTTTCATATCGGTAATAACCGGCGTTAATAAATGTGGGATACCTTCATAAACAGAAAGCTCAAGCATTTTGGGATCAATTAATATTAAACGTAATTGCTCGGGTGTCGCTTTAAATAACATACTCAACAACATTGCATTTAAACATACAGATTTGCCCGACCCAGTTGTACCTGCGACTAAAAGATGCGGCATTTTTACTAAATCAACAACGACAGATGCCCCAGCAATATCTTTCCCTAATACAAGACTGACAGGAGATCGAGATTGTGAAAACCGCGGTGTTTCTAATATTTCTCTGAGTGTGACTAATTCCCGATTTTCATTGGGAATTTCCAAACCAATGACTGATTTTCCTGGAATAACTTCGACAACCCTGACGCTTACCGCGGAAAGTGAACGCGCGATATCTTTTGCAAGCCCTGTAATTTTGCTTACTTTAATACCGGGAGCAAGTTCTAATTCAAAACGCGTAATAACCGGGCCGGGATGAACTGCTACAACTTTTGCTTCTACACCAAAGTCTGCTAAACGTTGCTCAACCAATCTCGAAAGTTCTTCAAAGGAAATATTGGCAAACGCCTTTTCCACATGGGCAGGTGGGGGATTTAATAAACTTAACGGCGGCAAATGACCGGGTAATAATTTTATACTGGGATCAATATCAACTGGCTTTTTCTTCTCGCGTGGCGGGTCGAGTTTCGCAACAACCACAGGCTTGACTAATGAAAGTGAAGTGAGTCTATTTTGAAGGGTGGACGAGACTTGCGGAAGGATAACGTTATTCACTTCCGGCTTAACAACCAATTCTAACTTCTTACGAAGTCGAAAGTTTTTTGCCTGGCGCCATGTTTTCAAACAACCTGCTTTCATCAATCCGAGCCAAGAAAGACCTGTAACTAAAGTAACACCGCACAGAAACATCGTGATAAATAGTAGGGTTGTTCCAGTTTTGTTAAAAAGTCGTGAAAATCCTCTTCCCACTAAATCGCCTAAAATACCACCCCCACTCGCGGGTAGCGTCACGGTTGCGCCGTAATAAAAACTCATCAATCCGCACACGCCCATAATTATAAAAGCGGTACCACTCGCTTTATAGATCCATTCCCTTCTGTCGGTGGGTTCCGATTCACGTTCTTGTAATCCCAACCAACCAAAGAAAATAATTACAAAGGGTACAAAGAAAGAAGTCATCCCGAAAAGAGATAAAAAGAGGTCTGCCATATAAGAGCCTACGCGACCGCCCCAATTCATGACATTACTACTGCTTCCCGAACTTGACCAACTTGGATCGACAGTGTGATAAGTTACAAGTGATATAAACAAAAAAATGCCGCAAGCAAGCGCAAGTAGAAATAATCCTTCCTGCAAACGATGGCGCATCTGAACGGACAGGGGTCGTCGAGACTTATTACTATTAGCCGATTTATAACGATTCTTCATCATGAATAATCTTTTGAAAATATTGGGTTTACCCATCTTCTCGGTTCTCGTACTATATACTACCTTGATAGTGGATAGGAATAACGAGAAGAAAGAATGCCAAATGTACAACACCACCGATTAATCATTTTAGGTTCAGGCCCTGCTGGCTGGACCGCTGCAGTTTATGCTGCGCGTGCTAATTTAAATCCTGTCTTAATTACCGGTTTAATACCCGGTGGACAATTAAGTCTCACCACAGACGTTGACAATTGGCCTGGCGGACCTGAAAAATTACAAGGTCCAGACTTAATGCAAAACATGAAAGATCATGCTTTGCGATTTAATACCAAAGTTATTCACGACGACATCACTTTTGCCGATCTGCAATCAAAACCTTTTACCTTAAAAGGCGAGCACACTTACACGAGCGATGCTTTAATTATTGCGACAGGGGCGAGCGCAAAGTATCTAGGGTTAGCGTCTGAGGATGCCTACAAAGGTCGCGGAGTATCAGCTTGCGCTACTTGTGATGGTTTTTTTTACCGTAACCAAAAAGTTGCAGTTGTTGGCGGCGGTAACACAGCCGTAGAAGAAACCCTTTATCTCTCTAATCTTGCAAGTCAGGTTACCCTTATCCATCGGCGTAATAAATTACGCGCTGAAAAAATGTTAATTGATCGTTTAATGCAAAAAGTAGAAACGGGAAAAATTGAGATCCTTTGGGATAGTAAAATTGAAGAAGTTCTTGGTGATCCCCAAGGCGTAAATGGCATTCGGATAAAAAATATAGAAACGAACGAGGAAAAAAAGGTAGATGTAACTGGCCTTTTTATTGCCATTGGTCATAAACCCAACACCGATATTTTCAGCAATCAACTGGATATGGAAAATGGCTACCTGAAAGTTAAAGGTGGCATTGGTCCTGGCGCAACTTTAACTAACATCGCGGGCGTCTTTGCCGCAGGGGATGTCTCAGATCCAACGTATAGACAAGCCATAACTGCCGCAGGATCAGGGTGTATGGCCGCTCTTGATGCAGATAAGTATTTAGATGAATTAGGATTAATTAATAACTAAGCCTATTATTATTAAAAATCTATCATTGAAGTGATATACTCCGGCTTCCCTAACTTGAGACATAGAAAAGATGGCAAAAGAAGAACAAATTGAAATGGAAGGAACGGTGGTTGATACACTTCCTAATACCATGTTCCGCGTTGAACTTGAAAATGGTCATGTTGTATTAGCTCACATTTCCGGAAAAATGCGCAAAAACTACATCCGTATTTTGAAAGGCGATAAAGTGACGGTAGAAATGACACCGTATGACTTATCCAAAGGTCGCATTACATTCCGTCACAAAGAAGGCTCCCCGCGACCTACTCCCGCTAAAGAAGAGTAAACTTTTAGATTGAATGCTCACATTTGAATCAGCAGGAAGCCTCAATTTTGGTTACGCCATGATGAATTGAGGCTGCTCTCACTTCATTGAATCACCCGACGCTTTCCTACCTTTCCCTTGATTGCACCTGGATTTAAATAAAAATATTTCAGATCAAGTGATGTGAGTCTGCTAAATCGTAAACAATAAAAAGCCCTATGCGAGGAGGAGTGTGCATAGGGCTTCGTTTCTTAATTTACGTTAGTAACAGGTGTTCCTAACGTATCTTCGATAACGAAATCAAGCTTACCTCTCTTGGTCGTAACTTTGACATGGCCACCGTTACTTAATTTACCAAATAACAATTCTTCAGCCAGTGGCTTTTTGATTTGTTCTTGAATTAGTCTTGCCATGGGTCGCGCTCCCATTTTTTTATCATACCCATTTTTTGCAAGCCAAGAGCGAGCGTCAGCATCTACTTCTAAAATAACGCGACGCATTTCTAATTGTCCTTCTAATTCCGCGACAAATTTATTAACGACAGAGAGTATCGTTTTGGAATCTAAAGATTTAAATTGAATAATTGCATCCAGCCGGTTGCGAAATTCTGGAGAGAAAACGCGATGAACAGCAGCCATGACTTCGGCACCATTATTATCTAAAGCGGTAAAACCAATATTCCCTTTGTCGACGGACTCTGCGCCTGCGTTTGAAGTCATGATTAAAATGGTGTGACGAAAATCAGTTTTGCGTCCATTCATATCAGTTAAAGTGCCATGATCCATAATTTGTAATAACAAATTATAAACATCAGGATGCGCTTTCTCAATTTCATCTAATAAGACCACTGAATGCGGTGCTTTATTAACTGCCTCTGTTAACATCCCCCCTTCATCATACCCAACGTATCCTGGCGGAGCGCCAATAAGACGCGATACGGAATGACGTTCCATGTATTCCGACATGTCAAAGCGCAATAATTCTACGCCTAAGTTTTTAGCGAGTTGTTTTGAAACTTCGGTTTTACCTACCCCTGTTGGCCCGACAAACATAAAGGAACCAATGGGTTTATTCGGATCTCGCAAACCTGAGCGCGCAAGCTTAACTGCAGCACCCAACGTTTCAATAGATTCATCTTGACCGTAAATCATCATTTTTAAATCGCGAGTTAAGTTTCTTAATACTTCTCGATCCGAAGCTGATACATTTCGTTCAGGAATACGTGCAATTTTGGCGACCATTTTTTCTATATCTACCACTTCAATAATTTTTTTACGATCAACTTCAGGTAATAAATATTGATACGCACCAACCTCATCAACAAGGTCAATCGCTTTATCAGGCAAATGTCTGTCATTGATATAGCGTGCAGCTAAGCGAGCTGCTGCATCTAATGCTTCATCAGTATATTTAATTTTATGATGTGCTTCAAACCGTCCACGTAAACCTTTCAAAATCTCAATGGATTGTTCAATAGTAGGTTCGCTTACATTAATGCGTTGAAACCTTCGATCTAGTGCATGATCCTTTTCAAAGATACTACGATATTCTTTATAAGTTGTTGAGCCGATACAAGTAAGCTCTCCTGAAGCTAATAATGGTTTAATGAGATTTGAGACATCCATGAGACCGCCTGAGGCCGCACCTGCACCAATGATGGTATGGATTTCATCAATAAATAATACTGCACCTTTTTGTTCTTTTAACTGATGCAGTACACTCTTTAATCGTTTTTCAAAATCACCGCGATACTTAGTTCCAGCCAGCAAGCTGCCTAAATCGAGAGAATAGATAACGCTTTCTTCCAGTACTTCGGGTACTTTCTTTTCAACAATTAATCGGGCAAGACCTTCAGCAATCGCTGTTTTACCAACACCCGCTTCACCGACTAAAAGTGCATTATTTTTGCGACGACGACAAAGCACTTGAATAGTTCGTTCAATTTCTTCTTCTCGGCCAATGAGTGGATCAATAAGACCGAGCTTTGCTCTTGAATTAAGATTGGCAGTATAGAGTTCAAGCGGACTACTCCCCTCATCACCCCCATCACCTTCTTCATTGAATTGAGTGAAAGGACGATCAGTGGAACTTGGTTTTGTTCTTGCTAAACCATGAGCAATGAAATTAATAACATCAAGACGACTTATATTTTCTTGGCGAATAAAGTAAACACTTTGGCTTTCTTGTTCACTAAAAATTGCGGCTAAAATGTTACTCCCTGTCACTTCTGTTTTACCGGATGACTGGACTTGGAAGACGGCACGTTGAATGACACGTTGGAAACCCAGAGTTGGTTGTGTATCGCGGTCATGAATATTAAGTGGAATAAGCGGCGTGGTTCGATCAATAAACTCAACTAAATTACTACGTAAACGGTTAATGTTAGCGCCGCATGCTTTTAATACTTCTAACGCAGAAGTATTATCAAGGAGCGCAAGTAGTAAATGCTCAACCGTTACAAATTCATGACGCTTACTACGGGCTTCTTTAAAAGCCACATTAAGCGTGTACTCAAGTTCTTTATCCAACATGAAACGCTCCTCCTCGTTTTACTCATGAGCTGCCTCCATGCTACAAATGAGTGGATGCTCGTGATTACGCGCATAACTAAGGGTTAGTGTTATTTTAGTTTCCGCAACATCTTTCGTAAAAACGCCGCATGCTGCTTTACCCTTCATATGTGCTTCAAGCATCGTGCTTGTTGCCTTGACTCTGTCCATGTTAAAAAACTTTTCTAATAACGCCACGACAAATTCCATGGGTGTATAGTGATCATTGTGAATTAGGATTAGGTAGAGTTGAGGTTCACTATTGGTGACCTCTGGTTGTACCACCCAATGCTCTGTACAATTATTAATCACCTCACTTTTCATATGTATATACCTTCTTATAGACTATAAAAATCAGATTTTCCTTAAGGGGAAAAATATATTTTCGAATGAGAATGTGCTTTAAATAAGGGGTATAATATAAAGATTCTTAAAGAAAAAATCTGTATAATATGTATTCATTTAGGACTTTTTAAATACAAGCCCTACTAAAGATGAGAATTGAAGGTTCTAGTTATCTGTTTATCGCTGCCGGCTCACCCCAAAATGATTTGAAAATTCGCTAAAAAAGCGTAAAACAATTTTTAGCGCTTAAATTTTTTGTTATAAATTGAATGGCTTGGAAGCAATACGCTTCGCGCTCTTCCCGGGTGAAGGCAAGCACCCGGGAAACTATTAGAATGGGCGTAAGTTCTGTACTTTTTAGCAATTAGACTTGGAACGCTACATATGCTTTATGATGGCCTCGCCAAACCCCGATGTACTCACTTCCTGAGCCTTGTCCATTAATCTAGCAAAATCATAGGTCACTGTTCTTGCTTTGATAGCTCCTTCTACCCCTTTTAAGATGCAATCAGCCGCTTTATTCCATTGCATGTGTCGTAACATCATTTCTGCGGAGAGAATAAGTGAGCCTGGGTTAACTTTATCTTGGCCTGCGTATTTGGGAGCAGTACCGTGTGTTGCTTCGAATAAAGCCACTTTATCGCCAATATTTGCCCCTGGTGCAATACCAATTCCGCCGACTTGAGCTGCTAAGGCATCCGAAATGTAGTCACCATTTAAATTTAGCGTCGCAATCACGCTATAATCTTCAGGTCGAAGCAAGATTTGCTGCAAAAATGCATCAGCAATAACATCTTTAATAACAATATCTTTATCCGTGTTTGGATTTTTTAGGATTCGCCAAGGACCTTTATCCAATAACTGAGCGCCAAATTCTTTCTCAGCAACTTCGTATCCCCAATCACGAAAGGCACCTTCTGTATATTTCATAATGTTACCTTTATGAACAAGTGTTACCGAATCACGTTCATTATCGATAGCATATTGAATAGCGGCACGAACTAATCTTGCGGTTCCTTCTTGGGAAACAGGCTTGATGCCAATGCCACAGTGATTAGGAAAACGGATTTTGCTGATATGCATTTCATTGCGCAAAAATTCGATCACTTTTTTAGCTTCAGCAGAGTCGGCTTGCCACTCAATCCCGGCATAAATATCTTCGGAATTTTCCCGAAAAATAACCATGTTAGTTTTCCATGGTTCTTTAACTGGGCTTGGAACCCCTTCGAAGTAACGAATAGGTCGCAAACAAGTATAGAGATCAAGCTCTTGTCGTAATGCTACATTTAAAGAGCGAATGCCACCACCGACTGGCGTAGTTAAAGGCCCTTTAATAGCAACTGCAAATTCGTTAAGTGCGACGAGGGTCTCTTTCGGGAGCCACTCATCTTGCCCATATACTTTTGTAGCTTTTTCACCGGCATATATTTCCATCCAATTGATTTTACGTGTTTTTCCGTACGCTTTGGCAATCGCTGCATCCACCACTTTAATCATCACCGGCGTAATATCCACACCGATTCCATCGCCCTCGATGAAAGGAATAATGGGATTATTTGGCACTGTGATTGTCATATCTCTATTTATTGTCACCTTAGCGCCATCACTAGGAATTTGAATGTGTTGATAGCTCATGTTTTGATCCTGTCTGTAGAATGTTAAAATTAAGCGCATAGTACCAAGCGACCTTTATGCAAACAACTAAATCAAATCAATCACTTTGAGGGAAGTCATATAAACTACTTTTTGTTATGATAGGGAAGGTAAATAACGCGCAAGACTAATTGAATCAAGTGATGCGATCATAATATGACTCCTTCTTTCGTCATCGTAGGCTTATCCGGCGGGGTGGACTCCTCTGTCGCTGCCTATTTGCTCAAAAAAGCCGGCCACCATGTGGAAGCTGTTTTCATGAAGAATTGGGAAGAAGACGACACCGAGGATTTTTGTCCAGCAGCTGCTGATTACAAAGATGCGCAAGCCGTCAGTGATTTGTTAGGCATTGAATTACATTGTGTCAATTTTGCGGCTGAATATTGGCAATCTGTCTTCGATGACTTCCTACGCGAACATCAAGCTTTTCGCACGCCCAATCCGGATGTTCTTTGTAATAAAGAAATTAAATTTAAAGCTTTTTTAGATTATGCGAAAAATCGTGGCGCTGATTACATTGCCACAGGTCATTATGCCCGTCTAGAAAAAGTAGGCGATGTTACACGATTATTAAAAGGATTAGATGCTGACAAAGATCAAAGTTATTTTTTACATGCCGTTCAACATACCCAACTGAGACAAAGCCTTTTCCCCCTAGGTCATTTACAAAAAAGTGAAGTGCGTGCGATGGCAAAATCGTTAGGATTAGTCACTGCAACAAAAAAAGATAGCACGGGTATTTGTTTTATTGGCGAACGCAAATTCAAAAGCTTTTTGCAAGATTTTATGCAAGAACAACCCGGGTCAATTGAAACCCTGGAAGGGGAAGTCATCGGCCAGCACCAAGGTTTAATGTTTTATACGGTCGGTCAGAGACAAGGTTTGAATATTGGCGGCATGAAAGGCAAAATTGAAGCAGCATGGTATGTTGCACATAAAGATATTAAACGCAATGTATTGCAAGTCGTACAAGGTGAAGCACATCCTGCACTTTTTAAAGCGTCTTTAACCGTCCAATCGATCCACTGGATCAATCACCCACCCGAACCCACCCTTCCTTTGAGCGCGAAAATTCGTTACCGACAAACAGATCAACCCTGTCAGATTGAACCCCTGCCATCCGGTCATTTCAAAGTTAACTTCCATCAAAAACAACGCGCTGTTACGCCAGGACAATCTGTTGTGTTTTACCAGGATGATATTTGCTTGGGTGGTGGTATTATTGAAAGCTAGATTTATCGAGGAGGGTTTTATGGATACTGCTGTTTTGATGGCCATTTCACCGCTTGACGGTCGCTATCAAGAAAAACTTACGTGTTTACGTCCTGTATTTAGTGAATACGGATTAATCAAGTTTCGCTTGATGGTGGAAATCAAATGGCTGCAAATGCTTATCGAATTCGGCAATCTTCCTGAGTTACCTCGTTTATCACCCCATGCGAATAAAATTTTAGAAGATATGATTGAGAATTTTTCCCTACAAGATGCAGCACGCGTCAAGCATATTGAATCTGGTATTAACCACGATGTAAAAGCACTGGAATATTTCATCAAAGAACATATCGGTGGGAATGCTGAACTCGCCAAACTTACAGAATTTATTCACTTTGGGTGCACCTCTGAAGATATCAATAATCTTGCTTATGGACTGATGCTTCAAGCAGCTCGAACGCAATGTATTTTACCGGCACTTGATGAACTTTTATTACTATTACGTAAATTTGCCCACACCTACGCTGCTTTGCCCATGCTTGCAAGAACGCACGGACAAGCAGCAAGCCCAACGACTGTTGGGAAAGAAATTGCCAATGTCATTAGTCGATTACAACGTCAAATCGATCAATTACTGAGTGCACCCATCTTAGGAAAAATGAATGGCGCCTCGGGGAATTACAACGCATTGCAAATTGCTTATCCGGATGTTAATTGGCAAATTTTGGCTAAGAATTTCATTGCAAAACTTGGACTGACTTGGAACCCTTATACGACGCAGATCGAACCCCATGACGCTATGGCGGAATTTTTTGCTATTATCATGCGCATTAATACGATTTTAATTGATTTTAGTCGTGACGTTTGGGGTTACATTGCGATCCAGTACTTCAAACAAAAATCTTATGCAAATGAAGTGGGTTCCTCTACTATGCCGCATAAAGTCAATCCCATTGATTTTGAAAATGCGGAAGGCAATTTAGGAATTGCCAATGCTTTATTCGATCACATGATACAAAAACTACCGATTTCAAGATGGCAACGTGATCTATCAGATTCAACGGTTTTGCGAAACATTGGCGTTGCGATCAGCCATGCGATTTTAGCTTATCAAGCCATTTGTAAAGGTGTTGGAAAGTTAGAACCTAATCTTCAAGTCATTGAAAATGATTTAGAGCAACATTGGGCCGTATTAGCCGAAGCGATTCAAACGATTATGCGTCGTTATCAATTAGAAGCTCCCTATGAACAATTAAAAACATTAACGCGGGGTAAAGTAATTGATAAAATGACTTTGCATACATTTATTAATACACTTGATTTGCCCCAGGATGTAAAAAAACAATTGCTTGATTTAACGCCTGCCAGCTATATCGGTTATGCGCAAGAATTAGCGAAACGTATTTAAAATGTAGTACTTAATTATAGGACATGGAATGTCGAAATCTGTATACCGTAAGTTACGCGATAAACTTGATGCCTGGCTGTCTGACGAACCGCCACCTACCAATATCATGCCTTATGATTTTAATCGGCTGAAATTTGAGATTCGTCCCGGCGATGTCTTAATTATCGAAGGTCGCAGTCGGGTGAGTAAAATTATTCGCACGATTACCCAAAGCCCCTGGACCCACGCCGCGCTTTATATTGGTCGCTTGATTGATATTGAAGATGAAAGTTTGCAACAAATGATTCGCAGTCATGCTGATGTTAAAGATAATACGCGGCTTATTATTGAAGATTTACTTGATCACGGTACGGTCATCACTCCACTTAATTTCTATCATCACCATCACATTCGTATTTGTCGACCGATAGGCATCACGCCTTCTGATTTGCACTTAGTCATGAGTTATGCCATCAAAGCACTCGGCCAGCCGTACAATGTTAGACACTTGTTGGATCTTGCGCGATTTTTATTGCCGTGGTCCATCTTACCCAGACGTTGGGGATCAACTCTTTTTCGTACGTCGCAAGGGGAAGCAGAAAGCGGTATTTGTTCATCATTAATCGCCGAGGCTTTTTCTTCGGTGCAATTTCCTATCCTGCCTTACGTTAAACAAAATGATGAGCTTGAAGTTGAAATGTATAATCGAAATCCTTATCTCTACACGCCTAAAGATTTTGATTACTCCCCCTACTTCGAAATCATTAAATATCCTTTGTTTAATCCGGAAGAACCGCTTCCCTACTATCGACGTTTACCCTGGTCTAAAAGTGGTTTAATCCATCATGATCACGGTGTTCTCTTGGCGCCACACCACAATCGTGCAAGAAAAATAGTGACAGAAACAGTTAAAAATCCCTCTACCTCAAAAAACAAAGAGCAGGAGAAAAAGGCAGTATTAGAAAAGCTCCCTCCGTCCGATGATGGTAAAGAATGATCTCAATAAGGAAAACAAATGAAATCCAAATTATTATTTATAAGCGCTATGTTTTTGACGCAAACATCTTACGCTTTTTTTTGTCCCAGTAATTTTAATCAAATTGATTTTGGTTATACACCTGAACAAGTCGTTGCCCAGTGTGGCAAGCCGGATAAAGAAGAAACTGAAGAAGTTACACCTGAAGGACCCCAAGAATGGAATTACTACATTCCACAAACAGTTGCGACAGGTACCGCAGGCCAAGAGCAAGGGACACTTAAAACCCAAATGACGTTTGACGCAGCGGGAAAAGCAGTAAATATTAGTGTTAATGGAATTGGCGTCGGTTCAACCACGATCTGCGGCCTTCCTGTACGATTAGGTGACACACGCGATCAAATTAAGAATGCTTGCGGTGATCCTACGCTTGTCAATAAACAAACCACACCTGCTAATTCCCCTGAAAAGAAAAAGGTTACTACTTTTACTTATATGTCGACGCCGCCTGGTGTGTTGGTCTTTGAAGATGGACGCCTTACCCAAAAGCAATAAGTATAACCGGCAAAATTAAGGGATTATTTTAGAGTTTTTGAGCTGATGATATAAATCTAAGAATGGAAAAAAGAAAATTAAAACAAAAATCATGGGGTTGTACGTTTGAAAAAATTCATCAAACTCAGCACCCAAATTAGCTTTTTTATTTTCATAAACGTGATGACCCACGCGAATTTGAATAAATACACCCGCAGCAAAAAGACCTAGGGCGCAAAGCATGTCCATCCATGCAGAAGTCGAAAATGGATAATAACTTGCAATATACCAACACCCTGTTAAATAAGCTGAAACAATTAACCCTACCGGCAAATGAATGAGCGTATAAATAATACTTAAGAATATAATAAAGACCAACGCAATATTAATGCCTTGATCGAAACCGGATACGGTTCCTATTGCTAGCAATTTAATCATGGCAAACAATTGAATAGGCGTTGCAATATAATGAGCAATTTGGTTACCCGTTTCTTGATGAAAAGTTTGGTGAATAGCGTAACGATTTTGCCAATTAAAAATTCCATGCATGTTCTTCTTCCTTAAACTCAAAATAGTTATTTTATCTGATTATCATTCGCTACTCTTCAGTGAAACGCTAAAAACCAATTGCGTAGAGTTATCAGCACTAGACCAGGGTCGTGCGTAAACCATCCGAATTGTAGTTTGATGGGGCACGGTAAATGCAGTTGGTTTTGCTTTAAATACCCAAACTTCATAACTGGGTGCGCCAATAAGCTTTTGCTCAGGCTGCGTAAAACTGTGCTTAACTGGCGTAATTAAATCATGGTTATAATCTCGAAGAAACCATGCATACCCTGTTGTTGGATTTGATTTTAGTTTGATCGTAAAAACAGGTTGGTCTGAAGTGACGGTAATACTTTGTTTGGCTTCTGAATAAACATGATCAGCAGGTTGAGCAGGAGCTGTTTCATCGCTAGGATTCTGTGCCGCATGAGACTGTGAACTTAATAACAAGGTTGCAAAGCTTAGGATGATGGTTTTTAATCGCATGATGGACCTCCGGCATTTTTTAAAGTTTGAAGCAAATCTTGAGCAAAGATAGGGCTTATTTTAACAGCGATGCCAAGATACCAATAGCGCTCGTCTGCAAATGTCCTACATTTGGTGGCATCTTTTTCAGTCATGATAATAGGTAAGCGATCGTCAAATTTAAAATCTTCTTCTTTAAACAAATAGTGATCAGGAAAAATATGCGGGATGACTTTTAATCCTGCTTTGCGTAGAGCGCTAAAAAAACGTTCCGGGTGACCAATCGCCGCGACTGCATGAACGGTTTGATGGGCAAAATTTGTGAGAAATTGCTTAGTTTCCTCATCATACAGTGAGACTAAGTGTCTTGCTTCAACCGACATGGTGGCTTCTTTCGTGTTGCCATTAATCACTTGGAAAGTAACTTGCTTTAATCGTTTAATAGGTTCTCGCAAGGGACCTGCCGGAAGTAAATGCTTATTACCAAAACCTCTTTGTTCATCAATAATGGCGATTTCAATATGTCGACCCAGTCGATAATGTTGTAAACCATCATCACTAATTACGACATCGCAAGGATACTGTTGAAGTAAAGCACGCACCGCAGCAACTTTATTTTTGCAAATAACCACAGGACATCGCACTGATTTTTGTAAGAGAATGGCTTCATCGCCCACCCGCTGGGGCAGATCACTCAATTGCACAAAGTGCGGTGTATTAGATAAAATGCCTCCTACCCCACGCGTAACAATACCTGGTGCGTAACCCTGCTCTGTTAAGTAATGGGCAAGCCAAATGACAAAGGGTGTTTTGCCCGTTCCGCCTACGGTAATGTTACCTACAATAATTGTGGGTACAGAAAAAGTATAAGAAGACATAATCCCGTGACGATAAAGAAAACGTCGTAGCATCACAATGAAACCGAATAACCAAGCAAGGGGAAGTAGAGGTAATGAAAAAAAAGAGAACGTGCGTTGATACCAATAGCGACTTGGATCAAATAATTTCAAACTTAATCGCAACTGATTCAACTTACTAAGCATGCGTCAATACAGCTTCAAATGCTAAGGGTTCTACCGGTGAAATCGTTTCTAAGTCTTTAAATTGCATACGATACAATTTGGCGTAATGACCTTCTTGCCGTAATAGATCGGCATGGGTGCCCTGCTCAATTAAACGTCCATCCTCCAATACGATAATGTTATCTGCATGCTCAACCGTCGAAAGACGATGAGCAATGACAAGGGTTGTGCGGTTTTTCATTAAAGTGTCTAAAGCAGATTGGATGAAACGTTCTGATTCAGTATCCAACGCAGACGTTGCTTCATCTAGAATTAAAATAGGTGCATTACGCAAAATTGCGCGGGCAATCGCAATCCGTTGGCGTTGACCGCCAGATAATAAAACACCGTTTTCACCGATTAATGTTTGTAAACCTTGCGGGAGCGCGTCGACAAATTCCATGACATACGCCGCTTTAGCAGCAGCAATCACTTCTGCTTCTGTAACTTCCCCAAACCGACCATACGCAATATTGTTATAAACCGTATCATGAAACAATGTTACATTTTGCGAAACAATTGCAAATTGACGCCGCAAATCTTTCAATCGGTAATCCCGTAATGAAATACCATCCAGTTTAATTTCACCTTCATATTGATCATAAAATCGTGGCAATATACTAACAATCGTTGATTTGCCACTTCCAGAGCGTCCAACTAAAGCAACAACTTTTCCCGGTAAAATATTAAAATTAATGTGATGTAAAATCTTTTTATCCACATCATAATTAAAACTTACATTATTAAAACTTATCTCGCCTTGCGCTCGGATTAAGGGTATTTTTCCTTCGTCCACTTCGCACTTCTCATCTAAAATTTCAAATACACTTTGTGCTCCTGCTAAGCCGCGATATAACTTATTCTGAACAAAGGCTAAGTCCTTCATTGGCTTTAATATCATTAACATTGCCCCGATCATAGAAACAAAACCACCGGGAGTAAGTAACGATTCTGCTATATCGAGCGTTGCAATATAGAGAGTAAATGACATTGCTGAAACGGTGATAAGTTGCACTGCCGAGACGCCAATAGAGCGCGACACGACAACTTTCATTTCGCGTTGATAATTAATGCGTGCAGCCTTATTAAATTTCTCTGCTTCAAATTGTTGACCTTCAAAAGCACGGACAACTTTATATCCTTCGATATTTTCTTCTGTATGGTGGCTTAAATCACCAATGGAATCTTGAATACTTAAGCTCAATCTTCGAATACGTAAACTAACGATACGCATGATAATGGCAACAACGGGAATGATAATGAAATACATTAACGTTAATTTCCAACTAATTGAAAACATCACGATGATCAAACCCATGATGAGAAACACAGACTGTATGGCCGTGGTTAAAACATCTGCGCTTGCATTAGCAACTTGATCCACACCGTATAATAAAATGGAAAGCATTTTGCCGGTGGTCGTATGATCATAAAAGCGGGCGGGTAACTTTTGCAAATGGCTAAATAAATCTTGGCGCAAAAGCATAATCACACTGCGCGATGCTTTAGCGATACAATAATTGGAAAAGAAATTGGCAATGCCACGCAATAAGAAAACACCCATCACGATAAAGGGTGCCATTAATAAAAAGTGATGATTTTTAGCAACTAAGCCTTCATTCAAAAGGGGTTTCAGAAAATAAATAAACCAGGCATCGACGGAGGAATAAAGCATGCTCGCAATGATGGCAACCACCAATGCGCGCCAATAGCGTTTCACATAAACAAACAAGCGTTTATAGATAAAAGCCGCATTAAAAATTTTTCGATTTTCTAATTTTTTTTCAGACATGAGTGATTTTCAGCTAGATATCAAAAAGAGACGTATCCTATCATAGAATATTTATACGATGTAGACGAGGGTTGACAATTGAAACCCAATCTCATCACTATAACTGATTCGTTTCATCGAGCTGAATATTGCCTTTATTTGTAGCAACTTTAAGGACCTGTCATGCAAGCTCTACAAGCAATCATTGATAATGCCTTTGAAAATCGTCTTGCCTTATCACCCAGTAACGTCCCCGACCACACGAAACAGGCTGTAAGCGAAGTGATCAATCTCCTTGATGCGGGGATTTTGCGTGTTGCAGAAAAAACAACAGAAGGTTGGCAGCTAAATGAGTGGTTAAAAAAAGCCGTTTTACTCTTTTTTCGCATCCATTCAAACGAAGTGATGTCAGGTCAATTTACGCAGTTTTTTGATAAAGTTCCGTTGAAATATGCGGCATTAACGCATGAGGAATTAACCGAAGATGGTGTCCGCATTGTGCCACCAGCAACCGTGCGTAAAGGTGCTTTTATTGCAAGAAATACCGTTTTAATGCCTTCTTATATCAACATTGGGGCCTACATTGATACTGGGACCATGGTTGATACGTGGGCTACAGTTGGTTCTTGTGCCCAAATTGGTAAGAATGTACATCTTTCGGGTGGTGTGGGTATTGGCGGCGTACTTGAGCCCTTACAATCCCTCCCAACTATCATTGAAGACCATTGTTTTATTGGCGCTCGATCAGAAATCGTTGAAGGTGTCGTGGTCGAAGAAGGCTCTGTTATTTCGATGGGAGTTTATATTGGCCAAAGCACAAGGATCTATCATCGCGAAACCGGCGAAACGACTTATGGCCGCATTCCTGCAGGTAGTGTCGTCGTACCTGGGAATCTACCTAGCAAAGATGGAAAATACAGTTTATATTGCGCTGTTATTGTAAAACAAGTTGATGAAAAAACGCGCAGCAAAACTTCTCTCAATGAATTATTACGGTATGAAGCTTAATATGTCGTCCGACAATGCTCTAGATCTATTGAAACAACTTATCGCTTGCCCCTCACTTACCCCTCATGATGCGGGATGCCAAAACTTAATCAAAGCGCGACTCATGGCAGCTGGCTTCACTTGCGAAACCCATCAGTTTGAAGATGTGACAAATCTATGGGCAACATATGGTTCTGGGGCACCGCTTTTTGTTTTCGCAGGCCATACTGATGTTGTACCAACCGGTCCGCTTACAGATTGGCGCACCCACCCCTTTACCGCTGTTATCGAAAATGATCACCTCATTGGACGGGGTGCTTGTGATATGAAAGGACCTCTTGCATCAATGGTCGTCGCTGCTGAACAGTGGGTTACCGAACACCCGAGCTTTAAGGGAACGATTGCATTTTTACTCACGAGTGATGAAGAAGGTCCAGCCTTGCATGGCACCCGAAAGATGCTAGACGTTTTGCAAACGCGTCATTTACAAATTAATTATTGTATTATTGGCGAACCAAGTAGTGTGGATCTTGTGGGCGATCAAATTCGTGTTGGTCGACGCGGCTCTCTGCACGGTAAATTAACTGTGCATGGCAAACAAGGACATGTTGCGCATCCTCATCTAGCAGAGAATCCGATTCATCGCGCGGCACGCTGTTTGCATGAACTTGCCCACTCTATTTGGGATCAAGGTAATGCTGACTTTCCCCCTACTACATTTCAAATCACCAATTTACACAGTGGCACAGGCGCTCTCAACATTGTTCCTGGCCATCTTGAATCAACTTTTAATTTTAGATTTTCAACCGCTATAACCATTGATGAGTTAAAAAAACGCACTACGCAGATTCTTGATCAGGCAGACTTAAAATATGATTTGGATTGGCATTTGGGTGGCGAACCATTCTTGACGCAACAAGGCCACCTCATTAAAGCGGCTGTCGATTCAATCAGAGAAATTACAGGGCTTGAGACAAAATTATCAACAGGCGGTGGAACCTCAGATGGAAGATTTATTGCACCCACCGGTGCTGAAGTCGTTGAACTTGGACCTTCGCATGCAACTGCACATCAAGTGAATGAATCAATACGAGTCCAAGATGTCTTGACGCTTACTAAAATTTACCAATCTATTTTAAATCAACTACTCATAAAAAATTCTTGATACGTAAACGTTTGCATCTCACGCCATTCTGGATTAACCTTACGCGCAGTTTAAACTTGAACGTGCTGGAGAGATGTCCGAGCGGTCGAAGGAGCACGCCTGGAAAGCGTGTATACGTTTACGCGTATCGAGGGTTCGAATCCCTCTCTCTCCGAACATTAAGTTGGTGATAAACGCTTGATGTCACCTGACGTTTCATGTAGCCTTGCTCCAATTATTTAAGCTGATAACAGCGAGTATTGGTCCCTTTGCGACGATAAGCCGCAAACCCCGCCAGGTCCGGAAGGAAGCAACGGTAGTGGCTGATTCGGGCGCCTAAGTGCGGCTGGTGCTCGCTGTTATCAGCTTCGATGAATCATCGACCTTCTGCCTCTCACCCTTTATTTTATTTACCTTATTTCCATGTCAAAGCTTGCGTGTCGAACAACCTAAGGTAATAATCTTCTCATTGCATAGTGAGACCCCACGATGAGTTATCAAGTTTTAGCCCGTAAATGGCGACCCCAAACTTTCACTGACATGGTAGGTCAAGAACCGACTTTGCGCATGTTAACGAATGCCTTAACACAAAAACGTTTACACCATGCTTATTTATTTACCGGGACGCGGGGCGTGGGCAAAACAACACTCGCTCGAATTTTATCAAAATGTTTGAATTGTGAAACGGGCATTACCGCGACCCCTTGCGAAACTTGTCCTACCTGCTTAAGTATCAATGCCGGCCAATTTCTTGATCTCTACGAAGTGGATGCTGCATCCCGCACCAAAGTCGAAGATACACGTGAATTGCTCGAGAATGTTTTATATCCTCCCAACCAAGGTCGATATAAAATTTATCTCATCGATGAAGTGCACATGTTATCAAACCATAGCTTTAATGCACTTCTCAAAACGCTAGAAGAACCGCCAGCGCACGTTAAATTTTTACTAGCAACAACGGATCCCAAAAAATTACCCGTTACTATTTTATCGCGCTGTTTACAATTTCATTTAAAGCGTATTTTACCCCAACAAATTGCTGATTATTTATTACATGTTTGTCAACATGAAGCCATTGTAAGTGAACCCGATGCTTTGCAACATTTAGCGCTTGCAGCTGAAGGAAGCATGCGAGATGCACTAAGCTTACTTGACCAAGCTATTGCTTACGGCCAAGGACAAGTTAATACAGCGGATGTGACTGCGATGCTAGGCAGTGTCGCACAAGACGATTTGTTACCTTTACTTGAGGCACTCAGTCGCCAAGATGCAAGCGCAGTATTTGCGGCTGCCAACGACTTAAGTGAAAGGGCGCCTGATTTCCAACAATTAATAGATGGCATCATTAGCGCACTTCATCACATTGCACTAGCCCAAGTTGTTCCAGGCCATACACTTCAAGCGCCATCCCTGCAAAAATTAGCCGGAATATTTCTACCCGAAGATATTCAACTCTATTACCAAATTGCCTTACTCGGACGTCGTGATTTAAATATTTCCCCCCACCCGCATCAAGCTTTCGAAATGACTTTAATACGCTTGCTTGCCTTTAAACCGCAAACCAGTTCAACGCTCGTTCCAGAGCGTAAAGCTACCCCGCAACCCTTAAATATGGTTTCGAGTAAGCCCACACCGATAAAAACGCAATCTAACATTCAAGTTACGGCTGAAAGGCAAGTAGAAGTCCCGACAGCGAATCCTGAGACCCTACCTGCGACACCGGATGAAGCGTCTGCATGGCGAGAACTCTTACAAAAACTTGAACTGACGGGGATGGCATATGCACTCGCTTCTAACTGCACCTTATGCAAAATAACCGAGAAAGAAGTTGAACTCGCACTCTCTACTTTGCATCAACCCATGCTAAACACAAAATTAAAAACTCGCATTGAAGAAGCATTAAGCCGTCATTTTAAAAAGCCTATGCAACTTGGAATTACCATTACGGCTGATGAAATCGCAACGCCCGTCAAAGAAGAGAAATTTGAACGCGATCAAAAAATACAACAAGCTAAAGATGAAATATTACAAAATCCTAAAATTAAACAATTCATCGATATGTATGATGCAACACTTGAAGTTTCACTATTAACATAAATTATTGATCACTCACTCATAATAATAAGACCGCCCATGACGATTAAAAATAGAGGCGCGCTCAGTAATCCCGTGGGACGTTTTGAGATTCATGATTATGAGGCTTATGACGACGGCTGGCATTTGACCGAGGAAGAAGCGCCGCTCGCTCCGCTTGCAACCGTACTTTATCCAGAACAAACTAAAAGTATTATTACGCATAACGCATCCCCCGATATTAGTTTTGATCAATCCATTAATCCGTATCGTGGTTGTGAACATGGATGTATTTATTGTTATGCACGTCCTGCACATGCGTATATAAACTTATCGCCGGGGATCGATTTTGAAACAAAGATTTTTCACAAAGTTGATGCTGCAAAACGTTTAGAAGAAGAAATCAATAAACCCAAGTACGAATGCAAAGTCATTGTGATTGGCGCCAATACAGATCCCTATCAACCGGCAGAAGCAAAATTAAAAATTACTCAAAGCTTATTAGAAGTCTTAAACCGGTATCATCATCCAGTAGCGATCATTACCAAAAGTGGCATGATAGAACGGGATTTAGATATTTTAGAAGCCATGGCGAAGCGCCAGCTCATTTCTGTTGCAATTAGTTTAACTACTTTGCGTATGGATTTAAAACGCATCTTAGAACCTCGTGCAAGCTCCCCACAAGCAAGGCTCCGCGCGATTGAAAAGCTAAACGGCGTTAACGTCCCCGTAACCGTCATGGCCGCTCCCATGATTCCAATGATAAATGATGCTGAAATAGAAAAAATCCTTGCTCTCGCAGCAAAACGAGGGGCAAAATTCGCGGGTTTTACGTTAATTAGATTACCTCATGAAGTTAAAATTTTATTTAAAGAATGGTTAGCTGCGCATTTTCCTGACCGTGCCGAGCATGTCATGAGTATTATTAAACAAATGCGGGGTGGGAAAGAATATGATGCAACATTTGGCAAACGAATGCGAGGAGAAGGTCAATTTGCAATCCTTTTAGCAAAGCGTTTTGCCTTAGCTTGCAAACGTTTTCATTTAAACGAACAACCGCGTATGCCCTTGGACACTTCTCAATTTAAACCGCGCCGTAAAGAAGAGGCACAAATGAGCCTTTGGTAAGCTGCACATAGATCCATTGCATGAATTTTGTTACACTACGCCGAACGCCAAACCACCCCTAGATGTGAGGAATCTTAATCATGAACAAACCTACCAATGACAAAAATGATAAAGTCGGCTTGAATGAAATCATGAAGCGGGCGCAAGAAATGCAAAAAAAATTACAGGATATTCAAAAACAAGTTTCAGAAATGGAAGTTGTAGGCCAGTCTGGCGGTGGCGCCGTCAAAATCACAATGACTGGGCAGCATTATGCGAAAAAAGTGGTCTTAGACCCGAGCTTGTTGAAGGAAGAAAAATCAATTATTGAAGATTTAATTGCTGCTGCTATTAATGACGCAACAGACAAAATTGAAAGAAATTTACGTGACAAAATGGGTGGCCTCGCTGGATTTAAAATGCCAGAAGGTTTAGGTGATCTTCCTAAATAAACAGTTGGTATCTTTATGCGTTTTAGTCCTTTACTGGAACAACTCATCGATGCTCTCCGCTCTTTGCCGGGTGTTGGTCCTAAAACCGCCCAGCGGATGGCGTTACAACTCTTGACACGCGGCCGTGAAAACGGCCGTCGCTTAGCACGATGCTTAATCGAATCCATGGAACATATTGGTCATTGCAGTACTTGTCGTATTTTTAGTGAAACACCGCTTTGCGAAATATGCGCTTCGACAAGCCGCGATGGAGGGATGTTATGCATCGTTGAAAACCCTATTGATGTTGCAGCCCTTGAACAAACGGGAAGTTTTAAAGGTAAATATTTTGTTTTACTCGGTCACCTTTCTCCGCTCGATGGAATCGGTCCTGAAGAAATTGGTATGGCGGAATTAAAAAAGTTATTTGAACAAGAAACCATACGCGAAGTTATTTTAGCCACCAACCCTACTGTCGAAGGTGAAGCAACTTCTCACTATATTTCAGAACTAGCCAAACAACATTCCCTTAAAGTAACCCGCATTGCACATGGCGTGCCTTTGGGAAGTGAGCTGGAATACATTGACTTAAGCACGTTAACCCATGCATTTTTGGGTCGCGATACCATTTAGTTGGATTGCACGCTTGCTAAAACGCGAGCGATCATGCTCATTACCGACTCATAAAAACCTTAAAGTCCAAATGCGTTATAAACATTGCTAAGCATTACTTCCTTGTCCTGTAAAAAATGTCGGTCGATCGTGCACTTTTCTTTTTGTTGGCGCAAAGTTTCCGGTAAAGTTTGGAAGCCTTGCGTTTGAATATTGCGGATTTCGATGGCGTGATAAACATCATCCGTAATGAGTGGAGAGAAGGTTTGCATTTCAGTTAGCGATAAAGCTTCTAATTGTGTATTTTTCTCATCACAATACGCAACCATTTTACCAATGACTGCATGAGCTTGACGAAATGGTAAATCTTTTTTCACTAAATATTCTGCCATGGCAGTTGCATTCAAGTGGCCATCTTTCGTTGCCGCCAACATGTTCGCTTCGTTAATGGAGACGCTTGCAAGCATGCGCGTATAAATACTAAGTGTTTGATCGACTGTTTTTATGACATCAAAAACAGGCTCTTTGTCTTCTTGCATATCTTTGTTATAAGCGAGTGGTAATCCTTTGAATAAAGTCAGCAAAGAAAACAGCGCGCCATAAACACGACCCGTTTTACCACGACCTAATTCTGCAACGTCAGGATTTTTCTTTTGCGGCATAATACTACTGCCAGTACAAAATGATTGGTGCATTGAAATAAAATTAAATTCTTGTGATGACCACAAAATCAATTCTTCACTTAAACGAGAAAGATGCATCATGATCAAGGCGGCATCGCTTACAAATTCGATAACAAAATCACGATCACTGACGGCATCTAACGTGTTGTGATAAGTATCATCAAAAGCCAATAAGGTCGCGACATAGTGTGGATCAATAGGAAAAGTTGAGCCTGTTAATGCAGCGGCTCCGAGCGGTGACAAGTTAATTCGCGTCCAAGCCTCTTTTAAACGTGCTGTATCTCGCGCTAACATCGCTTCGTAAGCCAACCAATAGTGCGCAAGTTTAACGGGTTGAGCACGCTGCAAGTGCGTGTAGGCAGGCATAATAATCGTTTGATGCTTCTCCGCAAGTTCTAATAAAACTTCGCGTAACCCCAGTAATTTTTGAACGATGGTACAAGTTTGCTGTCTTAAATAAAGATGCATATCTAAAGCAACTTGATCATTCCGACTGCGAGCCGTATGGAGTTTACCGGCCACCTCACCAATTTCTTGCAAGAGCATGCGTTCCACATTCATATGAATATCTTCATCTTCATCATGAAATGTGAGGGAACCTTGCTTTAATTTATTTAGAATGCTGTGCAAGCCTTGATTGATAGCAAGGTATTCTTTTTCGTTAATCACTTGGGATTGCTTTAGCATTGCAACATGCGCGAGACTACCTAAAATATCAAACTGCGCGAGTTGGTGATCAAATGCGATCGATGCTGTGTAAGTTTCTACCGTATGGTCAGTGGCTTCACTGAAACGTCCACCCCATAATTTATTCATTATTATCATTCCTTTTCAATACTTGATGCTGCGTAACAGTTGGCAAACCCCACAATTTAATAAATCCAAGCGCCGCATGATGATCAAATTGATCATCACTTGCATAAGTTGCTAATTGTTTATCATATAAAGAATAAGGTGATTCACGCCCCACCACTATGGCATGGCCTTTATGCAATCGTATACGGACTTTCCCAGTAACATACTTTTGCGTCTCAGTAATAAAAGCTTGTAATACGGATTTAAGTTCTGAAAACCATAGCCCATTGTAAATCATATTAGCAAATTGAATTTCAATAAAGGGTTTGCATTGAGCAACTTCACGCGTCAAGGTAAGGGCTTCAAGGGCGCGATGAGCTGCAATGAGCGTCATAGCAGCGGGCGCTTCGTAAACTTCTCTTGATTTAATCCCCACTAAGCGGTTTTCAATATGGTCAATGCGGCCTACCCCATGCGTACCTGCTATAAGATTTAACGCTTGGATAAGCGAAGCCAAAGATTTTTTTTCACCATTTAGTGCCACAGGACAGCCTCGAACAAAATCAAGAGTTACCTCTTCTGCTTGCTCTGGCGCATTTTGAATAGAGCGCGTGAGTGCATAAGCTTCTTCAGGGGGCGCGACCCACGGATCTTCTAAAACGCCACATTCACAACTTCTTCCCCATAAATTTTGATCGATGCTAAATGGATTATTTAATTCAATGGGTAAAGGAATAGCATTCGCTTTGGCATAAAGGATAGCATCTTCGCGGGCGAGGGGGTTTTCGCGAGCGGGTGCAATAATATCAAGCGTTGGATCAAGCGCGCTAATGCTAACATCAAAGCGGACTTGATCATTTCCTTTGCCTGTGCAACCGTGTGCCACGGCACTAGCGTGTTCTTTTTGCGCAATTTCAACCAAAGATTTTGCAATGAGGGGTCGAGAGAGAGCGGAGATGAGCGGATAGGTTCCTTCATATAAGGCATTCGCTTGCAGCGCTGGTAGTAAATATTCATCAGCAAATGTGTCTTGTAACGCTAAGACATGACTTCCAATTGCACCAATTTTGAGCGCTTTTTCTTGGATGGGAATTAAATCTTTGCCTTCTCCTACATCCATGGCGACAGCAATGACATCGTAACCATATTTTTCTTGAAGCCATTTTATGGCGCAAGAAGTATCAAGGCCCCCAGAATAAGCTAGAATAATTTTTTTACGCATGGCACCCTATCCTCATATCGATTTGCATAATTATACTATTTTTTGTATAAATATACACTATAGGTTTTTTTCTGTAAACCAGAGGAGAGAGCTCGTGGTAAAGGATAAATTAGGATCAAACGCCCTCATACCGGTTATTCAGGGCTTATTACAACAAAAAACAGTGAGCACGCAAAAAGACATTCAAATTGTGTTGAAGAAACAAGGGCTTGAGGTTAATCAAGTCAAAATCTCTCGGATTCTCCACAAGTTGGGGGCTATTAAGGTCAATGAAGATGGACAAGATGTTTATCGCTTGCCGCTTGAACAAATGCAAGTATCGCCGAAAGATACGCTCAAGCAACTTGTTTTAAATATCACGCACAACGAAATGCTGATTGTGATTAATACCGTGCCTGGTTCGGCTAACTTAGTGGCAAGAATGCTAGATCTAAAAAGAGACGTTGAAATTTTAGGAACTGTTGCTGGTGATGACACGATATTTGTCGCGCCCAGCAAAATGAAATATATCGGCAAAGTCTATCAACATATTTTACAGTTACTATTAGACTAAAAAAAGAGCCTTGATAATTTCCATGGGGCATTCATTGGTCATTTTATTGTAGCTAAACAATACGTTATCTTTTACGAGCGTAGGACAAAATTGTTAATCACCTCTTCATCAGGGCGCTCTTAAGATGAGGGTAAGCTTACTCTGCTATAAGTAGTAGCCTTACTTTAAGTTTTGAATCTATTATGAACTCACATAGAAATTCTGCACCCTCTATCAGTCTCATGGGTGCATTCAATTTATCTTTACTTTTCTTTAGCGGAACAATCACAAGTTCCAACGCCGCAGAACCAACCTGCGGTATGACAAAAACCAACGCCGATAACAGTCCATCCACTGCGATACCGGCACTCATTTCTAGAGAAACAACTGCTCTACTTCATGAATTTCATACACAAAGTGTAGATAATAATTATTTAGATTACTTATCTAAAAATCCTAGAAAAGATAAAAAAATGCTTAGCGCTATTGCGGACGATAAATATTTACGAGAAACGTGTAATCAAACACCTTCTTTTCAGGTTGTTAATAAAAATAAAGAAATTCGGCTGGGTATTGTTAATAAAAAAATAATGCCATCATCTTGTAAAGATAAAAACAAATACGCAAAGCAATGTGAGGAGGAAATAAAAGCACAACTGAAAATTTCCTACCAAACTTCAAATTTATTTAATCTTCGCGATGTGACTCAACATGAAACTAACGATTATGCTTTAAAGATGCAAGCCCGAATTAGCCAAATCACAGCCAATTTCACGCCAAAGCAAACTCAAGCGTTTGAGAAATCATACCAAATTTTTTGCAATTTATATTGGCAATACAAAATATCAAAAAATACCGCAAAAACAGGCGGCGCTTGTCTTGAATCAACCATGGAAACGGCTATTAAAATTTTACAAGATCAAAAATTTAATTATCGTTTGCAAACCCTTCGCGTTCGGTCAGCAGCCAGAAATGCAAATAACGAACCTATTTACGATCATACGTTTTTATTTCTGTCTGATAAAAAAATTGCGGACTTTGAAATTAAAAGCACTGCTATCTTCGCGAATGGTAAAGTAGTAAAACGTGATTTAGAGAAAGAAAATAAACAAATAAAAGAAGTAGGTCAAAAATTATTAACTCTTAAAGGCTATGTATGTGATCGATGGAACGTTGGTTTATTCGAAGAGATTAGTCAAGATACAACTGGTTTATATAGTCCAGACGCAGAGTGGGATGAAATAAGACTCAAAACACTTTTTTATTACAATGATTTATTAAAACTCCCTTTTGCGGGTTATGAATTTCTTCGTGAACAATACCAATTAATGGAAGTGAATTTGCCTATGCTAGAACAAACTACGCGAGATCATTTTCAAAAAAAAAGCATCACAAGATAATGTGCAAAGAAAATTAGAATTATAATTTATCGTATTCAATCCGTAAAAATTTTCGCCCCCTTATATTCAGCTTAGAATAAGAACTCGTAGAAAGTAAATTGAACGACCTGTCTGGCTCGTTAATGACATTAAATTAATAAATGGCCGCCATCAACAAATATGGTTTGGCCTGTCATAAACGTATTATTTAATAATAACAGAACTACTTCAGCAACTTCATTCGCTTGACCGATATGACCCACTGGAATTTTTTCAGATAATTGATTAAACATCGCTTGCCTATCGTCCTCTGGCATTGTTTTATATCGTGGCGTGTCGATAATACCGGGCGCAACAACGTTAACTCGGATTGGAGCAAGTTCAATAGCTAATGCACGTCCTAACCCTTCCACAGCACTATTAACAGATGCCATCACGACTAAATTCTTTTGAGGTTTTTGAGAAACCATGCCAGAAAATAAAACAATAGCCCCACCGCGACGGATGTGGGGTGTGCCATATTTAGCTGCATAGTATTGCCCCCAATATTTACTATTGAAGCCTGATTTCGCGCGAATAGTTTCCATTGTTAAGAATGACCCTTTTGGAACCATAGAACCAGGCGTAGTAAGATAATCAAATTCTCCAATACTCTTAAAAAAAGTTTGCACTGCGTCTTCGTTTGCAATATCTAATTGGTAAAATTGAGTATCCTTAGGTAATGTATCTTTTAGTGACTGATCAATAGGATTAAAACCAGTAATTACCAATTGCATGCTTTGACTTGCTACTAACTTAGCAGTTGCCAATCCTATTCTTGAAGTTCCGCCTATAATAATTAAACGTTTTTTTAATAACGACATATCCCTTCCTCTCTATATTCAATTCGAAATTGTCCTAGCTTCATCCATTCGAATGCTCTGCCATTTGCCCTATTGATCCAAATCGCACTGCTGCTATTTTCTTTCTTCTAAATTAAGCCTTGCTCGTTTATTATATTATATACCCCTAGTACTAGGGTGATTATTATCTAAGTCATGGATTTAGGTAGATGTAATGCCGACCATCATTAATTTTGTCTTTGAAAAATCCTATATGGGGACCATCGCTATAACCTTCTCAAAGCCGATAACTCGCAACGATGTAAACATGAATTTTGAGTGGCCGGACTCACTTTTTGATATCTAACTGCCTTACGATCGCTATTTATTTGTAGTGCTGAAGTTATTACATTTTGATGAATAGATAGGATTTAAACTTTTAAATGAAATTTATTATTTATCTAAGGAAGTCAAATGACAAAAAAATCTTTGCGATCATATTGGCCTAATAAAGCTAAATTAGCGATATCAATTTCTATGCAATTTGAAGCAGGAGGCCAACCTGATCGCGGCGTTGAAAGCCCATTCTCAGGTACTCCCTTACCGAGTGAATATCCTGACTTGCCAGCTCAAACTTGGTTTGAATATGGTTATCTAGAAGGTATTCCACGTCTATTGGAGTTATGGGATAAGTATGACATCAAAGTAACCTCTCACATGGTCGGTAAAGCAGTCCTTGCGAATCCTGATTTAGCGAAAGAAATTGTTAAAAGAGGTCATGAAGCTGCTGCCCACGGTATGAGCTGGGAATCTCAATATAATATGAAGAGAGAACAGGAAAAAAAATTTATAGCTGATGGTGTGAAAGCTATTCAAAAGGTAACAGGGGTAACGGCAGTGGGTTACAATTGTAATTGGTTAAGACGCAGTGTCAATACAATTGAAATCTTACAAGCGTTAGGTTTTCTTTATCATATCGATGATGTTAGTCGTGACCATCCCTTCATCATTCAAGCCAATAAGCATCCATTTGTTGTCGTTCCTTATACTTTGAGATGCAATGATATTGTTTTATTTGAAGGACGACATTTTTCACCGGATAATTTTTTCCAAACACTGAAATATGAGTTTGATCAACTTTATTCAGAAGGCAATTCTCGGCAACGCATGATGTCGATTAGCACGCACGATAGAATTGGCGGAACACCTTCTGTCGTTAAAGCGCTGGATAAGTTTTTAGATTATGCAAGCAAGCACCGCGGCATTTGGTTTGCACGTAAAGATGAAATTGCTAACTGGACTCTAAAAAACCAATAAATTTTTTGTAAATTTATTTTTTCAAGGATGATATCATGAAATTTTTAAATTTATTTAATTCAATTTTTTTTACTCTTATCATGATGGGTGCCATACAAATCGCATCCGCAACTGAAATGAATAAAAGGGAGTGGGTCAAACCTAAATCAATTACCATAGATAAATCACTAAACAAATCAACCGCCAAACAAATGCTTGATACTGCCCAACTTTATTATACATTTTGGAATTCAGGGAACACGAAGTACCTTGATGCAGTACTTTCCCCAAATTTTATCGATCACACATTACCTCAAGGCCGTCCGCAAGGTCCAGAGGGTTTAAAGCTTGCTTCAAAAACTTTTCGCCAAGCCGTTCCAAATCTCTCCTGCTCCTTAGATGATTTATTAATCGTTGGAGAAATGGTGACCGCGCGTTTACTTTTTGAAGGCACTTTTGCTGGAGAATTTAAAGGACATCCGCCGACCAATAAACCAGTCAAATTTTTAGCGATTGATATCTTACATATTAAAGAAGGTAAGATTATTGAAGATTGGCATTTAGAAGACAATTTAACTTTAATGCAACAACTGAATGCCGTGAAAATTCAATAATAGTAACAACCAATGAGGTGAAAAATATGCCGCAAATATATATTGAATATTCTGCAAATATTACACAAGTTAACTTTGAAGAAATTTTAAAACATATTAATGCAAATGTTGCAAAGATTGTTGAAGTTTCGCCAAATCGTTGCAAAGGACGACTAATTAAATATCCCGATTTTTTGATTGGTGATGCATACAATGCCGAAGATGCATTTATTTTTGTTCAGGTTTGTATACAAGCTAAACGAAGCGAGCTTCAGAAACAGCAAATAGGCGATGCTGTATTACAAATTTTGAAAGACTTTGCAATGCCAAAACTAACTGATCAAAAGCTAAAGTGTTCGCCCAGAGTTGAAGTACGAGGTTTTGATTTATATCTATTTAGTGATTGGACGTCTTAATTTGTGGAATTATGCGATGAATATCTGCGTGACATTCGCGTAAAGAATTAGTGAACTGATTTCAATTATAAGTACGTTTAAGAATTGTGGCTGACAATGCTTATTTCAGCCTAAGGCTTTGTCAATATTGGAATCAAATATCGAGCCCATAATAACAAGTACGCTTATAGATATAAGTCAACACCTACCATATTAAACAATCCCATCCTTGGTAATTAATGTGATTAGTTATAGAGATAGTCTCATCTAACCCTTAAACTTCCCCAATAGACCTCCTCTACCCGCGTATGATATTCTTTTTGCAAATATAAACTAACTATAAAATAGAGGTAATGATTATGACGAGGAACACAATATTATTAGGCAAAGGAAGGTTAGGTAATGATTGCAATCCCAAGGCTACTTTATTCACTTTTCCCACCAAAGAAAAACAAGCCACTGCGTGGGATGATTTAAAGATAAAATATAAGGCAGTTGAAAAACCCTTTATTCAAACGACTGGTTATTTCGGCGATCAAGGCTTATTTAAAGTTGCAGAAGGCAGATGTAAACATGGTACTAGAGTTATACTTGAACAAAACGTACCAAACAATTCTTCCTCACCCTCTCCTCTGCGTAAAGGATAGGAACAAAATTTTATCGCATAAGTCACTCATCATATAAATTTAGCCTGGACTAAATGAAAGAAATCCAGGCTAAAGTTGCATTCAACCGTCGTTAATTGATTGAGAAATTTTTTGCTGTGTTATTGTTATCCGCTAAAATCTACCACGATTGAAGTTAAGCTGCGATTCATTGCGGAAATTTAAAAGATTTTCGTAAGCTTCATTCGCCCAACTTAATTGATTGGGATATATCGAAGTAATTGCAAGACAATGTTGTTCACCAGAAGTCAAATCTTTTGCTTCTTTTAAAGAGAGCAAGCTATGCTTCACTAAGTCATAGGCAGTATATAAGTTTGTTACTTGTTGGTCGGTTAGCTTTGAAACTTCCTCTAAAGACAATGCGGGCAAAGACTGTTTTTTATGGAAGTTATGCAAATAACTTTTTAGTAAGGAAATTTTGCTGAATACATCGCTATCTTGATTATAACATTGCTGTAAATAGTTTTCGTTTAAACCCGTATATCGAGCCAGGTCGCCAATAAAACTATCTTTAATGACTACCTTTGGTTTACGTGTGGGCTGTGCTTTAAAGAAAATGGTGTGCGTCTGAGTAAGTTGCGTAGTAGGCATTTCTGATTGTTGCGCTGTGTTGGGCACATTCAAGGCTTTTAACTTTTGCATGGCCGCTTCACACCACCGCTTAATATAATGACCTTCAATAGGGATTGTAGCAATAGCGAGGCGTTCTGTTTCGGACAAAGCTTTAGCTTGATCCATACTCAAATACCTTTCCTCAATCAAAATTGTACAAGTGATTAAATTAGTCATTTCTTGATCCGTTGTATTGAGCGCTTCATTAATACTCAATGCAGGATTAGATTTTGTTTTAAAATTTTCTAAATAAACCCTTAATCCAGACAATCTATCATAACGTCCATCATCTTTTTTATAACATTCTGTGATGTAAGATAAATCTAAACCGATATCTTCAGCTATGGAATGGAGAAAATAATATTCATTTTGTGTAATGTCTAACTCATCAGGATCTACTGAGGAAGATACTTCATAATCGGGTGTGGATGATCCTGTCAAATGACTTAAGTCATAGTCAGAACGTTTAACGACATCGGAAAGCGTTTCGTAAGCGATCTGAACTTCTTGAAATAGCGTACTATCTTCCGAAATCGCAACAGGGTGTTTGTCAGGATGGAGCATTAGAATTTTTTTATGATAGGCAGCTTTTATAACCTCAGGCGTTGCAAAAGCACTGACCCCTAAAACGTCGTAATAATTTCTCGATGTTGACATTAACCTTCCCAATTTTTTTAATAATTATGGGGCGAATTTAAACTAAAAAGGTATAAAAATCCACGGCAAGATATTTCATCATTTAAAATACGTAACACCAGATCAAGCTGATGTTTATTTATCCATGGATAATTTTAATAGATGAGATCAATAGTAATATTTTCTTATGTATTTCATAGATTTATAATAACAATTCAATCGACTTCGTTCTTACCAACTATTAATAGTAAAATATAATGAAATGTGAGGGTGGTTTATGAATCAGGAAATTAATCTTTTAATTATCAAGATTGGTCAACATTTTAAAGAAAAAAATCTTTCTTTGGTTACAGCAGAATCATGTACCGGTGGGGGGCTTGCATATCAAATAAGCAAAGAGCCTAAATCCTCATCTATTTTAGAGCGCGGCTACATCACTTACTCTAATCCTGCTAAAGAAAGTTTACTTAACGTTAAACCTACCACATTACAAATGCATGGCGCGGTTAGTAAAGAAGTTGCGGTGGAAATGGCTGCGGGAGCTCTCAAGAATAGTCAAGCTCAGGTAAGCATTGCCATTACGGGCATAGCAGGCCCAGACAAAGTTCCACACGCAAATAATGAATCTCAAGCAGAAGGCACGGTTTGGATTAGTTACATCGATGTTTTTGGAAATCAAATTACCAAAAAAAAAGATATAAAAGGTACTAGAGCTCAATTTATTGATCTAGTGATAATATTTTCATTACAAATACTTGCAGACCAATCTAAACATTTATTGAATTAAATAAATGCAATCGATGGTTAATTTTTTGTTAAAATAAGGATTCATAGGATCGCAAGAGGGAACGAGAATGAGAAAGGTTCGAAAATTGATTTCATTTATTTTTTTCGTATGGAACTTAATTGGTATTTACCAAACAATTTTTTCAAAAAAACGTAAGCCTCGGAAAAAATAACGCTGAATAGTTATTTATCCAGTATCTTTTTGAAAATTTCTCAGAAACCTTATGACGCTGAAGCGTATCTTTTCATAACATTATTAACATGTTGCAGAAACGATTTTTTATTATGTATTGCATAAACTAGTTGTTTAGATAGAAATATCAATCAAAGATAATGCCTTAATCCTTAGTTTGTACTTTACTGATATGAAGCATGCACCAAAGCAATTCTATTGTTAAAAAAAACTGCGGACTGACTAAGTCCGCAGTGCATGAAACCTTACTGCTTATTTCGAGGTGAAGGTGGACTAACTTGCACTTCTTCATTTTTATTAGCGGCACCATGTTTAAAGATGTTGGCAACATTTTTAATTTTTGCAAACATTGTATTATCTGTAACTTCATGTTCACGAGGTTTTGGCTGTTCAGCAACTGATAAAACTTTCAAAATTAAAGGCGCTTGACGCTCAATGATATCAACTTCATCTAAATCATCTTTATTAAAATTTCTGATTTCTTTTAAAAAGGCTTTATGGTGTTTACGATCCCCAGCGAATTTTTGCAATAAGTCGGAAGTCGTGGAATGGTGAAGCTTAGGTTGACTTTGTATCTTCTTAAGAAGTTGTTGGTGTTCATTACGATAACTTGATTGTTGGTAAACTTTCCAAGCCTCAGAAGCAACAATCTTCTCTTCATCAGTCATGGAAGCAATGACTTTCTCATCGATAGCTTTATATAAAGCGCTATTTTTAGGATTAAGTACATAGAGACGATACTTAGATTCATTTGCTATTTTATTGTTTAAATCAATCATGGCGCCAATGACAATTAACGCTTTTTTCATTTCTCTATTTGCTTTTTCTTCTTTGCTGATATCATCCCTGCCAAAATTTCCCGGTGCAGTTAGATTATAATCCGTATCTAAATAAAACTTGGTATTATTTGGACCATCTAGATAAGCGCCTGGTGAGCTCAACTCCCAAACAAGACTTTTGAGACTTAATAATTCTTGATGACGGTTTGATCCAGCTTCGCTGATTTCTCTTAGGGTTTGTTTGATTTTTAAGAATGATTTGATTTGGGACATTTTTCTCTCCTTAGATAATTAACAACGCTTTCATTCATAGAAAGCTTAAGCCTAAATCGTTAAGACCCTAAAAGTGTATTAACTTTTACTTAAGGAAATCTTAAGAATAGAATTTTACTTTTAATTAGGTTTTTAACTGAAGAAGAGAGAAAATCAAAAATAGTTACACAATAATGCAATTAATGCAATTTAGAACGATCAGGTTCGGCTAGACTAATAGGTGCGGTTAGCATGAACTTAGGCACGGCTACTTCAAATTGATTGCCCACAAGATCTTGCACGACATAGAAGCCTTCCATTGTTCCTTGTGGAGTGGCGAGTTGGCAGAAACTCCGATAAGTAAAAGGTTGATCTGGTTTAAGTAGCGGTTGCAAACCCACAACACCCACACCTTGAATTTCCTCAATCTTACCCGTCATATCAACCAACTTCCAATAACGAGTAAGTAACTGAACAATGGATTGACTTTCATTGTTGATGGTAATGTCATAAGACCAAACAAATTTACGAATCGCAGGGTCTGATTGCTCAGCTACAAAACTAGGCGCAGTCGTTACAATAATTTTGGGTAATTTTTCATTCATCATGTTCGCTACACTAACAAAATAACTAATAAACATAATATAACATAAGCGATAAATCCAAGCCACGCACCGGACTTGGTGAATTCAAAATTGATTTTATCATCATGATCTTGCATTGTGAAATTCAACCTTTTTCGATTGCTGAAATCAGCTTCTGGTGCATACCATCAAAACCCGAATTACTCATTATAATAACATGATCGCCAGGTAGTAACGTTGGCGTAAGCGCTTCAACCATGTCATTAACGGTGGCGAATGAATGCGTTGGCTGTTTAAAATCGGCAAGCATGGTATTCATCCCCCAATCTAATTCAGTTTTTTTACAATAAACAAGATTAGCTTCAGAAAGTGCTTGAGCCATTTTCTCCTTATGTACTCCTGCACGCATGGTATAGGACCCAAACTCAAGAATAGCAATAATTCTCGCTTGCTTTCCCACGTGCGCTCGTAAACCCGCTAAGGTGGTTTGAATTGCAGTTGGATGATGTGCAAAGTCATCGTATATCGCTATACCATGTAGATTGGCGCGCACTTCCATTCTGCGTTTAACATTCTGAAAAGTTGATAAAGCAGCGACAGCATCTTGAGGCGTAATTTCTATATGATGAACTGCAGCAATCGCGGCTAATGCGTTATGAACATTGTGAGCGCCCAATAAGTCCCATTCTACCCTACCCACTTCTTTATTATTAAAAAAGACGTCAAATAGCTGCCCGTCGGGCTTCACCAATTTAGCTTGCCAATTGGCCTTTTGATTACCCAATGTGATTAAAGGTGTCCAACATCCTTTGGCTAAAACATTTTCTAAATTAGCATCTTCTTGGGGATATATAATGCAGCCATTGGGTGGAACGGTTCGAACTAAATGATGAAACTGAAGTTGGATAGCTGCTAGATTTGGAAATATATCTGCATGATCATATTCTAAATTATTTAAAACGAGGGTCTTGGGACGATAATGAACAAATTTAGAGCGTTTATCAAAAAATGCGGCATCGTATTCATCCGCTTCAACGACAAAATATTTGCCCCCTCCTAATTTTGCCGAAATTCCAAAATTTTGCGGCACACCGCCGATTAAAAAACCAGGTTCTCTTTTATTCTTTTCTAATATCCAAGCAACCATGCTACTGGTTGTTGTTTTGCCATGCGTGCCTGCCACAGCTAAAACCCAGCGTTTTTTTAACACTTGCTCAAAAAGCCATGCAGGACCTGACGTATAGTAAATTCCTTTAGCGAGAATATACTCTAACGCAGGGTTGCCTCGTTTGATTGCGTTACCAACTACTACACAATCAATTTCATCTAAATCCAAATGTTTCGGATCGTAGCCATTGAATAAGGTAATACCGGCTTCTTTTAGCTGTGTACTCATCGGTGGGTAAATATTCATGTCAGAGCCACTGACCGCCATTCCACTTTCACATGCAAGGACTGCACAGCCGGCCATAAATGTACCGCATATGCCTAAGATATGTATTCGCATCAGGTAGTAACCTCACTCAAAGAATTACATTCATCAATCTTCCAACATCCAGTCCATGAAAACTTGAGAATGACATGATATGATATGTGGGCAATTTGTTCCGGCAATCTTAGCATCAAGGCACGATCAATTTAAGCGTCTCGTTAAAGGAATAACGAATATGGACGGCCAAGGATTATTTGATGCCATCGGCGATAGTGCGGTTCTTCTTGATAAAGCAGGACGAGTGATCAACTGGAATCCAGCTGCTATTGCCTTATTTGGCTACTCCAAACGCGAAGCAATTGGCTGGTCGATCAATTTTGTTTATGACCGTAATTATCCTTTCCCTAAAATAATTCAAGAAATTAATGCCGGCCAAAAAAAATGGCAGGAAGAAACACCTTTCACTCGTAAAAATGGTGTCAAAGGGTTCTGTCGATCTACGCTCTGCACGCTTCCTCCGAATGAGCAACATAAAATTACCGCTTTACTTATCCATCATAATATTTCCACCTATAAAAAAGACTTAAATGACGTACTTAAAGTAAAGGAACAACTTCACTCACATTTAACCTCTCTCCTAACTAGTTTTTCAGCGGTCAACATGCTGAACATTGAAGCTTTAAACAGTTTGGAACAAAATGAGCGCCGTTTACGAGAAAGCGAATTACGCTTTCATTTACTAGCTGAAAATGCAACGGATGTTATTTCCACACACACACCCGATGGTACGTATTTGTATATATCACCTGCTTGTAAAACTTCAATTGGTTATAAATTTGATGAGTTAATTGATAAAAATATTTTCAAACTGATTCACCACGACGATCTTGCCAAAGTGAAAAAAGCCTTTAATAAACGACGTGAAGATTCTAACAACCGTCCGATTGTTTATCGAATAAAAAGAAAGGAAGGAGAATATCGTTGGTTTGAAAGTAACATTCGCTTAATTATTGATGAACATGATCGAAGTTTAAGTGAAATCCAACTTGCATCGCGGGATATCACTGATCGCGTTCTCGATAAAAAAGCCCGTTTGCGGGGACAACAACTTGCGCACGTATTTCGTTTAAGTACCATGGAAGAAATGGCTTCCGGTATGGCACATGAAATTAGTCAGCCTCTGGCTGCGATTGTTAATTACACGCGGGGTTGTGTACGCCATTTGCAAATGAGTGATCACGATCGCGATCAATTAAAAAATGTCATGGAAAAAGCAGTCGTGCAGGCTGAGCGTGCCGGGGAAATTGTTCATCGTCTGAAAAATTTCTTTTGCAAAGGACAACTCGTTAAGACACCTTGTAAAATTAATAATATGATTCGCGAAACGGTCAGTTTAATTCGCCATGAACTCATCACTTCTAAAACAAAAATTGATTATAATCTTGATAAGATTGGACCTTTCATCTTTATTGATAAAATTCAAATTCAACAAGTCATTCTTAATTTGATTCAAAATGCCATTGAAGCCATGAATGAATGTCATTTGAAAGAGAAACGCATCCACATTCAAACTAAATTCATTCAGCCTGAATGCATTGAAATTACTTTGAACGATACGGGCCCTGGATTCTCAAAAGAAATTATTCATAAAGCATTCACCCCTTTTTTCACGACTAAAGCCCATGGAAGAGGCATGGGACTCGCAATTTGTCGCTCTATTATTGAAGCGCATGGTGGTGAATTCACAATTAACGCCAACACTAATAATTCCAGCTGGATTCGTTTTTCTTTACCCATGTCCATTTGATAGGAGTAAGACATGTCTACACTTGAGCCCATTGTTTATATCATCGATGATGATCACGCTATGGTGGAGTCTTTAACATGGATTATTGAATCAATCGGCTTGAAAGTTAAAACTTACGTCCGCGCGCAAGAGTTTTTGGAAGAATATGACCCTCAACAGCATGGCTGTTTATTACTAGATGTCAGAATGCCTGGCATGAGTGGCCCTGAGTTACAAACTAAATTAAATGAGCAAGGCTTACCAACCCTACCTATTATCTTTATCAGTGGACATGGCGATGTACCGCTTGCTGTGCGCGTAATGAAAGCCGGCGCAATTGACTTTTTGACCAAACCTTTTAACGATCAAGTCTTACTGGAAAGTATAAACAAAGCTTTACGTTTAGATAAAGCCAATCGCGAGAAGCGTCAAGAGTCAGCCCAAGCGCGTGCTAAATTTGCCTTACTTTCCCCCCGTGAAGTTCAAGTGCTACAAGGTATTGTGGCTGGGAAACCAAACAAAGTTATCTCAGCAGAACTTAAAATTTCTCTCAAAACGGTAGAGGCACATCGAGCCTCGGTAATGAAGAAAATGGTAGTCAAATCAGTACCTGAATTAGTGAAATTGGTGCTTACCAATAGCATTCAAGAAGAGGCAATTGAAGAGGAATGACTCAAATATTAACTTTTAGTACTTTTCTAAATCAAATTAGTGCTTTCCTGATGGGGCTAACCCTTAATTAGCTAGGTACATGTAAGTACTTTCTCCTGGTCTTTTCCCAATTTTTATTAGCGTTATTTAGTGCGATGATTGGTATCCCCCACTAAATTGTATAGATAAGAAAGCGTTTAGGAGAAGGCAGCCATGGACACCAGAAAACAAGTGCTTATTGTTACCAATGCAATCACTGATAACGAAGTCCTGCAAATTCAAAAAGCGTTTAATTCAGAAGAAGCTCAAAAAGCTGAAATTAAACTTAGCCTTGTACACGTTATCCCTCGACTTCCTACGTGTTACTTTAATATTCCATCAATGGGTGTACTCATTGAGAAATATTACGATGAAGCTAAACAATCCTTAACGACAGTGGGCAAGCATTTAACCATCGCTAAAACCGATCAATGGCTTATCACGGGTAAGATTCGGACAGAAGTCCTTCGTCTAGCCAATAAATTAGGGTCAAGTTTTATTTTAGCAAGTGCGCAGCAAATTCAAGAATTACAACGTTCACTTTTTTTTAAAAATATTCACCAGTACGCCATGATCAAAAATATTAACCAATTGAAGCAACTCTAGGGTTTAACTCAAGTAGGATCTCCTTTCTATTTTGACGACATACTTGAGCATTTTCCCCAGATAGAATTCTCCCATCTATCTGGGGATTTTTTTATGATAAAACGTGTATTGATAAATGTGATCTAAGATAGAATTTTATGATAGTTTAAAAAATCACAGCCTTAAGCTTAGAATATGTGCGGCTTAGTATGCTTCTTATTTAACTAAAGGTTATGCGATTCATTAATTATCATAAATTTATCTTTCCATTATTGAAACAGCAATATCCGTTATAAGTCACATAAACCAACCTCCCATTTACGTACCTCCTATGGTTGCAACGGATTATTTCTAAAGCGATTTATCATACGCTCGGTCAGGTATTGGGTATCTAATTCGAATAACATATTGCTAATATTTTGTTAAGGACCATATGATCTAATAATGCTAAATAATATTGAGTTGAGAAAAAAATGCAAAATCGAGACGAGAATCATTCCATTAACCCCATGTCAGTGAATTTTTTACTGAACCCGTCAACGTCCACAAATGACTCAATCATTGAAAACAGTAGCAATATTTCAATTGAGGATACCAATCAAAATCAGGAAAACTTAGCAAATATTCCTGAAGCTCTACCGGCAATAGCTAATCAAAAACAATGGGATTATTTTGTTAAATATAATTTTAAAAATCAGTTTGCTTCAATTCTGGAAATGAAAAGTTTATATCCATCTATTAACAGTGATCCATCTCAAATTTTTATTGTTTTATTTCCAACTATTGATGATTCTCAAGAATTTTATAAGCATATTAAAGCTCATTGTTCCGGTCAATTTTTATCTGTGCACGAAAGGAAAAATGTTGTATTTGCTAGTAACAATAGAAAACAAAACATGTTTAGTATCATCACAATGGATGATTGCTTAAAAAACTGTTGCTATAAACGATTTAAATATCTCAATACTCCTTTTGCAAATTTAAAATCTGGTGCAGAAAAAGAAATTAGTAATCATATCATTAAAAATATGAAATCTAATTTTATAGAAACTAAAATTCCGCATTTTTTTGATTCAACTTATCAAGCGCCTTCGAATCTTACACAGGTCCTAAAGAAAAATAGAATAGTCTCTAAAAAAAGAAAAAATCCTTTTACTTATGATGACATCATTACTGACAACAACAACAACAACAACAACAACAACAACAACAACAACAACAACAACAACAACAACAACAACAACA